>URRW01000025.1 GCA_900550285.1 uncultured Lachnospiraceae bacterium
TTAGCAGGGCTACAAGGATTCGAACCTTGAAATGACGGAGTCAGAGTCCGTTGCCTTACCGTTTGGCGATAGCCCTAAATCTCTTGCTCTGAACTGTTGCCCTGTTCATCGCGCTCATTTAATATACCAAACTATGACATAAAATGCAAGCACTTTTTTAAATTTTTTTCAAAAATTTTTATCCGATTATTTTTGAATGTTTTCCCGTTCTTTATTCTTCCTTTCTCATTCTTTTCTTCCGGCGATCTCTGCAAGCATCGTCCGCACCGTTTTCGGCACATACCTGTCTTTGTGGTACAATGCGAACATCCGGTTCTCCATTTCCGTCTCCTCCACCGCAAGCACCCTTAATTTTTTCAAAAGGAGGGAATCCTGAAGCAGCTTTTCGGGCAGCACCGTAATGCCCAGCCCTGCCTCGGCAGCCTTGATCAGCGCAAAAGAGTTCACGCTTTCCCACACCGGCTCTGCCTTCTGGTTGTGAAGTGCCAGCATATGATCAAAGGTATCCCGGATCGCGCTTCCCGGCTCCCGCAAAAGCAGCGGATACCGGCACAGCTCCCGGACGCCAAGCTTTTCCTGTGCCGCTGCAAAATCCGGCGCGCACGCCGCGCACAGCCGGTATGCCCCCAGCGGAATCGTCCCAAACTCCTCCGGCGCTACGCTTCCCTCCCAGAACGCCACGTCGGCGTCGCCTCTTTTTAAAAGCTCGACCGCCGCATTCGCGCTTGCCACCCGCACCGATACGCGAAGCTGCGGGCAGGCGCTTTTTAACCCGTTTAAAATCTGCGGCAGCAAAAAAGAAGCGATCGTAATGCTCGACACCACGTTTACCGGCGTATTTTCTTCCAGCTGCGGCAGCCTCCTGTCCAGATTCCTGCACGCCGCAAGGATGCTGCCTGCCTCTTCCAGAAGCAAAGCGCCGCAGGGCGTCAGCCTTACCCCCTTGGGCAGACGCTCGAACAGCTCTGTGCCCGCCTGCCGTTCCAGCTCCGCTATCGCGTGGGACACCGCAGACTGCGTGATAAAAAGCTTTTTCGCAGCCCCCGTAAACGTCCCTGTTTCCGCCACCGCTTCCAGAATCTCAAGATGCCTGAATACCATATTCCCTCCCATGAAAAAAATTCATCTGTTCCATCAAATTATAGCATTTTACAGATTCCTCCGGAACCCCTATAATAAAATCCGACTTTACATTTAACGGAGGGATTCATGAAATACCGTCTCAAAACCTATTTCCGGCTCTTTGCCGTCAACTTATTCATCAGCGCCTTTACCTTCGGCGGCGGTTATGTGGTCGTCCCCATGGTGCGCCGTTTTTTCGTGGAAAAAAGCCATGACTTTTCGGAAGAGGAGCTGCTTGATATGGCTGCGGTCGCCCAGTCCGCCCCCGGCGCGATCGCCGTCAATCTGTCCGCCCTCGCCGGATACCGGATCGCGAAAACTGCGGGCGTCCTTGTCAGCTGCGCCGCCGCCATCCTGCCGCCGCTGATCATCCTTGCCGTGATCTCCGCATTTTACAGCGCCTTTATTTCCAATCCGGTTGTATCTGCGGTTTTAAAAGGGATGGAAGCCGGCGTCGCCGCCCTCATGGTCGATCTGGTCGCCGACATGTGCTCTGCGGTGCTGAAAAAGCATTCCCTGTTTTTGTCGGCGCTCATCCCCATCGCTTTTATCGCCAACTTTATTTTCAGCGTCAATGTGGCGCTTATCCTCGCCCTCTCCTGCGCCGCCTGCGCGCTGCGCTTTCTTTTTCTGCGCGCCCGGACGCCGGACGGCGGTTTTGAAAGGAGCTCCGGATCATGAACACGGTTATCCGTCTTTTTCTCACATTTTTAAAAATCGGTCTGCTCAGCATCGGGGGCGGCTACGCGGTCATCCCGTCCATTCAGGAAGAGGTGGTGGAGCGCGCCGGCTGGATCTCCGAAAAAATGTTCACGGACATCATTACCATTTCGCAAATGACGCCCGGTCCCCTCGCCGTAAACACCTCAACCTTCATCGGGCTTTTGATCGGCGGGATACCGGGCGCCATGGCAGCCACCGTCGGCTGCGTGCTCTGCGGGGTCTTGATCTCCCTGCTTTTATTCCGTTTTTTTCAAAGGCACAGCGGCTCTGCCTGCGTTACCGAAATCTTAAACGGGCTCAAATCCGCTTCGCTCGGGCTGATCGTCTCCGCGGCGGTCACGATCCTGACGCTTACTCTGTTCGGCACGCAGACGCTTTCCAAAGACAGCCTTTCCTCTCTCAGCCTCCCTGCCCTGCTCCTCTTTGGCGGGATGCTCCTCCTTTTAAGACGCCGAAAGGTCAATCCGGTTCTTATCATGCTCCTAAGCGGCATCGCAGGGCTGGTATTTTACCTTTAAAGAGCGCTCCTCTGCCAGCCTTCCGATCCTGTTTTTTACTTCCTGCTCATTTCCATCAGCTTCTGCCGCATCGCATCCTCGATCTGGACAAGCTCCGTTTCCGCCTCGCGCCGCTTCGTCCTGCCGTCCTCCTGAATCCGCATCACCTCGTCCAGCGTGGAGATCAGCGTTTCGTTCGTCTGCTTTAACGTCTCGATGTCCACGATGCCGCGCTCGGATTCCTTCGCCGTTTCGATCGTCGCCATCTTTAAGGTTTCCGCATTTTTCTTCAAAAGCGCGTTCGTCATATCGGATACCTCGCGCTGCGCCTTTGCCGCCTGCGCCGAATGCTCCACGCCGATCGCCAAAACCATCTGGCTTTTCCAGAGCGGGATCGTGTTGACGATGGTGGACTGGATTTTTTCCGACATTGCGGTGTCGTTGCTCTGAATCATCCGGATCTGGGGCGCCATCTGCATCGCCACCGTGCGGGTCAGCTCCAGATCGTAGATCTTTTTTTCAAAGCGGTTGCACAACTCCGCCAGATCCTTTGCCTTCTGGGTATCCTCGGGAAGCCCGCTTCTCTCCGCCTTTTCAAGAAGCTCAGGAAGCTCCTTTGTCCGCACCAGCTCAAGCTTTTCCTTGCCCGCAAGGATGTACATGGACAATTCCTTATAATAGGTCAGGTTCAGCTCATACATCTGATCCAGCATCGCCGCGTCCTTTAACAGCTGGATCTGGTGTCCCTCCAAAACCTTGCAGATACGGTCTACATTTTCCTCTGCTTTGGCGTATTTTGCCTTCATATTGGCAAGCTTATTCGCATTCCTCTTAAAAAATCCCAGAAATCCCTTTTCTTCTTCCTCTTCGTCGATGCTTTTTAATTCCGTTACCACCGCCGCCAGATCGTTTCCGATTTCTCCCAGATCCTTGCTGCGCACATTGCCCAGCGCCGCCTCTGAAAAGTCCGCGATCTTTTTCTGCGCGCTCGCGCCGTACTGCAAAACGAGCTGGGAGTTTGTCACGTCGATCTGCTTGACAAACGCCTCCACCTGCTCCTGCTCCTTCGGCGACAAAATCGCCCGCAGGCTTTCCATCTCATCCGGCTTTTTTGCTTCTGCTTTTACCGGCTCCGACAAAGCCTCTTCCTGCGCAAACGGTTCCAGCGTCAGCGCCGGCGCCTCCTGCATCATCTTTTCCAGATCCTGATTCATGATCAATTACCCTCCTTTTCACCGGACACCTGAAATTCATGGTCCGCATAGCCGTCCTGCGCAAGGATCGTCTTTAATACCTTCGCGTCTGCCGCCGCCTCAAAAGCCGCCTCCTGATACAGGCCGTCCAGCACCTTTTCAAAGGCGCTGATAATGGTATCCATCGTCTTTTCGATCTCTGCCTTGGCTTTTCTGATATTTTCGCCTTCCACGCCCGCCCGGTCAAATTCCGCATAGGATTCCACAAGCTTTACCGTCGTGGGCAGATAATATTCCATAAAACGGCGCATCTGCGCGCTCTTTTCGGGATGCTCCCGCAGCGTTGTAAAAATGCGGTTTAACAGGTAGTCGAGCTGATAGAGCTTGTTGGAGATCACTTCCCCGGGGATCTGCAGGTTCAGCTCCCGCAGCTGCTCCATGTAAGCGTGCCCCTCCTGCTCCAGCCGCCGCTGCGCTTCCTTCTCTGCACTGTCCTCCTGCCCTAAATCGCCGCCCTCCGCTGCGTTCCTGCTCCGGGCTTTGCTGTCACTGCCGCCCTTGTCTCCCGCTTTTTCCGCCTGCTTTTCGATCTGCGCCTTTTCCCGCTCTGCAAGCTGCTCCTGCTCATGCTCCCTGCGCTCTTCCAGATACTGCTCCCACGTCTCGTCGTTTAACACAAAGATCGAGCCTTCCTCGTCCATATGCCCCTCCGGGAAAAACCCGTCCCGGATCATGGCTTTTATCTGCCGTCTCAGCCGAGTCTCGCGCATGCCTGTCCGCGCCGAAAGGTCGCGCATCCAGATATACATATCGTCGCCCGCAAGCTTTAAATACCGCTGCGCGCGCGCAAGCCTTTTGCGGATGCGGCAGCCCTGCCAGAGCATGAAGCCGCCGGCTCCCGCCAGCGCCAGAAATATCATGCCGACCGTGCTCAGCGCCGCCTTTGCCGTCACGAGCCACAGGATGAGCAGAATAAACGCCGGGATCCCGAACGCCCCTGCCGCGATCCCGCCGAATACCGTCAGCAGAATGCCGCTCACTTTTCCGTTTTTATAAAAAGTCCTGCTGCCTCTGCGCCGGGGCGACGGCGTCCGGTAAACGGTCGTCCCGTCCTCGCGCTCATACGCCTGCGCCGTCTGGCATCCTGCGCCCCACGACGCGTTTTCCCGATACCGGGACATCCTTTTTCCCGCCGCATTCCCTGCCTGTCCGACCTGCCGCCGCACCTCGTCGATCGCGCCGTTTACCGTCCCGTTGATCGCCTCGTTAAGCCTGCCGAAATCGCCCGACTCAACGGCGTCCTGAATCGCATCCTTTATCCGGTTTCCAATGTCGGAAAAATCATTTTTTTCATTCATTGCTGCCACACCTCTGTCTGCTCTGCCAACCCCTTTTTCGGGCTGCCTTTCTCTCAGAATAACACAAAAAGCGGCCCTTGTAAAATACAATGACCGCCTGTTTTTCAGAGTCCGTTTTTCAAAGTTTCAGCCGTTCCGGCTCCCGTCTGCGCGTTATTTGATCACATAAAAGTACAGAAGCACTACTGCGCCCAGCACGATGCGGTACCAGCCGAATACCTTAAAGTCGTGCTTTTTGATGTAGCCCATCAGGAAACGGATCACGAGCACGGAAACGATAAACGCCACCGCCATCGCCACGAGCAAAAGCACTACTTCGCCCGCCATCAGACCGTATCCTTTCAGGAAAAACTTTGCGATCTTTAACAGGCTCGCGCCCGCCATGACCGGGATCGCCAGAAAGAACGTAAATTCCGCAGACACCGTTCTGGATACGCCGATCATCAGACCGCCCAGGATCGTCGCGCCGGAGCGGGACGTGCCGGGGAAGATCGCCGCGATCAGCTGGAATACGCCAATGATGACCGCGTCCTTATAAGAAAGCTGCGCAAGGCTCCTGACCCTTGCCTGCTTATTTTTGTTGCCGTTTTCGATGAAGATAAACCCGATACCGAAAAGGATCAGCATAACCGCCACGACCGTCGGGTTGTACAGATATTTTTCCAAAATATCGTCGAACAAAAGCCCCACAACCGCCGCCGGGATGCACGCCACGATGATCTTGAACCACATGTTCATCGTCTCCGTCTTAACGACGCCCTTTGCCCGGTCCTTTTTGGCAAGCCGGAAGGGCCAGAGCTGCTTCCAGAACAGCAGCACCACCGCAAGGATCGCGCCCAGCTGGATCACGACGAGGAACATATCCCAGAACTCCTCGCTCACGTTCATATGCACAAACTCATTCAGCAGGATCATATGGCCGGTACTGCTGATCGGCAGCCATTCCGTCACACCCTCGACGATCCCGAATAAGACCGCCTTTAAAATCTCAATTACTGACAACATCCTTTCAACCTCTCCTTCCGCCGCCTCCGCGGCTTTCCCATTTTTTCGTCCGCCAAAATCCGGCAGACTCTGCGCGCTTTCGAGCGTTTCCGCGAAAAACGGAACCGTTCAGCCCTGTAAAAATGCAAGCAGCTCGTCTTTTCTTGCCGCCGCTTCCTCATAGCCCTCTTCATAGAGCGCCCGCAGCTTTTCGGCGTCCTTTTCCGTCCGGCTCACGCTGCTTTTATGGCGCGGCTGTATCAAAAATACCGTTCCTTCCTCCACCTGCCTGTCAATATAGTCAAGCGTCTCATTGTAGGAATTGTGCCGGTTTTTCATCAGCTCATACACCTTCGGATAGTCCCTGTATTTCAGGCGCGCCGCTCCGGCATGGCGCAGGGGGCTTCTGCGATAGCCCTCCTCCTTCGTCATGACTACCACATTTTTGCGGCAGCCGTCCGTTACCGCATGGAGGATCGGGATCGAATCCGCAAGCCCGCCGTCCAGATACACCTTCCCGTTTATCTCCACATTGCGGGATACAAAGGGCATCGACGCCGAAGCCCGCACCGCCTCAATGTCACGGTGCATTTCCTGAAGCGGTATATATTCCGCCAGCCCCGTTCCGATATTTGTAACAACCGCATAGCCCTGACTCGGATTTTTGTCAAACGCCTCGTAATCAAACGGATTGAGCGTTTCGGGAATCTCCCGGTAACACATCTGCACGTTAAAAAGATCTCCCGTCCGAAGAAGGCTGGACAGCCCCCAGTATCGTTTGTCCTTCAGATAATCCGTCATCGTGGCAAACGCCCTGCCCCGCTGCTTTGACAAATAGCTGCACAGGCTGCATGCCCCCGCGGAAACGCCGTAGCATTTTTCAAAATCAATCCCTTCGTCCAGAAAAAAATCCAGCACCCCGGCGGTATAAACGCCCTTCATCGCGCCGCCCTCTAAAACCAGCCCTACTGGATACATCATGGCAAAACCTCCTTCAGCCTCCGGCTTACAAGCCGTAAACTTCCTTCAAAAACCGGCGCAGCACCGGCAGGGATCGCTCCACCTTTTCCGTATCGACGCAGTACGCCATCCGGAAAAATCCCGGACAGCCAAAGGAATCTGCCGGCACGAGCACCAGGTCATAGTCCAGCGCCTTCTGACAGAAAGCTGCCGCGTCCTCCTCCGCCGCTTTCGGGAATATGTAAAAAGTCCCTTCCGGCTTTTTCACGCTCACGCTACAGTCGGTCAGGCAATCGTATAAAAGGTTCCTGTTTTTTTCATAGACGGAAAAATCCGCCGTCTCGTCCAGTACCTCGGCTACCGCCAGCTGCATCAGCGACGTCGGGCAGTTGTGCCCGATCCCTCTGGAAATCTGCCCGCACATATTTACGATCTCCGCCGCATACGGACACGCGGGGTTTACCGCCAGATAGCCGATGCGCTCGCCCGGGATCGAAAGCGCTTTGGAAAAAGAATAGCAGGCGATCGTATTTTCATAAAATTTTGAAACATACGGCTGCGTTTTCCCGTCAAAAACGATCTCCCGGTAAGGCTCATCCGAGATCAGGAAAATATCGTGACCGTATTCCTTCTGCTTGCGCCTCATCACATCCGCCAGACCGGTCAGCGTCTCTGCCGAATATACCGCTCCCGACGGGTTATTCGGCGTATTGATGAGTACCGCCGCCACCTTCGGGCTCAGCATTTTTTCAAAGGCTGCCAGATCCGCCTGAAAATTGTCCGTATCCGGCGGAATCACCCGCAGCCGCGCCCCCGTCAGATCCACATAAGGATGATATTCCGGGAAAAACGGCGCAAAAGTCAGTACCTCGTCCCCCGGCTGCGTCACCGCCCGCAGCGCGTGCGCGATTGCCGCCGCTGCCGCCGACACCGGAAAAATATGCTCCGGCGCGTAAGCCATCTCGAACCGGCGGTTCAGGGAATCCGCGATCCGTTCCTTGACGGAAGGGATGCCCAGCGTCGGGCTGTAGCCGTGCAGCGCCATCGGGTCATTTTTTTCGATCAGGGAAAGCAGCGCCCTGCGAAAGCTCTCCGGCGCGGGTACGGAAGGATTCCCCAGGCTGTAGTCAAACACGTTTTCTGCGCCGATCTGCGCCGCGCGCCTTGCCGCCGCCTCGGACAGCTGACGGATGACCGACTTTTTCCCCAGCATCTCTCTGTATTGTTCTGATACCATTTTCTCGCCCTTCATCTGCCCGCAAAACTGCGGGGCTGTGTTAAGTATATGCCGCAGCCGCCCTTTTGTTCCCGCGCGGCTGCGCCATGCTTTATCTTACCACACAATTTCTCCCAATTCCACTTTTTCTTGCCGTGCCGCCATGGTATACTGAATACAGGAGGATCCGTTCGGTTTTGGCTGCGTCCCGGACAATCTATCGGCGTTTGATCCAAATTCCCAATGAGCGAGGTTGGAGTCCGACGGCCGGACCGCAGCAGCCCGACGCTGCCGGCGTCCGACCAGTCCTCACAGCATGGGTACAGCCAACCCCTGAACGTCTCCCCACAAATCACACTTGCCGCGCGCGGCGGCGGAAAGGACTTTATCATGAATTATATCGGTGTGGATCTTGGCGGCACCAATATCAAAATATCCGTTTTCGACGAACACTTCCGAAAGCTCGGCGAAAAGCGCACCCCCACCGAAGTCCGCTTCGGCTCGGAACACGTTCTGGAACGCATCTACGCTGCGATCCTGCAGCTTCTGGATGAGATCCATTTGACCTGCGAGGACATCGCCTGCATGGGAATCGGCGTCCCCGGCATCCTCGACATCAAAAACGGTATTTCCCGTTTTTCCCCGAACTTTCCCAAATGGGAAGAGGTTCCGATCGTCGCATGGATGGAAACCCGTCTCCGCATCCCGGTCTATATTGATAACGACGCCCGCGTCAATCTCTACGGCGAATGGAAGTTCGGCGCAGGCAAAAACCGCGACAACGTCCTTATGATCACCCTCGGCACGGGGCTTGGCGGCGCAGCCGTCGTAGACGGGCGCGTGATTTACGGCGCCACCGGATCCGCCGGGGAGATCGGCCATATCAACATGTTCCGGCAGGGCAGGGAATGCCGCTGCGGAAGCTCCGGCTGTCTCGGCAGATATGTTTCCGCCCTCGGCATCCTGCGCACCTTCCGCGAAAAGGTGGAATCCGGCAGAAGCAGCATCATCTGCGGCTGGGTGGACAACGATCTGGACAAGGTGACCGCCGACATGCTCTCCAAGGCCTACGACGAGGGCGATCCTCTCGTCATAGAAACGATGCAGGAAACCGGAGAGCTGCTGGGATACGGGCTTTGCGCTGTTTTCAGCCTTTACAATCCCGAAATCATCATCGTGGGCGGCGGCATGTCCCGCATGGGCGACCGTCTTTTACAGTACACAAAGGACGTGCTCGACAGCCACGCCCTGCGCATCCCCTACGGCTGCTGCACGATCGTTACCGCGGTTTTGGGCGACGCCGCCGGGATGATGGGCGCTGCCGCCTACGCAAAGGAGCAGTTCGAGGCGTCCCGCGCCTTATAAAAAATCCCCCGTCCTTTCAAAAAGGAGCGGCTGGCACACGATGAAAAATCATGTACCTGCCGCTCCTTTAAAATTCCCCTGCGATGTCCAGCCGGGTCAGGATGTTGGTCACAAGCACCACGAGGGGCATCATGATCTCGCATACCTGAACGAAAAAGCTTGCGATGTCCTCCGTGATCCCGCCAAAATGATGGAACGCCACATAGCAGTAATACAGGAATGCCAGCAGCGCGCCGATCAGGCACGGAACCGCCACCGCCACGTCGCACATCATCATGCCGACGACGCTGATCAGCACATAGGCGATCATAAAGCCCGCCACGATCAGCTTGTCCTTCCCCTCATTCACATACAGGGAGCATTTGCTCTTCTGGGTATGGGGGAAGCAGACGATCGAAAGCCCGTACAGCGCCCTCGAAAGGATAAAGCCAAACGCCAGCACCGGCCAGCTGTCCAGCGGCATCTCGCTCCAAAGGCTCACGATCACGAAAAAATAGCAGACGCAGATCGCGATCGCAAAATAGCCGCTGTGGGAATCCTTCAGGATTTCCAGCTTGCCCGCCCGCGGCTGATGGGAGCCAAGCGCGTCCACCGTCCTGAAAAAGCCGTCCAGAAATGCGCCGCCCGACAAAAAGATCGGCATGATCGCACAGAATACCGCGCCCAGTAAATCCTTATCTACCAGATAAGGGCTTATTATCTGCCATTCCTTTATCAGAAATCCGATTATCGCACCGATCAACGGCACGAATATCAGGATATATTTCATATTCTCCCGGTTCTTCTCCACCTGTCTTGCGGGAAAGACCGAATACATCGAAAAGGCCAAACGGAAGCTTGTCCAAATCTGCTTCATTTCAAGCACCTCTCACTTCTATTCACAACGGGACTGCTCACTCCAGAACAACGTCGTCCGCATGGTCGTTCCAGATCAGGCATACCCATGTCTTGCCGCGGTTTAATTCGATCGGATCGCCGTTTTTGTCCACATAATAAGCGGGATCCGTGTCCGCATACCGCGACCATGTCCCTTCGATCATCTTGCCGCCGGTAAATACCTGCGCCTTATACTGGCTCTTGTCGATCCCTTCCTGCCAGCCGCCGTGCACGTCGAACGCCATATATCCCTTATCGTCGCGGAATTCGCCGTTGCAGTACTGGAAGATCACGTTGTCCACCGCGATCTGCTCTCCCGTCGTCTCGTCGATGTGCTTGCCGTCATACTGATAACGGTAGTATTTGCCATCCTCGGGATTATATTCAAAATATGCCTGAACATTGGAATAGCCGTTTGCCACTCCCGTCTTTTTGCCGCCGGGATACATCACGGACACATCCTTCCCGTCCTTGTGGTCCGCCTTTTCTCCCAGAGGGGCAAACGTAAACTTCTGCTTATGGGTGTCGTGATAGGTCATGCTGTATCCGAACTTCTCGGCAGCCTCCTTCAGCGCTTCGCCCGTCGTGTATACATTATGAGGGGATTTGCGCTCGTCGGTGCGCATAAACGCCTTCGTTGCCGGCCTGTCGATGCCTGCCACCGCGCCGCTGATGTTGTCCACCTTATCGCTGTTTAACAGGTCGCCCACATATACGGTCGCCTGCCCGAAATGGGAATAAATCGCGTCAAACTCCATCGCCGTATATACGAAATAATCGCGGCTGCTGCGGACATATCCGATCGTCCCCATATCCTGCCAGTTTTCAAAAAGCGGCATCAGACGCGTCACATCCGCGCCCTCCATCGGAGCCTCATAGATCACGGACGCTTCCGCAAGCCCCGCCTGAGGGGTTCCCGCCTTAATGTTGTTGAGCATTACCGCCATCGGGCGCTG
Source organism: uncultured Lachnospiraceae bacterium (assembly GCA_900550285.1). GTDB lineage: Bacteria > Bacillota > Clostridia > Lachnospirales > Lachnospiraceae > Gallintestinimicrobium. Next base: position 11,251 of record URRW01000025.1, read on the forward strand.
CTCGCGCTCCTCCTCGGTGCATTCCAGACCGGTCAGATAGCTGGTCGGGACCGCATCCTCCGAAACGGTTGGCTGCTGGCTCTCACTCTCCCCGGCGGAAGCCTCTTCAGACTCTATATGTTCACTGGGAACCGGTGTTTCCTTGACTTCTTCAGAACCGCAGGCGCACAGCATCGCTGTCAGACCGGCAGCCAGAACAAACAGGCTTGTTTTCCTCATAAATTTCTCTCCTGAATTCCTTTGTTTCATTTTATTTGAATCATCGTGCCAAAGGGCACGGTTCGACCGATTTTAACTATTGTACTCCTGAAATTCCAAAAAATCCAGCTTTTTCTAAAAATATTACAAAATGATTACAGCAAATGCAGCTTTTCTGCAGCCCGGACGACCAGTGCGCCTTTCGGGATCCCCAAAAGCTCCTTTTTCGTCATTGCCCCCAGCTTTAACGCCGCCGCAAAATACACGAGCGCCCCGGCAGCCACCGCTGCGATCAGGCTTACCAGATTTCCGAAATACCCTTCCGGCAGCAAAAAGGCAAGCCCGTAATAAATACCGGCAGCTGCCACGCCCATGATAAGGGCAGCCCACGCCGGAAGCAGAAAGGTTCTGACGACCTCCTGTCGGTATCCCGTCGCTTTGCGCACATGATAGCCGTTTAACACACACATCAGGAGCGAATAGATCGTTACCGCGATCGGAAGGCTGTAAATGCCCAGATCGGTAAATCCCAGCAAAAGCCCCGCAACCGCCGTCTGCACCGCCAGCGCGATCACCGCGTTTGTAACCGGGCGGGACGCCTGCCCCACCGCCTGTAAAATCGAATTGCTCAGCGTAGACAGGGAATAGCAGACGATGCTTACCCCCAGCGCCGCCAAAAGCCTGCCGCCCAGCGTAATGCTGTCCGCGTTCGTATTGTACAGCACCCAGACGATCGGGCGCGCCAGTACCGTCATGCCGACCGCCGACGGGATCGCAAGGAACATGATCGTCTTGATCGCCACGCCGATCTTTTTGTTCACATCCTTTTTATTCTTTGTTTCAAAGCTTCCCGCGATACTGGGAAGGATTGCCGACGCCATTGCCGACGCGATCGCGATCGGGATATTGGAAAGCCCCACCGCCTCCGTGTCGTAAATGCCGTTGATGACCGTGATCTCTTCATAGGAAGCGCCGTGCACCGACTGCATCAGATTTAAGTACAGCGTCTGGTTGATCAGCGCGCTGGCATTGTAGGCAAAGGTGCTCAAAAGCACCGGCGTTACCATGAATAAAATGATCTTGAAAATCTCTTTTGTGCTCAGCAGATGGGTGGAGCGGTCGCGCTCGAGCCTGCGCCGTATCACGCCCCGGTTCATCTGGTAGATCATCAGCATAAACGCCAGCGCCGCTAAAACGCCGATGCCCGTTCCGACCGCGCTCCCGACCGCGCCCCACGCCGAACGCGTCAGCTCATCTTCTTTTACAAATACCTGCATCAGCGCCCACGCCGCCAGCATGCTTACCGCCGCGTTCAGGATCTGCTCCAAAATCTGTGAAACGGACGTCTGCACCATGCTTTTATTCGCCTGAAAATATCCCCTCAAAACGCCCAGCAGCCCGGAGAAAAAAATCGTCGGCGCAAGCGTCCGAAGCACCATCGCAGCCCGCCCGGGGATCAAAAAATCCGCCCCGAAAAAGGCAAACAGGCTGGCAGCCCCGCCCACGACCACCACATAAATGATCGAGCAGTGAAAGATCCGCTGCGCGTTTTTATACTGGTGCACTGCAAGGCGCTGCGAGATCACCTTCGATACCGCAGCCGGAATGCTGTACGATGAAATTAACAGGATCATCTGATAATAACGGTATGCGGGCGCGTAGTAGCCATTGCCCGTTTCCCCGATGATCCCGGTCAGAGGGCTTCTGTATAAAAGACCGATGATCCGGCAGATGATCCCCGCCGCCGCCAGGATTCCCGCCTGCTTTACAAATGAACTGCCCTTTTTTTTCTGATCGCCCATAAATTGCCTTTCTTTTAAATATAGAAGGATGCCCGCCGCTGTCAGCCTGCCCTGCGCGCAGGTCTGTCATGCAGCCGGCATCCGCCGGTCCCGGCAGGAAAAATGCTTCCCACCCGTTCAGTCGGACAGGCAGAACGTGAGCAGATAATCCAGCCGTCTCTCCACCAGCTCCAGGACAAAAACATCCGGCTTCTGCTCTTCTACCATAGACTGTTCAAAAAATCCGTTCCAATGCGCCATATAGCTGTCCGCAAAATTTGCCGCCACAGGCCCTGCCATTCCCACGCCGAAGGAATCCCGCACCATAAACAGCCGCCGCTTATCCGGCGCGTCCGAATGGTAGACGAGCGCGGTCGCATCGTCCAGCGAAACCGCCTGCAGGTTGTTGTCCGGATACCCGGTCACCACATAGTTTTCCTCCGCAGGCATCTTTTTTTCATAATAATCCTGCAGGTTCATCATCCTTGCCAGATCATATCCCGAATAATCGTCCGGCGTCAGCGTTACCTCCTCCAGCGGAGGGATCCCGATGCCAAGCTCTAAAAGCAGCGCCCGCGCCCCGATATAGCCGCCCGCCGCATTCCAGTGGGTGTCGTAATGCCAGTACAGGGCGTGTTCATCCTTGTACGCCCGCATTTCCTCCTCCGGGTAAACCACGCGGACGTCCGTATTTTCCCGCAGATAATCAACCAGCTGCCGCGCTCTTGTCAGCTCCCCTTTTTTATAGTAGGCGGGAAGATAGTCTCCTCCGTAAACCGTCTCCTTATTCGGCGCAATAAAGAGCACAAATTCGCTGCCCTGCCTTTCCAGCCATTCTGCAGTCACCGTCAGCTGCGCCGCGATCTGGGTAAGCTCATCCTCTGTAAAAAGGTTCGTCCCCTTATAGTCCGCAATATTGGATTCCATGCTGTAAAACAGCCAGTTATCATCGCCGATCACAACCTTGTCGTTGATGCTTTTTTCCCGGAAAAGATTCACATCCGTCAGGCTTGCCAGCGTGATCAGCTGGCTGCGGAACGGGACCGACGCGTTAAAGGCATTCTCCGCCGCCGCAGCATATTCCCGGTAGTTTTCTTTTGTCAGCTTCGGAAGCTCTGTCGATACCGTTTTTTCCGACGCCTCTGTCCGAAAATGATCCTTCGTCACAGACCACACCGCCCCCGGCAGCAAAAGCAGCAGCCCAAAGCAGGCGATCCACGCCGACGCCATCTTTTTTTTCATATGTCCACCTTTTCCCTTAGAAATTCAGATAGATCGCGGGGCTGTAAGTCCCATTTACCAAAAGCAGCATGGACGCTGCGACCAGAAACATGCAGTAAGCCAGCTCCAAAGCGCCGCCCTTTAATTTTTCAGCGGAAGGGCAGAATTTCTTTACAGCAGCCTGCACCAGCCCCATGCCGAGCACGCCCACTGCCGCCATCACGATGCAGCGGTTGCTGACCAGCTCCTGCAGCGCAAAGCTGCTCGCCGTATAGCGCCACGGCATCAGCATCCGCTTGATATATTCCCATGCCGGGCCAAGATTTGCCACCCGGAAGATCACCCATCCGAAAATCACCACAAGTTCCGTATAAACATAGCGGAAAATGCCGATTTTGTCCAGAATTTTCTTTAATCCAAGACGCTCTGCGATGATGAAAAAGCCGTGCAGCATGCCCCATGCGATGAACGCCGTCGTTGCCCCGTGCCACAGCCCTGTCGCTAAAAAGACGATCCCAAGATTTATATAGGTGCGTATTTTCCCTTTCCGGTTGCCGCCCAGCGGAATGTAAAGATAATCCCTGAACCAGCTGCTCAAGGAAATATGCCAGCGTCTCCAAAACTCCTGAATGGAGCCGGACAAATACGGATAATTAAAGTTTTCACAGATGTCAAAGCCGAACATCTTTCCAAGCCCGATCGCCATATCCGAAAATCCGGAAAAATCATAGTAGATCTGCAGAGTATACAAAAGCGCCGCGCACCACACCAGCGCGCCGCTGATGCTGTCGATGTTCTGTCCGTAGATCTTATCCACTCCCGCCCCCAGAATATTCGCGATCAGCACCTTTTTGGCAAGACCATAGGAAAAGCGCCGGATGCCCTCCGCCGTCTTTTCTGCCGTTTCCGTCCGGTTTTGAAGCTGCGGCCCGAAATCCTGATACCGCGCGATCGGACCGACGGAAATCTTCGGGAAAAACGACATATACAGCGCCATATTCACCGGATTTTTCTCCGCTTCATAGCGTCCCCAGTACAGATCCGCCAGATATGCCACCGCCCCGAAGGTAAAAAAGGAAATGCCGATCGGCAGCGGAATATTCTGCATCTCAAAGGCGCTGTGGAACAGCCTGTTTATGATCCGCAAAAAAAAGTCAAAATATTTATAATAGCCAAGGATCAGCAGATTCGCTGCGACTCCCGCCGCCAAAACCGCCTTTGCCCCTGCGCCCTGATGCTGCATCCGCCCCAGCCAGAGCCCCATCCCGTAATTGACCGCAATGGAAGCCAGCAGCAGCAAAATGTAGACCGGCTCGCCCCATGCGTAAAAAACAAGGCTTGCCAGCAGCAGAAGGATATTTTTCAGCGCAGTCCTGCGCACGCACAGCCTGTCCAGCACAAATACGATCGGCAGGAAGGCGGTTAAAAAAATCATCGAATTGATACTCATTGATAACGCTCCGGTGTATGGTCAGCGCGCCCCGCCCGAAAAAATGGGCGCACTGTCGTGTGTATTATAGCATATAAGTCGGAAAATGTGGAAAAATATTTCAGATCTCCACCGTCCTGCCCGCTACAGGCTTTACTACCCTGATCTGCGGATATTCCCGGTCCATGAGCTTTTTAAAGCCCCGCGTGTCCACGCTTTCCGATACCGGCGGGAACGCGTCGTCAAAATGATCCAGCAGAATGCGCTTCGGCAAAAGGCGCGCCGTCACATCAAGCGCCGCGCTTTCCAGACAGGCGCTGCCCTGATAGGGCAGGATCAGAAGATCCGCCCCCTGCGGATATTCGATATTTTCCTGAAGCCCAAGGCTTCCCATCACGAGTACGCGCTTTCCCTCCGCGCATACCTCGTACATCAGCGTCTGCCCGCCCTCCGGAAACTTCGGATGCAGATAGGCAAGCGCCAGCGCATTTTTCATATGCTGGAACAGACGCCCTGAAAACAGCTTTTTTACGATTGCCGCCTTTCCGGGTCTGGCATGCTTTCCTTCCCATACGCGGACGCTTACGCTTCCCAGACGGATCACATCCCCCGGCTTTACCACAACCGCATTGCCGGTGTCCTCCAAAATCTTGTCCAGCGTATCCGCTGCCGCCTTTCCGCAGAAAACCGTGGCGTCCGAACCGGTTTCCGCGTCCAGAAGCTCCGGCGCCTCCATCAGATGATCCAGATGCCCGTGCGTGATAAACACCGTCCGATCCTGCCAAAAATCGTCGATGCAGTTTGGATTCTCGCCTCCTGCCAGCTGGACGAAGGGATCAAATAAAATCCGCTCCCCTTCTGTTTCGATCCTGACGGATGCGGTTCCGAGCCATGTTATTTTCATGATTGCCGTTCCTTTCTTCTACTCCGTTTATTCTGCTTTGTTCCGTTCATTCTGCCATCCGCTTATTCTGCCGTTGTTTTGAGCGCCTCCTCCATCCTGCCGCGCACCGTCTCCTCTAACAGCTGCGCCGCCCTGCGCCCTTTTGCCCCTTCCGGCACGAATACCGGCTCCAAAACCACAAGCTCCAGCCCGTCGCTGCGCTTCCTGCCCTTTTTGCTTCCCAACGCGCTGCCGCGCGGATAATACCGCAAAAGGCACGGGACAACCGGCCTGCCGTATTTTACGGCAAAGCTAAAAGCCCCCGGCTTAAATTCCCGCAACGTCCTGCAGCCGCTGATCAGCTCCCCTTCCGGATATACCTGCAGAAACTGGCCTTCCTCAAAGGCTTTTTCCACGCGCCGGTAAACTGCCTTCCAGCCGTCCAGCCTTTCTGGCAGCCCGATGCCTCCCAAAAGCCGCACGAGCGCCCCTGCCACCGGCATATGGAGATTCTCGCGCAGGGACAAAAACTGCATCGTATGATTCCGGAACGCGCACGCCAGCATTACGCAGTCCAGCGTATGAATATGATTGCACACCGTCACGCAGCCCCGTTTCATGACCTCTTCCGGAATGCGTCCCACAACCCGCCAGCCGTAAAGCATGCGGAATATGGGCGGAAACAGGCGCACGATCACCCATTTCAAAAAGCGGTAGGGAATGCCTTCCGGATGGAATTCATTCTGCATTTCGCTTTCAGCCCCATTTTTTCCCCGCATGCTGTTATCTTTACGCATTCTTCCCCTTCTCTGCGATCGCCTCTTCAAACATCTGCTCTGCCAGATGGATGCTGTTTTTCAGGCGGTATTTTTCCGCGCTTTCCGCATAGACCGCCCCCATCTGCCGCCGCGCTGACGCATGCTCATACCACCAGTCGATATGCGCCGCCAGATCCTTGGGATCCCCCGCGCGAAACAGGCTCCTTTCATCCAGCGCAAACTGCGGCGTCGCAGACAGCGGCGAATCTGCAATGACCGGGACAAGCCCCGATGCCACCGCCTCCAGGCAGGCGATCGCCTCGATCTCCACATCCGCCGCGTGCACATACAGATCGCTCATCGCCATCAGCTCACAGAGCCTGTCCGTACCAAAAAATCCCATCACTGGCGGATTTTTCAGGGAACGTCCCAGACGCCTCAGCACCTTCTCCTTTGGACCCTGCCCCGCGAGGATCAGCTGGATCTTATCGGCATGGGCAGATTTTTTTACCGCCTTTATGAGCACATCCTGCCGCTTTTCCTCCGAATAGCGCCCGATCATCAGGATAACGAATTTATGGGCAAATTCCGCTTCCTTTTCCTTCTTTCTCGGATAAAACTGATCCGACACCCCGTTTGAGATCACATGCAGCTTCGCCTGATAGCCGTGATCCTTAAGCTGTCCCGCGATAAAGCTGCTCGGACAGTGGATGTGCGTAAACTGGTTGTAAAAGTCGTCCCGAAACCACTGGTATAAAAGCTCGTTTACCTTTTTGCTGTGCCCCAAATGGAGCGTAGACGTGATATTCTCCGGCTGCACATGGAATGCCGCCGTCACAGGCTTTCCCATCTCCTTTGCCATGCGCACTCCTACCCTTGAAAGCGCAAACGGCATCATAAAGTGCACCACGTCAGCCCACTCGATCGCCTGCTGGAGCGCCGCCGGATCTGCCTTTGCCAGCACCATCCCCTGACTTTTGATGATCGAATCCGCCAGCGGGAAAAAATGAATCTCCGGCATCGGATATTTTCCCTCTGCCGGCTTTCCCGAAGCCGCCACGCGCACCTCATTCCCATCTTCCAAAAGCGCCTTCGCAAACCGCTGCGCGCTCATCGTCGTCCCGTTGTTTCCCTGATCGAACTGATCGATCACAAGCAAAATCCTCATGCGTTTCTCCCTTGTCCGGTCTTTAGTGTTCTTCCGTCATATCCTCTGCCGGGACTTCTATGACAAAAAACCGGCTTCCCGTCACATTTCTGAACAGTTCCGGCGTGGACGCCGCCCCGGTATACCACTTCCCATTATAAAAAATATCGTTTTCATATACGCCTACCGTCAGCTCCGTTCCATTCTGAAACGTAAACACATAGCACGTATCCGGCTCTCCCTTCTGCTCTGTGGGAAATCTGCGCGCCAGCATTCCCGCAACCTCCGCCGCGCGCTTTATTTCCTCCTGCTCCGTCAGGATCCGTTCTTCCCCGTTCTGCGTAACCCGCACCGATTCAATGTCCATCCTCCTGTCAAGCGACTGATTCATCGGGATCCCCTGCAGCACAAAAAAGAGAATGAGCACTACCGTTGCCGCGATAACCGTCGGTTTTAAAAAATGCCAGACCTGACGAATTCCATGTTCCTGTTTTTCCATAATGATCCTGTATCCTCTCCTTCTGTACGGTCATGCGCAAGGCGCGTTTTTTTAAGCTTTTTTCAGGAAAAAAACACCTTTCCCGCAGCCCGCGTGGTGTCCCTGCTGCAGCCACCTCTTATATCCGCGCTGCATGCCCGTATCCTCTGCAAGCCCGTCCGGATCGCCCTGATAATCACAGTTAAAGATCCTCCACAGATCGCCGTCCTGCTCATATGTTTCATAAATATCGTATTCGTCCATAAAACGCACTACGCCCGAATCTGCTCCCAGAAACTGTTTGTGCGGCAGATAAAGCATCCACGATTCACAGCAGACTGCCACCTCATCCCCCGGAAAATATTCCGAAAAAAAGTCTGCCGCCTGCCGGTAGGAAGCATGGCACTCGTCCATATTCAGCTTCCCGCAGGACGGGATATGCACATTGATCGCCTTTGTCATCTGCTCCGGCTTCTTCCGTCCCGCCTTCTCATAGCCCTCCGGAAAATCCACCAGTTCAAACTGCAGCCGTCCCAGCGCAAATCTGGTCAGCTCAAAAAATCCCGGAAACCATCCCGCTACGAAGCTTCCCCAGATCCCGTACATCCGGCGGCACTCCAAAAGCTTCCATTTCAGATCCTTGCAGGAATCCCGCCAGATGTCTGTACAGATCCCTTTTTCCTCATACCGCTCCTTTAAATGGGCTGTCATGCACAAAAACAGCAGAAGCTGCGCCGTATAGGGATGCACGCCGGTCTGCTCCCCCGCCTTTTTTGCCGCTTCCAGCGCAGCGCCGTAATCCATCGCTTCATCCCGCTCATATTTTTCGATCCATGCAAGAAATTCTGCTGCCGCGCCTGCGTTTTTTCCGGTTTCTCCCGGCATTGCCGCGCCTGCCGCCAGCTTTTCCCATGCCTCAAAAAGCGCCTGCGTTCCTTCCTCCGGAAATTCCAGCTCCCTGCCCGCCTCTAAAATATCATTTTTATAATCTCTCATCGCAGTCTCCTCTTCTCTGTCTTTTCTAAAGTATACCGCCTTTATCGGAGCAGTTCCAGAATTTCCTCGCGCGACAGCCTCTGTCCGCCAAGCCCTTCGCCGCCCAGCACCTTGTCCGCAAGCTCCATTTTCTTTTCCTGCAGCTCCAATATTTTTTCCTCGATCGTCCCTTTCGCGATCAGCCGGTATACCGTTACCACATTTTTCTGGCCGATCCGGTGCGCCCGGTCCGTCGCCTGATTCTGCACCGCCACATTCCACCACGGATCAAAATGGATCACCACATCCGCCGCCGTCAGATTCAGCCCCGTCCCCCCTGCCTTCAGGGAGATGCAAAATACCGGCACGCTGTCCGTATCAAAGCTTTCCACCATCTGCGCCCGTTTTTCCTTCGGCGTCGCCCCCGTCAGCATATGATAGGAAATGCCTTCTTCCTCCAACAGGTCTGCAAGCCTGTCCAGCATCGTCGTAAACTGGGAAAACAGCAGGATCTTATGCCCGCCTTCCACCGCGCTCCGGACCAGGCTCATGACCAGCTCTTTTTTGGCAGAGCCGCTGTTGTATTTCTCATATAAAAGCCCCGGATCACAGCAAAGCTGGCGAAGCCGGGTCAGCTCCGCAAGGATCTGGAGCTTTCCGGTGTTGAATTCCTCGTCGGTCTTTTCCTCCAGCAGGATTTCCAGCCGCTTCACATGGGCGTCGTAAAGCTCCTGCTGCTCGCCGCCTAACTCGGCGTATATATTTTCTTCCAGCTTGTCCGGCAGGTCTGTCAGCACATCCTTTTTCAGACGGCGCAGCACAAACGGACGGATCATTTTCTGCAGGCGCTTCGCCGCTGCTTCGTCCTCTCCCGAAACGACCGGCTGCTCCATTTCCTCCCGGAAACGCTGGTATCCGTACAAATATCCCGGCATCAGATAATCAAAAATACTCCACAGCTCGCTCAGCCTGTTTTCGATCGGCGTACCCGTCAGCGCCAGCTTAAAATCCGCCCTGATCCTTTTGACCGCCTTCGCCGCCTGCGTACCGTGGTTTTTGATATACTGCGCCTCGTCGATCACCTGACAGAAAAACGAAAGCGCCCCGTAATGCTCCAGATCCCGCCGCAAAAGATCGTAGGAGGTGATCAGCACATCCGGCAGCTTCCCCTCAAGGATCTCCCTGCGCTGCTGCGCCGTCCCTGCGACCGTTTTTGCATCCAGCTGCGGCGCAAACCGTTCCAGCTCCCTCTTCCAGTTGTAAACCAGCGAGGCGGGACATACGATCAGGCTGCAGCCGCGTTTTTTTGCCAGCAGGAACGTGATCACCTGCAGCGTCTTTCCAAGTCCCATATCGTCTGCCAGAATGCCTCCGAAGCCGTTTTCATACAGCGACATGATCCAGCGGTATCCCTGCTTCTGATACTCCCGCAGCACGCCGTCCAGGCTTTCCGGGATCCCATACTCCCTGTCCATACTGCCCTGCAAACGCTCCATCGCCTTCCGGAAGCCCTCGTCGCGGATCACGCGCATTCCGCCGTTTTCATTAAGCTCCTGATCCAGATACAGCATCCTGTAGCGCGGAACCTCGATCTTTTCTGCCAAAAGCTCTTTTTCCGTCAGCCCCAGTGCCTTTTTTACCTCCTGCAAAGGCTCCAGCGCCGCTCCCTCCATCTGTACAAAACTTCCGTCCTTCAGCCTGTAAAATTTCCGTTTCCTGTCATAGCGGGACAGGATCTCTGCCAGCTTCTCCCTCGGCATCTCCTCCGAGGTGATCGAAAGCTCCAAAAGATCCGAGCTCAGGGAAAGCCCTACCGACACGGACGGCGCAGAAATCAGCCTGATCTTTCTAAGCGCCTCCGACACATAAACTTCCCCGATCTTTTTGAGCCGCTCCACCCCTTCCGTCAGAATCTGGTAGATCAGTTCATCCTCTGCCGCCACCATGCTGTCCTGGGACGGATCATACGCATTGCAGTATTCCCCGACTGCTCCCGACGCCGCTGATTCCGCCAGAAAATCCCGCATTTCCGCATCCTTTTCATGATCGTAAACGCTGTACTCCCGCTCTCCGTATTTTGCCATTACCCGGCACGATACCATATCCTCCTGCGGAAGATCCAGATAAAACTGAAACTTCGGCAAAACGATCCCCAGCGCGCTTTCATCGATCCCGCTGATCCGACAGTCAAAATGCTTTTTCAAAACGGGCATGAGCTGCCGGAAAAACGCCGGAAGATCCTCCTTCTGGATAAACGCCTTCCGCCCCGGGATCCTGCGCATACATTCCAGAAATTCCCTGACCTCCTCCAGCTCCTCTTCCGTGATCCGGTATATCTCCCCGTCCCGGAAATAAACGCTGCCCTTTTCCGTCTCATATCCGGTTACCGCTTCCAGATTAAGCTCTGCCCCGTCCCCGCTTTCCGTCACCTCCAGCGCGCGCTTCAAAGGCTTTTGGACAACCTGCCACATTCCTGCCGTTCCGTTCATGTCCGCTTTAAAACAGTTCTGACCGACCGCGTCCAGAAAATCATCCAGCCCCTTTGCGTCCAGCGGCATCTCGCGCAGCTTCGGCAGCCCCTCGCGGATACTCCACAGATAAGAGCCCTCCTGTCCGTATTCCCGTTCCAGACGCTGTGCCGTCTTTACCAGAAATGCCGCCAGCGGTTTTGATGCTTCATCGAAGCTGTCCGGCACATGCAGAAACTGAAGGCTCTTTCCATAAGAAACCGTCTCCTGATCCTGCATCGCTTTCATAAATCCGAACACATCCTTGAGCACATACATCCTGCTCGTCCCGATCCGAAACTGGACGCTGCAGCCTGTCAGGGAACAGGACAGCTCCGGTTCCAGATGCACCCTGCCGCACATCCCTCCCTGCAGCACCGGAAGCGCCCGGCGCACCGACTGCTTGCGCAGAAGCTCCTTCATCTGCCATGTCGTCTGCCTCCTGCGCTGAAATTCCCTGAGCGCCTGCTTTCCCTCCTGCAGCTCTGTATCCGTCCCGTCCAAGCCATCCAAATAATCCGCCAGCGACTTTCTCCCGTCCGCCGTCATATCCGGCTCCGACATATATTTTAATAAAACTGCCGTGCAGTGCTTGCACATTCCCTCGTAAGAATAAAAGGCGGGACAGTCGCACCAGCTTTCCTCCACCAGCCCCGTATCCCGCTCCAGCGTGATCGAAACGTCATAAACATTCCCGCCGCTCCCCCGGACGTCCGCAGTGATCGTATCCTGTTCCCCGTTCCTTTTCACTTCAAATTTCCTGATCTTTCTCTGGCGGTAGAGCTCTTCCCCCCTGTAAAAAGAATATCCTGCTATTCTGCGAATCTGTTCCCTTGTGATCATCCCGCCGCCTCCATGCGTCATTCCATTGCAAAATCCCTTCCTTCCAGTATAGCAGTCCTCCGTTCCGTCTACAACCATAAACTGACCCGAATAAGCTGTTCTGAAAGTATAAACGCTCTGAAAACGTCGTACACGGAGGGCAGCGTTACCGTTCACACCCGCCTCAAACGCCCGTCGCCTAAGGCGTAGGAACGCGGTCCAGGGCTACAGCGCCTGCCGCCTGCCCTCCGCTTCAAAGCAAAACGCCAGATACGCCATCTGCCTTTTCTGCAGCGCTTCAAACGCCTCCTTTTCCGATACCTCCCGCGTCCCGCCCTTCGCCACGACCATGTCCTCCATCGGCATATCCAGATAACAGCTCAGCGCATAAAAATTGTCAAGGGAGGGCAGCGTCCTTCCCTGAAACCATCCGTAAACCGACTGGAGCGCCGCCAGCCCTAAAAATTTCTGTACGTCCTTTGCCGTAATACGGCGCTTCTCACAGGCCCCTTTCAGCCTGAGCCCCGTCTGATACACATCAATGACCGGATACCCCTGCATCTGTCCACATCCTTTCCAAACCTATCCTCAGCCGCAAGGCTCCCATTCTCCCCAAAATGCAAAGCCCGCCTTCTGTCCCAAACTGGGAGCTGATCTGATTATAACAGACTCTGCCTCCCAAAACCCACAATAAAATGCAATTTTTTCATTTTCCCGCAGAATACTTATGGCATAGGGTTTTAAAGCCCTATGCCATAAAAAGTGTGCGCCTTGTTACTTTGGCGCGCTGCCCGCCGCACAGCCATGCGGATATTTCCCGCCCCGGCAGGGCAAAAACCGTTCCCATGGATTTCAGTCCGCGCGCACCGGCGCAAACCTGCGTATTCAGTCAAAATCTATAGATCCGCATATTTCCAGACTATATCAAGGATAATCGGGCTTTACAGCCCTACCGGATACCGTTTTGGGAATTTTCGTGCGGAGGGCAGCTTTTTGCTTGACGGCAAGCCTGTAAACGGCGGCTGCGGTCATACCTCGATCCGTGTCGCCGCATTGGAAAGCTTGATCTTCGTTTCCAGCTCTGCCAAAAAATCCATCCGTCCTTCTGTCAGCTCAGCCGCCTTCTGCCTTGCGTCCAGCGGATCGAGCAGGCTCAGATTTTCTTCGGACGGCATCCACTTTTGCCCCTTCTCCGAAGACAGGCGCGACAGCTCCGGATTCTGGACCATGACGATATTGCGCGCGTTCTTTTTGCGCCGCAGCTCCCGCTGTCCTGCTGTCCCGCCCAGTCTGCGCAGCTCCTCCTGCCTGCCCTCATAACAGCCTGTCAGATGCTCCGCCAGACGCTCTTCAAACACCGTGTCTGCTCCGTGCGGGCCGCTTCCCCGCAGGCGGCTCCTGAGCGCCACCGCACAGGATACGCTCATCCGCCCTCTCGACGTCTCTATAAAGGTCTCTGCGTTGGACAGCGCCACCGCCATATTTAAACTGTCATACCGTGCGATCATATCCGTTATCTGCTGCAGCCCGGACTCTGCCCGTGCACAAAACTCCCCTTTCGGGCGCTTCTTCCCCCATATCAGCTCTTCTCTGTCCGAGATCAGCGCAACCGGCTCAAGCTTCCCGATCTTGCCCATGATCTTCTTAATCAGCAAATCCCTCTCATCCAATGCCTCTACGATCGTCATTCTGCTTTTCATCCGGTCTGCCCTCATTCCTCCTTGTTGATATTCCCATCTTATTCCAAAAAGGAGCGGCTGTCATTCAGTTACAAACTGCTTGAAATATGCCCCAGAATCCCTTATAATATTTTGTTTTTTCCACACTTCTGCCATCGGTCAAAACACCTTGTAAAGCGAAACGCTTTCCATTATACTTATACTAAATCCGGTTTGTCCCGCAGGCAGTGTGCTGCCGGACAGACGATTCTTTTTGAAACCATTGATACCAAACGGAGGAACACAGCATGAAACCGCTTCAGACCAAATTCAGCGCAGACGTCAGCGAACACAGCGCGCTTTCCGAATATCCGCGCCCCTGCCTCGTGCGCACCTCCTATCTGAATCTGAACGGACGCTGGGACTATGCTTTTACCGACTCCCCCGATATTCCGCAGCAGTTTGAAGGCACGATCCTCGTTCCTTTTTCTCCCGAATGCGCGCTTTCCGGCGTAAACAAACGGCTGGAGCCAAAGGGCTTTCTGTGGTACAGGCGCACCTTCTCCATCACGCGCCCCCAGCCCGGCAAGCGCATCCTGCTGCATTTCGGCGCGGTCGATCAGATTGCCGACGTCTATATTAACGGCGCGCACGCCGCCAGCCACACCGGCGGGTATCTGCCCTTTTCTCTGGAAATGACGGGATTTTTACAAAGCGGCGACAACGAGCTGATCGTGCGCGTTCAGGATCTGACCGACATTTCCTGCCACGCCCGCGGCAAGCAGGCGCTTTCGCCCGGCGGCATGTTTTATACCGCCCAGAGCGGCATCTGGCAGACCGTGTGGGCGGAGATCGTGCCCGATAACTATATTGAACGGATTTTTTTCACGCCGGACTATGACAACAGCCGGATGGAGCTGCGCGTGCTGACAAAGGAGCCTGCTGCGGTGGACTGCATGATCGCCGGAAAAGGCGTGGACTCCTTTTGTATTTCCGGCATGTCCAACGAAACGATCGCCATTGACCTGCCTGACTTCCATCCGTGGAGCCCGGAGGATCCGTTCTGCTATCAGATCAGCATCCGCACGGACACCGACCGGGTTTCCAGCTATTTTGCCATGCGCAAATGCGACGTGCAGACCGGCCCCGACGGGAAACGGCGTTTTTTCCTGAACAATAAGCCTTACTTTCAGGCGGGCGTGCTCGATCAGGGCTACTGGCCCGAAAGCCTTTACACCGCGCCCACGGACGAGGCGCTCCTTTCCGATATTCTGCGCATGAAAAAGCTGGGCTTCAACATGCTGCGCAAGCACGCCAAGATCGAGCCGGAGCGCTTCTATTATCACTGCGACCAGCTCGGTATCCTCGTCTGGCAGGACATGGTAAACGGCGGCTCTCCTTACAAGAGCTGGTTTGTGACCTATCTTGCCACGCTGATGAACTGGCGGCATCTTCCTTTTTCCGACGGGGAAAAGCATTTTTCCCTGCTCTCCCGCAGCCAGCCGGAGGGACGGGCGGAATTTTTGCGGGAAATGGAGGAAACCGTGACATTTTTGTACAATCATCCAAGCATCGTGACCTGGGTTCCCTTCAACGAAGGCTGGGGGCAGTTTCATGCCGCGGATGCTGCCGCCCGCTTAAAGCAGCTCGATCCCACCCGCCTTGTGGATCACGCAAGCGGCTGGTTTGACCAGAAGGCGGGCGACATTGTAAGCCTCCACTATTATTTTTTCACGCTGAACTTCAAGGCGGAGGCTGCGCGCGCCCTCGCGCTTACCGAATACGGCGGCTATTCCTTTTCCATGCCGGAGCATTCTGCCTCTGAAACCGTTTACGGCTACCGAAAATTTACCTCCGCCGCAGAGCTGACCGCCGCTTATGAAAAGCTCATGGAACGCACCGTCCTTCCCGCTGTCCAGAAAGGCGTCGGAGCCTCCGTTTATACGCAGCTTTCGGATATTGAAGAAGAAACCAACGGAATTTATACCTATGACCGCGCCGTCTGCAAGCTTGATCCGGACACAGTGCGGAAATGGAACCAGAAATTAAAAGAAGCCGGATTTTCCGAAAATCCGACAGAATAAGGAATATTATGGCAAATATTATTACAATTACCGATTTTCAGGACGAAGCGCTGGACGTCTATGCCCGCCTTACCGAAAACCAGCTTTTAAACCGGGACGACCCGTCGAAGGGCATTTTCATTGCGGAAAGCCCGAAGGTCATCGAACGCGCCCTCGACGCAGGCTGCGTGCCGCTCTCTTTTCTCGTGGAGGATAAGCACGTGGAAACGCAGGCAAAGGAGCTTCTTTTTCGCTGTCCCGACGTCCCGGTATACACCGCGCCCTTTGAGGTGCTGACCCAGCTGACCGGCTTTGCGCTCACCCGCGGGATGCTCTGCGCCATGCGCCGCCCGGCGCTTCCCTCTCCTGCAGAGCTGTGCCGTGCATCCAGCCGCATCGCCGTCCTTGAAAATGTCATGAATCCCACAAATGTCGGCGCGATCTTCCGCTCCGCCGCTGCCCTGCACATGGACGCCATTCTTTTGACGCCCGGCTGCAGCAATCCGCTCTACCGCCGCGCTGTCCGCGTCAGCATGGGAACCGTATTCCAGATCCCGTGGACATTTTTTGACGGCGCTTCCCTCTGGCAGGATACCGGGATGCAGACGCTGCGCGAGCACGGCTTTGTCACCGTCGCAATGGCGCTTAGGGATGATTCCGTTTCCATCGACGATCCGCGCCTTTCCTCCGCCCAAAAGCTGGCGGTCATTTTAGGCTCTGAGGGCGACGGGCTGGCTTCCGAAACGATCGCAGACTGCGATTACACGGTAAAAATCCCGATGGCGCACGGCGTGGACTCCTTAAACGTCGCGGCAGCCAGCGCCGTCGCCTTCTGGGAGCTGGGCAAAAGACCGCATTAAAAAATGCGTGCTCCAAGGCTCACATCCGCGCCGAGCACCTTTGCCGCCGCAGATTACCATACGAGCACTTCGCAGCCGTCCTCCGTAACCAGTACCGTCGTTTCCCACTGGGCGGAGGGCTTTCCGTCTTCCGTATAAACCGTCCAGCCGTTGTCGTCATCAATATAAATTTCTTCCGTCCCGGCGTTGACCATCGGCTCGATCGTAAATACCATGCCCGGAACCATCAGCATTTCCGTCCCCTTCGGCGCCACATAGCTCACAAAGGGATCTTCGTGAAATTCCAGCCCTACGCCGTGCCCGCCGATGTCCACGACGATGCTGCAGCCGTTTTCCTTTGCATGGCTGTTTACCGCATCCGCCATGTCCCCCAGAAATGTCCACGGCTTTACCGCCCGGATGCCTTCCTCCATACACTCCTTTGCCACGCGGACGATTTTTTCACGCTCCGGCGTCGTCTCCCCGATCACAAACATTCTCGACGAATCCGAAAAATATCCGTTATAGATCGTGGAAACGTCCACGTTGATGATGTCGCCCTCCTGCAGAATGACATTTTCATCCGGAATGCCATGGCACACCTCGTCGTTGACCGACGTGCAGACGCTTTTCGGGAAGCCGTCATAGCCAAGGGGTGCGGGGATTCCGCCCAGCTCCCTCGTTTTTTCATCCACCATCCGGTTGATCTCTTCGGTGCTGATGCCTGCGCGGATATTCTGCGCCACATAATCCAGCACCGCCACGTTTACCTTGCCGCTCTCCCGGATGCCCTCGATCTGCTCCGGCGTCTTGATCATGCCCTGATCCGGCACCATGTGACCTTCCAGCGCAAAGCTGCGGATCTTTTCGTCGAAGCGCATATGGCACTGCTTGTATTTTTTGCCGCTCCCGCACCAGCAGGGATCGTTTCTTTCCAGTTTTTTATTCATTTGGGTTTTCCTCCAGTTCTCCGGCTTCGATTCTGGCTGCCTTATCTTCCAGATACATCCACCGATCCATTTTTTCTCCTAAAACCGTTTCCAGCTCTTCCTTCTCTGCCATAAGCTGATTCAGCTTTACAAAATCACGGGCGGATGCTTCTATTTCTTTTTCCAATGCGCTGATTTTTTCTTCCAGCTCTGCAATATCCGACTCGATCGTCTCATAATCCTTTTGTTCTTTATAGGTAAATTTCAGCTTCTGGGGGCCGCGGGTTTTCTGCCCTTTTTCCTTTGCAAAGGTCTCCTTTTTCAAAGCAGCTTCGCCCGTCCCTGCTTCTGATCCAGCTTCCGCCGCTTTCTTTTTTGCATAATCCGTATAGCCGCCCTCATACTGGCGCAGTTTCCCATTTTCTTCAAAAGCAAAGATCCGCTTCATGGTGCGATCCAGAAAATAGCGGTCATGCGAGATGGCAACCACAATCCCTTCATAGCGATCCAGATAATCCTCCAAAATCGTCAGCGTGGCAATATCCAGATTGTTGGTCGGTTCGTCAAGCAGAATGCAGTTGGGAGAGCCTGCGAGCACCCGAAGCAGATTCAGCCGCTTCTTCTCCCCTCCGGACAGCTTCCCGATCGGGCTGTACTGCTGCTCCGGCGTAAATAAAAATTTCTCCAGCATTGCGGAAGCGGATACAAGACCGTCCGCCGTCTGGATATATTCCGCAACATCCTTCACATAATCGATCACTCTTTGGTTCGGATCCATATAAGAAAGGTCTGTCTCATTTTCCGCCCCTCCGTTATCCGTTTTTTCAGAAGCGATCTCCTGCGCGTAATATCCCATTTTTACGGTCTGCCCGATTGTAATAGTGCCGGAATCCTGCGGAATCACCCCTGCAATCATCTTGATCAGCGTAGATTTTCCGCAGCCGTTCGGGCCGATGATCCCTACCCTGTCCCCCTTCAGGAAAATATAGTTAAAATCATCGATCAGCTTCCTGTCCCCATAGCTTTTGCAGATATGTTCCAGCTCTACTGTCGTCCTTCCCAGCCTAGAGGAAATCGAACTTAATTCCAGCCTGGAATCCTGCACGGGTGCTTCCCTGTCCCGCAGCTCTTCATATCTCTGGATGTGCGCCTTTTGTTTTGTCGAACGCGCCCGCGCCCCTCTCTGCATCCATTCCAGCTCCACGCGCAGGATCGACTGGCGTTTCCGCTCGCTCGCTGCCTCCATCTCCTCCCGCTGTGCCTTCAATTCCAGAAATCCGGAATAATTGGTCTGATAGCTGTAAACAGAGCCTTTATCAATTTCCACGATCCGGTTGCATACGCTGTCCAGAAAATAACGGTCATGGGTTACCATGATCAGGGAACCTTTCCATTTTTTCAGATACTCCTCCAGCCAGTCCGCCATTTCGTTGTCCAGATGGTTGGTCGGCTCATCCAAAAGCAAAATATCCGCCGGGGAGAGCAGTACCGAAATGAGCGCCAGCCGTTTCCGCTGTCCGCCGGAAAGCTGTCCTGCCGGCTCGGAAAAATCCTGAATTCCCAGCTTGGTCATCATCGTCTTTGCATCGCTTTCAATGCTCCACCGGTTCTCGTCCGTCACATTGCCCTCAAGCACGCAGTCCAGGCTGGACATCTTCGGATCAAACTCCGGGTGCTGGGGCAGATACCGGATCACCACATGATTGGCTGTCGTGATCGTCCCTTCGTCCGGCTCCTCCATCCCTGCCAGCATTTTCAAAAGCGTTGTCTTTCCGGTTCCGTTGATCCCGATAACGCCGACCTTTTCCCCTTCCTGCAAAAAGAACGACGCGTTATCGAAGATCTTCCTCTCCGCAAATACCTTTGTTATTTTTTCTATATTCAATAAATTCATCCATAAACTCCCAAAATCATTACCGTTTTTTCTTCTTTGCCTTCGGCGCCTTATACCTTATGATCACTGCAATTCCGCAGATGATAAGCCCTGCTGCCACGATCAGCAGAAACAGATCCGCCTGCCGCATCGCCTCCGTCGTGTCCGGATCGCAAAACGGAACCGAGCCGATCACAATTCCCGTCGCAATGACAAGCCACGACCAGAGGATCGTCTTTTTGCGTTTTCCCTCTTTTGTCAAGTTCCCGTCAAAGCTGTACTGCGGGGAATACTTGCTGTTTAAGAACATTTCCAGAAAGAAAGCTTTGACTGCGCTTGCCCATGTGGAATTTTCCCGTTCCGTTTTTGTGGGTTTTCGTTTCAGCTTATTGCTCATAGAAAAAGGCTCCTGCTCATCCTATAGTTTTCTTCTGATCTGCACGATACCAAAAGACCACGGGTGCGATTTTGCTTTGCGCCCGCGGTCTTTATTATAGCATCTTTTCAGGGAGGTGTCATTTTATTTCTATTTTACTCCCCTGCTTTTCCCCGGCGAAATCCCCGTCTCCTTTTTAAACACGTTGGAAAAATGGCTCTGGCTTTGAAAGCCCAGCTCCAACGCAGTTTCCGTCACGGATCTGCCCTGCCCCAGCAGCTTTACCGCCGTATTGATCTTTAATTTCATCAGGTATCTGTGCACGCTGAGCCCGGAATAGCTGCGGAACACGTTCTGCAGGCCGGTGCAGCTCGTATGGCACGCCCGGGCGATCTCTTCGATTCCCGGCATTTCCCCGCTTTTCTCCGTCATGTAGCTGACCGCATCCCGAAAAACCAGCGCGCTGCGGGAATCCGTCTCCGGCTCCAACCGCTTCTGCCCGTGCAGCGACAAAAAAAGCAGCTCTATATAGCATACGATTTGCTGAAGCTCCATCGGCGCCGCCTCCAGCCGCTTCATCTTTTTTTCATACGCCCTGCTGTCGTCCGGCAAAAAAAGCCCTCTGCTTTCTGCCGCTTTTATTACCGGCGCAAAAAGCCCCGCCTGTTCGCCGGAAAGGGAAAAGGCTCCGCCTTTTAACTCCTCCAAAAGCGCCCCCGCCCCGTCAAAGGAAAAGGTCAGCACATCTGCCCCCTCCTCCGCTTTTACGGCAAACCGGTGCAGCTCCTGCGGCTGATGGAAAATCAGATCCCCCTTTCCCAAAAGATATACCCTCTCATTCCCGATCACGCTTACCTCTCCCCGACGCACATAAAAGCATTCCCAGAAGTCGTGCGTCTCCCCGCGGAAGGAATAATCCTGCGGATAATGGGCGCAAAATAACGTGTAAAAATTGAAAATCTGTATGCTTTGCCTTACCCGATACGGCTGATACATCCCATTCTCCATTCCGGGGCGCCCGCCGCCCCTGCTTTTTGTTGTTTTTTGCATAAATCTTTTTAAAATCTGCGCTGTTATATTTAAATATACATTTTCTTCCGCCATTTTGCCAGATATAATTATCGTAAAAGAAGGTATCAAACAGCACTGCAAACAGAAGGGAAGGGTTTTATCTTATGAACGAAATCAAAATCGGAATCATTGGTCTCGGAGCAAGAGGCTCCTGCCTGTTAAAAGACGTCATTCTCCCGCAAAAAGCCGGAACCGTCACGGCTGTCTGCGACGTGTACGAGGATCGGGCAAAAGACGCCATGCAGCAGGTTTTAAAAGCGCAGAAAACCGCACCGCGCGTCTATACCGACTGGCGCGAAGTCATCGCGGACGACAATGTAAATACGGTCGTCATCACCTCCTCCTGGGACGCCCACATCGACATCGCCATTGCCGCGATGGAAGCCAAAAAGGCAGTCGGCATGGAGGTCGGCGGCGCCTATTCCATCCACGAATGCTGGCAGCTTGTGGAAACCTATGAAAAAACCCGGACGCCGTTTATGCTTCTGGAAAACTGCGTCTTTGGCAGACGGGAGCTGATGGTGCTCCACATGGTGCAAAAGGGGCTGCTTGGAAAAGTCGTGCACTGCTCCGGCGGCTATCATCATGATTTAAGGGAGGAGGTTGCCTTCGGCAAGGAAAAACGCCATTACCGCCTGCGCAACTACATCGGAAGAAACTGCGAAAACTACCCTACCCACGAGCTTGGCCCCATCGCCCGCGTGTTAAACCTCAATCACGGCAACCGCATGCTGACGATCAGCTCCGTTTCCTCCTGCGCGGAAGGGCTGCACGACTATATTCTGAAAAACAAGGCGGACGATGAAGCCCTGCTGCACACAAGCTTCCGACAGGGCGACGTTGTTACCTCCGTGATCCGCTGCGCAAACGGGGAAACGATCACGCTCACCCTCGACACCACCCTCCCCAGATATTACAGCAGGGGCTTTACCGTGCGCGGTACCAACGGCATGTATGAAGAAGCGACCGATTCCGTTTTTCTGGATCGGGACGAGGATAAAAAGATCGAGTTTGACTGGCGAAAGCGCTCCTGCGGAAACGCAGAGCAATACTGTGAGGACTGGGAGCATCCCCTCTGGAAAAAATTCATCGAAGAGGGCGTGCAGGGTTCCCATGACGGCATGGACTGGCTGGAATTTCA
This sequence comes from uncultured Lachnospiraceae bacterium, assembly GCA_900550285.1. Lineage (GTDB taxonomy): Bacteria > Bacillota > Clostridia > Lachnospirales > Lachnospiraceae > Gallintestinimicrobium. Next base: position 33,400 of record URRW01000025.1, read on the forward strand.
GGCATTTTTTGACTGCCTCAAAAATGACAAGCCCATGCCGGTGGACGTGTACGACGCGGCGAGCTGGATGGCTGTTACCGCGCTCTCCGAGGCTTCCATCGCAAAGGGCGGCGCCCCGGTTGAGTTTCCCGATTTTACAAAGGGGGCGTGGCTTACGGACTGCGTGAAATAAGGTTTTCATAAAAAAAGCATTGTTTCCAAACTTCCCCGGAAACAATGCTTTTTTTCATTTTAACGCCTTACCTTAATGCCTTACCGCTCAGACCTTCTCCACGCCGATCGTTACTGTCTCGCCGTTGACATTCCACTCCTTGCTTACCGCAAGGCTCTGTCCGGAAACAAACTCATCCGCAAGCACCTTGCCCGCGATCATATCGCGGTTGCCCATTACGATGCCTTCCACCCTGTCATTTCCGCATACGCAAACGCGGATGTGATCCATCACTTCAAAGCCTGCATCCTTACGCATCGTCTGGATCTTGCTGATCACTTCGTAAACAAAGCCTTCCTCAACCAGCTCGTCCGTCAGGTTCGTATCCAGCACAACGGTCATCTGGTTGTCCGCCTCGGAAACATAGCCGGGCTTCTGCGCCATTTCGATCAGCAGATCGTCCTTTGTCAGCTCAACGGCTACGCCGTCCACATCAAATTTCAAAGCGCCGGAAGCGTTCAGCTCATCCATTGCGGCGTTGCCGTCCAGCCCCTCCAGATGCTTTTTGATGCCGCCAAGCTGCTTGCCGTATTTCGGGCCGACGGTGCGCAGCTGGGGCTTGAACGTATAAGAGGTAAAGTCGCGCACGTCGTCTGTAAACGTAACCTTCTTCACGTTTAACTCATCCTCGATGATCTCCTGATAAAAGCCGTCAAGGCTCTTTTCCGCCTTTACAAACATCGTGCCGATGGGCTGACGGTTTTTGATGTTCGCATTGTTGCGGCACGCGCGTCCCATTACGACGATCTCAAGAACCTCTTTCATGCCGGCTTCCAGCTTTTCGTCGATCATGTCCTCGTTTACAACGGGGAAATCGCACAGATGCACGCTTTCCGGCGCGGACGGATCTACGCTTACAACGAGATTTCTGTAAATATCCTCCGTCATGAACGGGATCATCGGAGCCGCCGCCTTCGCCGTTGTTACCAGAGCGGTATACAGCGTCATGTAGGCGTTGATCTTATCCTGCTCCATGCCCTTTGCCCAGAAACGCTCGCGGCTTCTTCTTACATACCAGTTGCTCAGATCGTCCACAAACTCCTGCAGCGCCCTTGCCGCTTCCGGAATCCGGTACTGATCCAGATTATTGTCTACCGTTTTTACCATCGTGTTCAGACGGGACAGGATCCACTTATCCATAACGGTCAGCTTATCGTATTCCAATGTGTGCTCTGCCGCATTAAAGCTGTCGATATTTGCATACAGCACAAAGAATGCGTAGGAGTTCCACAGCGTGCTCATAAATTTGCGCTGGCCCTCCATCACAGCCTTTCCGCTGTAACGCTTCGGGATCCACGGAGCACATACCGTGTAAAAATACCAGCGGTTTGCATCTGCGCCGTATTTTTCCAGCGTTTCAAACGGATCCACCGCGTTGCCCTTGGATTTGCTCATCTTCTGCCCGTTCTCATCCTGAACGTGTCCCATAACGATGACATTTTCAAAAGGGGACTTGTTAAACAGCAGCGTGGATTCTGCCATCAGCGAATAGAACCAGCCTCTCGTCTGATCCACCGCCTCGGAAATAAATTTCGCGGGGAACTGTTTTTCAAATACCTCTTTATTTTCAAACGGATAATGATGCTGTGCAAAAGGCATCGCGCCGGAGTCAAACCAGCAGTCGATCACTTCGGAAACGCGGTGCATTTCGCCGCCGCACTCCGGACATTTCATCGTGATCTCGTCGATGTAAGGGCGGTGAAGCTCTACGGTCAGCGCCTTTTCATTGCCGGATTTTTCCAGAAGCTCCTGACGGCTTCCGATGGATTCCATGTGGCCGCAGCTGCATTCCCATACGTTTAAGGGAGTTCCCCAGTAACGGTTTCTGGAAATGCCCCAGTCCTGTACGTT
>URRW01000026.1 GCA_900550285.1 uncultured Lachnospiraceae bacterium
GCATGGTGCGGGTGGTCTGTCCGCCGGAGGCGGCCGCCGTTTTGCAGACGGCGCTCCCGGAAGCGATGGCAGGCGGCGATCTGGCGGCGGGCGCAGCGTGGGCGGACGTCATCGGCGCAGGGCCGGGGCTTTCGACGTCTGCAGACGCGCGCAAAAAGCTGGAATGGCTTTTGCTTCAGACAGATCAGCCGCTTGTGCTGGACGCGGACGCGATCAACATTTTGGCGGAGCAAAAGGAGCTTTTGGAGGCGCTGATACGGCGGCAGGCGGACGAAAAACGGCGCAGGAGCCTGATCCTGACGCCCCATCCGGGGGAGCTTGGAAGGCTTTCCGGATGCAGCGTGCAGGCGGTTTTGGAAAATCCCGTCAAATATGCGTCCGGCTGGGCAAAAGCGCTCTGCGCGGCGGTTTTGTGCAAGGGGGCTGCAAGCGTGGCTGCGTCGCCGGAAGGGGTAATTTATATCAATTCCAGCGGCAACAGCGGAATGGCGTGCGCCGGAAGCGGCGACGTGCTCACCGGCATCGTGACGGCGCTTCTGGCAGTCTGCAGGGATCCGTTTCTGGCGCTTTGCACCGGCGTTTATCTGCACGGGCTGGCGGGCGACCGGGCGGCACATGAAAAGGGAGAATACAGCATGACGGCAGCCTGCATTATTGATGCTGTTCCGGGACTGCTCAATTTTTTGGAGGATTGATTTTCACATGAAACAGGATGCGTTAACATACAGCAGGGGATGGGCAAGGATCGATCTGGACGCTTTGCACCATAATCTAAAGGAAATCCTTTCGCGCAGCAGCGCCCCGGTGATCGCGGTGATCAAGGCGGACGGCTACGGGCACGGAGCGGTCATGCTGGCAAAGGAAATGGAGTCTTTTGCCGGGATCTGGGGCTATGCGGTGGCAACGGAGGAGGAGGCGGTAAGCCTTGCAGACGCAGGCGTTCAAAAGCCGGTCATGGTGCTTGGCTATACCTTCCCGGAAAACTATGAGGAAATGGCGCGGCGGGGGATCCGGGCGACGGCGTTTACGGAGGAGATGCTTGCCGACATGGGCAGGGCGGCGCGTCTGTGCGGCACGGATATGAAGATCCATATCGCGGTGGATACGGGGATGTCCCGCATCGGGATCCGGCCGGACGATTCCGGTCTTGCCTTTGTCAAAAAGGCGGCGGAGACGCCGGGCATTGAGGTCGAAGGGCTGTTTACCCATTTCGCGACGGCGGATGAAGCGGATAAAACGAAAACAAACGCCCAGTTTGAGGCGTTTTCCGGATTTGCGGGGCGGATCGTAACAGAGCTTGGGATTTCGGTGCCCTTGTGCCACTGTGCAAACAGCGCGGGTATTCTGGAGCTGCCGGACACCCATATGGATGCTGTGCGCGCGGGCATTATCCTGTACGGGCTGTGGCCGTCGGAAGAGGTGGATCACAGCGCAGATCTTTTGCCGGTGCTTTCCCTATACAGCAGGATCGCCTTTGTCAAGGAGCTGGAAGTAGGCAGGGAAATCAGCTACGGCGGGACGTTTACGACCAATAAGCCGATGCGGGTGGCGACCATCCCGCTGGGCTATGCGGACGGCTACCCGAGGGGGCTTTCCAACAGGGGAAGCGTTTTGATCCATGGGAAAAGGGCACCGATTCTGGGGCGCGTGTGCATGGATCAGTTCATGGTGGACGTAACGGATATCCCGGAGGCTGCCTGCAGCGATCTGGTGACGCTGATCGGAACGGACGGAGAAGAGCGGATCTCCATGGAAGAGCTGGGAGCGCTTTCCGGCAGGTTTAATTACGAGATCGCCTGCTGCCTGTCCAAACGGATCCCCCGCGTCTATGAAAAAGGCGGGGAGCGGATCGGACAGAGGGACTATTTTCACGACGAAAGCCTGTTCCAAAACTGACCCTGCGCCGTATACCCTCGCAAAAAGCGGGCAATACTGTCTTTGTCGCCCGGAAACTTTGAATCGGACGAAAAGAAAGGCAGGTTAAAAACGGTGAAACGCGGAGATATTTATTATGCAGATTTAAGGCCGGTGGTCGGTTCGGAGCAGGGCGGGGTGCGCCCGGTGCTGATCATCCAGAACGATATTGGAAACCGGCACAGCCCGACGGTCATCTGCGCTGCGATCACGTCGAGAATGAACAAGACGAAGCTTCCGACCCACATCGAGATCCTTTCCGGGGAATATCAGATCGAAAAGGATTCGGTCATCCTTTTGGAGCAGCTTCGCACCATCGACAAAAAAAGGCTCAAAGACAAGGTATGCCATCTGGACGGCCCGGTGATGAACCGCGTCGACCATGCGTTAAAGGTCAGCCTTCAGCTGGATACATAGCGGCATTTTGCTGTTTCTTGACGTTTTCCGGCTGAAATGATATGATAAAAAACAAACTGTAAGATAAAAGGAGACGAGGAAATGTCCGGACATTCAAAATTTGCAAACATCAAGCATAAAAAAGAAAAAAACGACGCTGCAAAGGGTAAGATCTTTACGATCCTTGGCAGGGAGATCGCGGTAGCGGTAAAAGAGGGCGGCCCCGACCCGAACAATAACTTCAAGCTGGCGCAGGTAATTTCCAAGGCAAAGGCAAGCAACATGCCAAACGATACGATCGAGCGCGGCATCAAGAAGGCGGCGGGAGACGTGGGCAACGTAAACTACGAATACGTTACCTATGAAGGCTACGGCCCCGGCGGGATCGCGATCATCGTAGACGCCCTGACCGACAACAAAAACCGCACCGCGGCAAACGTAAGAAGCGCTTTTACAAAAGGAAACGGAAGCATCGGAACCCCCGGCTGCGTCTCCTTTATGTTTGACAAAAAGGGACAGATCATCATTGACAAGGAAGAGTACGAGGCGGATGCGGACGAACTGATGATGACCGTTCTGGATGCGGGCGCGGAGGATTTTTCCGACGAAGAGGACAGCTATGAGATCGTGACCGATCCCGACAGCTTCGAGGAGGTGCGCGCGGCATTGGAGGCGGCAGGCATCCCGATGGCGTCTGCGGAGGTAACGATGATCCCCCAGAACTATGTCAAGGTGACCGACGAGGCGGTATTAAAGGGACTGCAGCGCACGCTGGATCTGCTCGATGAGGACGACGACGTGCAGGCGGTGTACCACAACTGGGATGAGGAATAAGGACATTTAAGAAAGACAAAAGCGGGGAATTTGATATGTACGCAAAAGAGACGATCTGCATCCAGTCCGGCTGGAAGCCCAAAAACGGGGAGCCGCGGGTGCTGCCCATTTACCAGAGCACGACTTTTAAATATGAGACATCAGAGCAGATGGGACGGCTTTTTGATCTGGAGGAATCCGGTTATTTTTACAGCCGTCTTGCAAATCCCACAAACGACTGCGTGGCGGCAAAGATCTGCGAGCTGGAGGGCGGCGCAGCGGCGATGCTGACCGCCTCCGGGCAGGCTGCCAACCACTATGCGATCTTTAATATCTGCGAGGCGGGCGACCATGTGGTGCTTTCCTCCACGGTATACGGCGGCACGTTCAACCTGCTGACCGTCACGATGAAGAAGATGGGGATTTCCTGTACGGTTGTCGATCCCGATGCAGATTATGAGACGCTCTGCAGGGCGTTTGAGCCAAACACCAAATGCGTGATGGCAGAGTCGATCGCAAATCCCGCGCTTGTCGTTCTGGATTTTGAAAAATTTGCAAAGGCGGCGCATGAGCACCACGTCCCCCTGATCGTGGACAATACGTTCCCGACCCCGATCAACTGCAATCCCTTCGCGTGGGGGGCGGACATCGTGACCCATTCCACCACGAAGTACATGGACGGACATGCCATGAGCTTGGGCGGCGTGATCGTGGATTCGGGCAATTTTGACTGGGCGGCATATCCGGACAAATTCCCCGGCCTGTGCACGCCTGACGAGTCCTATCACGGGGTCGTTTACACGGAGAAGTTCGGCAAGGCGGCGTATATTACCAAGGCAAGCGCCCAGCTGATGCGGGATCTGGGGGCGATGCAGTCCCCCCAGAATGCGTTTTTACTGAATGTGGGGCTGGAAACCCTGCCGCTGCGTATGGAGCGCCACTGCTTCAACGCCCAGAAAACGGCAGAATTTCTGGAAGCCCATGAAAAGGTGGCGTGGGTCAATTATCCCGGCTTAAAGAGCAGCAAATATTATGGGCTGGCACAGAAATATATGCCAAACGGAACCTGCGGCGTCATTTCCTTCGGCTTAAAGGGCGGAAGAAAGGCGGCGGAGGAGATGATGGACAAGTTAAAGCTGGCGGCGATCGTTACCCATGTGGCGGATGCGCGTACCTGCGTGCTCCATCCGGCAAGCCATACCCACAGACAGATGAATGACGAGCAGTTAAAGGAAGCGGGCGTTGCGCCGGATCTGATCCGGCTGTCCGTCGGTTTGGAGCATATCGACGACATTATCGCAGATCTGGAACAGGCGCTGTAAAACAGGGCTTTATATGGGGATGAAAAAGAGGGGGGACGGGATGAAAAGGACAGGAAAGGCGCTGTGGCTGATCTATGCGGTCGTCCTGTGCTTTGGCTTTTTTCAGACGACGGCAAAGGTTTCTGCGCTGTCTGGATTTTCGGAAGGGCAGTACGTCCTTTTAAACGGGGGGCTGCTTGCCGGGCTGGCGTTATTTGTGGTTTTGCCTGCAAAGCTTATCGCAGCGCGGAAAAAGACGGGACGGCGTCCCGGGAAAAAAGCGGGCAGGATGCACGGACGGCGCAGGGGAGGCGTCTGTCCGGCTGCGGTCTGCACGACGGCGTTTTGTCTGGCAGCCATTCTGGCTGCGGCGCGGATGGTCGGCATTCCGTCCGGAGGACTGTATTTGGGAGAGCATTCCGGGACGGTATTTTTCTGGAACCTGTTCTGCCAGACGGGCGGCAGCGTTTTGGCGTTTGCCGCGCTGATCAGCCTGTCGGGCTTTTGGAGCGCGGTTTTTATGATGGCGGGCGTAATCGTACTGTCGCCGCTTTCTACGGGGATTTATGTGGCGGATCCGCAGAATTTCCTGCTTTTTGCAGCGGGGGCAGAGCTATTGTGTCTGGCGGGGATTTGCCGGATGCTTCGGAAGACGCGTTGGCGGGGAAGGGACAGGCTTTTTTTTGCGGCATGCAGCTTTCTTTGCGGCGTTTTGTGCCTTGCAGACGTGCGGCTGTGCGCGTTTCTGCTGCTGTTGCCGGCAGATTTTTTGGGAATCTTCAAAAGGCGGCGGAAAGGCGGTACATACGGCGGCTTTTTTTGGTTTTTGACAGCCGCTGCCGCAGGCTTTTTTGCCGGGGCTTTCGCGTGGTGCATGGCGGTTTTGGATGCGGGAAGCTTCGGGGGCAGGATGGGAGAATTTCTGGAAAGCTGGATTTTTATGACAAGGGCGCGCGCCTTTCCGGTGATGCTGCACAGCCCGCTGCTTTCGGAATATATCGCAGCGCTTGGCTGTTATCTTGCCGCTTTCTTGCCGCTGTTTTTTGGCAGCGCCCAAAGGACAAGGGGCGCAGTGCGCTGGATCCTTCCGTTTCTGGCGCTTTTTGCAATGGAAGAGGCAGCCGGGATCGGGTTACAGGGACAGGCGCTGCGGTTTCTGGCGCTTTCGGCAATGGCGGGCGCTGCGGTAACGGGTATTTTTGCATACAAAGAGCCGGCGGCGATAGGAGTTATCATGAAACGCAATCAAACAGCTTTGGAAAACGCTGGGGCGCAGCCCGCGCCCGGCGAATATCTGGATAATCCGCTTCCGGTGCCGAAGCGGCATGTGAGAAAAGAAATGAATTACGGCTTTGAGCCTGCGCCGGAACAGATGTATTATGAAATCCCGGTGGCGGACAATGACGATTTTGACGTATAACGCACATCACTCCTGCGCATACTTCCTAGAAAATACGGAAGGCAGGGGTGATTTTTTATGGGAAAAAAAGAGGAGCAGGAAGCGCATGCGGACGAGCGCATCGAGCAGACGGGACAGCTGACGCTGGATTGCGGGCAGGAAAGCAGCGCGATCCATCTTCTGACGATCATCGGGGAGATCGAGGGGCATGACAATCTGGGCAATTCGTCCAAAACGACCAAATATGAGCATGTGCTCCCGCAGCTGGCGGCGATCGAGGACAGCAGCCAGATCGGCGGGCTTTTGGTGCTTTTGAATACGATGGGAGGGGACGTGGAGGCGGGGCTTGCCATCGCGGAAATGATTGCGTCTTTAAGTAAGCCCACCGTTTCCCTCGTTTTGGGCGGCAGCCATTCCATCGGCGTGCCGATCGCGGTAAGCACCGATTATTCGTTTATCGTGCCGACGGGCACAATGGTGATCCATCCGGTGCGGATGAACGGGACGGTGATCGGTGCGCCCCAGACGTTTGATTATTTTAAGCAGATTCAGGACAGGATCACGGGCTTTGTGTGCGGCCACTGCAATGTGACCCAGCCCAGGATGGAGGCGCTTATGATGAATCAGGGGATGCTTACGAAGGATCTGGGCACGATTTTAGTCGGCAGGGAAGCGGTGCGGGAGGGCATCATTTCCGAGGTCGGCGGCATCAGCGACGCGATGAAAAAGCTGCACAGCCTGATGGGGCATACGTCTGACGGGCAGAAAAAGAAAAACAGCAATAGTGACAAGAAGAGGATAAAGTGATATACTAAAAAAGTGTACCCTCAGTGCATCGTGCTTTTTGCCGCAATACGCTGGGGGCATACTGTCAAAAATGGAGGAAAGTGTTATGGCAGCATCTGCACAAAGGGGCAGAAAAAAGCCTTCTGCCTCCGGCAGAAGCAGTTCACAGAAGAAAAAAAGCGTTTCCTCTTCCAGACGGAACGCTGCACAGATACAGGCGCAGAACGCGATCGTCAATGAGATCATCCTGATCGGCGTGTTTGCGCTGACGATCCTGTTGTTTTTATGTAACTTCGGTGTGATCGGCGTCGTCGGCGACAAGATCAGCCGGGTGATGTTCGGCGTATTCGGGCTGACCGCCTATGCGCTGCCGGTTCTGGCGTTTGTGGCGATCGCCTTTGGCATTTCCAATCAGGGAAACCGGGCGGCAGCCATGAAGCTGGCGGCAGGCGTCGTATTGTTTTTTGTGATCGGGGTGGTATGCGCCCTTATTTCGCAGGGAAGCGTTTCGATGGCGGAGTATTCGCTCAAAGACATTTATACGGACAGCGCCGATCACCGGACGGGAGGCGGCGTGATCGCCGGTTCGCTGGCATGGGTTTTACAGCATTTCCTGGGGCTGATCGGAACGGTGCTTTTCGTTCTGGTGCTGGCGATCATCTGCACGGTCATTATCACGGAGCGTTCCTTTGTCAACAGCGTAAAAAATTCCGGACGCTATGTTTACGAGACGGCGCGGACGGATGCGATCCTGTATCGGGAGCGCAGCGAAAAACGCCGGGAGGAAAATCAGGAGCGCTACGCAAAAAGGCAGGAGGAAGCAGAGGAGAGAAGCCGCAGGCGGCTGGAGGAGGCTGCGGCGCGGCGCATGGAAGCGGAAGAAAGACGGGCAAGGCGTCTGCAGCTTAAGGAAGAAGAGCAGGCGCGGCAGGATGCCGAACAGCTTCTGCACGCCCATAAAAAAGTACCCGGCGTGATGGAGAGCACCGATTTAAAGCGGGATCTTCCGAAGAGGACACCGGAGGACATGCACGAGATCACCCTGACGGAGCCGCCGGAGGAAAGGGTGGAAAAACGGACCGTCGTGCCGATGGAGGCGACCGGCATGGATTTTGACCGGATCAATATCCATACGATGCAGCAGGATTTTGAAGAGGCTTCGGTTTCGGAGACGCCCTCTTATATGGAAGAGCCTGCGGCAGGGCAGGACAGCGGGGAACCCTTGAACGAAGACGGTTACATAGACCTTCCCCCGTGGGAAGAGATCCCGTCCCCGGCGCTGGAGCCGGTTCCGGACAAAGCGCCCGACCGGACGGAGCGGCTCGTCGTTCCCGAGGCGGACGTTTACCGGGATATGAAAGAAATCAGCTTTTCGCCGTCGTTCGGGCAGGAACAGCCTGCGCCGGATCCAGCGTATAAGGAAGCAGAATACGGGGAAGCGCTGCGGGAGGAGGCAGCGGAGGACTTTACGGCGGCAGTGAGCCGTCAGATAAAGGAAGCGCCGGGTCGGCAGCGTCCCCGTCCGGCGGCAGTCCCCCGCCAGAGCGCGGCAAAAACGGAGGTCTTTTCTGCCGGGACGGCAGGGCAGACAAACGGGGCAAAGACATTTTGCACGGCGGACGCTGCATTTTATGCGGAAAAAGAAGCAAAGGCGAAGGCGGCAAGACCGCCCTATCAGAAGCCGCCCCTGTCCCTGCTTTCCAAAATCGAGCGAAAAAACAACGGCGACAGCGTCCGGGAGCTTAAAGAAACGGCGATGCGCCTGCAGGAGACGCTGCAGACCTTCGGCGTGCGCGTGACGATCACAGACATCAGCCAGGGGCCCGCCGTGACCCGCTACGAGCTTCAGCCGGAGCAGGGCGTAAAGGTAAGCAGGATCTTAAGCCTGACAGACGACATCAAGCTGAATCTGGCGGCGACGGACATCCGGATCGAGGCGCCGATCCCGGGCAAGGCGGCGATCGGCATCGAGGTGCCGAACAAGGAAAATACGGCGGTGGGGCTGAGGGAGCTTCTGGAAACGAAGGAGTTTCAGGAGTTTTCTTCCAAAATCGCCTTCGCGGTAGGAAAGGACATCGCCGGGAAGGTGGTCGTGTCAGACATTGCAAAGATGCCCCATATGCTGATCGCAGGCTCCACCGGATCGGGTAAATCGGTCTGCATCAATACGCTGATCATGAGTATTTTATACAAAGCGGATCCGTCTGAGGTCAAGCTGATCCTTGTGGATCCAAAGGTCGTGGAGCTTAGCGTTTATAACGGGATTCCCCACCTGCTCATCCCGGTGGTGACCGATCCGAAAAAGGCGTCCGCCGCCCTGCAGTGGGGCGTAGCGGAAATGACCGACCGCTATAAGAAATTTGCGGACTACAACGTGCGCGACTTAAAGGGCTTTAACCGGAAGATGGAGGAGTTAAAGCAAAAGGGCGAAACCGGGCTTCCGGAAAAGATGCCCCAGATCGTCATTATCGTGGACGAGCTTGCGGATCTGATGATGGTCGCGCCGGGAGAGGTGGAGGAATCCATCTGCCGGCTTGCGCAGCTGGCGCGCGCCGCGGGCATCCATCTGATCATCGCGACCCAGCGCCCTTCCGTGGACGTCATCACAGGACTGATCAAGGCGAATATGCCGAGCCGCGTGGCGTTTGCGGTATCCAGCGGTGTCGATTCCCGCACGATCCTTGACATGAACGGCGCGGAGAAGCTTCTGGGAAAGGGCGATATGCTCTTTTACCCGCAGGGCTATTCCAAGCCGGTGCGCGTACAGGGTGCGTTTGTCTCCGACGGCGAGGTTTCTGCGGTGGTAGACTATCTGAAAAACCAGAACATCGGAAACGTCTACAGTCAGGATGTGGAGGAGAAGCTAAAGGACATGGGCGCTTCCGGGGCTTCCGGCTCGTCGGGAGGCTCCGAATACGATGCTTATTTTGCGGACGCAGGCAGGCTGATCATCGACAAGGACAAGGCGTCCATCGGTATGCTGCAGCGGATGTTTAAAATCGGCTTCAACCGCGCCGCGCGGATCATGGATCAGCTTGCGGATGCAGGCGTTGTGGGAGAGGAAGAGGGCACGAAGCCCCGCAAGGTGCTCATGGGAAGCGAGGAATTTGAGCAGCTTTTGGAAGAGATCGTTTAAAAATGGGAAGGAAACTTTCCTGAGAATACGCTGAAAAAATCACACAGGCGGCAAAAGCCGTCTCCCGCCCGGGCGGGGAAAGGAGAATACAGATGAAAACAGATATTCAGATCGCACAGGAAGCACAGTTATGGCCGATCACGGAGGTCGCAAAAAAACTCGACATCCCGGAGGAGCAGATCGAGCAGTACGGCCGCTATAAGGCAAAGATTTCCGACGAATACTTAAATTCCATCCAGGACCGTCCGGACGGAAAGCTGATCTTAGTGACCGCCATCAACCCGACGCCTGCGGGCGAGGGCAAGACGACGACCAGCGTCGGCTTGGGGGAAGCCTTCGGGCAGATGGGCAAAAAAGCGGTGATCGCCTTAAGAGAGCCCTCTCTTGGCCCCTGCTTTGGCATAAAGGGCGGCGCGGCGGGCGGCGGCTATGCCCAGGTCGTTCCGATGGAGGATTTAAACCTGCATTTTACGGGCGATTTCCATGCGATCACTTCAGCAAACAACCTGCTGGCAGCCCTTTTGGACAACCATATCCAGCAGGGCAACACCCTTGGCATCGATCCCAGACAGGTGATCTGGAAGCGCTGCGTGGACATGAACGACAGGGTGCTTAGAAACATCGTGGTAGGGCTTGGACAGAAGGCGGACGGAACGGTGCGCGAGGATCATTTTGTGATCACGGTAGCGTCCGAGATTATGGCGATCTTGTGCCTTGCAGACGATATGAAGGACTTAAAGGAGCGGCTGGGACGGATCGTGGTTGCCTATAATTATCAGGGAGAGCCCGTGACCGCTAAGGATTTACAGGCGGTGGGCGCGATGGCGGCGCTGCTGAAGGATGCGCTGAAGCCCAACCTGATCCAGACGCTCGAGCATACCCCGGCGATCGTGCACGGCGGCCCCTTTGCCAACATTGCTCACGGCTGCAACTCCGTGCGCGCCACAAAGGCAGCCTTAAAAATGGCGGACTATGTGATCACGGAGGCGGGCTTTGGCGCAGATCTGGGCGCCGAGAAATTTTTTGACATCAAGTGCCGCATGTCCGGCTTAAAGCCCGACGCGGTCGTTTTGGTGGCGACAATCCGCGCGCTTAAATATAACGGCGGCGTTGCAAAGGAAGCGCTCTGCGAAGAAAATATGGAGGCGCTGAAAAAGGGCATCGTAAATCTGGAGAAGCATATCGAGAATCTTCAGAAATTCGGCGTTCCGGTCATCGTAACGCTCAATTCCTTCCTGACGGATACGGAGGCGGAGACGGATTTTGTACGCAGCTTCTGCGAAGAAAGAGGCTGTGAGTTCGCGCTCTCAAACGTCTGGGCAGAAGGCGGAAAGGGCGGCGTCGAGCTGGCGGAGAAGGTATTAAAATCCCTCGAAGAAAAGAAGAGCGCGTTCAAAGTCCTTTATGATGAAACCCTTCCAATCAAAGAAAAGATCGGTACGATCGCAAAGGAAATTTACGGCGCGGACGGCGTTTCCTACACAGCGGAGGCGTCCAGACAGATCAAGAAACTGGAGGAAATGGGCTTTGGGAACCTGCCTGTCTGCATGGCAAAAACCCAGTATTCCCTGTCCGACAACGCGAAGCTTCTGGGACGTCCGGAGGGCTTTACGATCACGGTGCGCGATATTTACGTTTCGGCGGGCGCAGGTTTTGTGGTTGCGCTGACCGGAGCGGTCATGACCATGCCCGGACTGCCGAAGGCGCCGGCGGCATTCGGCATCGACGTGGATGAGGACGGAAAGATCACAGGGCTGTTTTAAACTGCCCGGAATGGAGAGTTTTTATGGCACACATTATCGACGGAAAAGAGATTTCCCGCCAGATCAAGGCAGAATTAAAGGAGACGCTGGACAAGTGGGCGGCGCAGCAGATCACGGCGACGCTTGCGGTCGTCCAGGTCGGGCACGATCCGGCTTCGGACGTCTATGTGCGCAATAAAAAACGCACCTGTACGGAGCTTGGCATCCGCAGCCTTTCTTATGAGCTGCCGGAGAGCGTTTCCCAGAAGGAGCTTCTTTGTCTGGTGGAGGAATTAAACGGGCGGGAGGATGTGGACGGTATTTTGGTCCAGCTGCCCCTGCCGTCCCATATCGACGAGAAAGCGGTGCTGAACGCCGTTTCCCCAGAGAAGGACGTGGACGGCTTCCATCCGTATAACGTAGGGGCGCTGTCCTGCGGCGAGGACTGCTTTGTGCCTGCCACGCCCGCCGGGATCCTGGAGCTTTTAAAACGCTCCGGCATTGAGCTGGACGGAAAGGAATGCGTCGTTGTGGGACGCAGCAATATCGTAGGAAAGCCCGTGGCGCAGCTTCTTTTGGCGCAGAACGCTACGGTGACGGTGACCCATTCCCACACAAGGGATCTGGCGGAAGTAACCCGCCGCGCGGACGTTTTGGTGGTGGCTGCCGGAAAGCGCCACCTGATCGGGGCAGAGCATGTAAAGCCCGGGGCGGTCGTCATCGACGCGGGGATGCACCGGGATGAAAACAATAAGCTTTCCGGCGATGTGGACTTTGAAAGCGTAAGCGGGATCGCGTCTGCGATCACCCCCGTCCCGGGAGGCGTGGGGCCTATGACGATCGCGATGCTGATGTATAATTGCGTAAAAAGCAGGAGAAGACGGTTATGAAATGTCCCAAATGCGGTTCGCCCATGGGCGAAGGGCAGATGTACTGCGGGCATTGCGGAACAGAAATTCAGATCGTACCCGAATTTGACACGGAGCTGGATCAAAATATGCGCGACGCGCTTTCGGAAACGGCAACCCAGATCGGAGGGACAGCTCCGGAAGAAGACGGCGCAGGAAAAAGCGCACCGCCAACAGAAGAGGCAGACAGGAAAAAGCTGCCCCATCCGCCTAAAAGGCACCGGGGGCGTCGGATTGTCATCGTGCTTACCGCTTTTTTGCTGGCAGCCGCCTGCGCGGGCATCGCAGCGACCGTTTACTGGCGCAGCACGCCGGATTATCTTTACGGGCAGTCCAGAAAGCTGATGGAGCAAAAGGCGTTTGTTCCGGCGGCGCAGAAGCTGGAAGCCGCGCTTTTAAAGGATCCTGAAAACGTCCTTTATTTAAACGATCTGTCGGCGTGCTATTATGCGCTGGAGGAGTTTGAAAGGGCTGCCGGGCTGTGCCTTACGGCGATCCGGCTGGACGGATCGGACGAAGAGGCGTACCGGCGCTACGTTTCCATCTGTGAACAGTACAAGGCTTACGGTGCAATCAACGATCTGATGCAGCAGTGCAGCGATATGCGGATCAGAAGCCAGTATCTGGACTATATGGCAAACCCGCCGGAATTTGACGTGCCGGAGGGAACCTATTACGAGGTGCAGAACGTAAAGCTGATCGCCAATTCTGCGGGAACGATCTATTACACGACAGACGGGACGGCGCCGGATGAAAACAGCGCTGTGTATACCGCGCCGATCCCGCTGGAATCCGGGGAATATAAGATCCAGGCGCTGTTTGTCAATCAGTACGGGATCGCCAGCAGCCCTTCATCCGCGTCCTATTATATTGACATCCAGAAGCCGCAGGCGCCTGCCGTGCAGCCGCTTTCGGGTACATATGACAGACCGGCGCTGGTCAGCGTAGAAGTGCCGGAAGGATGTCAGGTCTATTATACGACAGACAGGACGGAGCCGGGGATCTCGGCGTCCTTGTATGAGGAGCCGTTCTGGATGCCCGTGGGCTATTCAAGCTTCCGCTTTGTGACGGTTTCCAAGGAAGGCGTGGCGGGGGAGATTGCGGAGCGGCAGTATACGCTGGATCTTCACCCTTTGATGAGCATTGAAGCGGCGTGCAACCAGCTGCTTTTAACTTTGAAAAATGCAGGCATGGTGGAAAACCTTCAGGGCAGCGTGACAGGCAGGGAGGGCAAAAACATTTACACCTATAAATACGCGCTGACGGTAAACGACCATCATTATTATTTATACCGCGAATATTATCAGGAGACCGACGGCACGAGCAATGCCACGGGAAACGATTATGTGGTCAATTATATGTCCGGGGAATGCTACCGGGCAGAACAGCTGGAAGATAAGAGCTATAAGCTTTACAACATAGAAGCGCCGACAGACGGCGGCTTGTAATGCGCTCTTACCAATAAATTACAGTCCCTGCCGGACGGAAAGGTGAGAATTTATGTATCCAATTTTAGAAGCCAAACAACTGACCTCCAATATTTACTGGATGGAAGTAAAAGCGGAGCGGATCGCAAAATCCTGTCTGCCGGGTCAGTTCGTGATCGTGCGCACGGGCGCCGACAGCGAAAGGATTCCTCTGACCATCTGCGACTATGACAGAGAAAAGGGCACGATCATCATCGTTTTTCAGCCCGTGGGCGCAAGCACCCATGAGATGACCTCCTTAAAGGCAGGAGACGCGTTCTGCGATGTGGCAGGCCCGCTGGGATGCCCGTCCGATCTGACAAAGGAGAGTGCAGAAGAGCTGTCCCGCAAAAGGATCCTTTTTGTGGCGGGCGGCGTCGGAACAGCGCCCGTTTATCCGCAGGTAAAATGGCTGCATGAGCAGGGAATCGCCGCAGACGTGATCGTGGGCGCAAAGACAAAGGAGCTGCTGATTCTGGAAGAGGAGATGAAAAAGGTCGCCGGGAATCTTTATGTGACGACGGACGACGGCTCCTACGGCAGAAGCGGCATGGTAACAAAGACCATCGAGGATCTGGTGGGACAGGAAGGAAAACAGTATGATCTGTGCATCGCCATCGGCCCCATGATCATGATGAAGTTTGTCTGCCTGACGACGAAAAAATTAAATATCCCGACGGTCGTATCCTTAAACCCGATCATGGTAGACGGCACCGGCATGTGCGGCGCGTGCCGCGTGACGGTGGGAGGCAAAGTGAAGTTTGCCTGTGTGGACGGCCCGGAGTTTGACGGCCATCAGGTCAATTTTGACGAGGCGATGCAGCGCCAGCAGCTTTATAAGACGCAGGAGGGCAGGGCTTATCTTGCGGCGAAGGAAAAGGAGACGCACCACGGCGGATGCGGTCACTGCGGAGGTGAAGAATAATGGCGGATATGATGAAAAAAGTCCCCGTAAGGGAACAGGATGCAAAGGTGCGCGCCACAAATTTTGAAGAGGTGTGCTTAGGCTATGACGAGACGGAAGCGGTGGAGGAGGCAAAGCGCTGCTTAAACTGCAAAAACGCCCGCTGTATCGAGGGCTGCCCCGTTTCCATCAACATTCCGGGATTTATTGAGAAGGTAAAGGAGGGCGATTTTGCCGGCGCATATCAGGTGATCGGACAGTCCAGCGCCCTTCCGGCAGTGTGCGGCCGCGTCTGCCCGCAGGAGACGCAGTGCGAAGGACAGTGCATCCGCGGCATCAAGGGCGACGCCGTTTCCATCGGCAAGCTGGAACGCTTCGTGGCGGACTGGGCGGCAAAGCAGGGCGTCCGTCCGGAAGGCGCGGCAGAGAAAAAGGGCAAAAAGGTTGCGGTGATCGGTTCCGGCCCTGCGGGGCTTACCTGCGCGGGCGACCTTGCAAAGCTGGGCTATGACGTGACCATCTTTGAGGCGCTCCATGAGCCGGGCGGCGTGCTCGTTTACGGCATCCCGGAATTCCGTCTGCCAAAAGAGGACGTGGTAAAAAGGGAGATCGAAAACGTAAAATCTCTGGGCGTGACCATCGAGACGAACGTGATCGTCGGAAAATCCGTGACCATCGACGAGCTTTTGAATGAAGAGGGCTATTCCGCAGTATTTATCGGTTCCGGCGCGGGTCTGCCCAAATTTATGGGGATCCCCGGCGAAAATGCCAACGGCGTTTTTTCCGCCAATGAGTATCTGACCAGAAGCAACCTGATGAAAGCGTTCCGCAAGGACAGCGCGACGCCGATCATGGAAAGCAAGAAGGTAGCCGTTATCGGCGGCGGAAACGTGGCGATGGACGCGGCAAGGACAGCCCTGCGTCTCGGCGCGGAGGTGCACATCGTATACCGCAGAAGCGAGGAGGAGCTGCCCGCCCGTGCGGAGGAGGTGCATCATGCAAAGGAGGAAGGCATTATTTTTGACCTTCTGACAAATCCTACAGAGATCCTCGAGGATGAGAAGGGCTGGGTAAAGGGCATGACCTGCATCCGTATGGAGCTTGGGGAGCCTGACGCTTCCGGCCGCCGCCGTCCCGTGGAGGTTCCCGGTTCGGAATTTACGCTGGAGCTGGATACGGTCATTATGGCGCTGGGCACGTCTCCGAACCCGCTGATTTCTTCGACGACGGAAGGGCTTGAGACGAACAAATGGAAATGTATCGTTGCCGACGAGACAAACGGCAAGACAACGAAAGAGGGCGTTTATGCCGGAGGCGATGCGGTGACGGGAGCCGCTACGGTCATTCTTGCGATGGGAGCCGGAAAAGCCGGGGCAAAGGGCATTGACGAATATCTTTCCGGGAAATAAGGAGGGCTGGACGATGCCTTGGTGTCCGAAGTGCAAAAATGAATATCAGGACGGCATCCGTCTGTGCGCCGACTGCGGCTGTGAGCTTGTGAACAAGCTGACAGAGCGGGAGGAGATCGCGGACGGAACGTATGAGGAAATGGAAGGGCTGTCCCGTTTCTTAAAAAGCAACGGGATTGGCTCTGCCTGTGCCGTTTCCAAGGAAGGAGATCTTTATTGCGTGACGGCTGACGCTGTGGAGGCAAAGCATGCGCGGCAGATCCAGCCAGTTTTCTGGATGGAGCTCAGGGCAGAAAGCGAAGCAAAAGCGGCAGCCGAAGCGAAAGCAGCCGGAACGGATACGGAAGAAACGGATGCAGAAGAGGCTGTAGCAGACGGATTGGAAGAACGGAAAAAAGCGGCGGGGAAAAAGAGCTCCGCAGGCGTTTATCAGGAGGCCTCCCAGAAGGCGGATAATTTCCGCTCCGGTGCGTATACGCTGTTAGCGGTGGGCGTGATCGGGCTGATCTTTGTCTTTCTTTTGATCACGGGGATCCTGCCCCTTTCCATGAACCTGTTTTCAAAGATCACGACCTGTATCGTTATGGGCGGGCTGTTTATTGTTTTTATCGTCATGGGGATCAGCTCTTTTAAGTCTTATGAGAAGCAGGCGTCCGAAGCCGTTAAGGAAAGCGCCTTAAAGGAAGAGCTTTTGCGCTACTGCAATGACAACTTCTGCGCGCAGCAGATCGACGGCGCGCTTGGAATTTCGCCGGAGGAAGACGACGCAGAAGCGTATTTTAAGCGGTGCGAGGAGATCAGGCGGCGGATTTCCGAGAACTTTTTAAATCTGAACGAGGATTATCTGGATCACTTCGTAGACGAGGTGTATGGCCAGATCTATCAGGATTCATGAAGATCACAGTGCTGGCGGTCGGCAAAATAAAAGAATCCTTTTACCGGGAGGCGCTTTCAGAATACAAAAAGCGCCTCAGCCGGTACTGTAAGCTGGAAATCGTCGAGGTGGCGGACGAAAAGACCGATGAAAATGCAAGCCCTGTACAGATCGATCAGGTCAAGGAAAAGGAGGCGCAGCGGCTTTTGTCCCACATCCGTGATACGGATTACTGTATCGCCCTTGCCATCGAAGGCAAAAAATCAGACAGCGTCGCCTTTTCCAAAAAGATCGAAACCCTTGGCGTCTCGGGTGTAAGCAGCATCGTTTTTGTGATCGGCGGTTCCCTCGGGCTTCATAAAAGCGTGCTTTCCCGGGCAGACTATCTGCTGAGCTTTTCGGATATGACCTTTCCGCATCAGCTCATGCGGGTGATCCTTTTGGAGCAGATCTACCGGGGCTACCGGATCGCCTGCAACGAGCCGTATCATAAATGACCGCTTCTGCTCATATGCTTTTGTATGAGCAGAAATCAAAAAAAGGGCGCAAAAAGCGCCCCTGAATCTTCAAAAACCGCAAAAGAGCTTCTGGTAGAATCCCTGCGCCTGCCGAAGGATACGGCGCTTGGCGCGTCCATCGTGACCGTTACGGGAAACGAACAGCTTCTGGTGGAAAATTACCGGGGCATTCTGGAATATACGTCCGAGTACATTTTGCTGCAGGGCAGGACGTGCCGGATACGCATCGGCGGGAAGCGCCTTTCCATCGCCTATTATACAAATGAGGATATGAAGATCGAGGGAAAGATTTCCGAAATCAGGTATCTTTAACGGAGGCGATATGATAGGGATCATCCGGTACTGTAAGGGCTATGTCAGGATCAGGGTGTGGGGGTATTCTCCGGAACGCTTCATGAACCTGTGTACGAACAGAGGAATTCTTTTGTGGGGAGTGCGCAGCTGCGACGGCTATTATACGATGTATGTGAGCCTGAGCGGTTTTTTTGCCTTAAAAGAGATTGTCCGCAAGACGAAAACAAGGGTGGCCGTTTTGGAGAAAAGAGGGCTGCCTTTTTTGGCACGGGATGTAAGGCGGCGCAGGATGTTTGTGCTGGGCATGTTTTTGTGCCTGCTTTTTATCCTCTTTATGTCCCGGTTCGTGTGGGCGATCGAGTTAAAGGGCAACCGGATGATCACCGACGACGAGCTGTACGGGTTTCTGGAAGAGGAGGGCGTTTTTTACGGCAGCAAAAAAAGCGCGGTGGAGTCCGGGTCGCTGGAAGAGGCGCTGCGGGAGAGCTTCCACCAGATCACATGGGCGTCTGTGGGGCTTGAGGGCACGAAGGTAACGGTGCAGATCAAGGAAAACGACCTTCCCACAAAGGAGGAGCAGTATCAGGAAAACGCCTCCTTTGCGGACGGCGCGGATCTGGCGGCAGCGGCGGACGGGACGGTCGTTTCGATCCTGACCCGCAGCGGCGTGCCCATGGTACGGGCGGGGGACGAGGTCAAAAAGGGCGACGTCCTCATCAGCGGCCTTGTGCCCGTGAAAAACGACGACCAGACGGTGCGGGAGTACGGGCGGGTCGTGTCGGACGGCGACGTTGTGATCGAGACAAAAAAGCAGGTGCATCTGACGCAGCCCTTTTCGTGCCAGTATAAAAATTATACCGGGCGCGAAAAGACAAAGCGGTTTGTTACGGCAGGCTCCAGACGGTTTTTATTTCCGCCGGGGAAATGCCGCTTTGTAAAATATGACGAGGTGGTTGAGCAGGAGCGGGTGCGGCTGTTTGGGCAGATCGACCTGCCGGTTTTTACGGGAACGCTGACGCTGCGGGAGTATCTTTTGGTGGACGCGGTCTACGAGGAAGAGAGTGCAAAGCGGCTGCTTTGTTCCCGGCTGGAAAAAATAATTGCCGGTTTGGAAGAAAAAGGGGTTCAAATTACCCAAAAAGATGTTAGAATAGTAAGAAAAACGGACGGGCTGATCCTGCAGGGCAGCCTTACGATGCGGCAGGCGGCGGCAGTGCTTCAGGAAATTCGGGAGGATGCTGCAGATCCTGCGGCAGAGACGTCCGCAACCTGACGGAGTTTGGAACATGGCATTTACAGAGCAGACATTGGAACTGGACAACGCCTATATCGGCAATCTTTTCGGGCAGTTTGACTGCCATTTAAAAAAACTGGAGCGGTCTTTTGGCGTACAGATCGTTGACCGGGACGGTATCGTGCACGTCCGCGGAAACGGGCAGGCGGCAGCGTCCGCATCGGCGGTGCTGAAACGCCTTGAGCAGCTTGCAGAAAGGGGGACTCCCATTCTGGAACAGAATGTGGACTATGCGATAGCGATGGAAATGGAACAGCAGGGCGATGCCCTTTTGGAAATTGACGGGGATCTGATCTGCCATACGGTAAGCGGCAAGCCGGTAAAGCCCAAGACACTGGGGCAGAAGCAGTATGTGGATCTGATCCGGGATAAGATGATCGTATTCGGTCTTGGCCCCGCCGGGACCGGAAAGACCTATCTTGCGATGGCGATGGCGATCACCGCTTTTAAAAATAACGAGGTGGAGCGGATCATTCTGACCCGTCCTGCCATCGAGGCGGGGGAGAAGCTGGGATTTTTGCCCGGCGACCTGCAGAGTAAGGTTGACCCTTACCTGCGCCCTCTTTACGATGCGCTCTATCAGATCATGGGGGCGGAGAGCTTCCAGAAAAATATGGAAAAGGGGCTGATTGAAGTAGCGCCCCTTGCCTATATGAGAGGGCGCACGCTGGACAACGCCTACATCATTCTGGACGAGGCGCAGAATACGACACCTGCCCAGATGAAGATGTTTCTGACCCGTATCGGCTTTGGCTCCAAGGTGGTGATTACCGGCGACGCGACCCAGAAGGATCTGGGCGCAGGCGTGGAGTCCGGGCTGGACGTTGCTGCAAAGGTGCTTTCCAATCTGGACGACATCGGCTTTTGCAGCCTGACGAGCAGGGACGTGGTGCGTCATCCCCTCGTGCAAAAGATCGTTAAGGCATATGAAAATTATGAGGCAAGGCAGGCATACCGCAGCGCCAAAAAGGAGCGCGTCCTGAAGGCAAAGAAACTTTCCGCCGGGAAACGGCCCGTCAGGGAGGGCGCTGTGCCAAAGACAGATCCGAAAGAAAAAAGATCCGGGAGGGACAGACGATCATGACCGTATATGTGGAAAACGAAACCGAAGAGGTTTTTGCATTTGATGAGGAGGCGCTGTGCAGGCAGGTGGCAGAGGCGGTTTTGGACAGCGAGGGCTGTCCCTATGAGGCGCAGGTAAACGTGCTGATCACAGACAGCGAGGGCATACGGGACTATAACAGGGAGTACCGCGGTATTGACCGGGAAACGGACGTTTTGAGCTTTCCGAACGTCCCCTTTGAAAAAGAGGCGGATTTTTCGGTGGCGGAAGACTGTGAATCGGACTGCTTTGACCCGGACAGCGGCGAGCTGATTTTGGGCGACATCATCTTGTGCACCGGGCGCATTTATTCCCAGGCGGAAAGCTACAACCACTCCGTCAGGCGGGAATTTGCCTTTCTTGTGGCGCACAGCATGCTCCATCTTTGCGGCTATGACCACGAAACGCCGGCAGAGGCAGAGGTGATGGAACAGAAACAGGAAGCGGTTTTGGAAAGCCTCGGGCTGACAAGGGACTGCGCGGACAGATAAGGGGAGCGGCGATATGGCTTCAAAAAAGAAACATAAGAGAATAAGGAAGCAAAGCAGCATCGTGCTTCCCGACTGGACAGGCAGCCTGTTTGGGGCGTTGTGCCTGATCCTCGGCATTTTTGCGCCGGTGCGGCTTGTCAATGTATTCGGGGATGAGGGAAGCGCCTATTGGGGTGCTGCGCTGGAGCTGTTTTTTGTGCTGTTTGCCCTGTTTGGGGCAGGCTGCGCCCGCTCGGTTTCCATTATGATCCGCAGGCGGGCAGAGCTGGGGGACATCAGAAACGCCCGGCTGATCGCAGGCAGGTCGCTGGGGACGGCTTTTTTTGTCAGCCTTTTTCTGGCGGGGGCAGGCTACGGACTGGCTTCTTTCCTGTGCGGTACGCTGTTTAGGCTTCCGCTGGCAAAAATGGCGCTTGAGATTTTTCTGGCGGCGCTGATCCCGCTGTCTCTTTTATGGACGCTGTGCGGCATTCTGGACGCCTTCGGGAAGGAAAAGCCGGTCCGGTTCTGGAACGGCTTGCTGGGGCTTTTGCTCTTTGTGACAGGACCGCTTTTTGCAGCGCCGCTGTATGATTACGGGACGAAGGTGGGCGCGCTGTTGCAAAATCCGTCCTATGGACCCGCTTATGGGGCGATGGGCGCTGCGGCTGCATTTTTCATCTCCGTTATGATCTGTATGCTGGGACTGTTCTTTTCCTGGACGGCTGCCGCAAGGGAGCTTCGCAGGATGGAGCTTGAAGAGACAGCGTCCCAGAAAACAAACGAGGCATGGGCAGCGATCCTGCGCAATGCGATGCCGGTGTGCATCCCGGCGTTTTTTGCAGCGGTCGGGCTTTTAGGCGAAAGCATACTGTTTCTGCAAAAGGGCGGCGCCGCCCAATGGGGCGTCTATCTGGGGAAATGCCTGCCGCTGACTGCGGTAGCGCTTGCCGGGGCGTTTACGCTGGCGCTTCGGATGCTGCCGGAATTTAAGCTCAGCTTTTCCGGGCGCAGCCTGCGCAAAAGCCGGGATAAATGTATGCTGGCACTGCGCTGCACCGCGCTGTATGTGATTCCGGCAGCCGTGCTTTTTGCAGCGCTGGCAGAGCCGTTTATCGGGACACTGTTTCAGACCGGGGAGCTTTCCGGCATTTACGGGCCGCTCAGGGTTTCGGCAATCAGCGTTGTCTTTTTCGGGCTGGCGTTCATGCTGGGGGCGATCCTGTTTTCGATGGAGCTGTATTATCATTTGTGGATCGGGCTTTTGCTGTGCACCGTCGTCCGGCTGGGGGCGTTTTATGTATTCCATTCCCTGCTGGATCTAAAGCTGTACAGCCCGGCGTATGCGAACGCCATCGGTTCCTTTGTATTATGCCTGTTTTTGCTTTTGTCGGTCAGACGGCAGCTTAAGATTTCCGTAAGCTGGGGACGCATTTTCCTTGCGCCCTGCATCAGCGGGGCGGTAATGGCGGGTGTGAGCCTTCTGTTTTCGGAGCTTCTGTTAAAAAATACGGCGAGCCCGATCCGGATGATCTTAAGCGGCGGTCTTGGGCTTTTTTCCTATTTTGCCGTATCCCTTTTGCTGAGGGGAGCAACGCGCAGGGAGCTGCGCTGTATGCCCGGCGGACAGTGGCTCATCCGTCTCGGAGGCATTCTGCGCCTGCTGTGAGCATATTTTGGACAGGGTCGTATAAACGCTGAAAAAAAGCGGATACTTTGAAATGAGGTGATTACATGCGCCATTTCAAAAGGATCTGCTTTTTTTGTTATTCCTGCGCGCTGTTTGCGGGTGGCTTCTGGTGCAGTTTGGAAATGGAAGCGTTTTTTTATCCGGGAAGGGGAGCTTCCCCGAAGGCTTATGAAAGCTCCGGTTTTTTGCCTGCCGCGCCCGATCTGACGTCCGGCAAAGAGGCAGAGCGGGCGTCGTCTTCAAGCGCCGTCAAAAAAGAATCCGGCGGGCAAAAGGATCCGGCATTTTGCCTGATCGTGGAGGACAACCGGGTGAACGCATACGAACGGGAAACGGGAGATTTGTATTTGCAGACGGGTGTAGACGCGCGGACGCTGCCCTGCCGGCTCAGGAGGCGGATCTTAAGCGGCTATGGCCAGGTTTCCGCAGACAGTCTGGAAAAATTTCTTGTTTCATATGCCGAAGCGTGATATAGTTGACGCATATGATGAAAGGATGAGAGAGACATATGACGCGGACAGGCATTATCGGGGGCGGCGCATCCGGCATGATGGCAGCGATACAGGCGGCGGAAAGCGGCGCGTCCGTTACGATCTTGGAGCGCCGGGACCGGATCGGGAAGAAGCTTTTGGCAACCGGGAACGGACGGTGCAATCTGGGAAATCTGGATTTTGAAGTGCTGCGGGATTACCGCAGCCGTCTGGCAGACCGGCTGCCCGCATATTTTGAACGGTTCGGCACACGGGAAATGCTTTCCTTTCTGGAGGAGCGCGGACTGTATGTGACCGATAAAAACGGCTATTTATATCCATACAGCGGGCAGGCGGCTTCGGTGCTTTCGTTTTTTTTGGAGCGCTTAAGTCAGCTTGACGTAAAGGTTGTGTGCAGTGCAGAAATTCAGGAAATCCGGGCGGAGGCGTCCGAACAATCCCGGTTTCTGGTACGGACGCAGGAGGAACGCTATTTTTTTGATACGCTGATCCTTGCCTGCGGAAGCCCCGCGGGCGTGCCCGCCCGGGAAAAGCTTGGCGGATACGGTCTTGCAGAAAAGCTGGGGCTTTCCGTGGAGAAGCCGCTTCCTGCGCTGACGGCGCTGCGCTGTCAGGAAAAATGGTACAAGGCGCTGGCGGGGGTGCGCTGTCAGGCAAAGGTTACACTTTTTGTCGGCGGAAGGGAGCGCTGCCGGGAGGCAGGGGAGCTGCAGCTGACCGATTACGGCATTTCCGGCATTCCGGTGTTCCAGCTTTCCCGCTATGCGTCCGAGGCGCTGGCTTCCGGGAAGGAAGTGACCGCTTCCATCGACTTTTTCCCGCAGTTTTCCCAAAAGCAGTGGGAGCGGTTTTGCGGCAGGCAGTATGAGGCGTGTCAGGGGATGAGCGCAGCCTTTTTGGCGGAAGGGATGCTGCATAAAAAGCTGGCAGCCCATTTTCTGGGCATGGCAGGGCTAAAGCCATCAGATCCTGTTTCTCCCCGGACAAAGCAGAAGCTGTTTGAGATGTTTTCCCGGATGCGGGAGCTGAAAACGCGGATAGAAGCGGCAAATCCGATGGAAAACGCGCAGGTGTGCATGGGCGGCGTATCGCTTTTGGAGGTCGATGAAAGGCTGGAGGCGGTCAGGGTGCCCGGGCTTTTT
This sequence comes from uncultured Lachnospiraceae bacterium, assembly GCA_900550285.1. Lineage (GTDB taxonomy): Bacteria > Bacillota > Clostridia > Lachnospirales > Lachnospiraceae > Gallintestinimicrobium. The sequence continues at coordinate 24,050 of URRW01000026.1, forward strand.
TTGTGCGGGGAAATGCTCGACGTGGACGGGCGCTGCGGCGGCTATAATCTGCAGTGGGCATGGACGAGCGGATATATCGCGGGAAAAGAAGCCGCGGGGAAGCGCCGGAAGGGAGGACGCAGATGATACGGATTTCACAGATGAAGCTTGCGCCGGGACATTCCCGGGAGGATCTGTATGAAAAGGCTGCAAAGCTGTTACATATCAAAAAAGAGCAGATTACAGAGCTGACGGTCTGCCGCCAGTCGATCGACGCCCGCAAAAAGCCGGACGTCCGGCTGATCTATGTGGTGGACGTGTCGGTTTCCGGCATTTCGGAGCAAAAATGCGTCCAGCGCTGTAAGGGGAAGGATATTTCGATCGTTACCCGGAAGCGGTACGCCTTTCCGGAGCCGGGCGTGCGTCCGATGAAGCACCGCCCCGTCATCATCGGTACGGGCCCCGCAGGGCTGTTTTGCGGCTATGAGCTGGCGATCCACGGCTATTGCCCGATCTTACTGGAACGGGGACAGGCGGTGGAGCAGCGCTGCAAGGATGTGGAGGCGTTCTGGAATGGCGGCGCGCTGGATCCGGAATCCAATGTCTCCTTCGGAGAAGGCGGCGCGGGAACCTTTTCGGACGGGAAGCTCAATACGCTCATCAAGGATAAGGACGGGCGCGGCAGGGAGGCGCTTTCCATATTTGTAAAGCACGGTGCGCAGCCGGAGATTTTATATGAAGCAAAGCCCCATATCGGGACGGACATTTTAACGGGCGTGGTCGCAGCCATGAGGAAAACGATCCTTTCCTGCGGCGGCGAGGTGCGCTTTGGCACGCGGGCAGACGGCATCCGCACAGAAAACGGGCGGCTGACGGGTATTTTCCTTTCGGACAAAACGGTGCTGGAAACGGAGATCGCGGTGCTGGCGATCGGGCACAGCGCCCGGGATACGTTTGAAGCGCTTTTGGAGGACGGGCTTTATATGGAGCCGAAGGCATTTGCCGTGGGGCTGCGCGTGGAGCATCCCCAGAAGCTCATCAACCTTTCCCAGTACGGCGATGCGTCCCCCAAACATCTTTCCGCCGCGCCCTATAAGGTGACGGCAAAGGCGGACGACGGCAGGGGCGTGTATTCCTTCTGCATGTGCCCCGGCGGCTATGTAGTCAACGCCAGCAGCGAGCCGGGACGCACGGCGGTCAACGGCATGAGCTACAGCGGCCGAGACGGCAAAAACGCCAACAGCGCGATCATCGTTTCCGTTACGCCGGAGGATTTTGGAGCCGACGGCCCTCTTTCCGGCATCGCCTTCCAGCGCCGTCTGGAAGAGGCGGCGTGGAGGGCAGGGCAGGGAGCGGTTCCGGTGCAGCGCTACGGCAGCTTTTCTGACAGGGCGTCCTCCGGACATATTCCGGCGGATTTTGCCCCTGCGATCCGGGGACAGTGGAAAGAGGCGGACACGGCGTCTGTTTTGCCGCCGGAGCTCAAAAAAGCCTTTGAGGACGGGATGGAACAGTTTGGGCGGATGATCGCAGGCTTTGACGATGAGAACGCCTTTGTGTCCGGCGTGGAAAGCCGCACCTCGTCGCCGGTACGCATCAGCCGGGACGAAACGCTGCAGGCAAATATCCGGGGCGTCTATCCCTGCGGGGAGGGAGCCGGTTATGCGGGCGGCATCACGTCGGCGGCGATGGACGGCATGCGGGTGGCAGAAACGATCGCTGCAGCATGGGCGCCCTTTGAAATGAGGAATGGAGATTAGCATGAATTTACGGGATACGTTTCGGGACAAAAAAAGGATCGTCGTCAAGATCGGTTCTTCCTCCTTGCAGCATCCGGAAACCGGGGATATGGATTATATCCGGCTGGAGGTGCTTGTGCGGGAGCTGTGCAATTTAAAAAATCAGGGGAAGGATGTGACGCTCGTTTCGTCCGGCGCGATCGCTCAGGGCAAAAAGGCGGTGCGCGTCCTGCCAAAGGACTTGGAGCAAAATCCGATCGCGGTCAAGCAGGCGTGCGCGGCGGTGGGACAGGCGCGCCTTATGATGACCTATCAGAAGATCTTTTCGGAATATAATCAGGTGGCGGCGCAGATCCTGATGACCCGTCATACCGTGGACAACGAGATGAACCGCACCAACGCCCAGAATACCTTTGAAGAGCTGTTTAAGCTGGGCGTGATTCCCATCGTCAACGAAAATGATACGGTGGCGACCCACGAGATCGAGATCGGGGACAACGACACGCTTTCCGCCATCGTGGCTTCCATGATCGGGGCGGATCTGCTCATCCTTCTTTCGGACATCGACGGGCTTTATACCGACGATCCCCGGAAAAATCCGGACGCCCGCTTTATCGAGACGGTGGAGCATCTGGACGAGACGTTTTTAAATATGGCGAAGGGCTCTACCGGAAGCAGCGTCGGGACGGGCGGAATGTCCACCAAGCTGAGCGCGGCGCAGATCGCGGCGGCTTCCGGCACGGATATGGTGATCGCCAACAGTAAGGACATCCGCGTGATCCACCGGATCATGGACGGGGAAAACTGCGGGACGGTTTTTCGATCTGAAAAGCAGGAGGGCTTTAACCTTCCGGCATTTGTTGCCGGACTGCACAAATAAGGAGGCATTATGACAATCGATGAAAAAATCGCGCGCATCAACGCGCTTTACCACAAATCCAAAACAGCGGAAGGGCTGACGGAGGCAGAAAAACAGGAGCAGGCGTCTTTGCGGAAAGAATTTATTGCCAACATCCGCCAGAATATCAAAAACCAGCTGGATAACATCAGCATCCAGAATCCGGACGGTACGATCGAAAATCTGGGCGAGACCCATGGAAATAAGACGGCACACTGATTCAGCCGTTGGGGAGAAGCAGTCCTGTACGGACACAGACAGGCTGCGCGCCCTCGGAAAACAGGCGAGGGGGAGGCTGACCGGAAAAGAACGGGATCAAAAGGGCAAAAAAGCTGCCCAAAACCTGTGCGCCCTTTCGGAATGGCAGACGGCGGAGAGCATCCTGCTCTTTGTTTCCTTCGGGACAGAACTCGCGACCCGCAGGCTGTTGGAAACGGCGCTTCTTCAAAAAAAGGCGGTGTACTGCCCGAAGGTATTTCCGGATGAAAAGCGGATGGAATTTTACCGGATCGGCGGGCCAGAAAAGCTAAAGCCGGGCTTTGGCGGGATTTTGGAGCCGCCGGAAGGAAAAGAGTGCTTTTTAGCCGGTAAAAGCGGCAGGGCGCTGATGGTCGTTCCGGGAACCGCCTTTGACCGGCAGGGAAACCGGATCGGCTACGGCGGCGGATATTATGACCGCTATGTGGGAGCGATCCCTGAAAAAAGCCGCCCGGTGCTGGCTGGGTTATGCTTTTCCTGTCAGCTGGCAGAGCGGATCGCAGCAAAAGCCCATGACGTCCGGATGGATCTGGTGGTAACGGAAAACGGGGCGATCCATGTCCCGTGTCAGGAATAAAGGGCGCATATCTTAGCGCATCAAAACGGTATGCGCCGGCGCATCAAAATCGGATGGGAGGAGAGGCATATGACGGAACTGGTCCGGATGGGAAAACAGGCAAAAAAGGCGGCGTATCAGCTCGCCCTTTTGGATGCGGACACAAAAAACAGGGCGCTTTACGCCGCCGCGGAGGCGCTGGAAGCGCAGGCGGACGATATTCTTTCGGAAAATGCAAAGGATCTGGAGACAGGCAGAAAAAACGGCATGTCCGAAGGGCTTTTGGATCGTTTGATGCTTGACCGCGCCCGGATTAGGGCGATGGCGCAGGGGCTATGCCAGATCGCAGAGCTCCCGGATCCGGTCGGGGAGACGCTGGAGCGTTTCGTGCGGCCAAATGGTCTGGAAATCGAAAAAAGGCGCGTCCCGCTGGGGGTCATCGGCATCATTTATGAATCCCGTCCAAACGTGACGGCGGACGCCTTCGGTCTGTGCTTTAAATCCGGCAACGCCGTATTGTTAAAGGGCGGCAGCGACGCTTTGCATTCCAACATTGCCATTGAAACCGTATTGAGGCAGGCGCTGGGGCAGCAGGGGCTAAACCCGGACGCCGTGCAGCTTGTCCATTCGGCAGACCGGGCGGCAGCGCAGGAGCTGATGCGCTTAAACGGCTATGTGGACGTGCTCATCCCCCGGGGAGGCGCAGGGCTCATCCGCACCGTCGTGGAAAACAGCACCGTGCCCGTGATTGAAACCGGGACCGGGAACTGCCATATTTATGTGGACGAGGACGCGGACGTTGACAAGGCGGTTGCGGTAATTTTAAATGCAAAGACCCAGCGGATCGGCGTATGCAACGCCTGCGAATCGCTGGTCGTACATGAAAGGATCCGGGAGAGGCTGCTGCCGCTTCTGTATCGTAAGCTGCGCGAAAGGAATGTGGAGATCCGCGCAGACGAGCGCGCCTTTTTGCCGGTGGAAGGCTGCACAAGGGCGCAGGAGAAAGATTTTGAAACCGAATATCTGGCGCTTATTTTATCGGTAAAGACGGTGGACTCGCTGGAAGAGGCGATCGGGCACATCAACCGCTGCGGCACCGGCCATTCGGAAGCGATCCTGACGGAAAATCCCGCCCATGCGGACGCTTTTTTAAAGGGCGTGGATGCGGCGTGCGTCTATGTCAACGCGTCCACCCGCTTTACCGACGGCTTTGAGTTCGGCTTCGGCGCAGAAATCGGCATCAGCACCCAGAAGCTCCACGCCAGGGGGCCTATGGGCTTAAAGGAGCTGACCAGTTATAAATATACGATCTGCGGGGACGGACAGACCCGCAGCTGAAAGGAGACAGATGATGAAACCCGTAATTGAAAAATTTCTTCGCTATGTAAAAATTGATACCCAGTCGCAGGAATCCGACTGCGTGCCCAGCACGGACAAGCAGAGGGATCTCGCGCGCCTTCTTGTAAAGGAGCTTCATGAAATGGGCGCGTCAGACGTGAGGTTTGACGAGGAGCACTGCTATGTGTATGCAACGATCCCTTCCAATCTTCCGGAAGGGAAAAAGGCGCCTGTGATCGGCTTTATCGCCCATATGGATACGTCGCCCGCCGTCAGCGGCGCAGAGGTAAAGCCCCGCATTGTGGAATATCAGGGAGGCGACATCGTTTTAAACGAGGAAAAGCAGATCGTCCTTTCCGTGCAGGATAACCCGGAGCTTTCCCGCTTTGCCGGAAAGAGCCTGATCGTGACGGACGGGACGACGCTTCTTGGCGCGGACGACAAAGCCGGCGTGGCGGAGATCATGGCGTTTGCAGAATATGCGCTGACCCATCCGGATTTTGCGCACGGGACGATCCGCATCGGCTTTACCCCCGACGAGGAAGTGGGACGGGGCGTGGATTTCTTCGATGTGGAAGGCTTTGGGGCTGACTTTGCCTATACGGTGGACGGCGGCGATTTAGGCGAGCTGGAATATGAGAACTTCAACGCCGCGGGTGCAAAGCTTGTGGTACACGGCAGAAGCGTCCATCCGGGCAGCGCCAAAAACAAAATGTTAAACGCCATCCTTTTGGCGCAGGAATTCCAGAGCCTGCTTCCGATCCATGAGGATCCGGCTTCCACGGAAGGCTACGAGGGCTTTTATCATGTAGACGCTATTTCCGGATCGGTGGAAGAGGTTACGGCAGAATATATTATCCGCGACCATGACCGGGAGAAGTTTGAGCAGAAAAAGGCGTTTTTTGCACAGTGCGCGGATTTTCTGAATGCAAAATACGGCAGACCGGTTTTTGAAGCCCGGATCCATGACAGCTATTACAACATGAAAGAAAAGATCATGCCGGACAACGCCCATCTGATCGACAACGCGGTAAAGGCGATGGAGCAGGCGGGGGTTACTCCTGTAATTTCTCCCATCCGGGGCGGCACGGACGGCGCGCGCCTGTCCTTTATGGGGCTGCCCTGCCCGAACCTGTGCACCGGCGGCATGAATTATCACGGGCGCTATGAATATGTGTGCGCAGAATCCATGGAAGCCTGCGTGGAGATCATAAAAAATATCGTTTCGCTCTATGCAGAGTAAGAAACGCCGAAAGGATAAAAGAGCAGATGATGTACGAAGCAATCGACTTTGACCAGATTGACATAACGGGAAATCCTCCGGAGGAGGAGCCTGCACGGCAGTATTATTTTATTGCGAAATGCCGCCAGTATGTAAAGCAGGAGAGCGAGGCGGCGGGGCACGGCTTAAGCGCTGCCGTCGTTACCTTCGGCTGCCAGATGAACGCCCGCGATTCCGAGAAGCTGTCCGGCGTTTTGGAAAACGCAGGATTTACCCTCACAGACAGCGAGGAGGCGGATTTTGTCATTTACAATACGTGCACCGTGCGCGACAACGCCAATCAGCGGGTGTACGGAAGGCTGGGCTTCTGCAACAGCATGAAGCGCAAAAATCCCCACAAGCGGGTGGCGCTGTGCGGCTGCATGATGCAGGAGCCGTCCGTGATCGAAAAGATCCGCAAGAGCTACCGGTTCGTGGATCTGATCTTCGGGACGCACAATATTTTTAAATTCGCGGAGCTTTTGTGCCGGATGTTTGAATCAAACGGCATGGTCATCGACATCTGGAAGGACACGGATCAGATCATGGAAGAGCTGCCGGTGGAGCGCAAATATCCGTTCAAATCCGGCATCAATATCATGTTTGGCTGCAACAACTTCTGTACCTACTGCATTGTGCCCTATGTGCGCGGCAGGGAAAAGAGCCGCCGTCCGGAAGAAATATTGGAAGAGATCCGGCGGCTTTCCGCAGACGGCGTTGTGGAGATCATGCTGCTTGGACAAAACGTAAACTCCTATGGGAAAAATCTGGAAAACGGCATGACCTTTGCGCAGCTTCTGCGCGAGGTGGAAAAAATTGACGGCATCGAGCGGATCCGTTTTATGACCTCCCATCCGAAGGATCTTTCGGACGAGCTGATTCAGGTCATGAAGGAATCCAAAAAGATCTGCCGCCATCTGCATCTGCCCTTACAGTCCGGCTCCACAAAGATTCTGGAAGCTATGAACCGCCATTACACAAAGGAGCAGTTTATCGCGCTGGCAGAAAAGATCCGCCGGGAGATCCCGGACATTTCCCTGACGACGGACATCATGGTAGGCTTTCCGGGGGAAACGGCAAAGGATGTGGACGATACGGTTGACGTGATCAAAAGGGTCGGCTTTGACAACGCCTTTACCTTTATTTATTCGCCCCGCACCGGGACGCCCGCCGCGGCGATGGAGCAGGTTTCAGAAGACGTTGTAAAGGAGGGCTTTGACCGGGTATTAAAGACCGTTCAGGATACGGCGCGGCAGCAGGTGGCGCGGCTTCAGGGACAGACCTTATCCGCCCTTGTGGAGGAGGTCAACGAACAGGACAGCTCCCTGATGACGGGACGGCTTTCCAACAATACGATCGTGCATTTCCCGGGGACAAAGGAGCTGATCGGAAAGATCGTGGACGTAACGTTGGAGGAGTGCCACGGATTTTATTATACGGGGCATATGTGCTGAAAAAATGTTTCCCTATAATTTACACGATTTCAGATTTGTGGTATGATAAAATGCGGGTATGCGGCGACGGCATATCCGTATTTTTCAATTTTACGGACGAAGGAGATATACATAGATGGCTGAATTAACGCCGATGATGCAGCAGTATCTGGAAACCAAAAAACAGTACCCCGACTGCATTCTTTTTTATCGTCTGGGCGATTTTTATGAAATGTTTTTCGACGACGCCCTTACCGCCTCGAAGGAGCTGGAGATCACGCTGACCGGCAAAAACTGCGGCTTGGAGGAGCGCGCGCCTATGTGCGGCGTGCCCTATCATGCGGTGGAGGGGTATCTGGACAAGCTTGTTTCCAAAGGCTATAAGGTGGCGATCTGCGAGCAGATCGAGGATCCGAAGCAGGCAAAAGGGCTGGTAAAACGGGATGTGGTGCGCATCGTGACGCCGGGCACGAATCTGGACGTGCAGGCGTTGGAGGAGTCGAAAAACAACTACCTCATGTGCATCGCTTTTTTTACGGGAAAAACGGGCGTTTCCATCGCGGACGTCACCACGGGCGATTATTATGTGACGGAGGTGGAGGATCCCCGCAGGCTGCTGGATGAGATCAACAAATACCATCCGTCCGAGATCATCTGCAACGACGCCCTTTTGATGAGCGGCATCGATCTGGAGGATTTAAAAAACAGGCTGCACATTACCGTTTATTCGCTGGAGCCCCATTATTTTGACGAGGATCTGTGCCGCAGATGCTTACAGAAGCATTTCCATGTGTCCACGCTGACAGGGCTTGGCGTGGAGGAGTTCCCCAACGGGCTTGTGGCGGCGGGCGGGCTTTTGCAGTATCTGTACGATACCCAGAAAACGAGCCTTTCCCACTTCACGCACCTGTATCCATATCTGACCAGCCGGTATATGCTGCTGGATTCTTCTACCCGGCGCAACCTGGAGCTGACGGAGACGCTGCGGGAAAAGCAGAAGCGGGGCTCCCTTTTGTGGGTGCTGGACAAAACAAAAACCGCCATGGGCGCGCGGATGCTGCGCAGCTGGATCGAGCAGCCACTGATTTCCAAAGACGAAATGAACCGGCGTCTGGACGCGGTGGAGCAGCTTTGCAAATCGCCGATGTCGCGGGACGAGATCCGGGAATATTTAAACGCCATCTACGATATGGAGCGCCTTTTGGGGAAGGTCAGCTATAAGACCGCGAATCCCCGCGACCTGATCGCCTTCCGCAATTCCATGCAGATGCTTCCCGCCATCAAAAGCGTGCTGGCAGAGTTTGACTGCGCCGAGCTTTTAAAGATCGGGGAGGAAACGGACGATCTTTCCGACCTGTATGAAATGATCGAAAGCGCGATCGAGGAGGAACCGCCTATTTCCGTGCGCGAGGGCGGCATGATCCGGGCGGGCTTCGACGAGACGATCGACCAGCTGCGCGCCGCCAAGACGGAAGGAAAGACGTGGCTTGCCGAGCTGGAGGAAAAGGAGCGGGAGCGCACCGGCATCAAAAACCTGCGCGTCAAATACAATAAGGTGTTCGGCTATTATCTGGAAGTGACCAATTCCTATAAGGATCTGGTTCCCGACGATTATGTGCGCAAGCAGACGCTCACAAACGCGGAGCGCTATTCCATGCCCCGGCTAAAGGAGCTGGAGGACATGATCTTAAATGCCGAGGATAAGCTGACGGCGCTGGAATACGACAAATTCTGTCAGGTGCGCGATCAGATCGCGTCCCAGATCGAGCGCATCCAGCGCACCGCAAAGGCAATCGCCCGTCTGGACGTTTTCTGCTCCCTTTCCCTTGTGGCGGAGCGCAACCGCTATGTGCGCCCCTCCTTAAATGAAAAGGGCGTGATCGACATCCGGGACGGACGGCATCCGGTGGTGGAGCAGATGACCGATCACGATATGTTTATCGCAAACGACACCTATCTGGACAACCAGAAGCACTGCATCGCCATCATTACAGGCCCCAATATGGCGGGAAAATCCACCTACATGCGTCAGACGGCGCTGATCGTGCTGCTTGCCCAGATCGGCAGCTTTGTGCCCGCAAAGACGGCGAACATCGGCATCGTGGACAGGATCTTTACCCGCGTCGGCGCATCCGACGACCTGGCGAGCGGACAGTCCACATTTATGGTAGAGATGAACGAGGTCGCCAATATTTTAAGAAACGCCACGCCAAAGAGCCTTCTGGTGCTGGACGAGATCGGGCGCGGAACGTCTACCTTCGACGGGCTTTCCATCGCGTGGGCGGTGATCGAGCATATCAGCAACCGGAAGCTTCTGGGCGCAAAGACACTGTTTGCGACCCATTACCATGAGCTGACCGAGCTGGAAGGAAAGATCGGCAACGTGAACAATTACTGCATTGCGGTAAAAGAAAAGGGAGACGACATCGTTTTTCTGCGAAAGATCATCAAGGGCGGGGCGGACAAAAGCTACGGCATTCAGGTGGCGCGTCTGGCAGGCGTGCCGGATATGGTGATCGACCGGGCAAAGGAGATCGTGGAGCAGCTTTCCGACAATGACATTACGGAAAAAGTGCAGAGCATTTCGGTGGACACAGACAGCGCCGCCAAAAAGCAGAAGCACTATGATGAGGTGGATTTGGAGCAGATTTCCCTGTTTGACACGGTAAAGGACGAGGACGTGCTGGAGGAATTAAAGAACGCCGATATTTCCACGATGACGCCGCTGGATGCGTTAAACACGCTCTACCGGCTGCAGAACAAGCTTAAAAACCGCTGGGGGAACTGATAGGAAGGAGGATGTGCCATGGCTGAAATTCAGGTTTTGGACAGTAAGACCATCGACCAGATCGCCGCGGGGGAGGTGGTCGAGCGCCCCGCAAGCGTCGTCAAGGAGCTGGTGGAAAACGCCTGCGACGCGGGGGCGACCGCCGTTACGGTGGAAATAAAGGACGGCGGGACGACCTTTATCCGGGTAACGGACAACGGCTCCGGCATCGAAAAGGAGCAGGTCAAAAAGGCTTTTTTCCGCCATGCCACAAGCAAGATCCGGAATGCAGAGGATCTTTCCCGGATCCACAGCCTCGGCTTTCGGGGCGAGGCGCTTTCCAGCATCGCCGCGGTGGCGATGGTCGAGCTGATCACCAAAACAAAGGACGAGCTGACCGGTGTGCGCTACTGTATCGAGGGCGAGAGGGAGCGGGATTTTTCGGAGATCGGCGCGCCGGAGGGGACGACGATCATCATCCGGGATCTGTTTTTTAATACCCCCGCCCGGAAAAAGTTTTTGAAAACGCCTGCGACGGAGGGCGGCTATATCGCGGACCTGATGGAGCATATGGCGCTGTCGCGGCCGGACGTTTCCTTTACCTTCCAGCAAAACCGCCAGACCCGGTTTTCCACCTCCGGAAGCGGCGACCTAAAAGAGGTGGTCTACCGGATTTACGGCAGGGAGATCGCAAAGGAGGTATTTCCGTTTTCCGCAGAGGAAAACGGGCTGAAGGCGGAGGGCTTTTTGGGCACGCCCCTTCTGGTGCGCCCCAACCGCAACTTTGAATTTTTCTTTGTGAACAACCGGTATATCAAAAGCCAGATCCTCTCCAAAGGCTTGGAGAGCGGCTATCAGCGTTATCTGATGCAGCACAAATTCCCGATGGCGTACCTGCATTTGAAAATTGACACGGAAGCGGTGGATGTAAACGTTCATCCCTCCAAGATGGAGGTGCGGTTTTCAGACAATAGGGCAGTGTTTGATTTTCTGGAAAAGCATGTGAAGGAGGCGCTGCACAGCAGGGAGATGATCCCCGTCGTGAGCCTTTCGGACATAAAACAGCCTGCCCCGGAGACAAAGAAAAGATCGGAAGAGCGTCGTGTAGGGAAAGAGTGTAGATCTCGGTGG
>URRW01000027.1 GCA_900550285.1 uncultured Lachnospiraceae bacterium
TATTCAATTTTTAAAGCAGCCACCGAAAGATGGCTTGTTTGTGATGCGATTAAGGAAATGGATACCCCCTACTTCTCATTTTCAATCTTAGTCCTCTTTCTGCACGTCAAACAGTGCGTTTACAAATTCATCCGGATCGAACTTCTGCAGGTCGTCGATCTTTTCGCCGACGCCGATATATTTTACCGGAACATGCAGTTCCGACTGGATTGCAACCGCGATGCCGCCCTTTGCCGTACCGTCCATCTTGGTCAGGACAATGCCCGTCAGATCTGCGACCTGCGCAAACTCTCTCGCCTGCACAAGCGCGTTCTGTCCGGTCGTACCGTCCAGCACCACCAGATTTTCCCGGTGCGCATTCGGAAATTCCCGCTCGATGATGCGGTTCATCTTTTTTAATTCTTCCATCAGGTTCTTTTTATTATGAAGCCGCCCCGCCGTATCGCACAAAAGCACGTCTGCATGGCGCGCCTTCGCCGCGTTTACCGCGTCATAGATCACACTTGCCGGGTCGGAGCCCTCTGCTCCGCCGATCATGTCCACGCCCGCGCGGTGCGCCCACTCCGCCAGCTGATCGCCCGCCGCCGCGCGGAACGTATCCGCCGCCGCGATGAGTACCTTTTTCCCGTCACCCTTTAATTTCGCTGCCAGCTTTCCGATTGACGTCGTCTTTCCGACGCCGTTTACGCCGATCACCATAACGACCGACTGCTCCTTTTCAAACTCATATGCCGTTTCACCAACGTGCATCTGCTCCCGGATGCTGTCGATCAGGATCTGCCGGCAGTCCTCCGGATCGCAGATTCCCTGCTCGTCCACCTGGTCCTTTAAACGCTCCAAAATCTCCTGCGTGGCGCGCACGCCCAGATCGCCCATAATAAGCGTCTCTTCCAGCTCCTCATAAAAATCGTCGTCGATTGCGGAATACCCCGAAAAGATCGAGTCGATCCCGCGGGCGATATTATTTCTGGTCTTTGTCAGCCCTTCCTTCAGCCGGGCAAAAAAACCTTTTTTCTCCTCTCCCATCTCAAGCTTCCTTTCCAAACGTCAGCAAAACATCAGCCGTCCGTCTTATTTTGCTGCAATCTTTTTAATCCGTCAGATCCTTGTCGATCAGATTTACGCTTACCAGCGTGGACACGCCCTTTTCCTGCATCGTAATGCCGTATAGCCGGTCCGCCGCCTCCATCGTCCCCCTTCTGTGGGTGATCACGATAAACTGGGTGTGGGCGGTCAGCTTATGCAGATATTTCGCATAGCGTCCCACGTTGCTGTCGTCCAGCGCCGCCTCGATCTCATCCAGAAGGCAAAACGGCGACGGCTTTAAATTCTGGATTGCAAACAGCAAAGAAATCGCCGTCAGCGCCTTTTCGCCGCCGGAAAGCTGCATCATATTCTGAAGCTTTTTGCCCGGAGGCTGTGCGATAATGCGGATGCCCGCTTCCAGAATATCCTCGCCCTCCATCAGCTCAAGCGTACCCTTTCCGCCGCCGAACAGCTCCTTGAATACCTTGTCAAACTCCCGTCCGATCTCGCCGAATTTTTCCTTAAACTGGCGGCGCATCGCCTCATCCAGCTCTAAGATGATCCGTTCCAGCGTCTTTTCGGCTTCCACCAGATCATCGTGCTGGGTCTTTAAAAACGTGTAGCGCTCCATCAGGTTTTTGTAATCCTCGATGGCATTTACGTTGACGTCGCCCAACTTGCGGATGGCGTCCTTTACCTCTGCCGTCTGCTTTTTCATCGCAGCAAGGTCGGTCATCGCCTCATTCCGCATCAAAACCGCGTCGCGCAGCGTGATCTCATACTCGTTCCACATGTAATTGATCTGGTTCTCCATCGCTTCTTCCAGCTTTTCCTTCTGGGCGTTCAAGCGGTAGACCTCCTTATCCAGCGCGCTCATCCGCGCAGACAGCTCTTCCCGCTCTGCAAAAAAGTTTTTCTGCCTTCCGGCAAGCGCTTCCCGCCGCTTTGTATCCGCAGAAAGCTTTTCCTGCGCGTCGTTTTGGGCTGTCTGGGAAGCTTCGATGGTCGCCTGCAGCCGTTTGATATTTTCTTCCTTTAAAACCGCTTCCGCTGCGCCGTCCTCCAGGCTCTGCGCAACCTCCGCCAGCTCCTTTTCATACCGCCCGATCTCGCCCTTTAAACGCTCCTCGTTTGTCTGGTAAAAGCCGAGCTGCTGCCGGATCTTTTCGACCTCAAGCTCTTTTTCGTTGAGCGCCGCCGTCTGCGCCGCTTCCTCCTGGCGTCTTTCTCCGAGCTCCTTGGTCAGCGCTTCGATCTTTTCTTCCGTTTCTTTTTCAAATGTCTCTGAGTCTGCCAGCTCCTTTTGCGTATCCGCTTTTTCCTGCTTAAGCTGGCGCACCTGATTTTCGATCTCACCCTCTTCTTTTTTCAGCCCCGTATAGCCGGCTTCCGTCTCGCTGCGCTTTTCCTGCGCCGACTGTACGTTTAAGCGCGCCGTATTCTGCCGGATAAACGCCTCCTGCAGGCTGTTTTTGATTTCTTCCAGCTCCATCCGCATCGCGTTCCGGCTCTTTTTGATCTCCTCGATCTCGTTTAGCAAAAGATCGATCGCCTCCAGATGGCGTTTGACCTTCTGCTCCAGCTCCTCCATCTCCCTGCGCCGTCCCAGAAGGTTGCTGCTGTTTTTAAACGCGCCGCCGCTGATCGAGCCGCCCGGGGACAAAGACTCGCCCTCCAGCGTCACGATCCGCAGGCTGTAGCCGTATTTGCGCGCAAGACGGGTGGCGTTGTCCACCTGATCCACCACCACGATCCTGCCCAGAAGGGAACGCGCCACGTCCGCATACGCCCCATCCGTATGCACGAGCGTATGCGCAAGCCCCAAAACGCCGGGCTCCTTTAAGGCGTCCTTCTGCCGAAACTCCTGCGCGTTTTTGATGCTGTTTAACGGCAAAAACGTCGCACGCCCCGCCTTTGTCTGCTTTAAAAATCCGATCATCCGTTTGGCGGTTTCCTCATCGTCGGTCACGATGTTCTGGATGCTGCCGCCAAGGGCTGTCTCAATGGCTGTCTCATATTTTTTTTCTACCTTGATGATGTCTGCCACCACGCCGACAATGCCCGGATTTTTTTCTTTCTGCTCCATCACGCGGCGGATCGCGCTGCCGTAGCCCTCATAGCGCTCCGTCAAGTTGCTGACCGCATCCAGCTTTGACTTGTCCTGATGATACAAAACCTGCCGGTCCCTGAGCTCCTTGTCCTTTTGCGCCATCTGCTCCCGGACAGCAGAAATCGCTTCCTCCTTCGATGCCTGCGCGCCGTTTAGTTCCTCGATCTCACTGCTGACTGCCGCAAAGATCTCCTGCAGCTCCTTTAAATTCTCTTCCTGCAAAACCTCGTCGGACTTTACGCGCAGCAGGCGGGAATTTAATTCCGCGCGCTTTATCTGCGCCTGTTCCAGCATCGTTTCCTGACGTCCGATTTTTGTCTTGATCTGGGCGCGCTCATTTAAATTGGAAATAATTGCGTTTTTTTCTGCCTCGATCGAAGCGTTTAACCCTGTGATCTGCTCCTGGACTGCCCGCAGCTTCCCGGCGGAGCTGTCCCGCTCCAAGGACAGCTCCAAAAGCCGCGCGTCGATCCCTGCCCGCTCGGAAAGAAGCTTTTCCCTGTCCTGATTTCTCGCATTGATCTCGCCTGTAAGCGTTTCCCTGCGGCTGCGCAGATGCGCCTCATTGCCGCGGATGGAACGGATCTTTTCCTGCAAAACCGCGATCTCGCCTTCCAGCCTTCCGCGCATGACCGATGTATCCGTCAGCTTCGCGCGCTCCTCTTCCATGCTGCGTTCCAGCTCCTCGATCTTTGCCGCGATCCGGTCATACTCCTGCTTGATGCCCTCGTACTTTCCGGAGGTTTCCTTCAGATCCCCCGCTGCGATGCCGTATTTTTCCTCTGCATCTTTCAGCTGCGCACGGATCTTTTCGCTTTCCACCAAAAATACATTGACGTCCAGCGCCTTTAGCTCTTCCTTGTACCGCAAATAAACGCGGGCTTTTTCCGCCTGCTTTTCCAACGGCTCCACCTGCTTTTCCAGCTCGGAAAGGATGTCCGTTACACGCACCAGATTCTGCTGCTCCGTTTCCAGCTTTTTAACGGAAGCCTCCTTGCGGCGCTTGAATTTTACGATTCCCGCCGCCTCGTCGAACAGCTCCCGCCTCTCTTCCGGCCTGCCGCTCAAAATCTTGTCGATCTGACCCTGCCCGATGATGGAATAGCCCTCTTTTCCGATACCCGTATCGTAAAAAAGCTCGTTCACGTCTTTTAAGCGGCACGCCGTCCCATTGATCAGATATTCGCTCTCCCCGGAACGGTACAGCCGCCTTGCCACCGTTACTTCATCGTAGTCGATGGCAAGCTGATGGTCGCTGTTGTCCAGCGTGATCGCCACATACGCATATCCCAGCGGCTTTCTCAATTCGGTACCGGAAAAAATAACGTCCTGCATGGACGCGCCGCGCAGCTGCTTGATCCTCTGTTCGCCAAGCACCCAGCGCACCGCATCCGCCACGTTACTCTTTCCGCTGCCGTTTGGTCCGACGATTCCGGTGATTCCGTTATGAAATTCAAACAGGATCTTGTTGGCAAAGGATTTAAACCCGTGCACCTCAATGCTTTTTAAATACATACCTTCTCTTGCTCCTTAACGGTTTCTCAGCTTTAAAATGGCCTCGTATGCCGCCTGCTGTTCCGCCGCCTTTTTCGTGCGTCCCCTGCCGCTTCCGATCACTTCCCCGTCCAGAGTCGCCTCCACCCAGAACGCCTTATCGTGGTCGGGGCCTTCCTCTCCCTTTAAAACATAGGAAAAATCCCCGCCGCCTTCCGCCTGTAAAAGCTCCTGCAGTACCGTCTTGCTGTCATAAAACAGAATCTTGTTTTCCAGATCGGAAAGGACGAATTTGTGGATGAAATCATGCGCCGCCGAAAATCCGCCGTCCAGATACAGCGCGCCGATCACCGCCTCCATGCCATCGGAGGTAATGGAATCCCTCAGGCGTCCGCCCGTCGCTTCCTCCCCTTTTCCCAAAAGCATGTACTGCCCCAGTTCCAGATCCCGCGCGCAGTAAGCAAGCGCAGGCTCGCACACCATCGAGGAGCGCAGCTTTGTCAGCTTGCCCTCCGGCATCTGCGGGTTTTCATGGAATAAAAAGTCGCTGGAAATCAGCTCCAGCACCGCATCCCCTAAAAATTCCAGACGCTCGTAATCCTTTAACTTGTTGATCCGCTGCTCGTTTGCATAAGAGCTGTGGGTAAGCGCCTGCTTTAACAGGCTCTTGTCCCGAAACCGATAGCCGATCTTTTTTTCCAACTCATCTATCGTATATTCCCCAGTCATGTTTTTTCACTCGCTTCTCGTATTTTTAATCAGTTCCACCGCTTCTTTGACCGTCTCGATCTGTGCCGCCGCGTCCGGATCCACCTCGATGTCGAAGGTTTCCTCAATTCCCATGACGATCTGGTATACGTCCAGAGAATCCGCGCACAGATCGTCCACAAAGGAGGTATCCTCCGTCACCTCCCGCGGATCGACACTCAGCACCTCGGCAATGATCTGTTTTAACTTTTCCAGCTCCATACCGGTCAACCTTCTTCCTTTGCCCTGGCAATGCTTTCCGAAATCTTCCCGATAATATCCTGTTCCTTGAACGTAATGCACTGCAGGATCGTATTTTTTACCTCCACCGACTTGGAGCTGCCGTGGGTCTTTACGACCAGTCCCTTTAATCCCAGAAGCGGCGCTCCGCCGTATTCTTCCAGATCAAACGCCTTTAACGTCTTTTTCAGCGCGGGCTTTACCAAAAGGGCGCCGATCTTGGAACGCAGGCTCGTCATCATTCCCTGCTTTACCATCTTGATCAGCGTGCCGCCCACGCCCTCATACAGCTTTAAGATCACGTTTCCCACAAACGCCTCGCACACGATCACGTCCGCCATTCCCGCCGGAATGTCCCGCGCCTCAATGCTGCCGATAAAATTGATGTCTTTACACTCCTTCAGCAGAGGATAGGTTTCTTTTACAAGGGCATTTCCCTTTTCCTCTTCCGCGCCGATGTTGACGATCGCAACCTTCGGATTCTTAATGCCCATGACGTTTTCCATATAAATGGAGCCCATGCGCGCAAACTGCACCAGATGGGAGGAACGCGCGTCCACGTTTGCGCCGCAGTCGATCAGGAGGGAACAGCCCTTCTGGGTCGGGATCAGGGGAGCCAGCGGCGGGCGCTCTACGCCTTTTGCCCTGCCGACCAAAACCTGTCCGCCGACCAAAACCGCGCCGGTAGAACCTGCGGATACAAACGCGTCGCACTCTCCTGCCTTTACCAGATTCAGCCCCTTTACGATGGAGGAATCCTTTTTGCCGCGGATCGCGTTCACCGGCGGTTCTCCCGTCTCGATCACTTCCGAAGCATGTACGATCTCTATTCTCTCTGCCGGATAGGAATATGCGGACAGTTCCTTCTTAATTTCCTCTTCTTTTCCAACGAGACATACCTTTACGCGGTCACTTGCCTGCACAGCCTCCACCGCTCCTTTTACAACCTCTGCCGGAGCGTTGTCGCCGCCCATGGCGTCCACGGCTACTTTTACCAAATCAGCCATTTTGCTTCCAACCTTTCCTCTCTTTTGCACTGCTGTAATACATTATCTTTTATAATACTAAAATCAGCCCGAAAAGTCAAACTGTTACAGGCTCCCGGAACAGAAAAAAGGCCCCCGGAAAATCCGGAAGCCAGTTCGGTTTGCATTATTTAAGCTTCAACCTTAACGATTTCGCGCTTGTTGTAAGAACCACATGCCTTGCAGACTCTATGAGGCATCATCAGTGCGCCACATTTGCTGCACTTCACCAGAGTGGGTGCGCTCATTTTCCAATTCGCCCGTCTCTTATCTCTTCTGGACTTGGAAGACTTATTCTTAGGACAGATAGACATCGTTACACCTCCTTATTCGCGTTAAAGACATCCATAATTGCCGCCATCCTCGGATCGGGAACAAACGTATCACAGCCGCACGCTCCCGTGTTCAAATCCTTCCCGCAGACAGGACACAGTCCCTTGCAGTCTGGTCTGCACAACACCTTCATAGGCCAGCTTGTCGTAATCTCATTATCGATCAGACTATCTATATTCAGTGAGTAACCTTCCATAAAAGCATCCTGCTCTTCCAGCTCGTCAGCGCCTGCCCGGTCAGGGGCGCACACCTCCCGGCTGATATTCAAGTCAAGCGGATACTCCACTTCATTCAGGCATCGGTCACACGGAACCGCCACGGTCAGTTTCAGCCTTGCTTCCACCAGAGCTTTGCCCTGTGCGGTATTGCTCAGCTTCAGGCTCACTGCGCTGCTGTCCTTTACCGGAAACCCGCTTCCCTCATGCACGATAACCGTGCGCTCAAAAGGGATCTCCTTACTGATCACTTTGCCTTCGGATGCAAATACATCTGTCACATTCACTAACATAGCATACTCCTAACGATAGGACAAAATCCGGTCGGACTCCGTCCATACTCATCAAATTATACAGACCGCTTCCGTATTTGTCAAGAACATTTTTCAGGAACTGTTCTAACCCCTGTGCGCCCCCTGTGCGCCGCAGTTTTGCTCCAGCCGCCGTCCCTCTCTGCCGGGTTCTCACTTCACAATTCCGTGCTGCAGCAAATACTCCTTCCACACCTGATAGTATTTTGCTTTCAGATGGATCTGGTCGAACGTCCAGTCCGCGTGCAGATTGCCGTTTTCATCGCACACTGCTTCGTTGACGTCAAGATAGAAAATATCCCTGTCATTTGCCAGCGTTTCGATCATCACATTGCGGATGTTGATATTCGTATTATTAAAGATCGGATCGGAAGCGTTTTTCCCCTCCGCCACCCGCATGATCCCCTGCAGGAAAATGATCGCGTCCGGCTGCAGCTCCCGTATTTTGTAAACCGCCCGCGCATACGCCTCAAAAAACGACTCCTGCGTCCCGGTTCCCATCTCGTTAATGCCGATCATCAGATAGATCTTCTTATAGGAATGCCGCGTCAGCGCCTCCTCCAGCGTGATCTTTTCATTTCCGTCCTGAATGAACGCCTTGGGCTTTTCAAACAGGTTGTACACGGTCAGCGACGTCTTGCAGTAAAAATCCGCATGATCCTCGATGCCGCCGTATTCCAAAAGCCCCTGCGTCCGGGAATCCCCGATAAACGCCGCGTCGTCAAAATAGCTTTCATCCACCTGCGTAAAACTGTACGTTATTTCTCCCTCATTTTCCTGTCCTGCCGAATTTCCGGATACATCGTTTCCGGAAACGCTGTTATCCGACACACCGGACACTTCCTGCCCGCCGGTTCCCGTGCCGCCCGCTTCCTGCTGTGCGCTGCCCTCCGGGCTTTCTTTTCCCGCTTCTCCTGTCTGCTCTTTTCCGCCGTTTTCATCCGTTTTGCCTACAGGCGGCTCTTTGTCCTCCATGCGCCCCGCCAGGCCGCTCCACGGGAATACGCCGTCCTTTGCCGCCGTAAATACCGCAGCCATCGCAGGCGTCTCCGGTCCGTCCGGACGGTAATCTGCATAAATGCCGTTTTGATTTGCCAGCCCGATCAGCTCTAAGATCAGCCCGCTGACCGCGATCAGGACAAGAAGCGGACATTTTTTCCATAACTTCATGGTATCTGAATCCTCTTTTCTTTCTCTGCAATCCATTCCTGCCGTCAGAAATTCGCATACATGAACGGATTGTTCGCCACATTCGAGATCTGATATACGCATACCCAGAAAAGCACGAACAGCGCTGCCGT
Source organism: uncultured Lachnospiraceae bacterium (assembly GCA_900550285.1). Taxonomy (GTDB): domain Bacteria; phylum Bacillota; class Clostridia; order Lachnospirales; family Lachnospiraceae; genus Gallintestinimicrobium. The sequence continues at coordinate 8,803 of URRW01000027.1, forward strand.
AACCAGCCTGCTCTTTCTGTGACGCTCAAACCACCGGCAGACCGCCGGGATGCAAAATACGCCCGCCGCCAGAAGCACCGGCCAAAAAATCGTAAACTCCTTCCAGAAATCGCCGGGGTTTACCGCCTCTCCGATCCCGAAAAACGGAAACAGCCGCGCAAAATACCGCCCAGCCTCTCCCAGAGAGGATACCGCAAAGAGCACCCACGTCAGCGGGATCACAAACAGTACATATAAATGCGAAAGCACCCTGCTCTTTGCCAGATATTTCCCAAGCCAGAACTTTTCAATCACGATCAGAATGCCCAGAACCAGTCCCCACACGATAAAATGCAGACCGCCGCCGTGCCAGAATCCGGTAACCGCCCATACAAACAGCAGATTTGCCGCCGTCCTGACCGCGCCCTTCCGGTTTCCGCCCAGCGGGATATAAAGATAATCCCGAAACCAGCTGCCCAGCGTCATATGCCACCTTCTGTAAAACTCGCTTACCGACCGGGACGAATAGGGCTGGTCAAAGTTTTTGATGCGCGGCAGCCCGATCATCACGCCGATCCCGACTGCCATCAGCGAATATCCCGCAAAATCAAAATAAAGCTGCATCGAATAGCCAAAAGCGCCCAGCCATGCCAGCGGCGTCGAAATGCTTTCAACCCCGATCGTCTGGATGTCATTCCACAAAATCCCCAGCCGGTCCGCCAAAAGCACCTTCATGGCAAGCCCTGCTACGAGCATCCTAAGTCCGTCCTCCAGCCGCGCATAGGATAATTTTCCCCGTTTCAGCCCCTGTACTGCATCCAGATAGCGCATGATCGGCCCCGACACGACCTGCGGGAAGCAGCACAGATATGCCCCGAACCGGACAAAGGACGTTTCCGCTTCCGTATCCGCCCGGTAAACGTCGATCAGATATGAAATGCTCTTAAACGTATAAAAGCTGATTCCCATCGGCAAAAGGAAATTCGCGTCAAAGGCATTGGAAACTTTAAAATACAGCAAAAGCCCCGCATTGCAGGCAATCCCGACGCCCAGCCACAGCTTCCGCCTTCCTTCCTCCCGATGCCCCTGCATATATTCCGACACCCGTTCCGGCTCCAGATATTTGCCGAACAGGAAATTGACCATGCACATGCCAAGCAGCACCAGCACATATTTTGGCTCTCCCAGCCCGTATAAAATGATGCTGTAGGCAAACAGCACATAGTTCCGGTATCTTACCGGCGTCAGAAAGAAAAGCAGCAAAAAAAGAGGCAGGTATCGGACCAGAAACTCCAGGCTGCTGAATACGAGCGTATGCAAACTTCCCAAATTTTCCAATCCAATTCCTGCCATCGTTTATCCCGTCCTTTTTATTATGGGCCGGTATCGCGCTAACCTCTCACGATTGCGAGCGTATTCCTCGCGATCTCCAGCTCCTCGTTGGTCGGAATCACAAGCACTCTGGTCTTTGCCAAAGGTGCGGAAACATCCCGTTCCTTTCCCCTGACCTGATTTGCCTCCCTGTCGACTGCGACGCCCAGATAGCCCAGAGACTGACAGATCAGCTCCCGGATCACCGGGCTGTTCTCCCCGATGCCCGCCGTAAAGCAGATTGCGTCGGCCCCGTCCAGCTCTGCCGCATATGCGCCGATATATTTGACAACCCGCAGCACAAACGCCTTCATCGCCCTCGTTGCCGCCGGATTGTCCCCTGCCAGATAAGCATCCTCCAGATCCCTGAAATCCGACGAAAAGCCGTCGGACAGTCCCAGAACACCGGATTCCTTATTTAAAATCCTCACTGTTTCATGAATGGACTTGCCGTCCTTGCCTGCGATCATCTCCACCGCGCCCGGATCGATGTCGCCGCTTCTTGTTCCCATTAAAAGCCCTTCCAACGGAGTCAGCCCCATGGAAGTATCTATACATTTTCCGCCCCTGACCGCCGAAACGGACGCCCCATTGCCCAGATGGCAGATGATCAGTTTTGCTTCGTCATAAGGTTTTTCCAAAAGCGCAGCCGCCCGATGGGATACATAATCATGGCTCGTGCCATGAAACCCGTATCTCCTGATCCCGTACTGTCTGTAATACCGATACGGAATCGCATATAAATAAGCCTCCTCCGGCATCGTCTGATGGAACGCCGTATCAAATACCGCCACCTGCGGCACGCCGGGAAGCTGTTTTTCACAATCCTCAATTCCCTGCAGGTTTGCAGGATTATGCAGCGGGGCAAGCACGCTGCATTCCATGATCGCCTCTTTGACCTCAGGCGTAATCAGCGTCGCCTCTGAAAAGCGCTCGCCGCCATGCACCACGCGGTGTCCCACCGCGCCGATCTCGGAAAGATCCTTCAGCGCGCCGATCTTGGGATCTGTGAGTGTCTGAAGCATCAGCGCCACCGCGTCCTTATGATCCGCCATGGGAGCGTCCCACTTTTTCTTCTCACAGCCGGTCTTTGTAAAGCTGATCCGGCTGCCCGCAATCCCAATTCTCTCACATAATCCCTTGGCTGTCAATTCCTCAGTATCCCCATCTATCAGCTGAAATTTCAGCGAAGAACTGCCGCAGTTAATGACCAAAACCTTCATCTTGCATACCCCCGTTTGTGATTTTTGAAACCCTCCTTATCATATTAACAAAAACCTTTTGGATTTACAACCGGAATCCAAAAGGTTTTTGGGTAAAATTTATTATTTTTATGTAAAATTCATTAAAATTTTGTCATCTTTTACATCAACTGTGCCTGTACTGCCGTCAGCGCAACGACGCCTACGATGTCCTCCCAGGAACAGCCTCTGGACAGGTCGTTGACGGGCTTTGCGATTCCCTGAAGCATCGGGCCGTAAGCCTCCGCCTTTGCCAGACGCTGCACCAGCTTGTAGCCGATGTTGCCGCAGTCCAAGTTCGGGAATACCAAAACGTTTGCCTTGCCTGCCACTTCGCTTCCGGGCGCTTTGGATTTTGCAACGGAAGGAACGATCGCCGCGTCTGTCTGCAGCTCGCCGTCCAGCGTCAGTCCGGGATACTGCTCATGGGCGATCTCCACCGCTTTTACAACCCTGTCAACAAGCGGGTGCTTCGCGCTTCCCTTCGTGGAATGGGAAAGCATCGCGATGATCGGTTTTGCGCCTACCAGCGTCTTGAAACTCTTCGCACTCGTGTCTGCGATCGCCGCCAGCTCTTCCGCCGTCGGATCCTGATTCAGGCCGCAGTCCGCAAAAAGGAACGTCCCGTTCTCGCCGTATTCGCAGTTGGGCACATCCAGAATAAAGAAGCCGGATACCAGCTTTACGCCCGGAGCGGTCTTTAAGATCTGCAGCGCGGGACGGAGCGTATCAGCCGTCGCGTGGCATGCGCCCGCAACCATGCCGTCTGCGTCGTTTGCCTTTACCATGATGACGCCAAAGGTCAGATTGTCGGTCAGAAGGATCTGCTTTGCCTTCTCCTTCGTCATTCCCTTATGCTTTCTCGTTTCATATAAGAGCTCCACATATTCGTCCAGCTTGTCGCAGTTGTTCGGATCCACAACCTTTACGCCGCTTAAATCCACTTCCAGCCATCCTGCGCCGTCCATGATCTTTTCCTCATTGCCGACCATAATAATATCTGCGATCCCCTCTTCGATAATGTGGGACGCCGCGATCAGCGTTCTCTTGTCGTTCGTCTCCGGCAGCACGATCGTCCGCTTATCCGCTCTGGCTTTTTCTTTGATGGTATCAATGTAAGACATTGTCCTGTGCTCTCCTTTCCTGTTGCCCGCCTGCCTCTTCCCTTTCGTGCAGGTCTGTCTTTACCATAAATTATACCATCTTACAGGTTGTATACAAGTGATTTTTACAGAAAATCTTGTACAAAATAAAGGACATTGTATCATAGAAAAAGCGGCCTTTTGCGGAAGATCTCTTTCCGCAAAAAGCCGCTCTGTTTCAGCCGGGTTTTACATCATTCCCATGCCGCCTGCGCCGCCGGCGGGCATTGCAGGGGTTTCTTCTTTGATATTTGCAACAACGGACTCTGTTGTCAGCAGTGTGCTTGCAACGCTGGTCGCGTTCTGAAGGGCGCTTCTTGTTACCTTTGCGGGATCCAGAATGCCGTCCTTGATCATGTCAACATACTCTTCCTTGAGCGCGTCGAAGCCAACGCCTGCAGGGGATTCCTTTACCTTGTTGATGATTACGCTGCCTTCCAGGCCTGCGTTTGCAGCGATGTAGTACAAAGGAGCTTCCAGCGCCTTCAGCACGATCTTCGCACCTGTCTTCTCATCGCCCTCCAGCGTATTTGCCAGAGCTTCCACATCCTTTGCAGCGTGGATATATGCGGAACCGCCGCCTGCGATGATGCCTTCCTCAACTGCCGCGCGGGTAGCTGCCAGAGCGTCCTCCATGCGCAGCTTCGCTTCCTTCATCTCTGTCTCGGTCGCAGCGCCTACACGGATAACCGCTACGCCGCCTGCCAGCTTCGCCAGTCTCTCCTGCAGCTTCTCTTTATCAAAATCAGACGTTGTCTCCTCGATCTGCTTCTTGATCTGGGCAACTCTTGCCTGAATTGCAGCCTTGTCTCCTTCGCCGTCTACGATGATGGTGTTCTCTTTCTGAACCTTAACGGATTTTGCACGGCCAAGCATATCCATCGTCGTCTCTTTCAGCTCAAGGCCAAGCTCGGAGCTGATCACCTGACCGCCTGTCAGGATTGCGATGTCTTCCAGCATAGCCTTTCTTCTGTCGCCGTAGCCGGGAGCCTTTACCGCAACTACGTTGAAGGTGCCGCGCAGCTTGTTGACGATCAGGGTCGTCAGTGCCTCGCCCTCTACGTCCTCAGCAATGATCAGCAGCTTCGCGCCGGACTGTACGATCTGCTCCAGTAAAGGCAGGATCTCCTGAATATTGGAAATCTTCTTATCTGTGATCAGGATGTACGGATTATCCAGAACCGCTTCCATCTTATCCATATCGGTTGCCATATAAGCGGAAATATAGCCTCTGTCGAACTGCATGCCTTCTACCAGATCCAGCTCGGTTTTCATGGTCTTGCTCTCTTCGATGGTAATAACGCCGTCGTTGGAAACCTTTTCCATTGCGTCCGCTACCATCTGGCCTACCTCGTCGCTTGCGGCAGAGATTGCGGCAACTCTTGCGATGTGGTTCTTGCCGTTTACCTTCTGGCTCATCTTTGCGATTGCTTCAACCGCACATTCCGTAGCCTTCTGCATACCCTTTCTTAAAATGATCGGGTTTGCGCCTGCTGCCAGATTGCTCATGCCTGCGCCGATCATCGCCTGTGCCAGAACGGTTGCTGTTGTAGTACCGTCGCCTGCCACGTCGTTTGTCTTTGTAGCGACCTCTTTTACAAGCTGTGCGCCCATGTTCTCGAACGCATCCTCCAGCTCAATCTCCTTTGCGATCGTTACGCCGTCGTTAGTGATCAGCGGAGCGCCGTAGGATTTGTCCAGAGCCACGTTGCGGCCCTTAGGTCCTAATGTCACCCTTACGGTATTTGCCAGCTTATCAACACCTGCTTCCAGTGCTGCACGCGCTTCTGCGCCATATTTGATTTCCTTTGCCATGATAAATAGCCTCCTTTAATGATGCCTTGATTTCTTCAGCTGCCGGATCGGAAGGGCTCAGCCTTCGATCACTGCGAGAATGTCGGACTGTTTTACGATGATGTACTCCTCGTCGTCCAGCTTCACATCGGTTCCTGCATATTTGGAATAGATAACCTGATTTCCAACGGAAACCTCCATCTTTACTTCCTTGCCGTCTACCATTCCGCCGGGACCTACTGCAACGACCTCAGCCTGCTGGGGTTTTTCTTTGTTCTGGCCGGGAAGGACGATACCGGATTTGGTTGTCTCTTCTGCCACTAACTGCTTCAATACAACTCTGTCGCCTAAGGGTACTAACTTCATAATAACTGCCTCCTTATATAAAATAGGTTTGCTTTCATTTGTGTTGTTAGCACTCATTTATCCTGAGTGCTAAGCACTATATGTATATTATGTTCCCGCCCGCAAACTTGCAACGTCATTTACGGGAATATAATTTCCAATATCTGCTGTTTTCTTAAAATATCTCTTATTTTCTTCTGTTTTCTTATGTAAGTTCGGAAAGTGTGATTTCATACTTTTTTTAGATTTTCCATCTTGGGCAAGCGTCATGAAGAACGGCGGCTGCATCTGCCCGAATCCGGAAACAAAAAAGAACCCGGTATGGATCAGCATTCCGCCGATCTGCCGGGTTCTTTGTTTTTTCAGAAAATTATACTCTGGACAGATATTCGCCTGTTCTGGTATCGATCTTGATCACGTCGCCTTCTTCTACGAACAGCGGTACATAAACCAGCGCGCCTGTCTCAACGGTAGCGGGCTTGCTTGCGCCGGTAGCGGTATCACCTTTAAAGCCGGGCTCTGTCTCTGTGATCGCCAGCTCTACAAACAGCGGAGGCTCCACTGCGAATACGCTGCCGTTATGGGAACAGATCTTGCAGGTCTCATTCTCCTTAACGAATTTCAGGGCATCGCCGATGGACTCCTGATTCAGAGAAATCTGATCGTAAGTCTCCATATCCATGAATGTATACAGATCGCCGTCATTGTACAGATACTGCATATCTCTTCTGTCGATACGCGCGGTAGGGCACTTCTCGGTCGGGCGGAAAGTCTTCTCCACTACACCGCCGCTCTTGATATTTTTCAGCTTGGTTCTGACAAACGCCGCGCCTTTACCGGGCTTAACGTGCTGGAACTCAATAATCTGGTAAATATTGCCCTCAAATTCAATGGTAACGCCATTTCTGAAATCACCTGCAGAAATCATACAAAATCTTCCTCCTAAATAATCACGGTTTCAATACCATACAAGTGTATCCTAAAAACCCGCATATTTCAACTGTTTTTTTCAGTTTTTTCCTTTTCTTCCCCGATTCCTTCTTTTACAAGCTCCAGCTCAAACCAGAATGCCACGCCGTTTTTGTAATTGATCACGCCGTATTTCTGGTTCATGGACTCCATGATCGCCTTGACGATGGACAGCCCGACGCCGCTTCCGCCGTACTCCCTCGTCCTTGCCTTATCCACCTTGTAAAACTTCTCCCACAGATGCGCAAGCGATTCCTCCGGGATCGGCGCGCCCGTATTGAACACCGAAACGCGCGCCCGCGAATCGTCCCGGGTGATCCTGACCTCAATGACCTTATCCCCGTCGCAGTGGTTCACGGCATTGGAAAAGTAGTTCATCACCACTTCTTCCACCTTGAATTCATCGCCCCAGACGTATACGGGCTCCGTCTTTTCCATGCGGACGCTGATGCCGTTCTGCTTTGCCAAAAGATCCGCCGACTGCAGGTAGTTGTTCACAAGCGCGGCAATGTCAAAGCGTTCCATGGAAACCACGTCGTTTCCGGATTCCAGCTGGTTTAATGTTAGCAGCTTTTTGACCATGTTGTTCATTTTCCCCGCTTCGTCCACGATCACGTCACAGTAAAACTTCCTGCTCTCAGGGTCGCTGTTAACGTCCTCCAAAAGCCCCTCCGCATAGCCCTGGATGAGCGCGATCGGCGTTTTCAGCTCATGGGAAACATTTGCCAGAAATTCCCGGCGCACCTGATCGATCTCCTCTTTTTTCTGGATGTCGCGGGTCAGTTCGTTATTTGCCGTTTTCAGCTCCGAAATCGTCTGCTCCAGTGTATCGGAAAGCCTGTTGATATTCTCTCCCAAAAGCCCGATCTCATTCCGGCTCGTCCCTACATATCTGGCGGTAAAATCCAGATGGCTCATCCGTTTGGAAATATCCGCCAGCTGCAGGATCGGATTCGTGATCCTGCGGGATACGTACCAGATCAGGATCCCGCTGAGCACGCAGGCAAAAATACCCACAAACGCCAGAAAACGGTTGGCGATCTGCACGCTGTCCCGGATGCCCTCCAGCGCGGAACGGATAATAAAAAAGTATCCGCCCGGCAAAACGCCCCAGATCTCAATATATTCCATCTGCGCCCTCGTGTCCTTTACCTGCGCGATGATATAGCCGTCCCCGTGATCCATGATCTCATACTGTTCGCTGGAAAGGGCGAACAGATGCTGCAAAAGCTGCTGCTTTAAAAAATCCGCGCCGCCTCCGGAATCCTCGACCACCTGGGAATTGGCGTCCAAAACGAGCAGCGCCAGATTATATTTGGAACACTTCTGCTGCAGGATCAGCTCAAATTCCTCCGTGTTGATCCGGTTATCCCCGACCGCCTCCACCAGATCCCCGTGAAGCTCCAAAAGAACCGCTTTTTTATTGGAAATATAATATTTTTGCAGAAACGTGCTGTTTAAAAACCAGCAAAATAAAATCGCCGCCGCCATCAGGCCGATGAAAATTCCCGCAAACTGCCTGCGGATAGAATATTTCATGCTCATACCTCCAGCTTATAGCCCATGCCCCAGATCGTCTTGATGAGCTCGCCCTTTTCCCCCAGCTTGCTCCGAAGCTTCTTTACATGGGTGTCGATCGTCCTCGCATCCCCGAAATAATCGTAGTTCCATACGTTGTTTAAGATTTTTTCCCGGGACAGGGCGATCCCCTTATTTTCCAGAAAATACGCCAGCAGCTCAAATTCCTTATAGCTTAAATCAACGCTCTTTCCGTCGATCTCAACCATGTGCGCCGCCTTGTCCAGACGGATGCCGCCGACCTCCAAAACCTCCCCGTCCTGCTGACTTTTCCCGGTGCGGCGTAAAATTGCCTCCACCCTTGCCACCAGGATCTTCGGGGAAAAGGGCTTGGAAATATATTCGTCTACCCCAAGCTCAAAGCCCTGCAGCTCATCCTTTTCATCGCTGCGCGCAGTCAGCATGATGATCGGTACCTTGGAGTAGGCGCGCACCTCCCTGCATACCTGCCAGCCGTCCATTTTGGGCATCATCACATCTAAAATAATCAGGGCAACGTCCTGATTTTCAAAAAAAAGATCCAGCGCCTCGCTCCCGTCCCCGGCTTCCAGCACCTCAAAATTCTCTCTCTGCAAAAAATCCCTGACCAGCTTACGCATCCTGCTTTCATCGTCTACCACAAGAATTTTCGGTCTATCCATCTCTTCCTCTTTTCCGCCGCGCAAACGGCTTCCTGATTTTTGATCCTGTATTGATCTTACCAGAAAAATATGTATAAAATGTGACAGCGCGTAAAAAATTACGCGCTGAAACAAGTCCTTTTTTCGCCGAAAGCCTTTCCGACAGTCTCTTTTGCAAAGCGCTCCGCCGCCTGCTCGTCTGCCCGGTCGGGATGCAGTAGCGCCTCGTCGAAATTGCGCATCATCGCCCGCATCCACTCCGGATTTTCCCCGCGTGAAAGCATCGCCTCATAACGGTTCCGCACCTGCATCGGCATCTTGCCCTGACACATGAACGTGCCCAGATAGAGATTGTCCTCCGGAAGCCATTTCCTTACCTCCTCCCGGATCTTTGCATAATAAGCGTCGTCCGTCCCCATGCCGCACGTCCCAAACAGCGCCACCCGCTTGCCGTGCAGGCTCTCAAGCAGCTCTGCCGCCTGCTCGCAGCAGTCGCCCTTGTCCGTCCAGAAACCGACGAAAAACAGCTCCGCATCTTTTCCCTGATATTCCCCGATCCTCTGCATATCCTTTGAATCGCCCGGGATCGCCGCAAAGATCCGCGTCGCGATCTTCTGCGTATTGCCCGTGCGGCTGGAATAAAGCACCATCGACTGCAGCATACAAAACTCCTTTCCGGTCCTGAAAATACGGACTTTTTAACAGTAGAACAGCGGCATCCCGCCGCAGCAGAGGCCTCCGCCCCCGCAGCAAAGATTGCAGATCATGTTTGCCAGACACAGCTTCCAGCAAAAGCCCCCGCTGCTCTGGGTCGGCATGCCGCCGTACTGGGTCTGCCTGCCCGCATACCAGCTTCCGCCGGATTCCATCCGCTGTCTCCATCCTGCATATTCCTGATCGTCCGGATCCATTGCCTCCGCCTTCTTCGCATATTCCAGCGCCTGCGCGTTATTGCCCAGCCCCTGATTGGCGATAGAGCTGTAATAGTACCACCGCGCGGACCGTTCCTTCATGTTGTTAAGCACATTCAGCGCCTCCCGATAGTGGCCGCTGCTGATATAATTGGAAGCCGCCTTTAAATGGATCGACTCCTCGTCGTCGCTGCCCTGCGCCTGCTGCCCGTACCCTCTCTGTCCGTAGCCGCCAAAGCCAAAGCCGCCGAAAAAATCGTCAAAGCCGCCGTAGCCTCCATAGCTGCCCTGACTGCCGTAAGCTCCCTGTCCGTAGCCCTGTCCGCCGTAGGAATTTCCCGAGACGCCCTGTTCCCGTTCCTTCATGATCTGCTGGTACGCCTGCTGGATCTCCTTAAACTTCTCCTCCGCCTGCTCCTTGTTTGGATTGTTCACATTCGCATCCGGATGATAGATCCGGCTCAGCTTCCGGTATGCCTTTTTTATTTCCTCTTCGGACGCATCCCTCGATACGCCCAGAACCTGATAGGGGTCACGCATTGTCCTGTTTCCTCTTCCTCTGCACCATCTCATAACGGCACCACACGCCGGAATATAAAATGTTGCGGAGGATCTCCGTATTCTCTATGATCGGCAGCTGTTCAAACGTCCGGGAACACTCCGCCATCATCAATTTCAAAATATCATAGGCTTCCTTCTCAAAGGCAGCCTCATCCGCCATTTCTTCCTTCTGCAGAAGAAATACGTTGTAGCTCCCGCTTTTGGCGTCCTTTTCCATGTCCTCGTAGGCGTCCATGAGATAAATGAACTTGCCGAGGAAAAATCCCATGCGCCGAAGCTGCTCTTCCCATTCGTCCCTGCGATAGGCAAGGATCTCTCCCATGATCTCCCCAAAGCAGCCGCTGGCAAGATCCATATTGCGCTCCTTTGCCTGTTCATATACATGGATCTGCTCTAAAAGGCTTCTGATCCGTTCTGCCTTTTCGGGATAAGCCTCCTTTACCTGCTGGGATTTCCTGCGCAGAAGCCCCGCCGCAGCCCTGCCCTTTGCGCTCTTCTCATCTTCCCAGTCGTCCTGACACTTGTAATAGGAAAGAAGGATGTTCATATCCGCCGCATAGCGGGTAAACGGCGTCTGCCGCGTCGGGTGCGCCTCAAAGGGATGGGCGATGCACTTACAGCTTCCTTCCGTTACCGTATCCTCATACAGCGCTGAAAGCAGCATGACAACAAAGGTCATGTCATAGCTCAAAGTCATCTGTCCCCTGCGCCCGTACCGCTCCTTCAGGCACTGGCACAGGCCGCAGTAATAAGACTGGTAGCAGTCAAATTCCCGAAATTTTAATTCCTGTTTGTTGACGATCACATATCCGAACATATCCGCCTCAGCTCTTCTTCTCAAATATCGTGCCGCATTTGGGGCAGCGCACCTCGATCCTGCCCTTGCCCTTGGGGATCCGCATCTTCTGGCCGCAGCCCGGGCACTTGTAAATATGATAAATCCTGCGCTGCTTAAGCTCCGACTTCTTCTTTGCAAAATTCTGCCGAAGCTTCATTGTCATCGCCAGATACTTCTGGTTCTCCGCATACCGCTTCGGGATATTTTTGGAAAAAATACGGAAATAGCTCCAGATCAGAAGCGCCAGCGCCGCTGCAAAGCTCAGCCCCGTATCATCGAAAATAGAGATTACTAAAAGCGCCACGCTTACCGCCGACAAAAACTGTCCCAGCCTGTCCGCCCCGTAACGCCCCTGCATAAAACGTAAAAATTTCTCTTTCATCGCATTCCTCTCCGCCGTTTTGGCTACCCTCTATCTTAATGATTTCCATAGAAATTGCAATAAAATGCCGGAAAATTTAATATTAAAAAAGGATAAACTTTTTAAGTCTATCCTTTTGCCGCCTGCGTCATTCCGCCGCCGCATATTTGCTGTTAAAGCGATCCAGAAGCAGGGCGGTCACGATGCCTGCCGCCAGACATACCAGATTCAGCACGCAGGCGGAAACGCCCGCCGCAAAGCTTCCGAACGGGATGATCATTACCGTCGCCGCGATCACGATGCCGATGATCGCATGGAATACCACCGAATAATAACGGTCCATCAGCGTATTGATCGCCCTCGCTAAAAGCAGCATCGTCAAAAGTGCGCTGATGCCCGCCGGAACCAGCACGCCCAGCTCCAGATTGCCGATTGCCTCCACAAAGGGCGTATACAGCCCCAGAGGCATCAGAAGCGTCGAAAAGCTCATGCCGGGCGCGATAATGCTCATCGCCACGCAGAATCCGCTGAATAGATTCCAGCCAAGATTCGGCTCGATGCTCACAGAGATCACGTTTAAGCTGATCAGGATGGCAAACACAGCTGCGCAGGCAATCACCAGCGCCGGGGAATCCTTTTTGCTCTTTCCCTTCTCAGACGCTTCCCGGAACAAAGACGGGATCATGCCTGCGATCAGCCCCACAAACAGACAGACCGACGGAGCCTCATAACGGGTCAGGAAAAATCCGAGCAGCTTCGCAACGCCAAGAAATCCCAGCGCGCCGCCTGCGATTACCGGGATCAAAAGCCCCAGATGCTTTTTTAACGCGTGGAACGGATCTGACAAAAGCTCCATGATCGGCTTGTAAATGCCGAAGATCACGCACAGCACGCCGCCCGAAATGCCCGGGAGCACCGCGCCCAGACCGATCAGCCCTCCCTGCAAAAGCCGCAGGAGAAATGTTTTTGGCTTGTTCTGATTCATCATTTTTTTACCTTTCTGATATAAAATACTGAAAAAAAAGATGCCGAAACCTTACCGATTCAAGCATCTTTTTTCAGTGGACTAGACGGGAGTCGAACCCGTGTCCAAAAGCCCATTCCCTGTCCTTCTACTATCATAGTCTGTTGATTGCCGGACGGTCTTTCTCCGTCCCGTTCCCTCCTGCATCCGGGAGCAGACACCCTGATACATTCGGTAGCTTCATGATACGCCTGCGGGTGCAAAGCTTAGCCCGCATCGTTTCTCACATAGTCGATGCCCGGGTCTTAAAGTGTGAGTGCCTTAAGTCGGACAGCCGCCCTTAGGCAGCGTATGCTAAATTATCTTCAGCGTTTATATTTAGGTTTGTGGTTTGACGCACCACCTGCGGATAGCTTCTCCAGCTGCAGAACCCCTGTCGAAACCTTGACTAGCCCTGACAGCGGCAGAAAATAAGCATCCTGCCGCCTGCTGTTGTTTGCCATTATACGTTTTCTATCCTGCCCTGTCAATCACTATTTTATGAAATCTTTCTAAACCGCCCCGATCATCGTCAGATAATAGTGGTACAGCACCAGATTCGTGTCGTCCTTATAGTGGATGCCGTCATAGGCGTGCACCCCTGTCCCCAGCAGGTAATTATGGCTGTCCAGCCATGTGATCTGGGGGATCAGCTGCGCTTTTAGGCGGTCGTTGAACAGCTTTACCCGCTCCTGTGTCATGCCGTGGGGATTTTCCCATACCGGATTGACCGACGCGTAGTAAACCTGCGCGCCTCTGGCGCTCCACACCGCGCCCCAGTAATTCATATCCTGCGCATATTTGTCCGCGTCGTTTAAGTCGTTGACGCCCATATTGATCACAACGCGGCTGCCGCTGCCGATGATCTTATCCGCCTGCGGGATCGCCGTATCGTGGAACCATTCGTAGCGGCTGCCGTTTTTGGCGATTACCGCGGCTACACAGCTTCCCAGCTCCTTTTCCACCGATTCCTTTAATGTCACCATCCGGGAGTCCCCGATAAAAACGATCCCCGCCGCCTGCACCGGCTGTTCTGCCGCTTCCCCGGTCTGCCCCGGCTGCGCGCCGTCTGCAAAGGCAGCTACGTCCTGCCGGATATATCCCAGCGTATCCTGCCACTGCACAAAATACCAGCCCGTATCCGTCTGCCCCCATGCAAAAAGCTCCTGCCCTGCCGTTACGTTTCCAAGCGTGGCTGCATTCTCATCCGCCAGCGTCTGCACCCTGGCATCCTTTACCACCTTCATGGGCTTTGGCATGCTCCACTGTTCTACCACAAAGCCCGGCATCTGCACATAAACGGCGGGCTGCTTTTCCGCCCCGGGCGCTGCCTCTGCAGAAAGCGCAAAAAGCCCTGCCCCGCTTAAGCACAGCGCTACGCCCATTCCGGCCAACGCCATGCGCCCTTTTAGCCCCCGCTTCCGTCCCGTCCTGTTCTGCATCTTTTTTTCCGTTTTCATCTATTCCTCTCCTTTTCCTATTTTTTCTGCCCTCCAAGCGTATCCGCTGCCTTCCACAAAAGCCCGAACAGCCGGTTGATCCCCCACGAGATCAGCACAGCCAGCCCGAAGGAAACGATTCCCTGTACGATCCGGTTCCACTCCGTAAACCGGTTGACGATCCGGTAAAACAAAAACATATGGCTCAGATACAGCTCCAGCGAAAAGCTGCCCAGAAATTCCAGCGCCCGTCCTCCATGGCGGAAGATCCCGCCGGACTGGGCTGCCAGACACGTCCAGATGCCGTTTGCCAAAAGCCCGTCCCGGATTTTTTCAAAAAGCGCCAAAGACTGCGTCCTTACGTCAAGCCCGGTTTTGACCGCCCATGCCATTCCCGCAGCCAGCACAAGAAGCTGCACCGGATACAAAAAGGACGCCGCCCGCAAAAGTTGCCGTTCATACTGCGCCAAAATCATCCCCGCCACAAACGCCAGATTGGAAATATACCAAAAGGACGCCCTGCCCTGCGATACCAGCCAGACCGAATACCCCGCCGTCGCTGCCGCCATCAGCGCCATTCTCGCCCACGGGCGGTCCGCCAGACGGTATACTGCAAAAAACAGCAAATAAAAGAGTAGGATATTCCGGATAAACCACCAGTTGTATCCGGTCGCATACCGATACCAGCCGCCCGCGCCGGCTATTCCGCCGCCGTACCATTCGATCAGCCCTACGATCAGCAGGTACGGCAGATATGTATTTTTAATCCGGTTCCACAAAAAGCGGCCGCCGATCCGCCTTTTTCCCGCGCTTTTTACAAGCCCGTAGCCGGATACCAGAAAGAAAATATCCACTCCGTAGCATCCCAGCCGCGTCAGGGCATATTGGAGCGTTTCATTTTGGAGCACGTCCCCGTACCATTCCGCATAGTGGGACGCAATCACCATCAGGATCCCAATCCCCCGCAAAAACAGGCTCTGCTGCCTTGTCAAAAAAACCTTTCGTTCTCTCATCTTTCTCCCCTACCACCGAAGCGCCGACTGAATCGAATAATAAAGCTGCGGATTCCCGGTCAGCAGATTCACGCTTCCATCCCGGTTGACCAGCATCAGCAATAAAAATCCTGCCTGAAACAAAACCGCCGCCTTCAGCCACGCTGCAAAAATACTGTATCCGCCTTTTTCCCGCGCATATGCCGCCGCGCCAAAAAGCGCCGGGATCGCCGCGAGAAACAGCCCGAAAGAAACGTCGCAGCTGTAACGGATCAAAATTCCTGCCCCGTTTGCGTCCACCGCCCCGATCAGCACCGAAAGGAACACGCACACGCCCGTAAACCACAAAAGCTCTTTTTTCATCGCGCCGCTTTTTACATATCTGCGCAAAAACAGCATCGGCACGAAAAACAGGCTGCATAAAAATACGCCGCCGAAGCTGCTCTCCGTCACCATTTTTCCAAGATAATCCGTTTCCAGCAGCACGCCGTTGAGATACGGGAATTTTGCCGAAAGCTGGGGCGGCTGGAACAGAAAATACCATAGCCCGTACAAAATCCGTTCCAGACTAAAGCCGCGGTGCGTCATATCGTTGCTGGTCAGGCTGTACGCCGCCCCGAAATCAAAGGGCGAGCCAAAGCGCGCCGCATTATAATACATCAGCCCTGCCGCCACAAGCACATACGGCAGGATCAACGCCGCCAGCTCCCCGGCGCCAAAGCCAACAATACCTTCCTCTGCTTTTCCTGCCCCGGCGCGCATCTTTTGAAGCGCTTCTCCATCCGCCTTTTGCAGCGCTTTTCCGCCCGCCTTCTGCAGGGCTTTGGCGCGCATCTTCTGCGGAAGCATGCCGCAGATCTCCTTCCAAAAGATCACCGGCACAAGCGCCGCAAACAGCACAAACTGCGCCCGGCAGCCTGCGGTCAGCGCCATGCACAACGAGCCCGCTGCATACAGGGCAGTCCGCTGCGCCCTCTGCCCCTTTTTCCGGTTCTGCCCAGCCAGATACAGCCACAGCCCCGCCGCCGCAAAAAAGTAGGAAGCGGCGATCGGCACATGATACAGATCCGGCCGAATCAGCAGATAAAAGGCAGAATAGCTGCCCGTCAGCACAAATACGCCGACGCCCCACAGATAAAAGGGCAGCCTTTGGAAATACCGCTTCATCAGCTCATATACAAGTCCCGCGCAGGCGATCACAAAGCCCGCCAAAAATACGAATACCGCCGCATAGTTGGGCAGCGCGCCCCCCGTCAGCAGATAATAGGGCAGATACAAAAGCAATACCGGGACGATGCCGAAATATACATAATAGTTTCCCTCATAGTACGCATAATCCGCCCGGTATGGGATCTGCCCTGCCTGAAGCACGATCGTATCGTACGGATTTTCTGCCGCCGCAAGCGCCGGATCCGCCTCGCCCACGCTGAAGCTGCCCTGCGCCAGCGCCTCCGCCAGCTCCTGATACTGCGCGTGATGAAGCGCCAGATTCGACCGGCAGGCGGGATTGATCCGCACGAGTACAAAGACTGCCGCCAGCAATGCTCCCGTCACCAAAAAGACTGCTGCCAGACGTTTTCTTTGCCCTGCCTTTGTCTCCGCCAAAAAGCCAATCCCGTGTATCCGGCTCTTTGCCCGCAGCCCGTACAAAAATACTGCCAGCGCCCACCAGACGCACATCCGCCCTGTCCGGAAGGAAAAAGGGATCCGCCCGTTCGCTTCCAGCCCGTCCAGGGAAAGCACCAGCTCGCCCAGCGTGTCTTTCGCGCCCTTTCCATAGGCGTCCGCCCGCTGCAGCCGGATGTAGAGATTTTTTACAGCTCCATACGGATGCAGCTTCATCGTCCCATTTTCCGGCACGCCCGGCAAAAGCACCCGCCCATCGCCAAGCGGATAGACGTAGGCGTTTCCCTCATCCTGCGCAAACACCTCCGCCAGCACCTGATACCCTTCCGGAATCCTGATGTCCAGCCGTATCTGTTCCAGCACTTCGTCAACGTCCCGCACGCTGATGAGCATGCTTCCTCCCGGCACATGCACATAGCCTTCCGCATCCGTATAAACCTGCCCTTCCAAAGCTTCCTCTTCGCCGGCTGCCGCCGCCAGAAATTCTTCCGGGCTGCGCCCGTCTGCAAGCTCCATCTCTTCCGCCAAAACATAATGCTCCGTCAGCTTTGCCCGCTCCATCAGATCCTCTCCCTGATTTCCCAGAGACGTCCAGAAGGAGAACTGACAGACCGTTATCTCGATCAAAAGCGCTGCCAAAAGCCCCAGCCCCGCCGTCTTTTTTACAGCCCATGATAACCCGGATCTCTTTTTTTTATCCTTCAATGTTTCCCGTATCCTCACATTTCTTTCCTTTTTCAAAGCGTTCAGCGCCTCTTTTGGCATACCGCCCTTTCCTGCCCTGTCCGCCTACCGTATCATAACACAAAAAAAAGAAAGTGAAAAGCTCCGCATCCATGATGCAGAGCCTTCACTTTCTTATGAGGGGGGAGATAGTGAGTTGTTCAACTATCTGAGACATATATTACAGGTAAAATGTGTGCAAAATATGTACAATTTATAAAAACACTATAAAAACTTCTAAACTGCCCATAAATCCGGCGATCAGCCGCATTTTTGCACGCCTTAGCGGTACTTTTGCAGCACCAGCTGCAGCTTCGTATTGCCCTGCCATGTATTTACGCCGGGATAATAGACCGCGTCAAATAAAAGCCCGGCGCTTTTTCCTTCATAGAGGGCGTCCAGCGCCGCCTGCCCGTATTTTTTAACCGCGCAGCCTTCAAAGTCCTCTTTTCCGTGAAAGAGCATCATCTCCCAGCGCTTTCCGGCATCGTCCTGCACCGTAAATTTGACGACGTTTCCCGTTTTTCCAAGCACCCTTGCGGATAAAAACAAAAGATCCTTCTGCGCAAACACCGGCTTTTCATTTCCGGTGCCGAAGGGCTCCAAAAGCTCCAGCTCCTCCACAAAATCAAAGCTTACATGGGATACCGGAAGCGGCACATCGATGTGCACCCGCTCCTGCAGGTCGTCCTCCGTCAGCGTGCAGATCCGGTTGATCTCCCGCCGGAATGCCTCCACATCCTCCTCCCGCATGGAAAGCCCCGCCGCCATTTTGTGACCGCCGTACTTTGTGAAAAACCGGCGGCATTTCGTCATTTCCTCATAAATATGATAGCCCTCGATCGAGCGGGCGCTGCCTTTTACGCCCTCCTCGCCTCTGGTCAGCACAAAAACCGGCTTATAATACCGCTCCCGGATGCGCCCCGCGATAATGCCCGCGATGCTCTCGTGGCAGTCCGGCAAAAAAACGACCAGCACCCTGTCCTCTTTCAGCGGCCCGGCTTCGATCATCTCTGCCGCTTCCTCCACGAACTTTTCCGTCAGCTCCTTGCGGCTGTCGTTTAGCTGCTTCAAAAACGCCGCCTGCGCCACCGCGCTTTCCCGCGTCCGGCTTTCCAGAAGCTCCAGCGCCTGCTTTGCGCTGTCCAGACGTCCGGACGCATTCAGGCACGGCCCCAGCACGAACCCGATATGGAACGCGCTCAGCTTCCCGTCGATCCACGGGCAGATCTGGTTGACCTCCATCAGCGCGTGAAGCCCAATATTCTGCGTCTGCTTCATCAGGGCAAGCCCCTGCTTTACCACGATCCGGTTTTCATCCCGCAGGGGCATCACGTCGCAGATGGTGGCAAACGCCGCAAATTCCAGCAGCTCGTCCAGCACGCCCTTCTGCCCTGCTTTGCCGTCCTCTCCGGCAGTCCCGGTCTGCCTGCCTGCGCCCGCCTGCCCCGTTTGGCCGCAGTTTCCGGCAGTGATCCCGGGCAGCCCCAGCCGCGCAAACAAAATCTGCATCAGCTTAAACGCCACCATCGCGCCGCAGATTTCCCGGAAGGGATACAAATCCCCCTCCTGCTTGGGGTCGATCACCACATCTGCGGGCGGCAGGATATAACGCCGTTCTGCTTTACCGCTTTTTGGATCAACCGTTTCCTCGTAAGGGATCTCATGATGGTCGGTCACGATCACCGTCATTCCGTACTGCTTTGCAAGGGCGATCTGGGACGCCGCCGCGATCCCGTTGTCGCAGGTCACGATCGTGTCGATCCCGTCCCGATAGGCTTCCTCCACCAGATGCTCGTTTAAGCCGTAGCCGTCCTTAATGCGGTGCGGGATCGCCGTGTCCACGACCGCGCCGCACGTCTGAAGCCCTTTTTTCAAAATATATGCCGAACAGATCCCGTCCGCATCGTAATCCCCGATCACGCGGACAGGCTTTTTTTCTTTTATTTTTTGTTCCAATAAAAGGGCGGCCATGCCGCTTCCTTTTAACAGCGCCGGATCATACATCCGGTCGATCGAGCCGTGCAGATATTTTTCGATCTGCTCCTCGCCCTCGATGTCCCGGTTGCGTATGATGCGCGCCAGCACCGGGCTGATATGAAATCTCTGCCCGATGCCGTAAAAGTCAGCTTTTTTGGCCGCCACAAACCATTTTGCCATCAGTTTGCTTCCTTTTTATCCTTTTTTGCGAGCTTTGTCCGAAGCAGATACCAGAACGCGCCTGCCAGACAAACCGAGGAATATGTGCCGCACGCGATGCCGACCATCAGCGGAAGTGCAAATTCCTTCACGCTGGAAACGCCCATCACATAAAGCACCGCAACCATCACAAACGTTGTCAGGGAAGTAAAAATACTTCTGGACAGCGTCTGGCTGATGCTTCCGTTTACAACAGCTTTCAGCTCAGCCCTGCTTCCGCCCGCCTTCAGGTTCTCGCGGATACGGTCGAAAATAACGATCGTCGCGTTGATCGAATATCCTACGATCGTCAACATACACGCGATAAACGTATTGCCCACAGACACTCTTGCGATCGCATAAAATGCCAGCACCACAAGCACGTCGTGCAGAAGTGCTGCCACGCTGCTGGCGCCGAAACGCACATCCTTAAAGCGCAGCGCCACATAGATCAGCATACATACCGCGGATACCAGCACGGAAACAACGGCATTCGCGCGCATTTCAGAGCTGATCGTCGAGCTGATCGTCTCTGTCGTGATCGTATCGGGATCTACCTCAAACTCCTCTTCCAGCCAGCTGCTCAGCTCATCCCTCTGCTCCACTTCCATCGTCACAGTCTTAAAGATGACCTGATTGGTTCCCTGCACCTTCTGGGTCTGGACGTTGGCGTCCTTGCTGATCTCTTCGATCTTGGGAACGACCTTTTCATCCAGCTCCTCGATGCTCATATCCTCGTTAAAGGTCACGTTCGTGGACGTGCCGCCTTTAAATTCAAGGCTGTAATTTAAAGCATTGCCCGTTTTGGAGGAATAAATGCCCATGGCAGCAAAGCCGCCGATGATCACCACTGCGGAAAGCGCAAAGAACAGCCCCTTTTTCCCGAGGAAATCAATGCTCTTATGCTCCTTTGCCCTGCCGTAGAACTTCTCGTCCTTTAAGCCTGCCGCATAAAAAGCGTTCAGGATCATGCGCGTCACAAACAGCGCCGTAAACATGGATACCGCAATACCAAGCGCCAGCGTCTGCGCAAAGCCCTTGACCGTTCCGGTTCCCATAAAATACAGCACCGCAGCCGCGATCAGCGTCGTCACGTTGCCGTCGATGATCGCAGACAGCGCCTTCTGGAAGCCAATCTTCATCGAAGATTTTACCGTCTTTCCGGTTGCGATCTCTTCCCGGATCCGGGCAAAAATAATTACGTTCGCATCCACCGCCATACCGATGGAAAGGATGATGCCGGCGATGCCCGGCAGCGTCAGCGTAATGTCAAAGCCGTTTAACAAAAGGACCATCAGCACCGTGTAAATACACAGTGCGATCGAGCTTGCAAGCCCGGGGATCCAGTACACTGCGATCATGAAAATAATAACCAGACCCAGACCGATTGCGCCCGCGATCAGGCTCGTTTTGATCGCTGCGGAGCCAAGCTGCGCCCCTACCACGTTGGAACGAAGCTCCTCCAGCTCCAACTTCAGACCGCCGATGCGGATCGTGGAAGCCAGCTTTTCCGCCTCCTCAAAAGAAGCCATGCCGTTGATCACAGCCCTGCCGTCGGTGATCTCCGCCTGTACCGCAGGCGCGCTGATCACCTGATTGTCGTATACGATAAAAATAATGTCATTGTTCGGATAGGCAGCCTTTGTCGCTTCCGCGAATTTCTTCGTGCCCTCCTCTGTCATCGTCAGGGAAACAACCGGCTCCTGATTGCCCATGCTGTTGTTCTGATAGCCTGCCTGCGCGTCGGATACATCCGTGCCGGTCAAAACCTCATTCCCGTCCTTATCCAGAAATACCAAGGATCCGGGCTTTCCCAGCTCCTCCAAGATCGCATTGGCGTCCGTCACGCCGGGGATCTCGATGTTGATGCGGTCGGTTCCCTCCTGATACACCTGCGCCTCGGTGGAATAGTTTTCCACACGCTTCTGCAGCTTGTATATGGTGTCCGCCATATCCTCTGCGCTCGGTTCCTCCTCGCCCACTACCTCGTAGGTGATGCTCACGCCGCCCGCAAGATCCAGCCCCTGCTTGATGTTTGCCGCAGAGCCTCTTTTTCCGGCGTCCAATCCGAACACCGCCACATAAGCGCCTGCGATCAGCGCAAGGATCATGCCTGCCAGCGTGATGATTCCTTTCTTCTTGGTCATTTTTTTGCCACTCCTTATTCTTCTTCGTCGGCAAGCGCCGCTTTTATCATGATCGCGCATTCCACGCGCTTCTTCTGCAGTTCACATCCCAGCTCGTAAACGTCGTCGATCTTTCCGTGGCAGTTATAGGAGTTGGCTGCGCAGCCGCCGCTGCAGTAAAACTTGGCAAAGCAGTTCCGGCATTTTTCCTTCGCATAGACGTTGCAGCATTTGAATTCATCCACAATGTCTTTGCGCACGATACCCTCGTCCACGTTCCCCATCAGAAACGCTTCCTGTCCCACAAACTGATGGCAGGGATAGAAATCGCCCCACGGGGTTACCGCCAGATATTCCGTGCCCGAACCGCAGCCGGAAAGCCGCTTTGCCACACAGGGACCGCCGCTTAAATCGATCATAAAGTGGAAGAAGTTCACGCCCCTTCCTTCTTTGTGCCGCTTGATCAGCTCTGCCGCCAGCCTGTCATACTCTTCCAGAAGCTGCGGGATGTCCTCCGGCTGCAGCGCATAGGGCTCCTTCGGATCTGTCACGACCGGCTCCACGGAAATCTGCTCAAAGCCCAGATCCGCCAGATGCAGCACGTCCTCTGCAAAATCCAGATTGTTGTGCGTAAATGTACCGCGCACATAGTAGTTGTCCTGTCCCCGGCTCTCCGCCAGCTTCTGGAATTTGGGCACGATCAGGTCGTAGCTGCCCTGCCCGCCGCGGAACGGGCGCATCCGGTCATGCACCTCTTTGCGTCCGTCGATGCTCAATACCACGTTGCTCATCTCGCGGTTTAAAAATTCCATGATCTCGTCGTTTAACAAAACGCCGTTTGTCGTCAGCGTAAAGCGGAATTTCTTATGATGGGGCTCCTCCAGGCTTCTGCCGTACGCCACAAGCTGCTTGACCACTTCCCAGTTCATCAGCGGCTCGCCGCCGAAAAAGTCCACTTCCAGATTCACGCGGCTGCCGGAATTTGCCACAAGGAAGTCCAGCGCCTTTTTGCCTACCTCAAAGCTCATCAGCGCCCTTCTGCCGTGGTACTCCCCTTCCTCCGCAAAGCAGTACTGGCAGGCGAGGTTGCAGTCGTGGGCAATGTGCAGGCAGAGCGCCTTCACAACCGTCTCCCTCTCCTTAAAATCGCCGATATACTTCTCATAAATATCTTCCGTAAACAATACGTTGTCCTGCGCAAGCTGCAGGATCTCCTCTACGGCTTCCCTGACCTCCTCGTGGGGGTAAGAAAGCTTCTGGCACGCCTCCACAGCCGCAGTCACGGTATCCACATCCCGGACGCCTCCCGTCACAAGCTGCTCTGCCAGCGGGATCACGTCATAAACGACGTCGTCCACCACATGCACGCTGCCGCTGTTGACATCCATCACAATGTTATAGCCGTTGTTTTTATACTGATGTATCACTGAAACTTTTCCTTTCCGTAAAAAATATTGCCCGCCGCGCAGATATTGCCAGCGGTAGCTTATCCCCTGAACGCATAATAAGCAGCGATGTCACTCGCTGCTTATATCCGGTCGCTTCTGCGTCTGAATTATTTCATCTTCTCGCAGCTCTGGTTGCCAACCGTGCAGGACGTCTTGCATGCGGACTGGCAGGATGTCTGGCACTCGCCGCAGCCGCCCTTCTTCATGGATTCCTTCAGGTTTCTTGTTGTTAATGTTTTGATGTGCTTCATCTCACATAGCCTCCTTATGTGTCAGGCTCTGCATTGGAGCCGTCTTTTCATAACTTGATTCATTATAACACAGAAATATCCCGAGGAAAAGAGTTTTTTCAAAAAGTCCGTTACAGCGCGTCACAAAGCGTCCGTCCGGTAATACTGCGCCTGTGCGTTCCACAGCCTGCGGTAAAGCCCGTCCGCCAAAAGAAGCCCTTCGTGCGTGCCCTGCTCCCGCAGCCTTCCGCCCTCAAATACAAAGATCCGGTCGCAGAACCGGCAGCTGGACAGCCGGTGGGAAATATAGATTGCCCCTTTGTTTTCGATAAAGCGGTTCATCCGCTGGTAAATGTCCGCCTCCGCCACGGGATCCAGCGCCGCCGTCGGCTCGTCCATCACTGCAAAGGGCGCGTCCTTATACAAACACCGGGCAATCGCAACCTTCTGGCTTTCGCCGCCGGACAGTTCCACCCCATCGTCGGAAAAATTTTTGAAAAGCTGGGTATGCAGCCCGTCCTTCAAGGTACTCAGCCGTTCCCCAAAACCTGCGTTTTCCAGCGCCTGTACCGCCTTTTGTTCCGGATAGTCGCTCTCTGCCGCCACATTTTCCCCCAGCTCAAAGGCAAAGATCCGGTAATCCTGAAATACCGCCGAAAACAGCGCCAGATATTCGTCGTAACGGTACTGCCGGATGTCCGTGCCGTTTAACAAAATCTCTCCCTCCTGCGGGTCGTAAAGCCTGCACAAAAGCTTGATAAACGTAGATTTCCCGGAGCCGTTGCGCCCCACCGCCGCGATCTTTTCGCCCTTTCCAAAGCGGCAGCTCACATCCTGCAGGCTGGGCGCATCCGCTCCCGGATAGGTAAAGGTCACATGCTTAAATTCAAACACATAATTTTCCCGGATCTGTTCCGTCACGGGAAGCGCTGCGCCTTCCGTCCGGTTCGGCATATCCTGATAGGAAAAATAATCCTCCATATACTGGACGTTCTGCGCCATCTCCCGCACCGTCTGCACCAGCCCCGAAACGCCGTCGCCAAACTGGGATACGCTCTGCACATATTTCAACAGGTTTCCCACGTCAAACGCGCTGCACACCGCCTTTAAGCCCACAAACAGATAAACGGACAGATGAAACAGCCGTGCCCAGAATACGGATCTTACCGAAAGGCTGCGGCAGCGCGCCTTCGTCTCTTCCTGCAGCGCAGTCATCCTGCTTCCCGCCGCCTTAAAATGCCCCAGAAGCCTGTTTTGCAGCCCGAACGTCCGGATGTCCTTCCCCCGCCGGTATTCGGCAAAGCAGGTGCGCACCAGCTCGTTTGTTTCATTCAGATAAGGCTCTCTGTCGCGGGTAAGCTGATACTCCATCTTCTGTGTCCGAAACGCCGACCGGATCCCATAGGCGCAGGACAGCGCAAACAGCGCCCCAAACAGGACCGGAAACGACCAGTGGTTTAAAAATGCCGGCAGACGCCCGACGCCCTTTGCCCGCGCCGCAAAAAATTCTGCTGTTACCGCCAGGGAGATCCCGATCGTCATAATGCTTCCAAGCAGCTTCGTAAACTGCGTCATCATCGCCACCATGCCGTGATCGAACTGCCAGTTTGCGATCGTTTTCTGCTTTCCGTGGATGTCCGGGTCACACAGCATGCTGTAATCCATCCGCCACGCCTTATCCGCCACCGTTTCATCCAGATGCTGCATCAGGATATACTGCTGGACATTTAAAAACTGCTCGCACAGCGACAAAAGCAGATCGCCCAAAAGCTGACATCCCCCGAAAAGCACCGTCAGAAACACAAGCTGCCCAAGGCT
>URRW01000028.1 GCA_900550285.1 uncultured Lachnospiraceae bacterium
ACAGCTTATTCAAGTGCGCCACTCTATGGCTTTCCTCTACTTTCTTTCACACTAAAACTCCCTGATTCGCCCATTTCCTGAAAAATGGCTTTTTGCTCGTGTTTTTTGCGGGGGTCAGGGTCAAAAATCCTTTTGGGAAAGCCTGCGCCGTCTTTTGACCCTCAGCCCTGAGTTTGGTACATACTGATATAGATTATATAACGGCAGGCGGGAAAAAATCCAGAGCTTCTGAAAAACTTTTTTAGAAATCCGTTGTCGGGACAACGAGAGCGGGTACTCTCAGTGTACAGTATTTTCACACTTTATCTATTGATTTCTTCTATTATAGTGTCTATAATTATGGTACTGCCGCAGCTGTAAAGCGCAGAAAATTTAGGTGGCAGAAAGAGAGACGCAAAAGAAAGGTTAGCAAATGGATAATAATATCAACCCTTATAATAACGGGGGTTCCAATGGAAACGGCAGCGGAAACGGAGGGCAGCAGGGCCCCGGCGGTCCGGGACAGAACAATCCGAGGCGCACGAGCCTGATCCTGCTGGCTGTGGCGGCGGTTGTGACGCTGGTTTCCATGAGCCTGTTTATGAAGATGATCAACAACGCCACGAATCAGGAAATCCCTTTCGGGAAATTTCAGGAGATGGTGGAAGGCGGCGAGGTAGAGGAAGTCACATGGGACGATGAGACGATCTATATCCAGCCGAAGTCGGAGCAGCCGGACACGCTGTTTAACGCAGCGCCGCAGGTGAGCTATTATACCGGCAAGGCGCAGTCCGACGATGTGCTTTCCGCATATCTGGAAGAAAATCAGGTGGAAAGCTACGGCAAGATCGTGCCGGACGGCTCCGGGCTGATCCTGACGATGATTCTGACCTATGTGCTGCCGATCGTGGTCATGTGGGTGCTGTTAAGCTTCCTGTTCCGGAGAATGGGCGGCAGCGGCGGCCCGATGGGCGTAGGCAAGAGCAATGCCAAGGTATATGTGCAGAAGGAAACGGGCATCACATTTAAGGATGTGGCGGGCGAGGACGAGGCGAAGGAATCGCTGCAGGAGGTCGTGGATTTCCTGCACAATCCCCAGCGCTATGTGCAGATCGGGGCGAAGCTTCCCAAGGGCGCCCTTTTGGTGGGGCCTCCCGGAACGGGTAAGACTCTGCTGGCAAAAGCGGTGGCGGGAGAAGCGAAGGTGCCGTTTTTCTCCCTGACGGGTTCGGATTTCATCGAGCTGTATGTGGGCGTGGGCGCGTCCCGTGTGCGCGACCTGTTCAAAGAGGCGACGAAAAATGCGCCGTGCATTATTTTTATCGACGAGATCGACGCCATCGGCAGAAGCCGTGATTCCAAATACGGCGGCGGAAACGAGGAGCGGGAGCAGACGCTGAACCAGCTGCTTTCCGAGATGGACGGCTTTGATACGTCGAAGGGGATTCTGGTGCTGGGCGCGACCAACAGACCGGAGATTCTGGATAAGGCGCTTTTGCGCCCCGGACGTTTTGACCGGCGGATCATCGTGGATAAGCCGGATTTAAAGGGGCGTGTGGAGATTTTAAAGGTACATGCCAAAGATGTGAAGATGGACGAGACGGTGGACTTTGATGCGATCGCGCTGGCGACCAGCGGAGCAGTCGGCTCCGATCTTGCGAACATGATCAACGAGGCTGCCATCAACGCGGTCAAGCAGGGGCGCGAATATGTGTGCCAGAAGGATCTGTTTGAAGCGGTGGAGCAAGTGCTTGTGGGCAAGGAGAAAAAAGACCGCATCATGAGCGCGCAGGAGCGCCGGATCGTTTCCTACCACGAGGTCGGCCATGCGCTGATCGCCGCGTTGCAGAAAAATTCCGAGCCGGTGCAGAAAATCACGATCGTCCCCCGCACGATGGGCGCGCTGGGCTATGTGATGCACGTGCCGGAGGAAGAGAAGTTTCTGAATACCGAGGCGGAGATCCACGATATGCTTGTAGGCTATCTGGGCGGCCGCGCGGCGGAGGAGATCGTATTTGATACCGTGACGACGGGCGCGGCAAACGACATCGAGCAGGCGACAGGTCTGGCGCGGTCGATGGTAACCCGGTTTGGCATGAGCAAGAAGTTTGGGCTGATCGGTTTGGAATCCGTTGAAAGCCAGTATCTGGACGGCAGATCGGTCATGAACTGCTCAGATATTACGGCTTCCGAGATCGATCAGGAAGTGATGCGCATTCTGAAGGAATGCTATCAGGAGGCGCTGGAGCTGCTTTCTGCAAACCGTGAGGTCATGGATAAGCTGGCGGCGCATCTGATCGAAAAGGAGACGATCACCGGCAAGGAATTTATGCGGATCTACCGGGAGATCAAGGGACTTCCTCAGGAAGAGGAGACAAAAGAAGGAGAGGCTGCGGCAAAAGGCGCAGACGCCAAAACGATGGAAGCATCTGCCGGGAACGGCGCGGCACAGGAAGCAGCGCAGGACAACGGGGCAGGAGACAGCTCTGCCGCAGGACAGCCTGACGGCGCAGCAAAGCAGGAGCCTCCGGTTTTGAAGCCCTGGGAAGAGTTTTCGAGGCAGCAGGCGCAGCGGGAGGACAGCTTTTTTGGCGGGGACGATGAGCCGACTGTGATCAGCAACAGCCGCAGCGCAGAGGAACGTCCGGAGACTTTAGAAAATACAGAGGAGCCGGACAAGGCGCAGGAGGATGAAAACAGCAGACCGTGGACGCCCCCGACGCCGGGGCCGGAAGCTCAGGGAACGGCAGGAAGGTTCTCCGGAGCGATCTGGCAGGATAAAGATAAAAAAGACTGATCGGAAGATCGGGCAGTCAGATGCCGGTCCGCACAGGGCGCAACGCGCCGCGGGCCGGTGTTTTTTATACGCATTCACACCCTTTATTCGCATAGGAAAGGAACGCTATGTTTTGCATTGAAGAGGAATTAAAGAAGCTGCCCGAAAAGCCGGGCGTATATATTATGCACGATGCGCAGGACAGCATCATTTATGTGGGGAAGGCGGTGCGCCTGCGCAGCCGGGTGCGTTCGTATTTCCGGGAAAAAATAAACCGTGGCCCCCAGATCGAAAAGATGGTAACGCAGATCGCCCGGTTTGAATATATCGTGACCGATTCGGAGCTGGAAGCGCTCGTTCTGGAAAACAATCTGATCAAGGAGCACAACCCGAAGTACAACACGCTGCTAAAGGACGACAAAACCTATCCCTACATTAAGGTAACGGTGGGGGAGGAATATCCGAGGGTGCTTTTTTCGCGGCTGATGAAAAAGGATAAATCCCGCTATTTCGGGCCGTTTACGTCGGCGGCAGCGGTCAAGGATACGATCGAGCTGTTAAACAAGCTGTTTAAGCTGCGCACCTGCAATCGGGTGCTGCCCCGCGACTGCGGGCTGGAACGCCCCTGCCTGAATTATCACATCGGGCAGTGCACCGCCCCCTGCCAGAATTATGTGAGCAGGGAGGAGTACCGGAAAAATGTGGACAAGGCGCTGGAATTTTTGAATGGGAACTATTCGATGATCCTGGACGATTTGCAGCGCAAAATGGAGGCTGCGGCGGAGGCGCTGGAATTTGAAGAGGCGGCGAAATGGCGGGATCTGTTCAACAGCGTAAAGCAGGTTTCCCAGAAACAGAAGATCACGGACAGCGACGGCGAGGACAAGGACGTGATCGCGCTGGATAAAGACGGCGGCGACGCGGTCGTGCAGGTGTTTTTTGTGCGGGGCGGAAAGCTCATCGGCAGGGAGCATTTTTATATGACCCATGTGGAGGATTCGGACAAGGCGCAGATCCTTCTGGATTTTGTAAAACAGTTTTATGCGGGGACGCCCTTTGTGCCCCGGGAGCTGATGCTGCAAAAGGAGATCGAGGACATCCCGGTTTTGGAGGAATGGCTGACGAAGCGGCGCGGGGCAAGGGTTTATATCCGCGTGCCCAAAAAGGGACAGAAGGAAAAGCTTGTGGAGCTGGCGGAAAAAAACGCCCGCATGGTGCTGGAAAAGGACAGGGAGCGGATCGCGAGGGAGGAGGCGCGCACGGTCGGGGCGGTGCGCCAGATCGCGCAGCTGCTTGACCTGCCGGTGCTCGAGCGGATGGAGGCGTTTGATATTTCCAATATCAGCGGCTTTGAAAACGTGGGCTCGATGGTCGTCTATGAAAAGGGAAAACCCAAGCGCAGCGATTACCGCAAATTCCGCATCAAAACCGTGGCGGGGCCGGACGATTACGCCTGCATGCGGGAGGTGCTGACGAGGCGTTTCCTGCACGGGCTGAATGAATCAAAAGAATTGGAGGAAAAGCAGCTTTCCGAAAGCTACGGGAAATTCGCGCGGTTTCCGGATCTTTTGCTCATGGACGGCGGCAGGGGGCAGGTCAATATCGCGCAGCAGGTGCTGGACGAGCTGCATCTGAATATTCCGGTATGCGGCATGGTAAAGGACGACAACCACCGCACGAGGGGGCTGTATTTTCACAATGTGGAGCTGCCCATCGACCGAAACAGCGAGGCGTTTAAGCTGATCACGCGGGTGCAGGACGAGGCGCACCGGTTCGCTATCGAATATCACCGGTCGCTGCGCAGCAAGGATCAGGTAAAGAGCGTTCTGGACGGCATTCCGGGCGTGGGGCCGGCGCGCAGGAAGGCGCTGATGAAAAGCTTTCCGTCCATTTACGAGATCCGGGAGGCGACGGCGGAGCAGATCAGCCTGCAGGCGGACATCCCGATGCACGTGGCGGAAGAAATTTATGAATTTTTCCACAAACGGGAAGAGTGACATTGCCGTGGGCATGGAACTGTGGTAAGATAAAGAGAAGTATTGCGTGCTTATAGAGAAGGAGAAGGGTTATGGCAAGCATCAGTTTAACGAAGATCATCGAAAAGATGAAGCTTGAAAATCTGACGCCGGAAATCGACGTCAGGGGCATCCGGATCACTCAGCCGGACATCAACCGCCCCGCGCTGCAGATGACGGGATACTTTGAGCACTTTGAGGCGACCCGCCTGCAGATCATCGGATTCGTGGAATACTCCTATATCGGGGGGCTCAATGCCGAGGAGGAACGCGACGTTTTGGAGAAGCTTCTGGACTATCCGATCCCGTGCATCATTTTCTGCCGGGAATTAAAGCCGGACGACCTGTTCCGCAAGATCGCGATCGAAAAGGGCGTGCCGCTTCTGATGACGAAGCATGCGACGAGCGCGTTTACCGCAGAGCTGATCCGCTGGCTCAACGTCAAGCTGGCTCCCTGCATTTCGGTGCACGGCGTGCTGGTGGACGTATACGGCGAAGGCGTGCTGATCACAGGCGAAAGCGGCATCGGCAAATCGGAGGCGGCGCTGGAGCTGATCAAGAGAGGACACCGTCTCGTAACGGACGACGTGGTGGAGATCCGCAAGGTCAGCGAGGATACGCTGGTCGGCACGGCTCCCGATATTACGAAGCACTTTATCGAGCTGCGCGGCATCGGCATCGTGGATGTGAAGGCTCTGTTCGGCGCGTCCAGCGTGCGCGAGACACAGAACATTGATCTGGTCATCAAGCTGGAAGAGTGGGACAAGGATAAGGAGTACGACCGCCTCGGTCTGGAGGAGGAGTACACCGAATATCTGGGCAACAAGGTCGTCTGCCACAGCATCCCGATCCGTCCCGGACGGAATCTGGCGATCATCTGCGAGACGGCGGCGGTCAACCACAGACAGAAGAAGATGGGCTACAACGCGGCGCAGGAGCTGTATATGAGAGTGCAGAATTCTTTGACGCGCAAGCGGGACGAAGAGGACGAATAAACGGAGGAAACAGACAATGGGCAAATATTGTTTCGGCGTAGACGTGGGCGGAACCACGGTAAAGCTCGGATTATTTAATACGGACGGCGATCTGCTGGAAAAATGGGAGATCCCCACAGTGACGGACAACCACGGGGCAAAGATCCTGCCCGACGTGGCAAACAGCATTTTAAAAAAGATGGATGAGCGCGAGATGGAGCGCGACGACGTGGAGGGCGTCGGCATCGGCGCGCCCGGTCCGATCGACTCCGAAGGAACCGTATACGGCGCAGTCAATCTGGGCTGGGGCACGTTCAGCATCAAAAAGGAGCTGCAGTCCCTTCTGAACATGCCGGTGGAGGCAGGAAACGACGCAAACGTGGCGGCTCTGGGCGAGATGTGGCAGGGCGGCGCGAAAGGCTATAAGAACGTGATCCTTGCGACGCTGGGAACCGGCGTGGGCGGCGGCATCATCGTAAACGGAAGGATCCTTTCCGGCGCGACCGGATCCGGCGGCGAGATCGGGCATATGCACGTCAACGACGACGAGACGATCCCCTGCAACTGCGGCAACTGCGGCTGTCTCGAGCAGTATGTTTCCGCGACGGGCATCGTGCGTCTGGCAAAGGAGAAGCTGGCGGACGAAAACCGGACAAGCAGCCTGCGCGCTACGGAAGTGAGCGCAAAGGATGTGTGGGATGCGGTAAAGGCAGGCGACGGGCTTGCAACGGAGGTTGCGGAGGACTTCGGCTGGTATCTGGGAAAAGGGCTTGCGCAGATGGCGAGCGTTTCCAATCCCGAGATCTTCGTGATCGGCGGCGGCGTTTCCAAGGCGGGGACGGTGCTTTTGGACTACATCCAGAAATATTACCGCAAATATGCGTTCCAGGGCTGCCGGGGCGCGCTGTTTACGCTGGCAAAGCTGGGCAACGACGCGGGCATTTACGGCGCGGCGAAGATGGTTTTGAGCGAGTAAGGAAAAGACTTTTGATGTGCCGCCGGACGGCACGGGAAGCATAATCCTGCCTCTTTCTGCATAGGATAGAGGCAGGATTGTGGTTTGACCTCAGCATAGAAGGGTTGGAAAGAGGATTGAAGGAAAAACTGGAAACCATTCTGCCGAAGGAGCGGATTTTAACAGAGGAACCGATGAGCAGGCACACTACCTTCCGGGTGGGCGGGCCTGCCGAATATTTTCTGACGGTAAATACGGCGGAAGAATTAAGAAGCGTGATGGCGTGCCTTCGGGAAGAGGGGATGCCGTATTTCCTTTTGGGAAACGGAAGCAACCTGCTCGTCGGCGACCGGGGATACCGCGGCGCGGTCGTGCGTCTCGGCGGTATTTTTGAGACGGTGGAGGCAGAGGACGGGACGATCCGGGCGGGCGCGGGCGCAAGCCTTGCGCTGACGGCGCGGCGCGCGATGGAAAACGGCCTTTGCGGCATGGAGTTTGCCTCCGGGATTCCCGGGACGCTGGGCGGCGCGGTAAGGATGAACGCCGGGGCGTACGGCGGCGAGATGTCGATGCTTGTAAGAAGCGTCGATATTATGGATGAACAGGGCAGTGTCCGCACGCTTGACCATGAGGAGATGGCGTTTGGCTACCGCACGAGCGTGATCAAAAACAGCCCGTGGACGGTGCTTGGCGCAAGCCTTGTCCTTGAAAAGGGGGACAGGGAAGAGATCGCAGCGAAGATGCAGAGGCTGGCGCAGCAGCGCCGGGAGAAGCAGCCGCTGGAATTTCCGAGCGCGGGGAGCACGTTTAAGCGCCCGGAGGGTAATTTTGCGGGCAAGCTGATCATGGATGCAGGGCTTCGCGGATATTCCCGGGGCGGCGCGCAGGTAGCGCAGAAGCACTGCGGCTTTATCGTCAATAGAGGAAATGCGACCGCTGCCGATATTGTGGGGCTGATCCGCGAGGTGGCGG
The DNA here is from genome assembly GCA_900550285.1 of uncultured Lachnospiraceae bacterium. Taxonomy (GTDB): domain Bacteria; phylum Bacillota; class Clostridia; order Lachnospirales; family Lachnospiraceae; genus Gallintestinimicrobium. The sequence goes on from URRW01000028.1 coordinate 7,672, forward strand.
AAAAGGTACAGGAGAAATTCGGAGTCACTCTCGAACCGGAAGTGATTTTTCTGGGAGATTTTTAACGATGAGATTTGTGATGGTGACGGGGATGAGCGGCGGAGGCAAGAGCACCGCGATGCGGCTTCTGGAAGATATGGGCTATTATTGTGTGGACAATCTTCCGGTTTTGCTGATCGACAAGTTTGTGGAGCTGCTCGCCACGCCGAATACGGAGATTACGAAGGCAGCGCTGGGCGTCGATGTGCGGACGGATCAGTCTTTTGCGGAGACGGAACGGGTGCTGAGAAGCTTAAGACAAAACGGCATGGTATTCGAGGTGCTTTTTATGGACGCATCGGACGCCGTTTTGGTAAAGCGCTATAAAGAGAGCCGCCGGATGCATCCGCTTTGCACAGAGGAACGTCCGAGGATTGAGGACGGAATCGCAAGGGAACGGGAGATTTTAAAAAAGGTCAAAAAGGACGCGGATTATGTGATCGACACGTCGAAGCTTCTGACGAGGGAGCTAAAGGAGGAGCTGGACCGGATCTTTGTGCGGAATGAGGAATATAACAGCCTGATGGTGAATATCCTTTCCTTCGGGTTTAAGCACGGGATCCCGGCGGACGCCGACCTCGTTTTTGACGTGCGCTTTCTCCCGAATCCTTTCTATATAGATGAGCTGAAATATCTTACGGGCAACGACCGGGGAGTTCAGGATTATGTGATGGGTTTTCCGGAGGCGGGGATGTTTCTGGACAAGCTTCTGGATCTTCTGCAGTTTCTGATCCCGAATTACGTCAAGGAGGGAAAGTACCAGCTGGTTGTCGCGATCGGCTGTACGGGCGGCAGACACAGAAGCGTGACGCTTGCAAACGAGCTTTACAGGAGGCTGAAAAACCGCGAGGCGACATACGGGGTTTCTTTGAGCCACAGGGATATTTAGGATGTCATTTTCATCAGGAGTAAAAGAAGAGCTGTGCCGCCATATCAGTCCGGCGCGGCACTGCCAGCTTGCCGAGCTGGCGGCGGTCCTGCATTTCTGCGGGAGCATCGGAAGCGGAAAGGACGGGGTTTTTCTGCAAATTCATGCGGAAAATGCATTGGTTGTCAGAAAAAGCTTTACATTGCTGCAGAAAACATTTAATATAAGTACGGAAACGCAGGTGCATCAGGAAGACCAGCAGACCGGATATTTTTTAAGGATAGACGATCAGGCGCTGGCAAAGAAGATTCTTCAGGGAATCCGTTTTCTGGATGTGACCGGGCACATGGTTGATGAAGACGCCGTAAGCGACGGGCTTCGGGGACCGGTGAGCCGGATGCTCGTGCGGAATGCGTGCTGCCAGCGCGCGTTTTTGCGGGGGGCGTTTCTTGCGGCGGGCTCCATGAGCGATCCCGTGAAGGGATACCATCTGGAAATCGTGTGCGGCAGGCAGTCGCTGGCGGATCAGGTGCAGGAGATCTTGAGGGAGTTTGAGATCGACGCCCGCATCGTACAGCGCAAAAAATATTTTGTGGTGTATGTGAAAGAGGGATCGGGGATTTCCGATTTCCTGAATGTGACGGAGGCGCATCTGGCGCTGATGGAATTTGAGAACTCGAGAGTGGTACGCGAGGTGCGCAACAGCGTAAACCGGCGCGTCAACTGCGAAACAGCCAATATTACCAAGACGGTAAACGCGGCTGCAAGACAGCTCGAGGACATCCTGTTTTTACAGGAAAAATACGGATTTGAAAAGTTGCCGGTGAGCTTACGCCAGATGGCAGAGGTGCGTCTGGAGCATCCGGAGGCTCCGCTTAAGGAGCTGGGGGTGTATCTTGACCCTCCGGTCGGAAAATCCGGCGTAAACCATCGTTTACGGAAGCTATGTGAATTGGCGGATGCCATGAGGTCTTAATGGAGAGGAGTTTATTATGAAACAGAAGGATGTGGTTGTTAAGCTGGAACAGGGGCTTGAGGCACGCCCGGCAGCGATGCTGGTGCAGGTTGCGAGCAAGCACAGCAGCAATGTTTATCTGGAGTCGGAAGGCCGCAAGGTAAACGCGAAGAGCATTATGGGCATGATGAGCCTTGCGCTTGCGCCCGGAGAAAGCGTGACGGTGATCGCGGACGGTACGGATGAGGACGAAGCGCTTGTCAATATGGAAAATTATCTTGCAGGTGCGGGCGCGTAAACAAAAGCGGTGCGGCAGCGTGCAGAGAGCATAACGGATACAATGGGGGACGGCTGATCGGGCGTCTCCCTGTTTTTTTATTCGATAGGAAAGTTCCTTTCCTATCGAATAAAAAAACGCTGATGCGCACTCGCACGAAGGGACAATATTGCCTGACGGCAAACGCGCTCGGCGCGGGTGTGCGCCAAGGCACACACTTTTTATAAGGAGGAAACGGCAGTGGAAAATATGAAAAAGCTGCTTTTTATTTATAATCCGAAGGCGGGAAAGGGACAGATCAAAACATGGCTTTTGGATATTATCGACATTTTTACAAAAGCGGGATATACGGTGACGGCAAGGCCGACCCAGTATGCGGGGGAGGCGGTTGAGCTGGCGGCAAACCGGACGGCGAAATATGACCTTGTGGTATGCAGCGGCGGCGACGGGACGCTGGACGAGGTCGTGACGGGCATCATGAAAAGTGTGCGCAGAAGACCGATCGGATACATCCCGGCGGGCAGCACGAATGATTTTGCGCGGAGCCTGCACATCCCCCGCAACATGAAAAAGGCGGCGGAGGTGGCGGTGCACGGCAGACCCTTTGCCTGCGACGTGGGATCCTTTAATGAAAATACTTTCGTATACATAGCGGCGTTCGGGCTTTTTACGGATGTGTCTTACGAGACGAGCCAGGAGATCAAAAATGTCCTCGGACATATGGCGTACATTCTGGAGGGCGTAAAAAAGCTTGCCAACGTCAAATCTTACCATATGAAGATCACAACCGATGACCGGGTGATCGAGGATGAATTTCTGTACGGGATGATCACCAACTCCATGTCTGTCGGGGGCTTTAAGGGCATCACCGGAAAATTTGTGGATTTAAGCGACGGGATCTTTGAGGTGATGCTCGTAAAAAGGCCGCGCAGCCTGGAGGATCTGAACCGGACGCTGGTGGCGCTGACCCAGCGGGATATTGACGCGTCCTGCATGTACTGCTTTAAGACTACCTGCCTGAAGGTGGAATCCGAGGAGGAGATCGCGTGGACGCTGGACGGGGAGTACGGCGGACGGCATACGGAGGTCGTGGTGGAAAACCAGCGGGAGGCGCTGCACATCATGGTACCGTAAGGGGGCGTAAAAACCGGACGCGCGCGAAGGAGAGGGGCTTTGCCCCCGGCTCCGTGCCCGCTCAATGGGAATTTGAATCAAAAAACAGGGCTTGTTCCGATACGTCCGCAGATTGAAAAAACTCGCTGCGCTCAGACAGTTTTCAATCTGCGGACCGGAACAGGCCCTGTTTTTTGCAAATTCCCCTTCGCGGGCAAAGTCGCCGGGGACAAAGCCCCTCCCCTTTCGCGCGCTGGTTTTTGGCGGGCGGGAGGCAGGGAGCGTCGGGCGGGGGAGAGCGTTTGACGGAAGGAGAGCGGGTTATTCCGGGCGGTTTTTCTTTAGAGAGAGGATGAGGTCTGTAATAATATTTAGTTCGTGGTCGGGACAGTCAGAAAGAAGGGCAAGCTTTTTGCCTATAAAATGTCTAACCTCTCATCCTGCCGGGCATACTAAGCCAAAACGCGTCCGGACGAAAGCGCGGGCGCATTAAAAGCGAGGCAGGAGCATGAGAACAGAATCCATCTGGGAGCAGCAGGCAAATGAGGCGGCAAGACCCGGTTTTTCAGGCAGAAAAAAGATACAGACAGCGGTAGTGGGCGGAGGAATGGCAGGGATCCTTACCGCCCTTTATTTAAAGGAGGCGGGACAGGATGTGATGGTGCTGGAAGCGGCGCGCATCGGGAGCGGTCAGACGGGACGCACGACGGCGAAGGTAACGGCGCAGCACGGCGCGTGCTGCGGCAGGCTGATCCGGGAGCTGGGTGAGGAAAAGGCGGGGCTGTATGCCGCGGCGAACCGCCGTGCAGTGGAAGAATACCGCCGTCTGGTCAGGGAAAAAAAGATCGACTGCGGCTGGCAGGAATGCGCCGCGTTTTGTTATTCCACAGAGGATCGGGAGCGGATGCAGGCAGAGGCGCAGGCGGAGCGAAAGCTTGGCTTTGCGGCAGAGTTTGTGACGGAGACGGAGCTTCCCTTTCCGGTCGCAGGGGCGGTGCGGATGGACGGACAGGCGTGTTTTTCCCCGCTGCGTTTTTTGTACGCTATAGCGCGCGGTCTGGAAATCTATGAAAATACGCCCGTGAAAAAAGTGGAACGGCTGGAAAACGGAAATACGCTCCTGCATACGCCGGAGGGATGCGTGGAAGCAGAGAAGGTGGTTTTTGCAACTCATTATCCGATGCTGAAGCTTCCGGGAATCTATTTTGCGAGGCTTTTTCAGGAACGCAGCTATGTAACTGCTTTGCGGGGAGCCGGGACGGTTGAAAATATGTATATCGGGACGGATGAAAACAGCTGGTCGGTGCGGAGCGTGAAAGGGAAAATGGGGGAAGAGGATCTGATCCTTTTGGGCGGAGCCGGTCATAGGACGGGAGGAAATCAGGGCGGAAGGTACGAGGTTTTGCGGGAGGCGGCAGGCAGGTTTTGGAAAGGCAGCATGGAGACGGCACACTGGTCGGCGCAGGGCTGCATGACCCTCGATCATGTGCCTTATATCGGAAGGCTGTCTTTGTCACAGCCGGGCTGGTATACGGCGACAGGATTTGGCAAATGGGGGATGAGTCATTCGATGGTGGCGGCGCTTTTGCTGACGGATCTGATCACGGGCAGAAAAAATATTTGGGAAGAGGTGTATACGCCGCTGCGGTTTGGCGCTGCATCGGCGGGAGCTTTGTATCAAAATGCAGGCTGTTCGCTAAAGGGGCTGGCAGGAAAGCAAAGGCAGGGGAAGCAAAAGCGGGCGGAGGATCTTTTGCCGCAGGAAGGGGCGCTGGTCAAAAATAAGAACGGAAAAGCCGGCGCTTACCGGGATGAGGAGGGAAGGCTGCATCTGGTACGGGCAAGATGTCCGCATCTGGGGTGTGAGCTGACCTGGAATCCGGATGAAAAAAGCTGGGATTGTCCCTGTCACGGCTCCCGTTTTGGATATGACGGAAGCGTGCTGGACGGTCCGGCTGCAAAACCGATCGGCATCCGTCAGGAAGCGGGGGAATAGGGCGCTGTTAGCAGAAAAAGGGAGAAATGATAAAATTTTATTATTCTGATATTTCTTTTTCAGAAAAGATAAGGTATAATAGTGGCGGTTAGATAAAAATCTTATTTCGTATGGAGGTAATTAAGATGTTAGTATCTGCTACAGAAATGCTGAACAAAGCAAAAGCTGGCCATTATGCAGTAGGCCAGTTCAACATCAACAACCTGGAATGGACAAAGGCGATCCTTCAGACCGCTCAGGAGTTAAACTCCCCCGTTATTCTGGGCGTATCCGAGGGCGCTGGTAAGTACATGACCGGCTACAAGACCGTTGTAGGTATGGTAAACGGCATGATGGAAGAAATGAACATCACCGTTCCCGTTGCTCTGCATCTGGATCACGGCTCTTATGACCACTGCTACAAGTGTCTGGAAGCAGGCTTCTCTTCCATCATGTTCGACGGTTCTCACTACCCGATCGAAGAGAACGTAGCTAAGACAACCGAGCTGGTTAAGGCTGCTCACGAGAAGGGCGTTTCCATCGAGGCTGAGGTTGGTTCCATCGGCGGCGAGGAAGACGGCGTAGTTGGTATGGGCGAGTGCGCAGATCCCAACGAGTGCAAGAAGATCGCTGATCTGGGCGTTGACTTCCTGGCAGCAGGCATCGGCAACATCCACGGCAAATATCCTGCAAACTGGCAGGGTCTGTCCTTCGAGACTCTGGATGCGATCCAGCAGCTGACAGGCGACCTTCCGCTGGTTCTGCACGGCGGCACAGGCATCCCGGCTGACATGATCAAGAAGGCAATCTCTCTGGGCGTTGCAAAGATCAACGTAAATACAGAGTGCCAGCTTTCCTTCGCAGCAGCTACAAGAGAGTACATCGAGGCTGGCAAGGATCAGCAGGGCAAGGGTTACGACCCTCGTAAGCTGCTGGCTCCCGGCTTTGAAGCGATCAAGGCTACCGTTAAGGAGAAAATGGAGCTGTTTGGTTCCGTAAACAAGGCTTGAGCAATATAAAACAGGCATACGAAAGGCAGTCGGAGAAATCCGGCTGCCTTGTTATTTAATAGGAAAGTTCATTTTCACGATAGGGCGAATCGCAGCGGCATTTTTTCCGGTACTGCGAGGGCGTCATGGAAAAGCGTTTTTGAAAGCACTGAGTAAAATAATTGTAGGAACTAAAACCGAGCGCTTCGGAAATCTGGCGGATCGTATTTTCGGTTGTCGCAAGCAGAAAGGTTGCTTCGCGGAACCTGCGGTCGAGGATATAATTGATCGGCGTCGTCCCGTAAAATTTACGGAAATTATGAATGATCGTATACTTGCTCAGATGGAATTTCTGCGCCAGTAGTTCCAGATTCACTTCTTTTGTAAAATTATCATCCAGATATTGACGGATCCATTCAGAGCTGCGCCGGGCAGGGACCGTCGGAAGCTGCGTTTTCTGGGAGGAGATTTTCAGATCAGATACGCGGTGGAGATAGATCAGGAGCAGATTTAAAATATTGGAAGAAGCTTCTGCGTAGCGTTCCTGTTGGCGGTCAACTTCTGCAATGAGCGCGGCGAGCAGCGGCTGGATGGAAAAGGCATATTCTTTAAAATTTCCCATAACAAATCCGTCGGAATCATTTTCCGGTAAAAAAGAAATATCAGACAGTCCAAGTACTACATATTCCAGAGGAGAGGCGGAGGTGCTGGATTCAGAATGTTCGATACCCGGATTTACGATAATAAAATCATAGGGGGAGACGGAAAAAACTTCCTTTTCAATTGCAAAAGAGCCTTTTCCGCCAATGCAGAAAAAGATTTCCGTGCATTCATGGGAATGTCGCATGCCGTTCCAGTCCCGTTCAAATTTAAATGGGGAAACATAGAGAAGCTGTGAACAATCGCCGAACCGGATTGCTTCTTTTAGATCAAATAGTTCATACATAACGGTAAAAATCCATTTCCTTTGTGCAGTGTTATGAAAATAACAACAATTTATATAATGTTAATGCCAATATAACATATTTTTATTTCAGGCTCAAGATGTTACGCTGTATGTGCTGAAGGAATTAAGACAGCAGAGGAAGATTACTTATCGGAAAGGGCAGCGCGGTGGGGACAGGAACGATTTATTATGTCAGCGATAGAAACGGGGATGACCGGAACGAGGGGACTTCAAAGGGACATCCGCTCAGAACGCTGGCTGCGGCAGAAGAAAAAGAACTGCATCCGGGAGATGAGATACGTCTGGAATGCGGTTCTGTTTTTTACAGACAGGCGCTTCACATCAGCGCGCAGGGGAGGAAGGATGCCCCGATCATAATTGGAAGTTATGGAGAGGGTAAAAAACCGCTCATTGCGTGCGGAGGAACTGGACTGTGGTATCAGAATTATGGGAAGCCTCTGGATGCCCCAACCCATGTGTGGCATGGATATGTGTCGTCAGCAGTGCTTTTATATGATTGTGAGCATATCCGGCTGGAGGGGATAGAAATCAGCAACGGCGGGATTTTGAGGGGCGAGCGATACAGTCAGGGAGACAGGCTGAACCGGACGGGGGTTGCGGTGATTGCGCAGAACCGTGGAACGCTTCACTGCATCGAGCTTTCAGATCTCTATATCCATGACGTTAAGGGAAATGTGTACGATAAGCATTTAAATAACGGCGGGATTTACTGCAGCGCGCTGCAGCCGGAGAGGGAGAATGGAAAAACGGCGCGGTTTGACGGGCTTTGGATCCATGACTGTGTGGTGGAAAACTGCAGCAGGTGGGGGATTGCGGCGGGTTATACCTATACGCATCCGTTTTTTACGACGGCAAAGCTGCCGGATGATACGGTTAAAAAATACGGGCATGAAAATGTGCGGATTTCCAGAAATTTTGTGAAAAGCATCGGGGGCGACGGCATTACGCCGATGTACTGCTTCCGGCCGGTCGTGGAGTACAATGTGGCGGAGGATGTTGCAAACGAGATCAACGACGAAATTTATACCGAAGCAGGGGAGCGCGCGGGGAAAACCGCGGCGGCAATCTGGCCGTGGAAGTGCAAGGATGCGCTGTTTGAGTATAATGAGGCGTATCATACATGCGATAATCAGGACGGGCAGGCGTGGGATGCAGATTCCGGGGACGGAACCATGTACCGCTTCAATTACAGCCATAACAATGCGGGAGGCTGCGTGATGTTCTGTGAGGGCGAAAGCGTCAACAATGAATTTTGCTATAACATCAGCATGCTGGACGGGGGAGGCGTGATCAATCCGGCGAACAATCCGGACGCCCACATCCATCATAATACGTTTATTCTCGGAAACGGCGTCCCGTTTATCCGGCACAATATGTCGGGAGGGCACATGCTGGTGGAGGAAAATATCATTTACAATGCAGATGAAGAGCCGCGTTATGAGGATTGGAGCCACCAGACCAACTATGCGGTATACCGCAGAAACAGGTACTATCATTTCGAAAATCTGCCGGAGGATGACAAAGAAGGAGTCAGGTGCGGCAGGGAACTTGTGGCAGAGCCGCTTTCCGGGCCGGTTTCGACAGACGGGAAGACACATCCGCGGGAGCAATTTTTAGGAATGCTGCGGACAGAAAAGGGGAATTGAATGTGCTTTTTGAAAGCATTTCAATGATAGAAACAAGTAGTTCAAGCAAGGATTCAAACAGTTGAAGAAAGGGAAATGGTATGAAAAAAAGATTTTTATCGGCAGTATTGGCAGGAGTAACTGCTACGGCGATGCTGATGGCCGGATGCGGCAGCAGCGAGGCTCCGGCAGCAGCGGAGACAGAGAAAGCGTCTGAGGCAGTTCAGACAGAGGCGGCAGAGAGCGATGCAGCCGCAGCAGGGACAGAGGAAAAGGCAGACGCGGCAGGCGGCGAAGTAAAAGAGCTGACCTATTGGTCCATGTGGAACTCCACAGAGGGGCAGGCGAAGGTAATTCAGGAAGCTGCCGACGCTTATGAGCAGGAAACCGGCGTCCACATCAATATCGAGTGGAAGGGCCGCGACATCAAGACGCTGATCGGGCCTGCACTGGACGCGGGAGAAGACGTTGATATTTTTGATACCGACTACATGATGCTGACACAGCAGAACGACAAGTATCTGGCAGACCTGACAGAGATGGCAGCCGCTGCAGATTACGAGAAGCACGTGATGCCGATCCTTTTGGAGAACGCAAAAGAGTGGAGCAACGGCAAGTTAAAGGTAATGCCTTACCAGCCCTACACAACCGGTATCTGGTATGACAAGGCGATGTTTGAGAATGTGGGCGTAACAGAGACACCCGAGACCTTCGACGAGCTTCTGGCAGTATGCGAGCAGTTAAAGGCATCCGGCGTAAACCCGATGACATGTAACTCCGACGGCGTAACACTGCTTTACGGTTATCAGCTGGCACGCTACGTTGGACAGGACAAGGTAATCGAGATCCTGGACAACGCTGACTGGGCAAATGTTCCTGAGGCAAAGAAGGCTGCGGACGACATCCATACATTATTTGAAAAAGGCTACATGTCCGAATATGCTCCTGCAAACTATCCGGAAGGCCAGAATGAGATCGGCTTCGGCGAAAGCTGCATGATCCTGAACGCATCCTGGATTCCGAACGAGATCAACCAGAACACCGGCGCAACAGTTGACTGGGGCTTCTTCCCATGGCCGAGCGTAGAAGGCGGCGTTGACGGAGCAGAGGCTTCCATGGTAGGCGCACAGGGCTTCGGTATCGTTGACAAGAGCGACGCGAAGCAGGAAGCGTTTGACTTCATCCTTTCCGTTGTAACCGGCGAAAACGACCTGAAGATGGCAGAAGCAGTATCCTCTATCCCCGCAGATACAGAGAACACAGAGTGGCCTGAAGCTGTAAAGGGTGCAGAGCCTTACTTCAAGAACATGACAAAGACATATGAGTGGGCAGTTGGTCTTGAGAACAACGCTACCTACAAAGAGATCCTTCAGGACAACCTGATCAAACTGACAAAGCTTGAGCTGGATGGTCAGGGCTTCATCGATGCGATGGCAGCGTCCAAATAAAGAATAGGAAAAGCCGTTCGGACTCTGAGCCGGATTTTCGGTGAAAGGAGAAAAAATTGTGAAACAAAACAAAAAAATGATAATATGCTTTTTGACTCCTGCATTGATATTCTTTGTCGCTGCATTTTTGTATCCGATCTGCAGAACCGTGGTCATGAGCTTTTTCAAAGTCGAATCAGTCAGTGATCCGGTCAGCCTGTGGGAATTTGTCGGGCTTTCCAACTTCATGTCCCTGGCACAGACAAAGATCTTTCAGGTAGCGATGATGAATATGCTGAAAATCTGGCTCATCGGCGGCATTATCGTTTTGGCGATAGCGCTTTTGTTCGCGGCGATCCTCACAAGCGGGATCGCAGGCAAAAGCGTTTACCGGGCGATCATTTACATTCCGAATATCATCAATGCAGTTGCGATGTCCACGATGTGGATCAACTATGTGTACAACAAGCGTTTCGGCCTGTTACATACGTTTTTTGAATGGATCGGGGCAGATACCCTTGCAAAGACCGACTATATGAACGGTTCCATCAAGTTTGTGTCCCTTCTGATCGCCTTCTGCTTCGGCTCTGTCGGCTATTTCATGCTGATCTTCATGAGCGGGATCGAGCAGATACCGGGCGATGTGTTTGAAGCCGCGACGATCGACGGCGCGGGAAAGATCAAACAGTTTTTCCGGATCACGCTTCCTCTTTTGAAGCGGACGTTCAAGACCTGCCTGACCTTCTGGACGGTCAGCGTCGTGGGATTCTTTGTATGGAGCCAGATGTGGAGCGCGCCCATGGCGAGCGAGCTGTCCACGATCACGCCGTTTGTCTACATGTATAACGTGACGTTCGGCACGCTGGGCAATGCGGAAAGAGACGGCGGACTCGGAGCGGCAGTCGGCGTTGTGATGGCACTTGTTGTTTTGCTGGTATTCTTTGTGATGAACCGTCTGATCAAAGATGATGATCTGGAACTGTAAGGAAGGTGTGAAAATGAAAGAACATAAAGGAAGAATTTCCCGTACGGGGATAAAAAAGCAGTTAAGGCTGCTTCCGGGCCATCTGATCGTAGGTCTGTGGTCGCTTTTCACGCTGGCGATGCTGTTCTGGATCCTGGCGGCGAGCCTTTCGACTTCGCCGGAGATCATGCAGGGAAAAGCGCTGAAATTTGAATCGGGCCTGCACTTTGAAAACTATGTGAGGGCGTGGTCGGCAAACAGCATTTCCATATTTTTCATGAATTCCCTTCTGTATGCGGTCAGCGCAATGGTCGGATCGATCCTGATCAGCGCGCCTGCGGCATACGTGCTTGCGAGATTTGTATTTAAGGGAAATGTTGTGATCAAGAGCGGCTTCGTTACGGCGATGAGCATTCCGCAGATCATGATCGTGCTGCCGCTGTTTTCGATGGCGACAAGGGCGCATCTGTCCGGTTCCAAGATCGTGCTGATCCTTTTGTACATCGGAATGCAGATCCCGTATACGACGACCTTTTTGCTGGCGTCGTTTGCAAGCCTGTCCAGAGTGTATGAGGAGGCTGCCGCGATCGACGGCTGCAGCCCGATGAAAACCTTCTGGAAGATCATGCTTCCTCTGGCGCAGCCGGGAATCGTGACGGTGGGGATTTTCAATTTCATGAACGTATGGAACGAATATTTCCTGTCCCTGATCTTTGCTTCGTCCGAAAAGAACATGTCGGTAGGACCCGGTTTAAAGAGTGTCCTGACCTCCATGCAGTACACGGGCGACTGGGGCGGACTGTTCGCAGCCGTTGTAATCGTATTTTTACCGACGTTGTTATTGTTCGTGCTGCTGTCCAAGATGATCATCGGAGGAATCACCAATGGCGGCGTGAAGGGATAAAAGACCGGGAGAGCGGATATGGGCGCGCATGTGTGACAACGGAAACCGCGTTCATAAACTGTTCATATATCCTTAACGGAATGTTTTTTGGCGGCTCATGTTTTATCCATTTTCGTTTTTTATACTAAGACCATAAAATACAACAGCACCAAAAGACAATAACAATAAACTTGTTGAAATAGCTTTTTCATAATAATGCCAGGCAGGACAGCTGCCTGGCATCCTCCCTTTTTGGGGGGATTTTTTTATTCGGCAGGAAAGGAACTTTTCTGCCGAATAAAAAAATACGCTTATGCGCACTCGCGCGAAGGGAGCTTATTGCCTGACGGCAAACGCGCTCGGCGCGGGTGTGCGCCAAGGCGCACCCTTTTTTAATGTGTCCCCTTTTTTTGATGCGAACACTTTTGATTTGACAGAAGGGTATACAGGCGGTATCATGCTGATAGGATAGAATGAGGCGGCGGAGAACGAGAAAATGCGGAATGGAGATTAAAATGCGTACAGAAGAAAAAACAGAAGTAAAAAACAGCGTCGGACGGCTGATATTCGTGATTCTTTCCGTTGCAGTGCAGGTCGGCTGGCTGCTCGTGATGTTTATGCGGCTGAACCGGTATTCCACGTGGATCGCGGTAGGCAGCAGCATCCTTTCGGTAGTCGCGGTATTGTTTATATACGGGAGCCGCAGGAATGCCGCCTTTAAAATGCCGTGGATCATCATTATCCTGGCATTTCCCGTGCTGGGGATCTGCCTGTATCTTTTGATGGGACGCCCGGAGATCACAAAGCCGATGCAGAGGCGTCTGGATGTGATCGACGGGGAGCTGGCGCAGTGGCTTGAGCAGGATGAAGCGACGTTTCAGCGTCTGGAGGAAACGGATCTGCGGCTGGCAAACCAGTCCCGCTATATTTGGAAATGCGGCAAATATCCGGTGTGGCAGAATACGGACGTAGTGTTTTACGCGGAAGCGGAAGAGGGCTTTGCCGCGCAGAAGCGCGAGCTGGAAAAGGCGGAAAAATTTATTTTCATGGAATATCACGCCATCGAGGATGCCGAAGCCTTTGGGGAGATCAAGGAAATTTTGATCCGCAAGGCGGCGGAGGGCGTGGAGGTCCGTATTTTTTATGACGATATGGGAAGCATCGGCTTTATCAATACGGATTTTATCCATAGGATGGAGGAGCACGGGATCAAGTGCCGTGTATTCAACCGCGTGATCCCGTTTCTGCGGGTGTTCATGAACAACCGCGACCACAGAAAGATCACGGTCGTGGACGGCAGGGTGGGCTTTACCGGCGGCTACAATCTGGCGAACGAGTATTTTAACATTACCCATCCTTACGGGCGCTGGAAGGATACGGGCGTGCGGCTCGAGGGAGCGGCGGTGCAGAACCTGACGGTCATGTTTCTGGAAATGTGGAACGCGATCGAAAAGACCGATACCGGATATGAGCAGTATTTCCCGAAGATCACATGGAACGCGTCGGAGACGGGATTTGTACAGCCCTACGCGGACAGCCCTTTAGACGGCGAGCCGGTGGGCGAAAACGTCTATATGGACGTGATCAAAAATGCAGCCCGGTATTTGTATTTTACAACGCCGTACCTGATCATCAGCGACGAGATGAGCAGGGAGCTTTGTCAGGCGGCAAAAAGAGGGGTGGACGTGCGCATCATCACGCCGGGCATTCCGGACAAGCCGCTGGTATTCCGCGTAACCCGTTCCTATTATGCGCAGCTGGCAGCCTGCGGCGTGCGGATCTTTGAATATACGCCGGGCTTTATCCACGCCAAGCAGTGCGTGTCGGACGATGTGACGGCGACGGTGGGCACGATCAACCTGGATTACAGAAGCCTGTATTTCCATTTTGAAAATGGCGTGCTTTTACATGGCTGCCGTGCGGTTGCGGATGTAAAGAAGGATTTTGAAAACCTGTTCCCGCAGTGCCATGAGGTAACGGAGCAGTACAGAAGCGGAAGAAAGACGGCGGTCAGGATCGGGCAGTGCCTGCTTCGGCTGATCGCGCCGCTTTTGTAAGGAGTTTAATGGTTCAGGACGGCGCAAAGGCACGTCCTGAATTGTTATAAATATTTTTTCCTGGGAGGAAAGGGCAATGAACGAGGCAATCTGGAAGAGGACAGAGTGGTACAGAGAGGCGAGATTCGGCATGTTCATTCACTGGGGGCTGTATGCGATCCCGGCGGCGGGCGAATGGATCATGTCAACGAACCGGATGACGAAGGAGGAATATGAAAAATATTTCGAGGAGTTCGATCCGGTGGATTTTGACCCGAGGGCGTGGGCGAAGGCGGCGCGCAGGGCAGGCATGAAATATGCGGTCATGACGGCGAAGCACCACGACGGCTTCTGCCTGTTTGATTCGGCGCTGACCGATTACAAGGCGACGAATACGAAGGCGGGAAGGGATCTGGTGCGGGAGTATCTGGACGCGTTCCGGGCGGAAGGGTTAAAGGTCGGGCTGTATTATTCGCTTCTGGACTGGCATCATCCGGATTATCCAAAATACGGCGACTGGCATCATCCGATGCGGGGCAACGAGGCGTTTAAAGACGATGTATATGATTTCGACAATTATCTGAAGTATATGCACGGTCAGGTAAAGGAGCTTGTGACCAACTACGGGAAGCTGGATCTTTTATGGTTTGATTTTTCCTATGGGGATATGTGCGAGGAAAAATGGAAGGCGGCGGAGCTGATTGAGATGGTGCGCACCTATCAGCCGGACGTTCTGATCGATAACCGTCTGGAAGGCTCCGGCGAGAAAAACGGAAGCATCGTAACCGATGATCCCCTGCCCTACAGCGGCGATTTTGCAAGCCCGGAGCAGATCATCCCGCCCTACGGCGTAGTGGATGAGAAGGGCAGGCCGATCCCGTGGGAGCTGTGCGCGACGATGAACAACCACTGGGGCTACTGCAGCTTTGACAACACGTTTAAGTCCCCGCAGATGCTTGTCAGAAAACTGGTGGAGTGCGTAAGCAAGGGCGGCAATATGCTTTTGAACGTGGGACCTGACGCGAAGGGCAATATCCCGGCAAAGAGCATCGAAATTTTGGAAGAGATCGGGAAGTGGATGGAGAAAAACGCAAAGAGCATTTACGGCTGCGGGATTTCCGAATTTGCAAAGCCCGAATGGGGACGTTACACCCAAAAAGGAAACTGCGTGTACGCGCATGTGTATGAAGAGCCGCTTGGGGCGCTGGCGCTTTACGGCATCGCGCCGGAACGGATCGAATCCATCCGGAATCTTGCGGACGGCAGCCAGGTGCGTCTGAGCGAGGCATGGAATACGACGCTGTACCGCGACGTGGCGTTTGCCTATTACGGGGAGGATCCGGTGTTCTGCTATCCGCTGCCGGATCAGACGGACACGGTGTTTGAGATCAGATTGAAGGAAGTGTAAAAATCCGGGAATCCGTATTTTGCGGGCGGATCAGGGGATAAAACGGGCGGCAGACCGGGAAAATACCGGTGTGCCGCCCTGAAATTATCTTTCTGCCAGCTTGTTGGGTTCGGGATAGGAAACGCCGAAGGTTTCAACCGTCATGGATTTGATCTTCTGCTCCGCAAGCGGGCGGTCCATGTAGTCGGTAGCGGTTTCAGCGATGGCGTTTACAACGTCCATGCCCTCTGTTACCTTGCCGAAAGCGGCATACTGACCGTCCAGATGGGGAGAGTCCTTATGCATGATAAAGAACTGGCTGCCCGCGGAGTCCGGGATCATGGTGCGCGCCATGGAGAGGACGCCCTCCGTGTGTTTTAAGTCGTTTTTGAAGCCGTTGGAGGAAAACTCGCCCTTGATGCTGTAGCCGGGGCCGCCGCAGCCGGTTCCTTCCGGATCGCCGCCCTGGATCATGAAGCCGCGGATGACGCGGTGGAAGATCACGCCGTCATAAAAATTTTTGCCGATCAGGCTGATGAAGTTGTTTACGGATTCGGGGGCGATTTCGGGATAAAGCTCTGCTTTGATCACGCCGCCGTTTTCCATGGTAATGGTAACGATAGGATTCTGTGCCATAATGATAATTTCCTTTCCGATGATATTTGGGCAGTACGGGGGCTTTTTCAGAAAAGCTGCCCTGTGCTGCCTGCTGCGATTATTGTACTGGAAAAAGTGCGGCAAGTAAAGAGAGGGATGAAAAGAGATGCTCAGAAAATGGCAGAAGGGGGAAGCCCTCGTATGGCTGACCGATGAAAAAGAAGAAGCCGAGAAGTTGTGCCGGGCAGGGAAATGCGCAGTATTTGTGCTGACAGAGGACAACCGGGACGAGTTTGCGTCGGGCGTGGAGTGGTGCGCGGAAGCAGAGGCAGACTGGGGAGAATTTTGTCAGGGAGAGTCTTGTCAGGAAGGAGCTTGTGCGGAAGAGGCACGCCGGGAAGCGCTGGAGGCAGCCTTTGGGGCGGACTGGCTTTTGCGCGTCTGGCAGCGGCATGCAGGGCTTCCGTGGACAATTTTGGAGACGGAGCGGCTTGTCCTGCGGGAAATGACGGAGGCAGATCTGGATGCTTTATATGAGATCCAGGGGGAGGAAGCGGACGGGTTTTTAGAGCCGCTCTGCAAAGACCGGGAAGAACAGCGGGTAAAAATACAGGAATATATCCGGCATATGTACGGCTTTTACGGCTTCGGCATCTGGATGATGGAGGAAAAGGAAAGCGGGCGCACGATCGGCAGGGCAGGGCTGCAGCTGCGGGACGGCTTTGAAACGCCGGAGCTGGGCTTTGCGGTAGCAGCGCCCTTTCGGAGACGCAGCTATGCGCAGGAGGCGTGCCGAGCGGTCATGGAATATGCCCGCCGGGAGCTGGGATTTGATGAGATCCGCGCCGTCGTGCGCCGGGACAACAGGGCGTCCCGCAGGCTTTGTGAAAAGCTGGGGCTTTTGGAGGATAACGGCAGGAAGGGGACGGACGGCATGTGGATATTTTACCGGGGGCAGACCGAAAAGGACAAAAGTACAGGCTTTTAAGGGTTTGCGGTTTTGGGGGAGAAGTGGTATACTGATAAAAAGAGTCCGGGCAGATTTCCCTGTCCGGCGTAAAACAGAAAGCTGCTTAACATTTTGACAGGTCTTTGCAACATGCGGGAGTTGTTGGGAAAAGCGCTTTTGGGTACAATAGGAGGGAACAAATGGAAAAACCGACATTAGTGATTCTGGCAGCCGGAATGGGCAGTCGCTACGGCGGATTAAAGCAGATCGATCCGGTAGATGACAAGGGTCATAAGATCATTGACTTTTCGATCTACGACGCGGTCAGAGCGGGCTTTGGCAAGGTGGTTTTCATCATCAAGAAGGAGAACGAAAAGGATTTCCGTGAGTGCGTCGGAGATGCAGTGAGTAAACATATTGCAGTAGATTATGTATTTCAGGAGCTGGATAAGGTTCCGGAAGGCTTCCAGATTCCGGAAGGCCGCGTGAAGCCCTGGGGAACCGCCCATGCGATCCTGTGCTGCAAGGATGTGGTAAAGGAGCCCTTCGCAGTCATCAATGCAGACGACTATTACGGAAGAAGCGCTTTTGACGAGCTTTACAAATTCCTGACGACCCACGAGGACGATGAGAAATACCGCTATGCGATGGTTGGCTATCAGCTGGGCAATACGCTGACAGACAACGGTTCTGTGGCAAGAGGCATCTGTGTGACGGATGAGGACGGCTATCTGGTAGAGATCGCGGAGCGCACCAAGATCGTAAAGACCGAGAAGGCGGCGGCATTTACCGAGGACGACGGCAAGACATGGACGGAGGTTGCGCTGGATACGCCCGTATCCATGAACATGTGGGCGTTTTCCCCGAGCATCATCGGGGAGCTGCAGGCGGCGGTTGACCGTTTCTTTGCGGAAGAGGTTGCAAAGAACCCGCTCAAGTCCGAGTGCTTTTTACCCATCGAGGTCGATAAGCTGCTGAAGGCGGGCAAGGCTACCGTTGAGGTGCTCCACTCCGCTGACAAGTGGTTTGGCGTGACCTACAAGGAGGATAAGCCTTTTGTGATGGAGTCCATCCGGAACTTAAAGGATGCCGGCGTTTATCCGGATGTTTTGTGGTAAATCAGTATATAAAGAAGCCGCGTTAAAGGGCGGCAAAACGGAGGAAACGAAGATGGCAATTTTAGTGACAGGCGGCGCCGGCTTTATCGGCAGCCATACGGTAATTGAATTACAGAACGCGGGATATGATGTGGTTGTTGTGGATAACCTGGCAAATTCCAGCGAGAAATCCCTTGAGCGTGTGGAAAAGATCACCGGCAAAAAGGTTCCTTTTTACAAGGTGGACATTCTGGACAGAGAGGGCTTAAACGAGGTATTTGCAAAAGAGAATATCGATTCCTGTATTCATTTTGCGGGTCTGAAGGCTGTGGGCGAGTCCGTGGCAAAGCCGTGGGAATATTATGAGAATAATATCGCCGGAACCCTGACACTGGTTGACGTCATGCGTAAGCATAACGTGAAGAACATCATCTTTTCTTCTTCCGCGACCGTATACGGCGATCCCGCGATTATCCCGATCACGGAGGAGTGCCCGAAAGGTCAGTGCACCAATCCCTATGGCTGGACCAAATCCATGCTGGAGCAGATCTTATCCGACATCCAGAAGGCGGATCCGGAATGGAACGTGGTGCTTCTGCGTTACTTTAACCCTATCGGCGCGCACAAGAGCGGCATGATCGGGGAAAACCCCAACGGCATCCCGAACAACCTGATGCCCTATATCACGCAGGTGGCGGTCGGCAAGCTTAAAGAGCTGGGCGTATTCGGGGACGATTACGATACGCCGGACGGGACGGGCGTGCGTGACTACATCCATGTGGTAGATCTGGCAAAGGGCCATGTAAAGGCGCTGAAAAAGCTGGAGGATCATTCCGGGCTCAACATTTACAATCTGGGAACCGGACACGGCTACAGCGTTCTGGACATCGTGAAGAATTTTGAAGCCGCAACCGGCGTAAAGATCCCTTATGTGATCAAACCCCGCCGTGCAGGCGACATCGCAACCTGCTACTCCGATGCAAGCAAGGCGGAGAGGGAGCTTGGCTGGAAGGCGGAGTTCGGCATTAAGGAGATGTGCGAGGATTCCTGGAGATGGCAGTCCATGAACCCCAACGGATATGAGGACTGAGAAAACGCGGGAATGACGGCGGTTTCTTAAATAATATGCAAAGACAGCGCCGACGGCTATCGGGAGATAGCTGCGGCGTTGTTTTTCATTCGGCAGGAAAGGAACTTTCCGACCGGATAAAAAACACAATGATGCGCGCCCGGCGCGCACTTTTTGGAAAAATGATTGTGCAGAATATGCGGACATGTTAAAATGCAGAGGGCTGCTGGGATAGTGTCGGCAGCAGAAAATAAGAAGTATCCGGAAAGCGGAAAGTTCGGGGGATAAAGGACAGGAAATGACGAAACAATATGAACAGTTAACGGAGCAGCTTGCCGCGGTTGTGGATGCAGCGTGGCCGGAAATGAGCAATTTGAGCAATGCTGCGGCAGTTTTATACAACGGGCTGGAACGGATCAACTGGGCGGGATTTTATCTGGCTAAGGAGGGCGTGCTCTGGCTGGGGCCCTTTCAGGGCAAGCCTGCCTGCGTGCGGATCGGGGAAGGAAAAGGCGTATGCGGGACGGCGCTGCAGCAGAACAGGGTGCTGCGGGTGGAGGACGTCCATCAGTTTCCGGGGCATATCGCCTGCGACAGCGCATCCCGGTCGGAGATCGTGCTTCCGCTGTATCGGAGAGAGGAGCTGATCGGCGTGCTGGACATCGACAGCCCGGAGACCGGACGGTTTTTGCAGGAAGATGAGGAAGGGCTTTTGGAGGTCATAGAGATCCTCCGGAAGGTTTTATAAGATGAAGCGGCAGACAAAGCAGAATATACCGGCGGTGCTGGAATGGCTGGACCGGACATACGGCGTGGAAAAAGAGACTTTTTATCATAAGCAGCACTGGCAGCTTCTGGTGGCGATCATGCTGAGCGCCCAGAGCACGGATCAGCAGGTGGAGGAAGCGCTGCCCGCGCTGTTTGAGCGCTTCCCGGAGGCAAAGGATGCGGCAGACGCCCCGGCAGAGGCAATCGAAGAAAAGATCCGGTCGATCGGACTTTATAAAAGCAAGGCAAAAAATATCAAAAAATGCTGTACGCAGATCGTGGAGCAGTACGGCGGAGAGGTTCCCGCCGATCTGGACGAGCTTGTGAAGCTGGCGGGCGTGGGGCGCAAGACGGCGACGCTGTTTTTGGCGGACGCTTACGGGATCCCCGGCGTGACCGTGGACACCCATGTATTCCGGATTTCGCACCGGCTCGGCTGGGCGGACGGAAAGGATCCGGTGCAGACGGAGCGGGAGCTGATGAAGGCTTTGCCGAAGGAACACTGGAACCGGATCAATTTTCAGCTCATTTATCACGGAAGGAGTGTCTGTACGGCGCGGAAGGCAAAGTGCGGGCAGTGCGGGTTAAACGCCCTGTGCGAGAAGCGGCTGTGAGTTGCAATCCGCAAAGACATATGGTAAGATGGACGTGGCTACGACAGATAAAAAGGCTCGGAAAATACAGT
Source organism: uncultured Lachnospiraceae bacterium (assembly GCA_900550285.1). GTDB lineage: Bacteria > Bacillota > Clostridia > Lachnospirales > Lachnospiraceae > Gallintestinimicrobium. Next base: position 28,342 of record URRW01000028.1, read on the forward strand.
ACAGGTGTGCCCGGATGGGCGAATAACCGCGCCGGGTGCGCGCAGAGAATATATGGAGGCATGGATACATGTTATTGGATGATAAGACAATCCTGATCACAGGGGGCACAGGCTCCTTCGGCAAATATTTTACAAGATACGTCATGGAGCATTACAATCCGAAGAAGATCATTATTTATTCCAGAGACGAGTTCAAGCAGTGGATGATGCAGAATGAATTCAAGGAATATGAGGATAAGCTGCGGTTTTTTATCGGGGATGTAAGGGATCAGGAGCGTCTGCGCCGCGCCTTTGAAGGGGTGGACTATGTGATCCATGCGGCGGCGTTAAAGCAGGTCCCCGCCTGTGAGTACAATCCCAACGAGGCGATCAAGACCAATATCCACGGCGCGATGAACGTGATCGAGGCTTCTTTAGACGCGGGCGTAAAGAAGGTGGTCGCTTTGTCTACGGACAAGGCGGTAAACCCGGTAAACCTTTACGGCGGCACGAAGCTTGTGAGCGACAAGCTGTTTGTGGCGGCAAACGCGTATGTGGGGAATAAGGATGTGAACTTTTCCATCGTGCGCTACGGCAATGTGGCGGGAAGCCGCGGTTCCATTATTCCGCTGTTCCGCGACATCATCGCAAGAGGGGAAACGGAGCTTCCGATCACGGACGTCCGCATGACGCGCTTCTGGATCAGTCTGGAAGAGGGCATTCAGCTTGTGATCAAGGCGCTGGAGGAGGCAAAAGGCGGCGAAACCTTTATCAGCAAGATCCCGTCCTTTAAGATCACGGATCTGGCGGAAGCGATGCTGCCCGGCTGCAGGATCAAAGAGATCGGTATCCGTCCCGGCGAGAAGCTGCACGAGATCATGGTGACGACAGAGGACTCCTTTACGACATACGAGTACGATAAGCATTTCATCGTGTATCCGCAGATGACATGGAACAACAAGCAGCAGCCCGATATGAGCGGCAGCAAGGTAAAGGAAGGATTTTCCTACAGCTCCGACAACAACACGGAATGGCTGTCCGTGGAGCAGATCCGCGAGCTGTTAAAGACAACGGGAACGGTATAAATACGTTTCAGAATAGGAAGGGGCTGCTGCAAGACGTTGCGGCAGCCTTTTACGATAGGGGAAAAGATGGCAGGAAAAAAGAAACAACGCATTGAAACGATGCTTCTATGGGGCAGCGTCCTCATTTTTACGGCGCTGTATATTTCGCTGATCTTTAATCAGAATGTCTGGACGGACGAGATCTTTACGATGAAGCTTCTGAAGGAGGATTTTGCAGGGATCGTCGAAGGGACGGCAAAGGATGTGCATCCGCCGCTGTATTATCTGATCGCAAAGACGGCGCAGCTTCTTTTCGGGGAAAGCCTGCAGGTGCAGAAGATCGTAACGCTGATCCCGATGTCTTTGACGCTGGCGCTGGGCGCAGGAAAGCTCCGGAAGCAGTTCGGATTTCTGACGGGGCTGTTTTATATCTGGATCGCAGGCTGTATTCCCTGCACGATGGAGTTTGCGGTGCAGGTCAGGATGTATTCGATGGCGCTTTTAGCAGTGACCTGCTGCGGGATCTATGCGTGGGAATGCTGGAAGGAAGGGAAAAAGAGCCAGTGGACAGGGCTTGCGCTTTCGGCGCTGGCGGCAGCGTATCTTCATTATTTTGCGCTGGTTTCGGTATTGTGGATCATCGGGATTTTGTTTCTGGCGATCCTGTTTGGAAAACGGGAGCGCCTCAGGGGCTGGCTGATCGCGGCTGCGTGCATGGCGGCAGGATATGCGCCGTGGCTTGGAACCTTTCTGGAGCAGTTTTCGGGAGTGTCGGAAAGCTACTGGATCCCGCCGATCACATGGGAAACGGTGGCAGGCTGTTTTCAGTGGGCGTTCGGCATCCATAAATGGCAGTGGCCGGGCTGGCTGTTTACCGGTGTGCTTGTGTGCGCGGCGGTCTGGCTGCTGATTGGGACGATCCGCCAAAAAAGCGCGCCGGAAAAAGGGGTTTTTGCCCTGCTTTGCCTGTCGGTCCCGGCGCTGACGATGGCGCTCGGGCTGGGGCTTTCCTTTCTGATCCGCCCGATTTACCGGGATCAGTATGCGCTTCCCGCCATGGGGCTTTTGAGCTTATTTTTGGCGATGGCGCTGTCGGAGGCGGTAAGAGGGCTGGCACATAAAAAGAAGGGAGCTACAGCGGGCGGCAGACGAGATGCTGCTTTTTGGGGGCGCGCGGTTATTTTGGGCGGCGTGTGTCTGCTGATCCTGTTTCTGGGAGCGGTACAGTATCTGGAAGTGTGGCGGCAGGAGTATAAAAGCACGCTGACCGATCAGACGCTGGAATTCTGGGAAGAGAATGTGGGAGAAAACGACCTGATCGTTTACAATCTGGAGGTATATGAATTTTGCTATTCGTATTATTTTCCGGAGGAAAAGCTGGCGTATGTGCGGGATGTGGATCTGTCTCAGGATTTTGACACGATCTGGTTTCTGGATACGCCGGGCGAGTGGGAGTTTGTGCCGGATCAGATCCTCCCGTATGATCTGCGGATCGAGTATGAGGGGCATTACGGGATCGAGCACAATGAATTTGACATTTACCGGGTGACGAAGGGAGAGGGAGCATGAAACTGAGCATTATTGTCCCTGTATACAATATGGCGGCGGACGGCAAGCTGGAATACTGTCTGGATTCGCTGGCGGCGCAGACGATAAAGGATTATGAAGTGATCGCGGTGGACGACGCTTCCACGGACAATTCGCTGGAAATTTTGCGGGCATATGAAAAAAAATATCCGGGCAAATTCCGGGCAGTCCATTCGGAAGAAAACAAGCGGCAGGGCGGCGCAAAAAACATCGGGCTTTCGCTGGCAAAGGGCGAGTGGATCGGCTTTATCGACAGCGACGACTGGATCGTGCCAGAGATGTATGAGCGGCTCATCGGGCGCGCCGAGGAAACGGGGGCCGATATGGCAGGCTGCGATTACTGCCTGACCGCAGAGCACAGCATGAAGCCGGGAAAGCGGGTGGCAAACGGACGGGCAGAGCAGAGCGGCGTGCTGGATGAAGAAAAGAAGCGCCTGCTCATTCTGGACGGCGGCAGCCTTGTGGTAAAGGTATACCGGCGGGAGATTTTTATGGATACGGGCATCCGTTTTCCGGAGCATATTTTTTATGAGGACAATGCGGTGGGGGACGCGATCCTGCTTTCCGCAAAGCGCTATGAGTACATTCCGGAGCCGATGTATTACTATTACCAGCATGAGGCGTCCACCGTCCATACGATCAGCCGGGAACGGTGCGAGGACCGGATGGCGGCAGGGCGGGGCATTCTGGAAAATGCGAAGCGTTTCGGCTATCTGGAAGCCTTCCGGGATGAGATCTGCTTTGAATATACGATGCTGTTTTATGTGAACACGCTGTTTTCCTACATGGTGGGAAGCGGGAAAAAGTCTGTTTTATTTGTGAAAAGGATGGGAGAGGAATTGAAGGAGGCGTTCCCGGATTTTATGGAAAATCCGTATTATCAGGAGCGCGTCAATGCAGAGCAGAAAAAGATGATCGCGATGCAGCAGAAATGTACATGGGGATTTTTGCTGTATTATAAGCTGCTCTGGACGTGGCGGGGAATCCGCAGACGGATGGGGAAATAAGGAAGTTATTTTGCGGAAGCCGGAAATTGGGGAAAATTTCCGGCTTCCGCAGTTGTGCGCCCAGCAGCGCACGATTGCTTTTAATGGGTTTTTGCCGTCAGCGCTTCCGCGATCCGGTCGGCGCCCGCCCCGTCGATCGCCATTTTCATGCGGGCAGACTGGCTGCGGCGCGCGGCAGGTACGGACATGAGATCCTCCAGCGCCGCCATGGCGCTGCCAAAAAAGTCCGGATGGTTGCGGACGTCGCCCACATAGGGGATGAGCCCCGCCTGGGAAAACGCCAGCACGCCGGGGATCTGGCTGTATTCATTA
>URRW01000029.1 GCA_900550285.1 uncultured Lachnospiraceae bacterium
TACGGCGACCACCGAGATCTACACTCTTTCCCTACACGACGCTCTTCCGATCTCTTCCTTATCCCAGCGCTCCCGCATCCTTTCCAGCAGTTCCTGCGTCTTTTCCGGCGTTTCCACGACAGCGTCCGCCAGCTTTTTTAATTCCACCGAATCCCCCATCGCAAAGAGGATCGCTTCCAGAGCCGCTTCCTTTTTCTTATCGTTCATCTTTCCTGCCCTCTTTTACGGATTTCTTCTGACCGTTATCAGGATGTCTCCGCCTGCGGATTCCTGCTGTGCCGTGATCTGCCCGGTTTTCATCATTTCCAGCACGACTAAAAACGTCACGATCACTTCCATTTTGCTGCGCTGCTTTTCCAGAAGATCCCGGAATAAAAAGCGGCTGTGGCACCGGATATAATCCTGCACATAGACGGATTTTTCATCCACATTGATCTCGTCTTTTTCGATCCGCCCGAAGCTGCTCCTGACCGGATCGAGCTTGTCCTCCTGACGCCGCAGCACATTTTCAAAGACCGCCTGCAGCTTTGCCAGCGTCATGCCGCCCAAAAGGGCTTCATAATCCACGGGGGCGCGGTACGCCTCCACTTCCTTCGGGATCGTCCGTTCCTTATAAAAGCTGCGCGCCGCGTCCAGCTGCATATCCTTTAATTCATAGGACATATATTTGTACATCTTATATTCCAGCAGCTTTTCCACAAGCTCTGCCCTGGGATCTTCTTCCTCGCCTTCCTCGTTGACCTCGCGGGGCAGAAGCATTTTGCATTTGATGTCCAGAAGGGTTGCCGCCATGAGCAGAAATTCGCTCATCACGTTCATGTCCTCCGTCTCCATCTGCCGGATATACTCCAAATACTGCTCCGTGATCTCTGCGATTGGAATGTCGTAAATATCAATTTTATTTTTTTCGATCAGATGCAGAAGCAGGTCCAGCGGACCCTCGAACGCTTCCAGCTTTACCTCAAGCGCCATTGCCGTTTTCATCCTCCGGTATCAGTTCGATGCTCACAAGCTCCGCCGGATTAAACAGCCGCACCGGGATCGTGTGACTGCCAAGCCCCCTGCTGATGATCATCTTTTTGCCGTTTTTTTCATACAGACCGCCGTCATATCTGGGAAACAGCGTCAGCGACGTAGAGAGCACGCCGCCGATCACAGGCAGGCGCACGATGCCGCCGTGCACATGCCCCGACAGGGTAAGCTCCGCCCCCCAGTCTGCGTAGGTTTCAAAAAAAACGGGATTGTGCGCCAGAAGCACACTGCACACGTTTTCGTCCTTCTTCCCGATCAGGCGGCACAGCGTTTTTTTATCAACCCTGCCGCGGTCCAGTTTTTTATAAAATTCCATCGGCAGATCCAGACCGCAGATACGCACGTTGTATTCTTCCAGAAATACGCCTGCATTTTCCAGCATCCGCACATGGCTTCCCTTCAAAAATGCCCGCCAGCGCTCCCCCATCCGTCCGTATGTCTGAGGGTCGTGGAAGATCCGGTACTCATGGTTGCCGTTCCCGCAGTAAACGGGATATTTTTCAGAAAGGGCGCGCACCAGATCCATCGCATTCTGCATGGACGCCTTCGGCTTTGACGTAATTAAGTCGCCGGCGCTTAAGACAACATCCGGCTTCTGGGCGTCCACCGCCGCCAAAAGCTTTTGATTTTTTTCGCCGTAGCGCTTGTTGTGCAGATCCGCAAGCAGCACGATCCGCATCCTTTTTTTCAGATGGGGAACCGTAAGCCGGTAGGAAACCGTCACAAACCGCGTGCTGTCATAGATCATCACGCCAAGCAGCGCGATACAGATCAGGGCAAACAGTATGCCGAGCGTCATCCACATAGATCGTCCTCTCCCTTTTTGTACAGGCTACAGCAGAAAATACGCCGCTGCCTTTTTTACATAGTCCCGGTAAACCGCCTTTTCCACGCTCTGTGCAAAGAGCACGGGGACGCTGCCGATGACCTTATCGTTCAGCTGATAAACCGCTTCCCCCGCCTTTTCCCCCGCCCGCACCGGCGCCTGCACGCTCTCTGCAAGCTTCACGCTTTTCCGGATCATCTCCACGTCGTTTCCTTCCACGTCCAGATAAGAAAAGCCGGAAGCATAGGCTAACGGGACGCTTTCCTCCACACCGCCCTTTACCGTGACAGGCGGCAGCAGATCGGAGTTATCGTCCTGATATAAGGAGCTTACGCTGTAGCCGTAATTTAAAAGCGCCGCCGCATCCTCGAAACGGGATTTGGAATCCGGCGCGGTCATGACCACGGCGATCAGATCTACCCCGTCCTTTCGCGCCGTCGCGGACAGACAGTATTTTGCCTTTGCAGTCGAGCCGGTTTTCAGACCCGTCGCCCACTGATATTTTTTGAGCAGCTTATTTGTGGAGGATAACGTAAAAGGGGCTGAACCGCGCGACGTCGTGTGGGTGATGTCCTCCATCCAGATGCCCGTATACCGGTACACGTCCGGATAACGGCTTACCAGCTCCCGGCTCATCGCTGCCACGTCCCGCGCCGTCGTATGGTGCGCGTCGTCGTCCGTCAAGCCGCAGCAGTCCATAAAATGCGTGTCCGCCATGGAAAGCTCCTTCGCCTTACGGTTCATCAGCTCCACAAACGCCTCTTCGCTTCCCGCGATATGCTCCGCCATCGCCACCGCCGCGTCGTTGCCGCTTGCCACGGCGATACATTTGATGAGCGTATCCACCGTTTGAAGCTCCCCCGTTTCCAAAAACACCTGCGATCCGCCCATGGACTGGGCGTGCTCGCTCGTGATCACCTCGTCGGTCAGCTTGATCTGCCCCTTTTCCAGCGCCTCAAAGATCAGAAGCAGCGTCATGATCTTTGTGATGCTCGCCGGGGAGCAGACCCGGTCCGCGTCCTTTTCATAGATCACCTTCCCTGTACTGGCTTCCAGCAAAACAACAGAAGGCGCAGAAACCGTCACCGCCCCTTCCGCCGCATATGCCGTCCGCACCGTACCTGCAGCGCACGTCAGAATCACGATCACAGACAAAAGATACGCCGTGATCCTTCGTCTCCAGGATTTGCACATAAAAATCTCCGTTCCAAATGAAAATGCTATACTTATTCTTATGTGCGCTGTCCCGTATTATTCCTCCCGGCGCAGGCGGACTCGCCCGGCGCAGGTGTGCGCCAAGGCGCACACCTCTTTATTACTGTGTTATTACTGCGCCGCCGCTGCCCCTGAAGCCGCCGGTGCCATTACCTGCGCCACTGTTTCCGGAGGCACGATCTGGCCTGTGGAGGCGTCGATCGTCACGCCCGTTGCAGGATCCGTTACCCAAGCCGCAGGATTGAGCACGGGAACTGCCGTCGCCAGCCCGTTTGCGTCAAAGGTATAAAGCACGCCGTCAACCGTCAGCGTCGTATTGACCGCCATCGTGCCGTCCGCCTGGAAGTAGCGCATGCCGGAAGCATCCGTATACCAGCCGTACTGCATTGTGCCGTCTGCGCCGAACAGATAGGTCTGCCCCGCCAAATTGACCATACCGGTACTCATCACGCCCGTCGCGTCAAAATAATATTTCTGCTTGTTTACATCCACGAATTCATTTGCCGCCATGGAGCCGTCCGCCTTAAAATAGCGGGTTCCCGCCGCCGGATCGCTGTAAAAGCCATAGCTCATCGCGCCGTCTGCACCGAACAGATATACCTTGCCGTTTAACGGGATCATGCCGCGCTGCATCAGCCCGTTGGGCGCAAAATAATATTTCTTTCCGCCGATTTCCACCAGATCCGTCAGCATATGGCCGTCGCTGGTATCCATGTACATCATGTTCACGCCGTCGCCCAGCCAGCCCTTCTTATAGAGGGTTCCGTCCGGGTTCATGAAATATTTCTTCCCGTTATCTTCCACAAAGCCAAACTGCATTCTGTAATTCTTATAAAAATAGCGGTTCCCGCCCCGGTCCACAAAGCCGTAGGGCACGATCAGATTGGAATAGTCCTTGAACTGATAGTTTAAGTCCACATCCCCTGCGATGCCCGGAACAGAGCCCTTGCTCGTAAACTGCCAGAACGCCGGGTTCGGATATTCGCATACCGTATTGTACTGGGCGATCCACTTGTCGTAAGGAGTTGCCGCGATCTTCTCGCTCATCCAGTTTTTGCTGGAATATACCATCGGATAGTAGCCCGCGCTCTGAATGGTGCTGCAAAATGCCACCGTCAGGGACGCCAGCTGATCCGGCGTCATGTTTTTATGGATGGAATCCTCCAGATCGAATACCACAGGCATGCTTACAGAATAAGGCTCCAGCGCCGCGATCGCAAACTGCGCCTCCGTGATCGCGCCTTCCACCGTCGTCGCATAGGAATACACATATGCGCCCACCTTTAAGCCTGCCGCTGCCGCGCCCGCCATGTTCGCCGCATAATAGGGGTCAAGCCCGCTTTTGGCGCTGCCGAGCTTTACAAATGCAAAGGAATATCCCGCATTTTTGACCGCCGACCAGTTGACCGCTCCCTGATACTTGGAAACGTCGATTCCCTTTGCGATCGGCGCCGCCGCTTCCGCCTGTGCCGGCGCTGCAAAAAACGTCCCCGCCGCTACTGCCGCCGCCATCACAAGCGCAGCGATCCTTTTTCCCAATCTCATCTTTCTCATGTTTTCCCTCTTACCATTCTTTCGTAACGATTTGCTTCATTTTGTCTGAGAAAAAAAGTCCCCGGGGGAAACCCTCAGGGACTCATTCCTTTAGTTATATTTGCGTTTTCTTGCTGCTTCAGATTTTTTCTTACGCTTTACGCTGGGTTTCTCGTAGTGTTCTCTTTTGCGGATCTCCTGCTGAATACCTGCCTTTGCGCAACTTCTCTTGAAACGACGCAGAGCGCTATCTAAAGTCTCATTTTCTTTAACGATGATATTAGACATATACTCTCACCTGACCTCCCTTCAGTCCCATCGTATTCCGACTGTTCGGGTTAATAATATGCAGAAGCGATTACCTCGCATGCACATCCCTAATTATAACAAAAATCCCCGATTCGTCAACACTTTTTTTCCAAAAGTTTAAAAAAGTTTAAAAACCTGCGGCTGTCTTAAATTTATCTGATCTGGCCTTCCAGAACCTTTGCCGCCTCTTCCATCGCAGCGCCGATGCCGTCGGGATTTTTACCGCCTGCCTGCGCCATGTTGGGGCGTCCGCCGCCGCCTCCGCCGACGAGCGCCGCAATCCCTTTGATCAGGTTGCCCGCATGGGCGCCCTGCTTCATCGCTGCGTCCGTTGCCATCGCGATCAGGTTTACCTTGCCGTCCTTTGCAGATGCCAGCACAACGACGCCGTCGCCCAGCTTTTCCTTGAGCTGGTCGCCCAGATCGCGCAGCCCGTTCATGTCTACGTTATCCACGCTCGCCGCTAAAAGCTTTACGCCCTTTACATCTTTTACCTGATCCATTACGTCGCCCAGCGCCTCTTTTGCCGCCTTGCTCTTTAAGGATTCGTTTTCGGACTGGAGCGCCTTTACCTCTGCCAGAAGATGTTCCAGCTTCTCCTGCAGGGTTGCAGGCGTTGCCTTTACCGTCTTTGCCGCCTCGGAAAGCTTCTGTTCCAGATCGTTGTAATAATCGAATACGCCCTGGCCGGTCAGCGCCTCGATCCTGCGCACGCCCGCAGCCACGCCGCTTTCGGACAGGATCTTGAACGCCTGGATCTCCCCGGTATGTCCCACATGCGTGCCGCCGCAGAACTCCTTGGAATAATCGCCCGCGCATACCACACGCACGGTCTCGCCGTATTTTTCGCCAAACAGCGCCATCGCGCCGGATTTTTTCGCCTCGTCAATGGTCATCAGCTTCGTCTCTACGCACAGATTCTCAGCGATCTTTTCATTGACCTTTCTTTCTACCTCGGACAGCTCTTTCGGAGTCATTGCGGAGAAATGGCTGAAGTCAAAGCGAAGATGCCCCGCGTTGTTTAACGAACCCTGCTGCTCTACATGAGTGCCCAGAACCTCGCGCAGCGCCTTCTGCAGAAGGTGGGTCGCGGTATGGTTTTTGCAGGTCGCCTTACGGTTTTCCTCATCTACGGTCAGCGTCACGGCATCGCCCAGCTTGAACATGCCCTTTGTCACATGACCGACATGGCCGACCTTGCCGCCCTTTAATTTGATCGTGTCAACGACCGTAAATTCGCCGTTTGCACAGGAAATCACGCCCTTGTCGCCTTCCTGTCCGCCCATGGTCGCATAGAACGGGGTTTTGTCTGTAATGATCGTGCCGTTTTCGCCGTCTGTCAGTGCTTCCACAACCTCGGAATCGGTCGTCAGCGCCGTGATCTTCGCCTCGCAGGATAAGCGGTCATAGCCGACAAATTCGGAGGTGATCGCCGGATCGAGGGACTCGTAAACGGTCACGTCCGCGCCCATGTAGTTCGTTACCTTATGGGCTTTTCTCGCCATTTCCTTCTGCTTCTGCATCGCTGCGTTAAATCCGTCCTCGTCAATGGAGAAGCTTCTCTCTTCCAGAATCTCCTTTGTCAGATCCAGCGGGAAGCCGTAGGTATCATACAGGCGGAACGCATCCTCGCCGTCCATGACGGTCTTGTTTTCCGCAGCCATCTTTTCTTCCAGCTCCGAAAGGATCGCAAGGCCCTGATCGATCGTCTTGTTGAATTTATTTTCTTCCTGCGTCAGCACGTTGAAGATGAAGTCTTTCTTTTCTTCCAGCTCCGGATAGCCGTCCCTGCTTCCTTCGATCACGGTGGAGCTTAAGTTTGCCAGAAATTCGCCTTCAATGCCCAAAATCCTGCCGTGGCGCGCGGCGCGGCGGATGATGCGGCGCAGCACATAGCCCCTTCCCTCGTTGGAGGGCAGGATACCGTCGGAGATCATAAACGTCGCGGAGCGGATATGGTCTGTGATGATACGGATGGAAACGTCCCACGCATGCTCCTTGTGGTACTCCTTGCCTGCCAGCTCGCAGACGCGGCCGCGCAGCGCGCAGATCGTATCCACGTCAAAAATGGAATCCACATCCTGCACAATGACCGCCAGACGCTCCAGACCCATGCCGGTGTCGATATTCTTCTGTTCCAGCTCGCTGTAGTTGCCGTGCCCGTCGTTGTCAAACTGGGTAAACACATTGTTCCATACTTCGATATAGCGGTCGCATTCGCAGCCTACCGTACAGCCGGGCTTTCCGCAGCCGTATTTTTCGCCTCTGTCATAGTAAATCTCAGAGCAGGGGCCGCAGGGGCCGGAGCCATGTTCCCAGAAATTATCCGCCTTGCCGAATTTGAAAATACGCTCCGGCGCGATGCCGATCTCGTCTCTCCAGATGGCAAACGCCTCGTCGTCGTTTTCATAAACGGAAGGATACAGGCGCTCAGGATCAAGTCCCACCACCTGCGTTAAAAATTCCCAGCTCCACGCGATCGCCTCATGCTTGAAATAATCGCCGAAGGAGAAGTTTCCAAGCATCTCAAAAAACGTGCCGTGACGCGCGGTCTTTCCGATATTCTCAATATCGCCGGTACGGATACATTTCTGGCAGGTCGTCACACGTCTTCTGGGCGGGATCTCCTGTCCTGTAAAATAAGGCTTTAACGGCGCCATGCCGGAATTGATCAAAAGCAGGCTGTTGTCGTTATGCGGCACCAGAGAAAAGCTTTTCATCGCCAGATGCCCCTTGCTTTCAAAAAATTCAAGGAACATCTTTCTTAACTCATTTACACCATATGCTTTCACGTTGCATATCCTCCTTCATCTTACGCTTACAGCGTCCTTTCGTCTCCCCAGAAAAACAGGGCAACCGTGCCCGGGCCGGTATGGGAACCGATGACTGTGCCGATATTGTTGATCTGCACCTTCCCGTCCAGCTTCGGAAATCTTTCTTCCACCAGCCGCGCGACCTCTTCTGCATCGCTTCTGCACGCGGACTGGGAAATATAACATTTGCCGTGATAATCAAGACCGTCCTGCGCATGCTCCTCCATACGCTTTATGATCTCCCGGATCACCTGTTTTTTGCCCCGGCATTTGCTGCGGGGGATCAGACGTCCTTCCGAATCCATATTCAGAAGCGGACAGATATTGAGCGCCTTTCCCACAAACCCGGCGGTCTTGGAAATACGGCCGCCGCGGATATAGCTTGTCAGATCCGTCGAGAAAAACCAGTGGTGCAGGCGCAGCTTGTTCTGTTCGATCCACGCTGCGTTTTCCAAAAGATTCATGCCTGCCTTCCGGTTTTCCAGCGCCTGCGTTACCAAAAGCCCGTACCCGCTGGACGCGCCCAGCGAATCGATCACGATCACCTTTCTGTCCGGATACTCTTCTTCCAGCTGCTGCTTTGCCACATTCGCGGAATTGACACTGCCCGAAATACCGCCGGAAAGGGTCATGTGCAGCACGTCCTTCCCTTCCTTTAAAATAGGCTCAAACAGCTCCCGGTAGCCTTCCGCGTTGATCTGTGAGGTAACGGGGCACGCCCCGTCCGCGATCTTTCCGTAAAATTCCTCCGGCGTCACGGAAGCGTAAAGATCGTCTGCAAACTCTGTCCCATCCATCTGGTAGTGGAACATCGCATACGGAATTTTGTTTTCTTCCATAAACCTGCGGCTCATATCTGCTGTCGAACAGCAGGTGATCACATATTCACTCATTCTCTCTCCTCTTTTCCGGCCGGGGGACGTCCCTGCCAGCGCCTCAAACTCGTTCTATTATATATAATCCTCGATTGCCTTACAAGCATAATTTGAAAAAAAGTCTTTAAAAAGACGGCTGTTTTAGATTTTTCCAAAAACAGCCGCCCTTTTGTCAGGAACGTTTTCCTTTTTTCTTCTTTTTTCTGATAAAATGCACAACGCAGAATCCTGCTGCCGCAGCCGCTGCAGTGCCTCCCGCCGCAAAATACCACGGGACGCCCGGGTCAGCTTCTCCATATACCGCAAAGGCTGCTCCCGCCGGAACCGAGGCGGTCACATAGCTGCCGTCCGCCTGAACCGGGACGCTCTCCCACTGCCCGTTTCTGCTGATCATGACGGCAGCGCTGTCTGCCCCGTCCGGGATCCTGAAATGGACCGTGTATCCGTTCCTTTTCTCCGGCACATGATCCAGCCCCCATTCATAGGCATATGCCGCTTCCTCCCCTGCTCTGGCAGGCGCTTTTACCGCCCTTGCCAGAAGTGCCGAACTGTCATAAAAATCTCCCTCTACGAGAAAATCCGCCTTTTTGCCGCCCTCTGACAGATAGGCAAGGCTTTTGGTCCAGCGCTTATTTTCTGCCGTGACCGTCAGATTGGACGTCACATGGGTCACAGGGAAAACCTGATCCCATTTCAGATAGCTGTCCTCTTCCGCTTTTATTCCGGGCGCATCCTCCTGCGTGATTGTCCCGCCATAGGGAACCTGCATCGTCTTTAACGTCTCGCCGTCCATTTCAAAGGTAACCGTTACCTGCGTAAAGCCCTCCGGCACGTTTTCTTTCTGCATGATCTCCTCGTAGGTGCAGCTTTCCGCCTTCCCGGCATAATTGACCTGGTCTACGCCGCCCCACGCGTTTTTTACAAAATAATTGTCCGAAAGCGTCCCTTCCTCGTTGATCGTCCCGGCGATGCTTCCGACCATTTCTTCTGCGTCCCCTAAAACCGTTACCATCGCCAGACACCGGCTGATGTCATAGCCTTCCCCGGCGATGCCGCCGATCCGGCTGCTGCCCTCCAGATTGCACAGGGAGCTGCTTTTGTCGATCCGGCTGTCCGAATACCCTGCGATGCCGCCCAGACAGTTCCCGTTTTCCAGCCTTATCGTGCCGTAGTTTTCACAGCCCGAGATCAGCCCCAGATTTTCGCTCCCCGTCATGCCGCCGCAGTTGTTTTTCTTGCCTGTGACCGTCCCGTAGTTTTTACAGGAAATCAGCACCGCGTTCGTGGTGGCGCGCACCTCCACATCCGTCAGCCCCGAAAAATTCATATCCAGCTCCGGGTCGATGTCGTATTCCACATTCATCGTGCCCGCAATGCCGCCCGCATTGATGTCGCCCTCCACCTTTCCGTGGTTTTCACAGCCCGAAAGCACGCCGCGGGTCCTTTTTGCAATATCCTCTGAGGAAATGTCCTCCACGACCCCTTCCCCGCCAAACAGCGCCCCCATATCGTCTGCGATGATGTCCGTGATCCGGGAAGAGGTGTTTAAAATCACTTCCAGATCGGAGCTGACCGACTGGATCCCGCTGTTGATCGTATCGGTCATGCTGTCGATCGTGTCGCCGGAATTTTTGCTCTGCTCGTTTAGCTCGCCCGAAATATTGCTCATCGCGTCGGTCACGGAATCCCCCGTGCCCGAAAGCGCGCCCTGCATGTTTTTGATATTGTCTGTGGCGGAGTTTACGGCGTCCTTCATCTCGTCGATGTTGTCGTCGATCTTTTCATCCTTCTCGTAACGGATCGGATCGTTGTGGATAATGTCGTGGATCTGGTCATTTTTGTCCTCCAGCTCACTCTCCAGCTCGTCTTTGCCGCTCTCGATCTGGCTTTCGATCTCATCCTTTCCCGGGATGTCAATGCCCGGCAGCTTTGCTTCCGACGCTATTATCTCGTCTTCCCGCGCAAAATATGCGCCCTCCGGCTCTGCAGCCTGCTCTTCTGCCCCGTTTCCGGCTCCATCTACCCCGGAATTCCCTTCCGGTTGGGAAGGCTCTGGTTTTACTTCCGGTTCTGCAGATGATTCCGGTTTTGTTCCGGTTTCCGGTTCCGCTGATGGCTCTGGCTTTGTTGTGGTTTCCGGCTCTGCTGATGGCTCCGGCTTTGTTTCAGTTTCCGGCTCCGGCTTTGTTGCCGTCTCCGGCTCTGTCGCGGTTTCCGGCTCCGTTTCAGTTTCCGGTTCTGTTGCAGTTTCCGATTCCGTTTCAGTTTCCGTCTCTGTCTCCTCCGTCTCCGACGGCCTTTCCGGCTTCAGCACGCCCCCGATGTCTTCCAGCTTTCCGCCCAGCTTATCCGCCGCGCTTTCCATATTGTGCTTTAAGTTTTCCAGCAGACGGGAAATCGTATCGTCTCCCAGATCCCCCAGATTTTTCAGCGCCTCGGTCAGGCTGTCCATATAAGAGGTCATGGCTTCATTGTTGCCGGACACTGCGTCCCGCATCGCCTTGATCTCTTTGTCCAGCGTGCCGATCGTGTCCTCATACTGGCTCTGCAGCATCTGCACATACTCTTTTGTATCAGTGGATACAGAGCTTAAGGCGTCCGACATCTGGCGCATCAGATGGTTGATCGTCGAAAAATCGTCCCGCACCTTGTCCAGATGCTCCGACAGATATTCCGATTCCCGGTACGGCTCCGCCTGACCTGCGATGCCTCCCACGTCCTTGCGCCCCAGCACCTCTCCCTTATTCACGCAGTTTAACACCGTGCCGCTCTGGCGTCCCACGATTCCTCCCGCGTTGTAGCCCACATGGGGATAGCCGATCTTTCCTTCGTTGACACATTCGGAAATCGTCCCGTAGGAACGCCCTGCAATGCCGCCCAGATCGTTGCGGGTAACGACGTTCTGGGTCAGGTTCAGGGTTCCCAGATCGACCCCATTTAAATCCAGCGTCGTCTTTAAATCCTCGTCGTTGACCGTCCCCACATTCGTACACTTCTGGATAATCCCCCTGTTTAAGCCACAGATGCCGCCCGTTTCATTTGTTGCCTTTGCGCTGCCAAAAAAGGAACAGGACATCACAATGCCGTCCTCCTTGTTTTCCCCCGCAATACCTCCGACAGTCTCTTCTGCCGACACTGTTCCGTCAAAGCTGCAGTTTTCTATAATGCCGTAGTTGATCCCGGCGATGCCGCCTGCATTTTTGCCGCTGCCCGTCAGCTCCACCTTGCCCGAAACGTTTAAATCCTTTATTTTCCCCGCCTTTCCCACATAGCGGAACAAACCGTAATCCGACCCTTCCCGGCTCAGCAAAAGCCCAGAAACCGTATGCCCGTTTCCTTCCAGCGTCCCCTGAAAATAGGGGATGCCGTGAAAAGACGTCCCGGACAGGTCGATGTCTGCTTCCAATACGAACACCTTCCCGTAGCTGTAAAAATCATCCCGACAGCTTTTGGCAAACTTTAAAAACTCCTCCCGGCTGGAAATGGCGACTGTTTCCGCTGTTTCCTTTTCTTTTTCCGCCGCCGTCTCCTGACTGCCTACCGCATATGCCCTTATGGGAAGTGCCGGCAGGGACGCTGCGGTAAGCGCTGCTGCCGCAAACAGCGCCATCCCTTTTTTCCAGCTTTTATTTTTCCTCATTGCCGCTTTCCTCCTCTCCTGCGCCATGTGCCCCGGCTGCCCTGCCGGTTTTATCCGGTTCCTCCGTTTCATCTGCCTCGACCGTCAGCTCTGTCTGTTTTGTTCCAAGCAGCTTCGTATCAAAGGACGCCTGCATGGAGCCGTTGAAGCTTCCCCGGATGTCCGCGTCGATCTCGCCCTGCACATATCCCTTTACATGGCCGTTGACTGTCATTTTCCCGGATACGTCTTTGCGTGTCGCCTGCGGCAAATTGATCGTCAGCGCTGTCTTTTCGATAATAATATCTCCCAAAAGCAGGATCTGCGGCAGCACGAACAAAACGAGGACGATTGAAATAAGCGTCCCTCTTCCCAGCGCCGTCCCGATGGAAGCTACCGTCGCATCGGAAGCGATCTGCCCGATCAAAAAGCCCGCCCCGGTCAGGATCGTTCCAGACGTAAAGATCGTAGGGAACGCCTGATTGATCGTCTCGATGATCGCCTCCTTGATCGGCATCTGCTTTTTCAGCACCATATAGCGGCTGGAAATCACGATCGCGTAGTCGATGGTCGCGCCCATCTGGATCGCGGATACGATCAGATACGCGATAAAGAAGATGCCGCTTCCCGTAATCGCAGGAACCGAAAAGTTGATCCAGATACTGCCCTGGATCGTCAGCACGAGCAGCACCGGAAGCCCTGCCGACTGGAAAGTAAACAGCAGGATGATCATGACAAACAGCGCGGAAAGCACGCTGATGATAATATTGTCCGTCGCAAAGGACGTCATCTGGTCGTGATTGCTCGTAGAATCGCCCACAAGGATCACCTCATCCCCGTAATAGGCAGCGCAGATGCTCCGGATCTCGTCCATTGCCGCATAGGTTTCCTCCCCTTCCGTCGGAAGGCTGACCGTCAGCACCAGACGGGAATAATCCTCTCCCTGCAGCTGAAGCTGCGCGTCATGGAGCGTATCGTACAGATCGTTTAATTTTTCATCCATATCCGCGTCCAGCGTCACATAGCCCTCTTCGTACTGGTCATATAAAAACAGGAACATGTCGATGAGCGGCACGCCGTATTCGTCTATCCCGGTAAAGATCGGGCCGTTCTGCCCCTGATCGTAAGCATAAGCCATGTATAACAGCCGCACGATCTCAATATCCAGATCCGTCAGCTCCGAAAACGCCCGGGGAGCCAGCTTGTCGGTAAGCATATGGTCGTCGTCGATCTCCACATTGGAAAGCCCCAGAACGGTATTGACATATCCCAGCTCATCCAGCTCCTTTAACACCTGCTTTTCCGCCTCGTAATTCCCCTTTGGCACGAGTACCGCCATCTGGTTGGAAACGCCGAATTGCTCCTCGATCTTACGCTTTGCCATGCGGCTCTCGTTTTCATGGGCGCTGGGCACGGAATTGACGTCGTACAGATAGGTGCAGTGGTTCGACGTCCACGCCGCCAGACATACGACCACCACAAAAACGGGCGGCACGATAAATCTGGTCAGGTTCGCCCATTTTCCGGCAAAGGAAATGTTCGGCACAAAGCTTTTGTGATGGCTGTTGTCGATGCCCTTTGCAAAAATCATCAAAATCGCCGGCATCAGGAAAAATACCGAGATCAGGCTGAAAATGATCGCCTTGACGAGCACGATCCCCATATCATAGCCGAGCCGAAAGTGCATGAACATCATGGCGACCATGCCGGAGATCGTCGTCAGCGACGAAGCGCTGATTTCCGGTATCGCCTTGGACAGCGCCACCTTTACCGCAGCTTCCGCGTCCATCGTCTCATGCTCCTCCATAAACCGGTCGCAGAAAATAATGGCATAGTCGATTGCCAGCGCCAGCTGGAGCACTACCGCGATGGAATCCGTCACGCTCGAGATCGTCCCCAGCCAGAAATTCGTTCCCTTATTTAAAAGCGCCGCCACGCCGAACGTGATCAAAAGCACCGGGATCTCCATATACGCCTTCGTGGACAAAAGCAGCACGCCAACGATGATGATGACCGCCAGCACGAGGATCAGGTTCATATCCTTGCTGAGCGCGTCCATCTGCTCCTCCTCAGAGCCTACCGAGGAAGAAACGTATGTATCATAACCGGACAAAAGCTCTGTGACCTCTTTTTTGGCATTTTTGCTGATCTCGTCGTCCTGTGTCCCCTCAAAGGTCACGTCAAACAGGGCGTTTGTTCCTTTATAATGCTCCTCGGAATTATCAAACGCCACCTCCTTGACCCCTTTTACCTGTTCCAGATTCGTCACAAGGGCGTCCGCATCCGACCATGTGATGTTCGACACCATGATCCGGGCGCTCCCGTAGGTTGTAAACTGCTCTTCCATCAGCGTCAGACCGATCCTCGTCTCGCTGTCTGCCGGAAGGTATTTTGTAATATCCTGATTTACCGTCGTCTTATTCATGCAGAGCGCGCAGTAAACGCAGGCGATCGCAAACAAAACGAGAAAGGCTTTCCGCTTGTTGACAATAAAATTCGCCACCGTCAGCCAGAAATTCCCCTTTTCTTTCTTCTCTTCCATCGGGCACACTCCTTTGCTGTAAATTTTCTTGGGATATAATTATAGAAGCCGGCCTTTTCGTTCTCAATACCCAAAATTCCAACTTTGTCCGAAAGGGGTTTTTTCCGTATTCCGGCGGCATACAGCGCGCGTCGTAATTGACAAAAAAAAAGCCTGTTTTTCTCTTCCGTTTACGGTATTATAGAAAAAAGACATATCGTTTCAGGAAAGGAAGGCTTTTTCCATGAAGATCACATTGACAGACAGCGCCCGCTGCTTTGAACCGGGCGTCCTGCTTCTTTCATCCGTTTCCGACATTGAACCTGCCCCAGACGGAGTCCCTGTCTTCTGGCAGAAAAAGGACCATCTGGAAGTTAGCTGGGACGGCTCCCGCGCCCTGCTTGGCGGCAGCAATACGGTACAGTTTTTCCGGGGGCTTGGCATCTTAAAGGAACGGCTCCCGGACGCAAAGCCCTTCTGCGTTCAGGAATCGCCCGTTTTTGCTGCACTTGGCGCAAGCTTTGACTTATCACGCAACGCGGTCATGACCCCGGAGGCGATGGAGCGGATGCTCTGCCGCATGGCGCTTATGGGCTATAACGAAGCCTATCTTTATACGGAGGATACCTATGAGCTGCCCGGCTATCCCTTTTTTGGCTATCTGCGGGGCAGATATACGGCAGACGACATCCGTGCCCTCGATGAAAAGGCGGCGCTTCTTGGCATCGAGCTGATCCCCTGCATCCAGACCCTTGGCCATCTGGAACGGTTTCTGCACTGGGAAAGCAGCGCTCCCCTGCGGGATACGCCGGATGTCCTGCTGGCAGACGAGGACAGCGTTTATGAACTCATCGACGCCATGTTCCGGCAGTGCCGCGCCTGCTACCGCACCCGCAAGATCCACATCGGCATGGACGAAGCGATGAATTTAGGGCTCGGCGGCTATTTAAAAAAGCACGGCTTTCAGGACAGCTTTTCCATCATGCTGCGCCATGTAAACCGCGTCCGCGATCTGGCGCATAAATATCAGTTCTCTCCGATGATGTGGAGCGATATGTATTTCCGCTGCGCCAGCCCTGACCACAATTATTATGAAGACCAGATCAGCATCCCCGAATGGGTTTCCGATTCCGCGCCGGATGACGTGGAACTCGTTTACTGGGACTATTACCATCCGGATCAGGCTTTTTATGACCGCTACATCCGGCTTCATCAGCAGTTCAAAGCGCCCCTGCGCTTTGCGGGCGGCATGTGGACGTGGCTTGGTCCCGCCATTGATTATGACGTATTTTTCAAAAACTCCTATCCCGCCCTTTGTTCCTGCGTCGAGCACGGCATCCGGAACGTGATGCTGACCAGCTGGGGCGACGACGGCGGGGAGACAAGCCCGCAGGCAATGCTGCTGGGGCTTCAGGCATATGCGGAATTTGACTATCGGCAGATTTTTGATAAAGAACGGATTGCGCCCCGCCTTTTTGCCTGTACCGGCGCAGACGCAGAAGCGCTCTCCCGGATCAGCGCCTTTAACAAAACGCCTCTTTTATCCGCTGACAGCGACCTGCCAAACGGCGCTAAATTCCTGCTCTATCAGGATCCGCTCTGCGGCATTTATGACGCCGACGCAGAGGGTATGGGCTTTGCCTCCCAATATGCCGGTCTGGAAAAAGCCTTCGGGCAGTATGCCCTGCGCAGCGACCAATGGCAGACGCTCTATCAGTTTTACGCCCTTCTGGCGCGCGTCCTGAAAAATAAGGCGGAGCTCGGATGCCGCCTGCAGCGCGCATATCGGGCAAAGGACCGGGAAGCGCTTTTGTCGCTTTCCACGCAGGCAAAAACCGCCGCCAAAGACTGCACTGCCCTTCTGGAGCAATGGCGCGCCCTCTGGCTTTCCGAATGCAGACCCTTTGGCTTTGAGGTGCTGGAAGTCCGCCTTGCCGGCGTTTCGTCCCGCTTAAACACTGCCGCCGTGCGCGCAGAACAATACTGTCAGGGTAAGCTTTCTTCCATCGAAGAGCTGGAAGAACAGCGGCTTCCCGTTTTGCGCAGCCCCGATACCTGCCAAATGCACGGCGTCTATTTCTGGCGTGACATCGTCAGCGCTGCAAAGCCGTGGTAAACGCAGCCACTCACGAAAGGAGAATACCGACCATGGAATCCAATAAAATCAAACTTGTTATCGCCGGGCTTGGAGGCCGCGGCCACGATATTTACGGGAATTATGCCGTCGAGCATCCCGACGACGTGCAGATCGTTGCCATCGCAGATCCCAGACCCGACCGTCTGGAAATGGCGCGCCGGGAATGGAATCTTCCCGAAGAATGCTGCTTTTCCACTGCCGAAGAGCTGTTTGCCCTGCCGCAGATGGCGGACGCGGCAGTGATCGCCACCCAGGACCGCCAGCACGTCGCGCACGCGGAGGCAGCGTTAAAAGCAGGGTATCATCTTCTTCTGGAAAAACCCGTTGCCGTTGACATCGAGGGCTGTCTGAAGGTGCTGGAAATGGCGCGTACCTATAAGCGGCATGTGGTCGTCTGCCACGTCCTGCGCTACACGCCCTTTTACAATACGATCAAGCAGATGATCGACGCAGGAAGGATCGGGGATGTGGTAACGATCCAGGCGATGGAGCAGGTCGGCTACTGGCATCATGCCCACAGCTATGTGCGCGGAAACTGGCGGCGCTGCGACCAGTCCAGCCCGATGATCCTTGCCAAATGCTGTCACGATATGGACATTCTCATCTGGCTGACCGGAAAACGCGCCCGCTTCGTCAGCTCCTACGGCAATAACTACCTGTTTTGCCAAAAAAATGCGCCGAAAGGCGCTGCCCTGCGCTGTCTTGACTGCCCGGTGCGCTCTGACTGCCCCTACGACGCCGTCCGGTATTATCTGGAAGGGGAACGCACCAGCGTCCGCGCCGGCAGGGTAAACTGGCCCATCAACGTGCTCGATCCCGATCCCACGCCCGAATCCATCGAGCGCGCCCTGCGCACCGGCCCTTACGGAAGATGCGTCTATCACTGCGACAACGACGTCGTCGATCATCAGGTCGTAAACATCGAATTGGACGGCGGCGTCACGATCAACTTCACAATGTCTGCCTTTACCGAGCGCTGCTACCGCACGATCAAGGTAATGGGGACGCGCGGCTGCATCGAAGGGAATATGGATCTGTCCCGCCTTACCTGGCATGACTTTTTCGGACATACCGAGGAAATTGACTTAAATGTGACCGACGGCTCCATGGCAGGCCACGGCGGCGGGGACGCCATCATGGTAAAACAGTTTATCGAGCTGCTTGCCAGCAAAAAGGACGACGAAATGCTCTCCTCCATCGAGCATTCCATCGAAAGCCATCTGGTTGCCCTTTTGGCGGAGCAGTCCCGACTGGCGCACGGCAAAAGCCTTCCGATAGAGCTTTAAACGGTTTAAAAAAGGGACCGGACGATTTCCCTGCCAGGGATTTCATCCGGCCCTTTTTACTGCTTTGCGCGATCCATGCGGTCCTGACAGCCCTGCTGGTATTCCCGCAGCGTCCGTCCCGTCTCCCGCTTATAAAATTTGGAGAAATAATGGATAGAGCTGAAATGGAACAGATCCGCCAGCTCCGTGAAATTCTGCTCCATCTGACGGATATGGTATTCGATCCGCATCACGACCCGTTTTCTGTAATACTGCATCACGCTGTACCCGGTCACTTCCCGGAACATCTTTTTTAGCTGCGTCTCGCTCATATTAAAATGCCCCGAAACGTCCGAAAAGGTAATGTTGTTATACAGGTTCTGATCCAGAAACAGGATGATTTCCCTGACGGTACGGTACTGCGTCCCCAGAGACTGCAAAGGCAGCGCCTGTACCTGGGAGGGGCACTCGCGCTGCTTTCTGTACAGGGAGATCAGAAGCTGCTCCAGCAGGTTGCCGATCATCTGCTTTGCCCCCGGCGTCAGCTCTGCCGCCGAGGGCTCTTCTTTTTTATAAATCAGGTTCTGTCCGAAATCCTTGTCGTACATGAGCCTGCCCTCATTGACGATTTCCTTAAAAATCCGTCTTTCCTGCATGCTCAGCGTAAAAATATGATCCCGGAACTGCTCCAAAAGCTTTAACTTCCCATTAAAGGAGATCACGATGATGTCGCAGTCCTCGTCTGCCTCTCCCGTCATGACGCCGGTGCGGAAGTTGTGGAACACCTTCGGATGATGAAAGATCATCTGCCCCTTTTCCAGCGTATACGGCTCCGGGCCGTTTAAGCCGCTCGCCCTGCCGTCGTCCACATAAATGATCTCCCAGAAATCGTGGCTTTCTCCGGCAAAGCGATACCCGCTTTTATGATGAAAATAATATAAAGTGTAGAGCTCCGTTACCCGCAGGATGGGCTCTACCGGAATTGCCTGAAACATTGTCTACTCAGCCTTTCACTGCCCCGGCAGTCGCGCCGGACATAATCTGTTTGGATAAAAGGATATAAATGATCACCGTCGGGATAAATACGATCACGACGCCCGCAAACAGCCCCTGATAGTTGCCCGTCGTCTGCATGCTCGTCACGAGCGTCTGCAGCGCCACGGCAAGCGTCCGGTTTGCCTGCTTGCCCGAAAAGACGAGCGCCCAGATATATTCGTTCCAGTAGCCGATGAAGTTAAAGATCGTGATCGTTACGATGCCCGGCTTTGCCAGCGGCAGAATCAGCCGGTAAAAGGCGGAAATATGGCTGCATCCGTCGATCAGCCCCGACTCAAACACCGTCATCGGAACCGTTGCAAAAAATCCCATCAGATAAACGGTCGTCGCCGCAATTCCCGTACACAGATACACGATGATCAGCGTCCCCCTGAAATTATGAAGGTTCAGCTTTACCATCATCATGTATAAGGGCGCAAGGATCATGACACCCGGCAGCCCCAAGGAAACCGAGAACAGCGTCTGGAACGCTTTTCTGCCCCGGAACACAAACTTGCTCATCACAAATGCCGCAGGCGCGCAGAAAAAGATCAGACCTGCGCAGGCGCACACCGTATACAGCACGCTGTTAAAAAAATAATCCATGATATGATAGCGCTCCATCACGATCTCATACCCTTTGAAATTCAATCCGCCGGAAAGCAGCTTGTTCTGGAAAATATCCTTCGTCTGCGTAAACGACGCCGCAATGACCCAGCCGATGATCGCCACGGTAAAGGCGCACCAGCACAGGATCATGATCTTTCCCAAAAGATGGAAGCCCTTGCTTCCCTTGCCGCTGACTCTTTTTGCAGGCTCCGTCTTTCTCACCCATCTGCGTTCTTTCGTCATTTTCATCACGCGCCCTCCTACATCTCATATCGTTCTTTCGGGAAGATCAGGTTGATCAGCGCCATCGCGATCACCGTCACAATACAGAGCACTACGCCGATCGCCGCGCCCATTCCCACGTTTGTGCTTCCCGCCACCGCATTTGCGCTGATGGAAGTGCCAAAGATCTGGTCATACATATAGCTTGCCGGCGTGATCGTCGTCGGGTCGGACGGAACGACGCTGAACACCCTCGACCACAGGAAAAATCCGATGCAGCCGATCGTCCAGAACGTAAACTGCGTTTTAATATTATCCGCGATCAGCGGCAGCGTGATCTTCCAGAAGGCGTTTCCGTCCGTCGCCCCGTCGATAAATGCCGCCTCGTACAGCTCCTCCGGCACCTTCTTCATCGCCGCCATATACACGAGCAGATTGCCGCCAATACTGCAGAAAATATAGGCGATCAGCATCGACCAGAAGGCGTACTGTGTGCTCGTCCATGGGATATTCGCCAGCGCATCCAGCCCCAGCGCCTCAAAAATCGTCCTCAAAAGCCCGTAACGGTTGTTGTATACATACTGCGTCCACACAGTGATCATCGCCACCGGCGTAATGACGGTCGGCAGATAGATCAGGTTGCGCCAAAAGCTTCCCATAAACATTCCCTTGTGCAGTACCCATGCAAAAAACAGGGAGATCAGAAACACAAACGCCCCGCCGACCAAAAAGATCAGCAGCATGTTCCGAAAGGACACCAAAAACAGCTGGCGGCTGAAAAGATCCTTATAATTATAAAGCCCCACAAAATTCCACGTATCCCGGGACGAGCTGATGTCCGACACCTCAAAAAACGACATCTGCACCGTCCGGCATACCGGATACAGATATGCGACCAGAAACGCGATCACGACTGGGGACAAAAAAGCGATATACATTTTCCGCAGACCTTTTTTCACGTTGTTACCTCCTGTAAAACAGCGGA
Source organism: uncultured Lachnospiraceae bacterium (assembly GCA_900550285.1). Classification (GTDB taxonomy): domain Bacteria; phylum Bacillota; class Clostridia; order Lachnospirales; family Lachnospiraceae; genus Gallintestinimicrobium. The sequence goes on from URRW01000029.1 coordinate 20,997, forward strand.
TGCCGCCCCGCAGCTAAAGCCGGGGGCGGCATCCGCCAGACTTATCTTTCCGGGTTATTGTTTCAATCGATGTTAATACTTGGAAGCCTCACTCTTGATCACAGCCACGGCATCCTCCGCCGTAGTCTGCCCGGTCAGAACCTTATTCATCTCGATCGTAAATACCGCGCTTACAAACTCGCTGGACAGGTCGCAGTTCAAGCTGGAAACCTTATCCGCCGCCGCGATCACGTCCGTGCACTCCGCACGCGCGCCGGGCCATTCGGAGCCCACCGTCGCAGGCGCGCCGCCCTGCTCTGCCAGATAATCCTGTACCTCCTTGGAAGCTACATAACGAAGGAATTCTTTTGCCGCCTCCGGATTTTCAGAGCCGCTGTAAACTGCCATCGGAACGCCGCCCACCGACACATAACCGGAATTTTCAACGCCGCCCTCTACCTCGGGGAATGCGAAGAAGCCCCACGGGAAATCGTCCCCCGCCGTGTCCGCTACCTCGGAAGGCATCCAGCTTGCGTTTAAGTACATCGCAGCCTCTCCCAGCGCAAATTCCTGCTGGCCTGCGGGATATTTGTTCGTTGCAGTCTGAGGGGACATATAGGGTGCAAGCTCCTCCATCGCCTCAAACGCCTGCTTTACCTGTTCGGACTGCCAGTTTTCATCCGCCGCATCCGCGCTCATCGCCGCGATCGCGTCGCTTCCTGCCAGGCGCGCCAGATAATTGTTGGGGATCAGCGTCATGTACGCATCGTCGCAGGTGATCGCGGGAATGCCCGCCTCATCCAGCTTTTTGCATACATCCACAAATTCCGTCCATGTCTTTGGCGTCTCGGTTACGCCCGCCTGCGCAAACAGATCCTTGTTGTAGAAAAATCCCACAACCCACGGAAACATCTGGACGCCGTAATATTTGCCGGATTCCAGTCCCGCCTTCTGCTGACCCTGCTCGTTTGCGATATTCAAAACAGGAAGGATGCTCTCTGCAACCGTCATGTCCTCCTGTCCCAGCGCAGGCTCATTCATCATATCCGTAATGTCCAGATAGCGGTCGGTGCTCTTGTCGTAGGAGAAGTTGTCCAGAATATCGATCTGCTCTCCGCCTTCCAGCGCAGGCCCCACCACGTCCTGATTGGAGCGTCCCGTCCACTGGATCTCTACTTCACAGTCCGGATAGTCTTCCATAAACATATCCGCCGCCATCTGGATTGCGGCTGCCTCCGGCTCCCCTTCATTGTACATCGACCAGTAAACGACTTTGCCGGACAGCTCTTTCTTCGCCGTTTCCTCTCCTGCAGGCGTTTCCTCCTGTCCTCCTGCCGTCTGGTCTGCTGCGGTTTCCCCCGAAACCGCTGTCTCCTCCGCCGTGCCTCCGCATCCTGCTACCGCTGTCAGCGTCATGGACAGCACCAGCGCCAATGCCAGTTTTCTTTTCATATCCGTACCTCCGTTCTGAAAAAGGATTCTGCCTTTTTTCTGATGTACTAAAGTATACCAGCTGTCCTCCGGAAAGTATTTGTCTTTTTCGACGCTTGTTTTGCTGTTTTATCTTAAATTATATCCAACAGACTCTTGATTGTTATCCTCTTTTTTATCAAAACTCCCTAAATTTTACCGTCGTTTTTCGCTTTCCGCAGGCGCTCCCACAGGCTGTGGAGCGCGCGGATCTCCGTTTCGTCCGTCCGGCTCCACCGGTCTGCAAAGGCTTTCCTGCATTCCGGCGTCATATCGACGCCGCACAGCCTTAAATGATATTTTGCATTGCGCGGATACTGCCTGCGCTCTGCCCACGAACAGACGGTTGCAAACGCCTGCGCCGTTTCCGCCTCCTTTGACAAAACATTCCTGACGAGCCAGTGATAAAGCTGCGGATGATAATTTGCCATTACGCCGCAGTAGCCCGCCGCCCCGTCCCGCATACTTTCCAGAAGCGTCGCCGTATTCGCGTTAAAAAGCTGAAAACCGGTTCCCGCCACTGCTGCAAGCTTTTCCCGGATCTGTACCGCATCGCAGCTGGTGTCCTTCAAAAATCCGATCCTCCCCGTAGCTGCGCAGAATTTTAAAAGCTCCGGCGATAAAAGCCTTTTATACGGATAGGGGCATTCATAGAGCCCGAACTTACAGTCCGGGATTGCCGTAAGGATCTGTTCCAGCCGCCCTTTGAACACTTCGTCGCTTTCTTCCTCCGCCGCCAGACGATTCGTTACAAGCACCACCGCGTCCGCCCCGGTTTTTGCCATTGCGGAAAGCTCTGTCAGCTGCTTCCCATGCTCTTCCGAAATATGCCCGGATACGACCACCGGAACCCTTCCCGCCGTTTTTTCCACCACAAAACGTCCCAGCGCTTCCCGCTCCTCCAAGCTTAAACAAAACATCTCGCTGGACTGACAGACGGCAAAGATTCCGTCCACCCCATTTGACAAATACCATTCAATCAGCGCCCCTGCCGCCGGATAATCGATCTTTCCGTCCCGGAAGGGCGTTACCATCGTTACCCATGCCCCTCCTGCAAGCTTTTGATTTCCCATTTTCCCTCTTTTCCGCCGCGTCCTGCCTGCGGCATTTTGTTTTTATAAAAACCGGATCTGCCAGAACGCGATGCTCTGCCGTTTCCATGTATATGTGATAAAAAGCTCCTCCCCGTCCGCGATCACTGCCGGATAGGAAAACTCCGCCCGGATCTCGTTTTTGTCACAGGGCACATGTTCCAGAATGACCGGTTCGGTCCAGCTTTTCCCGTCATCCTCCGATACCAGAAATGCGATGGGCGAACGCGGCCCCCAGTTTTGGGAAACCGGATTGCATACTAAAACAAGCCTTCCGCTGTCCATTTTCACAAGATCAATGCCGCAGTTATTGTTTGGAAGCGCCGTCCTTTCTGCCGTTTCCCAGCAGTTTCCGCCGTCCTTTGAAACGCTTTCAAACAAAACCCCCTCCGTACTGCGCATGAGCATCCTCACATTTCCCTGCGCGTCCTCCCATAAAGACGGCTGGATCACGCCCTGTCCGCACAGACCCAACCGGTCAACAGGAACCCTATGCCCTGCCGTCCAGCTTTTTCCATTGTCATCCGAGCAGTCCGTAAAGCAGCTCCACTGCTCCTGTGTCTCGATCGATGCGGGAGCCAGTATCCTGCCGCTTTTTAGGCGGAGGCACTTGTTTTTCACAGGGCCGCGCCCGCCCTCGTCGCCTTTGACAAGCGCTCCGGCTTTCCCCCATGTCCTTCCTCCATCCGCCGACCTTTGGAGCATCGTCCGCCACTTTGGGATCGTCGTTCCCGCCTTATAAAACAGGTTCAGACACGTTCCGTCGTAAAACAGCACCGGATTCCAGCACGGCTCGTCTTTCTCCTGCGCGATCTTTTCCGGCAGCGTCCAGCGTCCGTCCCTTTTCCGGCTCATCCAGATTGCGCAGTCTGGCGCGCCCTCCCTTGTGCCCGCAAACCAGGCGCACACAAGCGTCCCGTCCGGCAGGCGGCACAGCGTGGAAGCGTGGCACTGCTCAAAAAAGCGCAGCGGCTCAAAAATATGTTCGTGGCACATGATCTGATAAAGCATAATGTCCTCCCTTTCTTTTCTGCCGGCATCCTATTGCCGGGCATTTTTCCGGTATTCGTTCGGAGATACGCCCTCCTGCTTTTTAAATGCCCGAAAAAAGGTCGTCCGGTTTTCAAAGCCTACCTCTTCCCCGATTTCCCCTACGCCCTTTTTGGTCGTTACCAAAAGCTCCTTTGCCCGGGTGATCCGCACCAGATTAATGTATTCCGACAGATTTACCCCCGTGCGCTCCTTAAAAATACGCGACAAATATTTGGGGCTTACCGTTACCGCCTCCGCCACATTTTCCAGATAGATCCCTTCCGCAAAATGCTCCGTAATATAAGCAAATACCTTTTCCAGCGTATTGTCCGGCTTTTCGCTCTTTTCGGTCATGGCGATGCAGGCGGAATAAAATTCCTTAAGCGCCGTCAGCCCGCCCGCGCTTTCATTTTCCTCCATCAAAAGCACCTGCCCCCAAAGCTGCTCCGCCTTTTCTGCGCTCTCGCTGCCTGCGTTTAACAAAAATTCATAGCCCGTATGATACAGCTGGCCATACAAAACCTGCATCAGCCCCTCGTGAAGCCCTGCCTTTTGGTTCTGCTCCACAATATCCTCCAGCAGCTCGTGGGCCTTCTGCTCCTGCCCTCCCGCCAAAAAATTTACCAGCCGGTTTTTCTCTTTTTTCCCGAATAAAATCCCGAACTGTACCTGCTCCGGATCGTATTCCCGGATGAAGCCGTTTTGATCCGCCTGCCCTCCTGCAAGCCTGAGCGCCGTTTCCGCCTCCCACACGATCCTGCGTATATCCCGCGATTCTGCCGACGCCCTCGCGCTCAAGCCGCACCGGATCGTGCAAAAATCCACGTCCCCCGCAAACAGCTCCCGCACCGACTCCGCCATCCTGCCCAGCCGTCCCGGCGCTTCTTCATCCCATTCAAAAAAGCAGATGCACCGGTTGTTGGAATCCGGCACAAGGCAGCACCCCTTCCCGCCGTCCATCATCTGATACAGAAGATACGGAAGATTTTTTTCGATCAGCTCCCGTTCCCCTTCCTGAAATTCGTCGTAATATTTTTCCAGAAAATCCACCTGACAGATAAAGCATCCCAGCCGCTGCGTCCGCACGCCCGCCGTCTCCAGATAATCTGCCAAAAGCTCCCGGTCCCGCTTTTCTCCCCGCAGCAGGGAATGGACCGTCTCATCAAAGCTTTTTTCCATCAGCCGCTGCAAAAAATCAAGGATCGTCCGGTTTCGGTTCCAGAACCGCTCCATCTCCTCCGGCACGCTGCGCGTCAGCCCCGCCGCCCCCTTTTCCCACCGGTCTGTATCCGCCTGCGAAAGCTTCTGCGCCACGCTGTGCAGCGGATGATAAATCCGTCTCGTATAAATGAGCGTCAGGATGAAAAACAGCACCATCGTAAGCAGAAAAAACAGGAGCATAAATTCGTTGACCCGCAGTACCTCCTCCCGCAAAAGCTTCTGCGGCGTCAAAAGAAAGAAATCCAGGCCGCACACGCCCCGGCAACCCGCCAGCAGAAAGGCTTCCCCGTTTAAACGCACCGGTTCCAGCGTCATGGGCGTATCCTGCAGCATTTCCAGCAGGACGCTTTTTTCTTCTGCACCGATCCCGTCTGCCCCCTGCGAAAAAAATACCGTTCCCCCGTCGTCCATACACAGGACATTCTGCCCCTCCATCGTACACTTGCGCAAAAAGCTTTCCCGCAGCCGGTATGCCGAAACCTCCGTTCCCAGCACCACCTGCCTGCCGTTTATCGTCCGGGAAACCGCAAGCGGAAATACCGCCTCCTGACTGTTGCCGGAATATTTCAAAGAGACGCGCTCCTGACGCAGCTCATATACCGCCTCCGGTTTTTCCAAAAGCTTCCTCCACTCGTCCGCCGGGTAACGCCCGTGTTTTCTGACCACGTCAAAATACAGGGAAAAATCGCTCATCCCCTCTTCCGTGATCACATAATCGTCGTCATAAAACAAAAAAACATCCGACGCATAATCCGAAACGGTCGCCGCATACAGTTCCATCCATCCGATCAGCTCGATCGTCTCCTGCTGCCCGGCAGCCTCGTTTTCCTTCGGGATCAGCCTTCCGAACGCCTCGTTGTATAAAAGCTTATATCCCGCCTCGTAGATCTGCTGGGTGCACCGCTCCCATTCCTTTGAAAAATCGGTCAGCCCTTCCAGCATCTCCTGTTCCAGCCGCTCCCGATGGCTTTTGCTCGTCTGGATATAGATCAGCGAGGAAACCACGAGAAAAATGAGAAAAAAGGTAAAGAAGAACATAAAAATCCCCAGATACCCCCTGTATTCCCCGCTTATTGCCTTTTTTTTCGCTTTTCCCTGTCTCATCGCCCGTTTCCTTTTCCGTTTTCAGACTGTTTGGGAGGCGGAACCCTCCGCCTCCCAAGCAGCCGATCTTTCAGCAGCGTCAAAACGACCGCCCTGTCATTCTTCCTTCATCTTATCATAAGCGCGGTTATAAATCTCCTCGATTTCCGTCGCGCCTGCCGCCGCCAGCTCGTCCGCAAAGCCTTCCCACTCGGAAAGCGGCCTCTGCCCCGTGATAAATTTGTCGATCTCCTGATTAAACAGCGTGATCACGTTTGCTTCCAGCGTCTTTAACCGTTCCACGTCCTCTTCCGTATACAAAAGCTCCAGCGAATTGCGCACATGCATCATTTTGCCTTCCTGCGTCCACTGGTCGATCTGTTCGCCCATCTTTACCATATCCGGATCCGCAGTCTGCTTAAACCAGCTCTCGTCGATGTAGGGCGCAAAGTTGTTGCTGCCCGCGCCGATCTCCGCCTGAATGGAAGCGATCACATCGTCGGAGGACGCATGTCTTGCCAAAAGGTCGGGATTGATGATCGGCTCTCCGTCCACCATATCATACGTTTCCCCTTCGATGCCGAAGTTGCACACGTTCGCGCCCTCTTCAGAATACATCCAGTCAAAGAATTTTACAACATCTTCCGGCCGCTCCACCTGACTGCTGATCACGATGTTTGCGCCCAGCCAGTCCCTCTGATACCGCAGGGAACGGGTATCCCCTTCCGAATTTACCATCGGAGGGATCATCTCAAAGCGCGCGTCCGGGTCGATCTCGCGCAGCGCCGGGTTAAAGGTGCGCGCCGCAAACGTGTTGTTGTCATAATAGGCAAACAGCTTCCCGCTGGAAAGCTTTTCCCAGCAGATGTCCCGCGTCATGACCGCATAATCCGGATCCAGCAGCCCGTCCTCATACATATTGTGGACAAATTCCAGCACCAGCATGAAATCGTCCTGAATCGGCCCGTACAGATATTTGTCCTGATCCGGCTCGTAATACATGCCGTTGTTTGTCTTAAACTCCTCAAAGCCTCCGGTTCCCAGCGGGAAGGCAAGCTGCCCTAAAAGATAATTGGTCCCCATCCGGCTGGACATCGCGTACATATCGGGATGCTTTTCCTTGATCTTTAACATCACGTCGTAAAACTCGTCCCATGTAGTCGGCATCGGAAGATTCTGTTCCTCCAAAAGATCTGCCCGGATCATGGGCATCGTCGCCGTCCCGATCCTGAATTTTTCCAGATTTGCAAAGGAATAGAGATTCCCGTCCAGATACAGGCTCTTTGCGTCCATCTTTCGCTCCGGCGTATTCAGTGCCGCCAGATAGTTCGGCATATATTCCTCGTATTCCGACAGGTTCAAAAACATCCCGCTTCTGGCGTAATCCTTGATATTCCCCGTGCCGACCTCCATCGCGTCCGGGATCTTGTTGGTCGCCATGTACATGCTCGCCTTCGTGCCGTAATCGCTTGCCGGAACCGCCTTGATCTTTAAGTGCACGTTCGTCTTTTCATAGATTTCCCGCAATACCGCGCAGTCCTCGCTGATCGGGGCATAAGCATTTTCCGGCTGCAAAAGCTCGATCGTCAGCTCCTCGTCCAGAAGCTTACCGCCCTCCTCTCCTCCGTCCGCCTCCTGCCCGGCATCCTGCGATCCCTCCGGCGCTTTGGTCTCTGCCGTTTCACCGCCGCAGCCTGCAAGCATTGACGCTGCCATGACGCCTGAAAGCATCAGCGCGCAGATCCGTTTGTACTCTCTTTTTTTCATACGCTTCCCTCTTTCCGCCGCATACGCGGCATTTTTATATTTTTGATAGCCTTCTATCCTCTATCCCTTCAGCGCCCCGACCATAATTCCCTTTACAAAATACTTCTGGATAAAAGGATACACCAGAAGGATCGGCAGCATCGTTACAAATACGACCGCATATTTCACATTCGTCGCAATGATTCCGGCATCCTGGGACATCGCCGCCGCGCTGGAAGACAGCGCCGACGTTTCGCCCGAAAGCACGATGTTCCTCATAATGAGCTGTACCGGATATTTTGCCTTGTCGTCCAGATAGATCAGGGCGTTGAACCAGCTGTTCCAATGCCCGACCGCATAAAATAATACCATTGTCATGATCGTCGGAACAGACAGCGGCAGCACGATTTTTCCAAAGATCACGAAATCCCCCGCCCCGTCCAGATGCGCCGATTCATAGATCTCTTCCGGGATCTGCTGGAAAAACGTCCGCATGATCACCATATACCACGCGTTGATTGCGCCGGGCAGCACGATCGCCCAGATCTTGTTTGTCAGATGCAGCTGATCCACTACCATAAAGTTCGCGATCATCCCCGCGTCAAAAAACATCGTAAAAATGATCATGAAGGCGAACACATTGCGCCCGTAAAACTTTTTTCTGGAAAGCGGATAAGCGCACATCGCCGTCATCGCCACATTGATAAACGTCCCGACGACCGTATAGATCACCGTGTTTAAATACGATCTCGGAATGTCCGGCGATTCCAGCACCGCCTTATAGGAGGAAAAATTGATCCCTACCGGAAGAAGCTTTACCTCCCCGCGCAGCACCGCATAGCCGTCGCTGATCGAAATGATAAACATATAATAAATCGGATACAGCACGATGATGCAGCATACGATCAGCAGCACGTAATTGATTGTCAGAAAAATAATGTCGGAAACGCTGCGCCTCTTTCTTTTCTTTTTTACAGAAGCCATTTCATACCCTCCTTTTGCCTTACCACAAAGCGCCCTCGCCTTCACTTACCTTATTTGCAAAGCGGTTTGCCACGACGACCAAGATCAGCGATACTACCGACTGGAACAGGCTGACCGCCGTACCGTATCCATAATCCGCCCCCTGCAGGCCTCTCCGGTATACATAAGTGGAAATAACGTCCGCCGTTTCATAGGTCGCTCCGTTGTAAAGCAGAATGATCTTCTCGTATCCTACCGAAAGCATGCTTCCGATGTTTAACAGAAGCTGTACGGAAATGATCGGCAGAATCGCCGGCAGGCTGATATACCATGCCTGCTGGACCTTGCTTGCCCCGTCGATCACGGCGGATTCATAAAGCTGCGTATCCACACTGTTTAACGCCGCCAGATACATGATCGACCCCCAGCCTGCGCCCTGCCAGATGCCGGACGCGATATAAATTGTCCGAAACCATCTCGGATCTGTCAAAAAGGAGATCGGCTCTCCCCCAAATGCCGTGATGATCCGGTTGATCATGCCGTCCGTTGTCAGAAAATCCACCAGCATGCCGCAGATGATAACGGTCGAAAAAAAGTGCGGCAGATAGGTAATGCTCTGCACCGTCTTTTTAAAAAACTTGTTTCCCACCTCGTTGATCATCAGCGCCAAAAGGATCGGCACCGGGAAGGAAAAGATCAGGGAATACAGGCTGATCAGCAGCGTATTGCGCAGAAGCTTCCAAAAATCCGGCATTTTGAAAAAATCAATGAAGTGCTTTAAGCCGACCCATTCGCTTCCCCACAGCCCTTCCACCGCATTGTAATCCTTAAACGCCAGCGTCAGCCATCCCATCGCCCCGTACCGGAATACGAGAAAATAAATAAGCGGCAATGCAAATATGATGTAAAGCTGCCTGCTCTGTTTTAGCCGGATCCGTATTTCATTCTTTTTTCCCCCCGCCGCCCTCTGCGCCGGTTCCCTCTTTTTTTTCATCTGCATCCTCCTCTTTCTTTCCGTCATGTCCATGTCCCGCAGGCTGCCCTGCGCCCCGTCTGATTTTTCCGGCGGCTTCCTCTTTCGCCTGACAGCGTCATTGTAGCAGCGCCGCGCATTTTTTTACAAGACACGGTTCCCTCTTTCTGTTCCCTTTTTCCGCTTTTGGATGTTGCATTTCTTCCCGACGCTGCATTTTTCCACATTTTTTATTGACAAGTCCCTATTTTTATAAACTTTTCATACCCTCAGTGTACAAGGGGACATACGTCCTGAACCGTGAAATTTGTTCGATTTTCTTCGTTGTCCTCAATCGGCGTACGTCCAGTACGCCTCATTCGTCCGCCTTGAAAAGCGAACAAATTTCACGGTCAGGATCGGAGAGTCGAAAAGTTTTGAATTGGGTCATCTGCAAGGCACGTGATCGACGCGTACAGAGACATACGCGGAGGGAACGTAACGAAGCAGATGACCCAATTCAATCTTTTCGACCGTATGCCCCCTTGTACACTGAGGGTAAGATTGTTTTATACTGCCATCAGGAAGGGAGGGGATAGATGCCCCGCCCCCTGATGGCACTTTTTATAGAATTTTTACTTGCCCTTCCCTGCCCCCTGTGCTACCCTGTATATAAGCATAAATTTCACAAAGAATCTGGGCATCCATGCCATTTCTGTTTACCGCGTACAGCTGCCGTCATCGCAGCGCGCCGGATCTGTATTCTTTTCGGAACGCTATGCTTAATACCCAATCATTTACAACAGGCAGGAGGGACGAAGGGGACGGGCTGGCCCACAGCAGGCAGCACTGCGCTTTGCGCTACGGTTTGCCGCCGGACAGATGCGTATTTCCTTTTTCCCTGCCGCCACAAAGCAGAGGGATTGCTGTTTAGGGAGTGCAGGCACTAGCAGCCCTGCCGAGAGACAGCAACCACTGCGGCACAGGGAGGTGCTTAAGGACGGGACAGGCTGACACTGTAACCAAAGCATACATGCGTGGGAACGCCGTGTTTGCGGATGCGTTCAATTACCTGCTCTATGATGGGAGGGCAGTCATTGAACCAGAAAATT
>URRW01000030.1 GCA_900550285.1 uncultured Lachnospiraceae bacterium
TTCAGATTCATGGTACTGTTATCAATTCAGATACTGTTCCGTGAATAATCTAGGAAAACTCAAATTTCCCATTGACATCTCCCCTAAAAAACGTATAATAAGTTCCAGTGCGTTTGTTTAGTATCATTAAACTTTTTGTTTAAAATTACTGTAAACCGGACCCGCCTCCCCTTTGGCGGGAAACACAAAGGATTTTTTATGCAAATAGGAGCAAAAGTAAAAGAACTCCGCATCCAGAAGGGGCTTACGCAGGAGGAGCTGGCAGACCGCACCGAGCTGTCCAAGGGCTTCATTTCCCAGTTTGAACGGGATCTGACCTCCCCCTCCATCGCCACGCTCATCGACGTCCTGCAGGCGCTGGGCACCGACCTGAAAGATTTTTTCAGCGAGGAATCCGATGAGCAGATCGTTTTTAAGGAAGCCGATTACTTTGAGAAGCTGGATGACGAGTACAAAAACAAAACGGAATGGATCATCCCCAACGCCCAGAAAAATATCATGGAGCCGATCCGCCTGACCCTCGAGCCGGGCGGCAGCACCTATCCGGACAACCCCCACGAGGGCGAGGAGTTCGGCTATATTTTAAGCGGCAGCGTCACGATCCACGTCGGCAAGCAAAGCTGGCGCGCCAAAAAAGGGGAATCCTTCTATTTTACGCCCAGATCGACCCACTATATTTCGGCAAGCAAAAAGACCGGCGCCTGCCTGATCTGGGTTTCCAGCCCGCCGAGCTTTTAATGCGCGAAGGGATCTATTGCCTGACGGCAAACGCGCCCGGCGCGGATATGCGCCAAGGCGCACACTTTTTTACCATTTCAGAAAGGAACAGTGCAGAGTCACTGCGAGGGGATCGCACCAATGAGCACAAGGCTGATCGACTTACAGCATATCACCAAAATTTATGACAACACCACGGTTTTGGACGACCTGAATCTGTATATCCGGGAGAATGAGTTTCTGACGCTCTTAGGTCCAAGCGGCTGCGGCAAGACCACGACGCTGCGCATCATCGGCGGCTTTGAAAAGCCGGACAACGGATGCGTTTTATTCGACGGCAAGGATATTACGAACCTTCCCCCGAACCGACGCCAGCTCAATACGGTCTTTCAAAAATACGCCCTGTTCCCCCATATGACGATCGCGGAAAACATCGCCTTTGGCTTAAAGATCAAGGGAAAGACCCAGTCCTACATTCAGGACAAAATCAAATACGCCTTAAAGCTCGTCAATCTGGACGGCTATGAAAAGCGTATGCCGGATTCCTTAAGCGGCGGCCAGCAGCAGCGTATCGCCATCGCCCGCGCCATCGTCAACGAGCCGAAGCTCCTTCTTTTGGACGAGCCTTTGGGCGCGCTTGACTTAAAGCTGCGTCAGGACATGCAGTACGAGCTGATCCGCCTGAAAAACGAGCTGGGCATTACGTTTATTTATGTCACCCACGATCAGGAGGAGGCGCTGACCATGTCCGATACGATCGTCGTTATGAACCAGGGCTATATCCAGCAGATCGGCACGCCGGAAAAAATCTACAACGAGCCGGAAAACGCCTTTGTGGCGGACTTTATCGGCGATTCCAACATCATCGCCGCAACGATGGTGCGCGACGAGCTGGTTTCCATCCTGGGACAGAATTTTGCCTGCGTGGACAAGGGCTTTGGCACAAACAAGCCCGTAGACGTGGTGATCCGCCCCGAGGACGTGGATCTTGTCGCTCCCGGCGAAGGCTCCATCGACGGCGTTGTGACCCACCTGATCTTTAAAGGCGTCCACTATGAAATGGAAGTGACCGCAAACGGTTTTGAATGGCTTGTGCATTCCACCGACATGTTCCCTGTCGGCACAAAGGTCGGCATCCGGGTCGATCCCTTCGACATCCAGATCATGAACAAGCCGGCTTCGGAGGATGAGGAGGCCGTGTCTGTCGATGAGTAAAGCAATGAAAAAAACTGCCGCGCCCAGGACGCCGTGGCCGCACAGCCGCTGGATGGCAGGGCCGTACCTTTTCTGGTCCGCCGCCTTTATCATCATCCCGCTGTGCATGATCTTTTATTACGGACTGACGGACAATACGGGGGCGTTTACGCTGGAAAACATCGCCGCCATCAGCTCCCCCGAGCATTTAAAGGCGCTCGTTTCCGCCCTTGTTTTATCCCTGATCAGCACGCTGATCTGTCTGGCGCTCGCCTATCCGCTCGCCATGATCCTGACGGCGCGCAGGGTCAGCCAGAAAAGCTTTATCGTGATGATCTTTATCCTGCCCATGTGGATGAACTTTTTGCTCCGCACGCTGGCATGGCAGACGCTCCTTGAAAAAAACGGGGTCATCAACTCGATCCTCTCCTTTTTCGGGCTGCCTGCCTTAAATATCATCAACACCCCGGCGGCGATCGTTCTGGGCATGGTATACAACTTCCTGCCCTTTATGGTGCTCCCGCTTTACAACGCGCTTTCCAAGATCGACGCAAACGTTGTAAACGCCGCCCACGATCTGGGCGCAAACGGCGTGCAGACGTTTTGCCGGATCATTTTCCCGCTGAGCCTGCCCGGCGTGATCAGCGGCATTACGATGGTGTTCGTGCCCGCGCTCACGACCTTCGTTATTTCCAACCTGTTAGGCGGCAGCAAGATCCTCCTCATCGGCAACGTCATCGAACAGGAATTTACGCAGGCGAGCAACTGGCACTTGGGAAGCGGACTTTCCATCGTCCTGATGATCTTTATCATCATCAATATGGTGCTTACCGCAGTTTTCGATAAAAACGGGGAGGGAACGGCATTATGATCAAAACCGCAGCGCAAAAAGTTTATATCGCCCTGATCTTCATTTTCATGTACGCTCCCATCGCGACGCTGATCGTGCTTTCCTTCAACGCCAGCAGGAGCCGCGCGAAATGGGGCGGCTTTACGACCAAATGGTACGTAGAGCTTTTTTCCAATCAGGAGATCATGCAGGCGCTTTACAATACCCTGCTCATCGCCCTGCTTTCGGCAGTGATCGCCACCCTCATCGGCACGGTCGCCGCCCTGTCCATCCAGGGCATGAAAAAAAAGAGCCGCGCCGTGCTCATGGGCATTACCAACATCCCCATGTTAAACGCCGAGATCGTGACCGGGATTTCCCTGATGCTTCTGTTTTTAACCTTCCGGGCAAAATTCGGCTTTACGACGATCCTGCTTTCGCACATCACCTTCAACATCCCCTATGTGATCTTGAGCGTGATGCCGCGGTTAAAGCAGTTAAACCCCAGCGTCTATGAGGCCGCCCTCGATCTGGGCGCGTCCCCGTGGCAGGCATTTTTCAAAGTTGTCTTTCTCGACATCCTGCCCGGCGTTTCCTCCGGCTTTTTAATGGCGTTTACGATGTCGCTGGACGATTTTATCATTACCCACTTTACGAAAGGTCCGGGTGTGGACACGCTCTCCACCAAGATTTATACGGAGGTCAAAAAAGGCATCAAGCCTGAAATGTACGCTCTGTCCACCCTGATCTTTGTCACCGTGCTCATCCTTCTGATCCTCGTCAACAAGACGCCCAGACAGAACAAAAAGCACTGACGGCAAACAATATATTTTCTATTGAAAGGAACAAAAGATGAAAAAGAAAACACTTACCAAAATTTTTTGCTGCCTTTTAACAGGCGCCCTTTCCGCAGGTCTTCTGGCAGGCTGCGGCTCTTCCTCTTCTTCTGCCGGCTCAAACGGCGAAGTTGTCGTTTATAACTGGGGCGAATACATCGATCCCGAAACGATCACCATGTTCGAGGAGGAAACCGGCATCAAGGTGATTTACGACGAATTTGAGACAAACGAGATCATGTATCCCAAGGTGGAGACAGGCGCTTCCGCTTATGACGTGATCTGCCCCTCCGACTATATGATCAACAAGATGATCGAGAACGATCTGCTGGCAGAATTAAACTTTGACAACATGCCCAACGCCAAAGAAAACATCGGCGCACAGTACTGGGAGCAGTCCAGAGGCTTCGATCCGGAAAACAAATATTCCGTTCCCTACTGCTGGGGCACGGTAGGCATCCTTTACAACAAGACGATGGTGGACGAGCCCGTGGACAGCTGGTCGATCCTCTGGGATGAAAAATATGCGGACAGCATCTTAATGCAGGATTCCGTGCGCGACGCTTTCATGGTGGCGCTCAAATTAAACGGCAATTCCATGAACACGCTGGACGAGACAGAGCTGGCTGCCGCCCGCGACCTGCTCATCGAGCAGAAGCCGCTCGTTCAGGCATATGTGATCGACCAGGTGCGCGACAAGATGATCGGCGGCGAGGCTGCCCTCGGCGTGATCTATTCCGGCGAGGCGATCTACACCCAGCGTGAAAACCCCGATCTGGAATATGTGGTTCCCAAAGAAGGGACAAACGTATGGATCGATTCCTGGGTTGTGCCCAAAAATGCTCCCAACAAGGAAAACGCCGAGAAATTCATCGACTTTATGTGCCGCGGCGACATCGCCCTCAAAAACTTTGAGTACATCACCTACTCTACCCCCAACGAGGCTGCGCGCGAGCTGATCGAAGACGAGGCGCTGAAAAATTCCCAGATCGCATTCCCCGATTTGAGCCAGTATTCCAATCTGGAAACCTTCACCTATCTGGGCGAGGAGGGCGACGCTCTTTACAACGAAATGTGGAAAGAGGTCAAGTCCAACTAAATGGAACGCATTTTAACATATGAGATCACAAAGGGCGACGATTGCATGACCGTCGCCCAATTTTTAAAGAAAAAAGGCTATTCCTCCGCCAATATTACCGACTTAAAAAGGATGCCAGAAAGCATCCTGATAAACGGCAGCTTTGCCTATATGGTGCATCCGCTCTCTTTCGGGGACGTGCTTACCGTACACATCCGGGAAACCGCCGTTTCCGAAAAGATCCCGCCGGTTTATCTTCCGCTGGACATCGTATATGAGGACGAAGACCTGATGGTTGTAAATAAGCCTGCCGATCTGCCGATCCACCCTTCCATGAACAACTACACCCGCTCCCTCGGAAACGGGCTTGCATGGTATTTTAAAGAAAAAGGGCAGCCCTTTGTGTTCCGCTGCATCAACCGGCTCGACCACAACACCTCGGGGCTGACGATCATCGCAAAGCATCTGGTCAGCGGCAGCATCCTTGCCACCATGGTCAGAAACCGGCAGATCCGCCGGGAATATCTGGGCATCGCCCGCGGCGCTGTCACACCCTCCTGCGGCACGGTCACGGCGCCCCTTGGCAGAAAGCCCGGTTCGATTATCGAGCGGTGCGTGGATTTTGAAAACGGCGAAAGCGCCGTCACCCACTACCGGGTCATCGGACAGAAAAACGGGCACAGCCTGCTCCTTCTTACGCTGGAAACAGGCCGCACCCATCAGATCCGTATTCATATGAAGCATCTGGGCTTTCCCCTCGTGGGGGATTCCCTTTACAATCCCGACATGGAATGGATCTCCCGGCAGGCGCTCCATGCCGCCCGCCTCGTTTTTTGCCATCCGATGACGGGAAAGGAAATGGAATTCAAAGCGCCGATGCCAGAGGATATGCGCCGGGTGCTGGAAGGCATCCGGTAACTCCTTACCCTTCCACCGCAGTCCATACCTGCATTTCATTTTCTCCCCGGTTCGCCCATGCGTAATAAGGAATAAAGCGCAGACGGACCGGATTTTTTTCGGGCTTCCGATAGCTTCTGTAAAGGACGCCCTCCGTCTCTTTCCCATCCGCTTTTCTCTTTTTGATCCGAAAACCGTCTGCTTCGATCGCCTTCATGGGAACGCTGCAGATCTCTATCTCTTTTTCCGCCGCATGCAGCGCCGGGTTTACCGACAAAAGATGCAGATCGGCTCCGTTATCCGCCCCTTCCAGACAATAGACCAGCGGTCCTCGCATCAGCGCTGCCTTTCCGGCGTCCTCGCGCACGTTTTCATCGGCAGCCATCAGACGGATCTCCATCGGGAAATGAAGCGTTAAAGTTTCCTCTTCCGCCCAGTCCTTTTCCATATACAGATAGCCGTCCTTTTCTTCCAGGGCTGCGCCCTCTGCGCCTTCCAGCCCATAATGGCTGCACCAGTCGGGCAGGCGCAGCGCAAGCTTAAGCCCCGTTTCCTTTGCCCGAAGGCGCACCGTTACGTCCCCGTTCCACGGCATTCCGGATTTGATACAGATGTCCGCCGTCTTTTCCCCGATCTTTTTTTCCAGCGTGCCGCCCAGATACAGGTGCACAAACAGCGTATCGTCATTTTCCGTGTAGGAGTAAGAACCGATGGAGCTGATCAGCCGCGCCAGGTTCGGCGGGCAGCAGGCGCAGCCAAACCACTTCTGCCGCACAGGCTTTACATGGAATTTCCGTTCGTCCTTATGACAGGCTTCCGGGAGGACCTCCAGCGGGTTCACATAGAAAAAGCTCTTTCCATCCAACGCCATCCCGCTTAAGATCCCGTTGTACAGCGCCCGCTCCATCACGTTTGCATAGCGGGCGTCGGGCATGATTTCCAGCATCCTTCTGGCAAAAAATACAAGCCCGATGGACGCGCACGTTTCCGCGTAAGCCGTATCGTTTGGCAGGTCATAGGGAAAAGAAAACGCCTCGCCGATATGGGTTGCCCCGATCCCCCCGGTAATGTACATTTTTTCGCGGGTAATGCTGTCCCAGAGCCTTTTGCACGCTTCATAAAGCGTCCCGTCTCCGGTCAGCCGCGCCACGTCCGCCATGCCGGAATACAGATAGACCGCCCGCACCGCGTGTCCGACCGCTTCCTCCTGCTGCCTGACCGGAAGATGCGCCTGATAATAGGAATAGCGCAGCCCGTCCTCACAGCCCTTTTTGACCTCCTCCGGGTGCTCCCTGTCAAAATAATAGGGGCGCTTTCCCCTCTCGTCCACAAAATACCGGCTCAGCGCCAGATAGCTTGCATTTCCCGTCGCTTCATAAAGACGTACCAGCGCCATTTCCGCGATCTCATGTCCGGGATAGCCCTTGCACTTTCCTTCCTCCGCACCAAAATGCGCCCCGATATAATCTGCGAACCGTTCCGCCGCCTTTAACAGCTTATCCTTCCCGGTCGCCTCAAAATAAGCGACGGCGCCCTCCGCCAGATGGCCGAAGCAGTACAGCTCATGATGGTCTTTCAGATTGGAAAAGATCCGGTCCTTTCCGTTGATGATATAATAGGTGTCCAGATAGCCGTCGTCCTGCTGCGCCGCGCACACGATGTCGATTGCCCCGTCCGCGATCCGTTCCAGCTCCGGATCCGGATGCTGGGTCAGCGAATAGCCTACCGCCTCGATCCATTTTGAAAAATCGCTGTCCTGAAATACAAAGCCGTAAAAGGCGTCGTCCAGATGCTTAGGATCCTCCGGCAGCGTTTCAAAGCCCCGGAACGTGTATTTTGGCTCCTCGAACGAAGCGCCCCTTTCCCGCTTTTCCCGGTTCAGCTTCCCGGCGGTTTTAAAATTGTGCATACAAAAGCTCGGCGCAGCGCCCTCTACCTGATCGTTTAACGCCGCCCACTGATACGGGATCACCTCCCGGCGCACAAGCTCCATTTCCCCTTTCCAGAACGGGTCCGTTACCTGAATCGCCCGAAGCGGCAGCGGGCGCGAATATAATGCCTTCTCCATGAAGCCTTCCTCCTGTCATATCAATTTTACAGCCTTTACCCCGTGTGCCGGGACAACTGCCGTTATCCTTCCGTCCTCCGTCGTTCCCCTGCTGTTGTCCCACAGGTCGATAAAGCCGGTATCCGCCATCCCCTCTTCGATCTCCGAAAGCGCCTCGGACAGACGCACCTCTTTGTCGCTGAGGTTAAAGAGGGCAACGCAGGTGCTTTTGTCCTCCTGATCCACACTCTTCCATACCGCCTTTTTTTCATCGCGAAAGATCTGGGTTCCCTTGCAGGAATCCTTCAGCCGTCCCAGAATTTCCTTATTTGTCAGAAGCGACATCGTCCAGCCGTCCAGCTTTGTCAGCTCCGCGCCGATCATCAGCGGGGATTTAAAAAAGCTCCACAGCGTCATCATCGTTTTCTGCTCTTCCTTCGTCAGCCCGGTATCCCTTTCCTGCCCGAATCCCTTGCCGACCTTCCCAAGGGGCAGCATATCGCAGTCCGGATAGCAACCCTGCTTTACATGATCCTGCCAGAGCTCGCAGCGCGCAAACATCGGATACAAAAGCTCCCAGTTATCCCAGAAATCGTCCGTGATCCGCCACATATTTGCATATTTGCAGTACTGCCATGCCCGGTCGATGTGCGCAGGCCCCGGAGACAGGCTTAAAACGATGTTTCTGCCGCTCTTCTGGATCGCGCGGTACAGCATTTTTGTCTCAAACCAACCGTTAAAGCTGTCGTTTGGATACAGCCAGCTGTCGCAGATGTCGTCGCACTTGATAAAATCCACGCCCCACTGCGCATACATCCCGATGAGCGAATCGTACCATGCCTGTCCCGCCTCATTATTTCTTACGCCGTACATATCCGGGTTCCAGCCGCAGATCGACGCCGGATCCGCAGTCATATCCGCCGTAAAGCTGCTCCCGTACACAGGCAGGTGCTCCTGCGCCGCCTTTCTGGGAATCCCGCGCATGATGTGGATGCCGAATTTCAGTCCCAGCCCGTGCACATAGTCTGCCAGCGGCAAAAACCCTTTTCCCCCTGCCGAGGACGGAAACCGCGCCGGGGACGGCTGCAGCCTGCCGTATTCATCCATTTCCAGATCGTCAAAGGGGATATACTGGAACTGATCCCGCTTCGTGCCCGCGCCGTTTGCATACCACTGGATGTCTGCGACCACATATTCCCAGCCGTATTCCTTCAAATGCGCCGCCATGAAATCCGCGTTTGCCTTTACCTGCTCCTCGTTTACCGTCGTGTCGTAATAATCGTAGCTGTTCCAGCCCATCGGCGGCGTTTTTGCAAAAAGATTTTTGTCCATCTCAAAGCCCTCTCTTTATCAGAATCTTGATCTGCTTGCCATTCCTGATAAAACCATTATAATAAACACTATCAAGTACTTCAAGAATACTTCTTTGATACAGGAGGATACTTTTTTGATCTCATATTCCTTTGGAAATTTTGGATTTTTACAGGAGGAAACGCCTTTTGAGCAGCCGCTTTTTCTGATGGACATGGGCGTGGAACGGCGTTTTGAAGAAGCTTATTTTTTTGACAACCAAACGCGTCCCGCCTATGAGGGCTACCTGCTGCAGTATACCCTGAAAGGCTGCGGCGTCTATCAGGACGGCAAGGGCAGCTTTCTTTTACCGGAAGGATACGGCTTTTTGACCCGCATGACGCAGGAGGGCCGCTACTTTCTGCCCGATCAAAACGGCGATCCCTTCTGCCCCGGCGTCGGTATCGCTTCCGGCGAATGGGAATATTTTTATCTGCATTTTACGGGGGCTGCGGCAGAGCCCTTCCAAGATGCGGTTCAAAGGCTTACCGGCGCTGTCTTTTCCCTGCCTGCCATAAGCCCTCCTGTCTCCCGTTTTTTCCGCTTCTTCCAAAAATGCAGCGCTTCCCGCCCGCTTCCCTATGAGGGCGGCGAATTTCTCTACGGCTTTCTGTGCAGCCTCCTCCGCGTACTGGACGCCCCGGCAGACGGAAGTTCCCCCCTTGTCCGTCAGGCATGCGGCTATTTTAAGGAGCACTTTTCTTCCCTGTCCGGCATCGGGGAGGCAGCGGACTTCTGCAGCGTTTCCCAGGAGCATCTGACCCGGCTTTTTAAAAAAGAAACCGGGCAGACACCTTTGCAGTATCTGACCCGGCTCCGCATGGAAAACGCGCTGTTCCTTCTTTTGAATACGTCCGATTCCGTGGCTTCCATCGCGCGCGCCTGCGGCTTTGAAAACGGGAACTATTTCGCCAGAGTCTTCCGGCGCTACTTAAACTGCTCTCCGGAGGATTACCGCAAAAGGCTGCGCTAGCCTCTGCCATACCGCTTTCTTTTCTTTCACAGCCCTACAGATACAGGCGGTTTTCCTTTCGTCCGGAGCAGACCTTGCGCATCTTATAAGAGGCTGCCAGCCGCACCGCTGCGCTCACCTTTCTTGCCTTTTTCGGGCACGCCGCCACACAGTGCATACAGGAAATGCACTTTTCCTTATCGGTCAGGCGCGGGTTTTCCTTCGGGATCGCGCCCGCCGGACATTGTGCCGCGCACAGTCCGCAGCCCTCGCACTTTCTTGAAGCCTCCGGCTTTAGCGGAAGCTTATTGTGAAATTCCTTGTAAGGGCGGTTTCCCGGCAGCCGCTCCTTTAAGCCTGCGCACCGCTTGGGCTCTTCCAGCGCTTCCCGGATCTGCGCTGCAAACGTCCGAAGCTGCTCCCGGTCCCTGCCGTCCGGCCTTCCCTTTCCGTAGCAGGGCATCAGCGAATGCTGCGCCACCGCCTCCAGCGCCGCTGCGCACTCAAATCCCGCGTCACACAGCACGTCGAAAAGCTCCGCCAGCGTATCGTCAATATGGCGGTTTCCGTATACCGCCGCCAAAACAGCCTTCGCCCCGTTTCCCTGCGCCTGCTTTAAGCATTCCGCCGCAGGAGCGGGAACCCTTCCTCCGTAAGAAGGAACCGCCACAAGGCACACGTCCTCCGCCTGAAATTTGATTTCTTTCAGTCTGCCCGGCGTTTTGATCAGGTCGATCTGCTCTGCCCTGCCGTTTAATGCCGCTGCGACCACGTCCGCCACCTTTTTTGTCCCGCCCGTGGGGCTGAAATAAATTTCGTACAGCTTCATCTTTTGTCCTCCCGACCGTCTTTTTTCAACTTCTGATGCCAAAGCGCCGCCCTCCAAGCAGAAAGGCGGCGCGCCCTTAAATTTTTTTCATACATTTTTTCCAGCAGAGCATAAAGATCACTGCCGACGCGGCAGCCGTTACCGTCTCTGCGATCGGAAACGCCGTCCACAGCCCCGTGATGCCTGCAAGCTTTGTCCCGATCCATGCCGCCGGGACGATTACCGCAAGATAACGCAGCATCGAGATCACAAAGGACGCCACGCCCTCTCCCAGCGCTTCCAGCGCGCCGGACGCCACTACGCTGACGCCGGAGACCACAAAGCCAAGGCTGATGATCCGAAGTGCCAGCGCGCCCTCCCGGATCGTTTCTGCATCTTTTGTAAACATTCCCATGATCGGCTCGGGCAGCAGCACAAACAGCGCCATGCCTGCCGCCATGATCACAAGGATCAGGACGGTACATACGCTTAAGATCTGCTTCATCCGGCGTTTTTCCCCCGCGCCGTAATTATAGCTCAGCACCGGACGCATTCCCTGCACGATGCCGCTGGCAGGAAGATAGATAAACGTCTGGAGCTTAAAATAAACGCCCAGAATGAGCACATACATCGCGGAAAACGCGCCTGCCAGACCGTTTAGCAGCGTCACAAGAAGGGACGGAAGCCCCATCGTCAGAGAGGACGGCACGCCTACCATATACAGCCGTCTGCACACGTCGCCGGTCGGCTTCATCAAACGCCTCGAAAATTCAATTCCCATCCCCTTTCTGGAAAAATACGCCACATACAGCAGCAGCGTCACAAGCTGCCCGATCACGGTCGCCACCGCAGCCCCGCGCACCGCCATCCTCGGGACCGGCCCCAGCCCGAATATAAATACCGGGTCGAGCACGATGTTGGTGATGCACCCCGCCGCAAGGCACACGGTAGGCACGATCATATTCCCCAGCGACTGATAAATCTTTTCAAAAGCGATCTGCGTCGTTACCACAACGGAAAACGCCATGACAATAACGCCATATTCCAGCCCCCAGCTATAAATCTGCCCGTCCTTTGTAAAAAGCTTTAAAAACACGGGCAGCGACGCCGTTAAGCCCACCGACAGGCACACGCCGTGCACAATGCTTAAAAAGAAGCCCTGGGACGCCGCCTTTCCGGCTTCCCTTTGTTCGCCCGCCCCCAGATAAAACGCCGCGGCGGCGCTGATGCCCACGCCGAAGCCGACGCCGATGCTCGTTACCAGCATCTGAAGCGGATATACAAGGGAAACCGCGGTCAGCGCCGCCTCCCCGATCTGCGCCACAAACATGCTGTCCACGATATTGTACAGCGAATTGATCAGCATCGACACCATCATCGGCAGCGACATCGACAGCACCAGCGGCAGAACCTTTTTCTGTTTCATAAATTCCTGATTCATTCCAACCTCCTATCGAATAAAAAAAGACTAAAATCCTGCTGTTTATCTCAGAAACAGCAAAATCTATAGCCTTCTTCCAGACGTCTCTTCTTTTTTATGGTCTGTCTCCGCCTTGACCTTTCGGAAATCAGACCGCTAACCACTTTACCACATCCGTGCCAAAAACGCAAGGGAAAGTCTTGATTTTTCCCGCAAAATCGTGTATGCTTGTCTTTAGTCAAACAGGCTAAAATATCGTAATTTTAATCAGGAGGAAGAATCAATATGGGTTATCAATTGGTTATGATTCGCCACGGCGAAAGCGTATGGAACCAGCAGAACCTGTTCACCGGCTGGACTGACGTAGATCTGTCCGAGAACGGCCACAAAGAGGCTGCTCAGGGCGGCGTTCTGTTAAAGGAGGCAGGCTTCTCTTTCGACGTTTGCTACACTTCTTACTTACAGCGCGCAATCCATACTGCAAACCACGTTCTGCAGGAGTTAAACGAGGAGTGGATCCCCGTTGTTAAGACATGGAAATTAAACGAGCGTCATTACGGCGCACTGCAGGGCTTAAACAAGTCTGAGACCGCTGAGAAATACGGCGAAGATCAGGTAAAGGTATGGCGTCGTTCCTTCGACGTTCAGCCCCCGGCTCTTGAGCCCTCTGACGAGCGCAACCCCGCTCTGCAGGCTCCCTATGCAAATGTAGATCCCAAGGAGCTTCCTCTTACAGAGAGCTTAAAGGATACTATCGCAAGAGTTATTCCTTTCTACGAGGAGAACATCAAGAAAGATATGAAGGAAGGCAAGAAGGTTCTGATCGCCGCTCACGGCAACTCCCTCCGCGCTCTCGTAAAATATCTGGACAACATCTCTGAGGAAGACATCACAGAGCTGAACATCCCTA
Source organism: uncultured Lachnospiraceae bacterium (assembly GCA_900550285.1). Taxonomy (GTDB): domain Bacteria; phylum Bacillota; class Clostridia; order Lachnospirales; family Lachnospiraceae; genus Gallintestinimicrobium. The sequence continues at coordinate 13,039 of URRW01000030.1, forward strand.
CAGGCGTGCCGCTTGTATACGAGCTGGACGACAACTTCAACGCAATCGGCCACCACTACCTTGGCGACCAGTCTCAGGTTGAAGCAAAGATGAACGCTGTAGCAAACCAGGGCAAGAAATAATTTCTAAACCCCCGGAATATGGCAGGAGGCTGGCGGCAGATGCCGTTTTAGGCTTCCGAACCTGAAATAAGAATCCCCCATAGAAGTCAGTATTTTTCATGCCTGACCTTCTATGGGGGATTTTTTCACGCAGCGCTTCCGCCCGCTATCCCAGATAACCAAATACCGCGTCTCCCAGAACATACCCTGCTCCCACAAAAAACAGATTCCATACCGCCACCCCGAGCATCGAGCTGAACGTATATTTCCAGAAATTCATCTTCATCACACCTGCCGGAATCGAGATCAGCGTCCGCATCACCGGGATCAGCTTCCCAATGAATACCCCGATACATCCCCGCCTTTTTAAAATTTCAAAATTTTTCTCGATCCCTTCCCGCTGGGACGGAAACTTCTTTAAATATTTTTCCAGAAGGAACGAGCCTCCCTTATATCCAAGAAAATACAAGAGCCAGCTTCCGCACACGCCCGCCGCGACCGTCAGCGCCATCGTCCCCAAAAAGCTGATCTTGCCGTGCGCCGCCCATATGCCCGCAAGCGGCATGATCACGCCTGCTGGGAATCCCGGCAGGTTCAGATATTCCAAAAATACGACGACGAAAATCGCGATCGCCCCGTACTGCGTAAAATAATCAATAAAAACTTCCAGACTCATCCTGTGCCTCCTCCTTATCTGTGTTTAGTATATGACACAAAACAGAAAAACACCTGCAGAGATTCCGAAATTTTTTCTTAATACACCATAAAAAAAATGTGCGCCGAAGCGCACATTTTTTTATTTATCCGTAATGCTTGCGTGGAACTCCTGCAGGGATTTTACCGGGAGCTTGCCGTCGCGCTTTGCGGAACGGATGCCTTCCACGGTCGCCTTTGCAGCCGCCATCGTCGTGATATACGGGATGCGGTTCTTGATCGCCGCCTTGCGGATGTAGCTGTCGTCCGTCGCGCCCTTTTTGCCAAGAGGCGTATTGACGATCAGCTGGATCTTGCCGTTTGTTACCTTATCCAGAATGTTGGGGCGGCCCTCGTTGATCTTGCATACCTTCAGGGCAGGGATGCCTGCCGCTTCGATCAGGTCGCAGGTCCTGCCTGTCGCCATGATCTCAAAGCCGCACTCGTAGAAGCCTCTTGCAACCTCTGCGACCTCTGCCTTGTCCCTGTCATTTACAGAGATCAGCACACAGCCCTCTGTCGGAAGCTTGCTGTTTGCACCCTCCTCCGCTTTGTAGAATGCGTCGCCGAAATCGGTGGACATGCCGAGCACCTCGCCGGTAGAACGCATTTCCGGTCCGAGGACAGGGTCAACCTCCGGGAACATATTGAACGGGAATACCGCTTCTTTTACACCGTAATGGCTGAATTTCTTCTCACGCAGCTCTGTCACGGGAGTCTTGCGTCCCGTATAAGGCAGGGTAATGATGTCTGTCGCGATCTGAACCATGTTGATGCCGCACACCTTGGATACGAGCGGAACGGTTCTGGATGCGCGGGGATTTGCCTCGATCACATATACCCGTCCGTCCTCGATCGCATACTGCATGTTCATCAGACCTACAACGCCCAGCTCTTTTGCGATCTTTCTTGTATAATCCTTGATCGTCTCAACCTGCTCATCAGACAGCCCCTTCGGCGGGATGATGCACGCGGAGTCGCCGGAATGGATACCTGCAAGCTCGATGTGCTCCATAACAGAAGGAACAAATACGTTCTCGCCGTCGCTGATCGCATCCGCCTCGCACTCTGTCGCATGGTGCAGGAATCTGTCGATCAGGATCGGACGGTCGGGCGTTACGCCTACTGCCTGCTGCATGTAGAAGGTCAGCGCCTCATCGTCATAAACGACTTCCATGCCGCGTCCGCCCAGTACATAGGAAGGACGTACCATAACGGGATAGCCGATCCGGTGGGCAGTCTCAAGCGCCTCGTCCACATTGACAGCCATGCCCGCTTCCGGCATCGGGATTTCCAGCTTTTCCATCATCTCGCGGAACTGATCCCGATCTTCTGCAAGGTCGATCGTTTCGGGAGTGGTTCCAAGGATATTTACGCCGAATTTCTTTAAGTCCGCAGCCAGATTCAGAGGAGTCTGTCCGCCGAACTGCGCGATCACGCCCACCGGCTTTTCCTTTTCATAAATTGCCAGAACGTCTTCCAGTGTCAGCGGCTCAAAATACAGCTTGTCGGATGTATCGTAGTCCGTGGATACCGTCTCCGGGTTGCAGTTTACGATGATCGTGGAGAAGCCCAGCTTATGCAGCGCCTTTGCCGCATGTACGCAGCAGTAGTCGAACTCGATACCCTGGCCGATACGGTTGGGGCCGCCGCCCAGGATCATAACCTTCGGCTTGCTGTTGTCCACAGGGCTCTGATCCTTGATATGGTAGCTGGAATAGTAATAAGCGGAATCCTTCGTGCTGCTTACATGCACGCCTTCCCAGCCTTCCACAACGCCCAGCTCCACGCGCTTCTGACGGATGTCCTCTTCCGGGATCCCCAGAATCTCGCTCAGATATTTATCGGAGAAGCCGTCCAGCTTCGCCTGCTTTAAATCTGCGTCGGAAGGCATCTTGCCGTGATACTCTGCCGCAAGCCTCTCTTCCTCTTCCACAAGCTCCTTCATCTGCTCGATAAAGTACTCCTTTACCTTTGTCAGATTGTGGATTTCTTCGACGGAAGCCCCTTTGCGCAGCGCCTCATACATAATGAAATGTCTCTCGCTGCTGGGGGTTGCCAGCATGGTCAGCAGTTCCTTCTTTGTCTTCTGGTCAAAATCCTTCACATGTCCAAGACCGTAACGGTTTTTCTCCAGAGAACGGATCGCTTTCTGAAGCGCTTCCTTATAAGTCTTGCCGATGCTCATTACTTCGCCTACGGCGCGCATCTGCGTGCCCAGCTTATCTTCAACGCCCTTGAACTTCTCAAACGCCCAGCGCGCGAATTTCAGAACGATATAATCTCCGCCCGGAACATATTTATCCAGCGTGCCGTACTTGCCGCACGGGATCTCATCCAGCGTCAGGCCGCTTGCCAGCATCGCGGATATGAGCGCGATCGGGAAGCCTGTCGCCTTACTTGCAAGAGCGGAAGAACGGGATGTTCTCGGGTTGATCTCGATCACGACCGCGCGGCCGGAAACCGGATCATGCGCAAACTGTACGTTTGTGCCGCCGATGACCTGGATCGCGTCCACGATCTTATACGCCTGCTCCTGAAGCTTTTTCTGAACGTCCTCGGAAATTGTCAGCATAGGGGCGGAACAGAAGGAATCGCCGGTATGAACGCCGACAGGGTCGATATTTTCGATGAAGCATACCGTGATCATATTTCCTTTCGCGTCACGGACTACCTCCAGCTCCAGCTCTTCCCAGCCCAGAATGGACTCTTCTACCAAAACCTGTCCCACAAGGCTTGCCTGAAGGCCTCTTGAGCAGACAGTTTTTAATTCTTCTTTATTATAAACAAGACCGCCGCCGGCGCCGCCCATCGTATATGCGGGACGCAGAACGACCGGATAGCCAAGCTTGTCAGCGATTTCCAGCGCTTCCTCAACGGAGTACGCCACGTCGCTTCTTGCCATCTCCACGCCCAGATTTTTCATCGTGTTCTTGAACTCGATGCGGTCCTCGCCGCGCTCGATCGCATCCACCTGAACGCCGATCACCTTTACATTATACTTGTCCAGAACGCCTGCCGCCTGCAGCTCGGAGCACAGGTTCAAACCCGACTGTCCGCCCAGGTTCGGAAGCAGCGCATCCGGACGCTCTTTCTCGATGATCTGCTCCAGACGCTCTACGTTTAACGGCTCGATATAGGTAATATCCGCCGTATCCGGATCAGTCATGATCGTCGCCGGATTGGAGTTGACCAGCACGATCTCATAGCCCAGCTGCTTTAATGCCTTACATGCCTGGGTACCGGAATAATCAAACTCGCATGCCTGACCGATGATGATCGGGCCGGAGCCGATGATCAGTACTTTATGAATGTCTTGTCTTTTCATAAGTCCACCCATTTTCCTTTCTTTTTCTTCTTTATTCCCCAAAAACCCACTATATTCTACCACAACTTGCAAAAGACAACAAGAGCTTTTTCTCGATCAGTTAAACCCGAAAAACTTCTGGCAGATCTTATATCCCTCCACGGAAATCCAGCGTCCCGTCCTGCCGGGCAGGTTCATGCAGTTGCCCAGAAGGCCGTAGCGGAGCTTTCTGTACATCTTTTTATCCTTCTGGCGGATATATTCCAGAAGCTCTTTTTTCTTTTCCAGCGCTTCCTGTGTCCCGATCCGGATCAGAAGGATCGAGGAAACGGTCGTGATAATATCCAGATAGCTCAACATATACCGGGACATCGGCTTATTGGAAGCAACAGCCCCCTTCTTTTCCGAAAAATAATCGACCATCCGCTTGTTGACCCTGATCTGCTGGTCGATCCGCCCTGTCATGATCTTTTCATTGACGGACTGATCCGCGCGCCCAATATAATAGCGGTAAAAATTCACATCCAGATAATACATGTTGCGCACATACGGAAGCGGCTCAAACACGTACAGATTATCCACATAAAACGTATGCTCCGGAAGCTTTAAGCCGCACTCCCGCAAAAGCTTCGTCCGGTAGATCACCGAATGCATCAGGATATACTGCCCCACATGGAAGCGTCCCACATCATTCCAGCCAAAAATCTTTCCTTCCGGCAGCACATGCTTATAGCGCATCACCTTTTTGCGGCGCTCGCCCTCTTTCTCGTAAACGAAATTGCTGATCAGCATATCCAGCGTCTGCTCGCCCCCGATCAGCTCCCGCAGCGTATTTAAGATCGCCAGATACGCGTCCTCCTTTACCCAGTCGTCGCTGTCTACGACCTTAAAATAGACGCCCTGCGCGTTTTCCAGCCCGGCGTTTACCGCAGAACCGTGCCCGCCGTTTTCTTTATGGATCGCGCGCACGATCGTCGGATATTTCGCCGCGTATTCGTCCGCGATTTTTGCGGTATCGTCCTTAGAGCCGTCGTTGACTACAAGGATCTCAACGTCCTCGCCGCCCGGAAGCAGCGATTCGATACATTTTGCCATATACCCCTGCGAATTGTAACAGGGGATCGCAATCGATAGAAGCTTCATAAATTTCTTTCTCCCTACTCATTTTTTCAGTTTCTTACTGCCTGTCCGGATGCTTAAATAGCCGGTATACGCAGAAAACGCCGAAGGGATCGGATATTTTTCCTCCGTTTCTTCTGCGTCCACAAGCAAAAGCGACGGATCCTTACGCATCGGTTCCAGCCCGTCCACCAAAACCATGTACCCCGTCATATGCCACTCCCTATGGGTAAAAATGTGCTTTGACGGCGCAAGGCGCTCGATCCTGACCGCGTGGACGCCCTGTTCTTTGAGCCAGTCCTTTACCTCGTCCAGCGACGCTTTCCCCAAAAGCGACGGAAATTCGTACATTCCCGCCAAAAGCCCTTTTTTCGGGCGCTGCCGGATAACCGTCCGGTTTCCGTCCCGGATCACAAGTACCGTCCTTTCTTCGACTGTGCGGGGCTTTTTGGGCGCTTTTTTCGGATACTGCTGCCAGCTTCCTTCCAGACCTGCCCTGCATAAGCCCTTCCACGGGCACTCTGCACATCTGGGCGCGCCGTTTGGAAGGCATACCGTCGCCCCAAGCTCCATCAGCGCCTGGTTGAAATCGCCCGGACGGTCTTTTGGCATCACGGGCTTTAAGTCCTCTTCCACCCTCTTTTTCACGGAGGGCTCCGAAATGTCGCTGCCGTCTGCCAGCAGGCGCATGATGACCCGCAGCACATTCCCGTCCACCGCCGGAACCGGCTGCCCAAAGGCGATCGACGAAACTGCGCCCGCCGTATAGCTCCCGATCCCTTTCAGTTTCAAAAGCTCATGGTAATCCGAAGGCATCTGCCCGCCGTACAGCTCCATGATCTGCTGTGCCGCTGCCTTTAAATTCCGGGCGCGGCTGTAATAACCCAGCCCCTCCCAGAGCTTTAGCAGCTCGTCGTCTTCTGCCGACGCCAGCGCCGCAATGTCCGGCAGCCGTTCCATAAACCGGGCAAAATACGGCTTTACCGCCTCCACCCTCGTCTGCTGGAGCATGATCTCCGACACCCACACGCGGTACGGCTCCGGCCTTTCCCGCCACGGGAGCACCCGTCTGTTTTCATCATACCATGAGAGAAGCGGCGGCGCAATCCGGTTTAAAAGCCCGTCCTTTTCCTGCAGTTCTACCTCCACCGGATCGCTCAGCCTCATCTCGTCTGCGCTCACACTGCAGTCATATGCCAGAATGTGCACGCCCGCCTTTTGCGCCTTGCAGAGCGCGTCCGCAAATTCCGGCTGCGCTTTGCGGTTCGGCATAAAGCGGTCTATCCCTTTCATCTGGATCACGAACACTGCGTAGCACTCATAGCCTTCCCCGACCGCCTCTGCCAGCTCCTCCACATGCTTCAGCGCCCGTTCGGAGGGGGCGTCCGGAAACAGGGCGGCGCGGTTTTCCTCCAGCGTCACGCCCTTGACCTCTATGAAGATCCTGCGCTGTCCTGCCTCTACATAAAAATCAAACCGGGAATCCCTGTAAAATGTCTCCGGCTTTATCAGCGTCACATTTTTAAAATATTGCCCGGAAGCGATCCATTCATGCACCGCCCGGTTGGGCGCAAAGGAATCCATGTTCACGATTCGGTCTCCCTTTTGTGCCGCTACCAGATCGTAAGCCGTCTTTCGCCCCGGCACAGCGCTTTTTTCCAGATATACCTTCGTCCCCGGGATCAAAAGCTCCCGGCACCGTCCCGTATTTTTCACATGGACTCTTTCCATACGGCTGCCTGTGCCGTCCTGAATTTCCACTTCCGCGATAAACCGGTTCGGGCGGCTGATAAAACGCCCTTCCGAAATGTTTTCATATCTCATCCGGTCCCATCTCAGCGCAGCCTGCTGCACTCGTACCTTTCCAGCGTCAAAAGACAGCTTTTTAAATTGTCATACTGCTCCTCAATGCTGCCGCCGGACAGTTCCAGATCCATCGATACCGCGATCGTATTGAGCATATGTTCGTCTGCCCTGCCCGCCAAAGAATCGTAGACCTTCAGCTTTTCCCCGTAGGTTTCCGCTTCCAGAAACGCCATAAGCCCTGCGTCCGGACCGCCTTCCTGCTGTTCATTTTGCTGAGGCTTGTTTTCCTGCTGCCCGCTTTCCTGCGGATCTCTTTCCCGCAGATGATTTCCTGCAAGATCGGCTTCTGCTTCTGCCCGCACATCGCCGCCATATAAGATCTTGGGCGACGGAACCGGCAAAAAGCGCTCCTTCCCGTCTGCGTTTCTTCCTGCAAACGCGGCAAGCGGCAAAACAAATATGCCAAATTCTCCCTCCAGCTCCTGATAAACCACAAATTCCTCCCCGGTTTCCGCATGGCGTGCCGCCGTCACGACCCGGTACAGCTTCCCTGTAATATCACGGTAGATTTCTCCCGAAATCGGTCTTTTTTCCATAAATCTCCTGCCCTTTCCTGCTGCCTTATCATTCCCAGTATACTACCAAACCTCTGCCCTGTCATTCCCAATTTTTTCAGTACAATTTTTTCAGCCAGAAGAAGTCGGCAGCTTTTGCCGGGTGCAAAGCAGGCGGGCGGTCAGTCAGGGGCTTTTTTCAAAAAAAATGTCCCTCAGCCGGAAAAATCACAGGAAAACACACAGTTTTCCCCGTCAAAGGCGCACTCCTCCAGCTGTTTTTCCAGCCTGTCCTTCTCCTGTTCCCCCAGCCTTTCCCATCTTTTATGATGGACATAAAGCGTATAAGAACGGGTCTGATCCGCCCCCTGCGTATATTCCAGCATCACGCCGGCCCGGTCCAGCCCCGCTTCCTCCAAAACCCTGCGGGCGCGCTCCACATATGCCTCTTCCTGCGCTTCATAGCGAAGCTTCGATTCTGCCAGCTTTCCCTGCTGCGCTGCAAGCGCCGATCTTGTAAACCCAAAGGCTGCCGCCGCTGCAAACAGCATTGCCGCCAGCCCGATCCATATTCTTTTGCTCATCTTTTGTACCTCTGTGTCCTTTGCCTTAATTGACGCAGCCGGCTTTCAAAAAGTTTCATCCGCACGAAATATTTTTGATGCAGAGTAGACGAAACGCCATTTTCGCTGTAATATAAAAGCTGCAGGAGGCATTATTTTATGGCAGACACCGACAAACATACTTATCTCGAAGTAAACGGCGATTTCAAAATGAGAGAGCTGGACAACAACGACCTCGAACAGTTCAACGCGCTTTTGCAGTATGCGTTTCAGGTCACTTCCTACGAATTATTCCAAACGGGCTGGGAGCAGGATGAGATCAAATCCGCCAAGCGCCCGATCCTCGAAAAAGCCTATGTTTTGGGCTGGTTTTACAAAGAAAAGCTGGCGTCCATGATCGTCGTATACCGGATGCAGGTCAACATTCAGGACGAAATTATGAGCATGGGAGGCATTACCGGCGTCACGACCTATCCGGAGTACAGCGGCCGCGGCCTCATCCATTCGCTGATGCGCTATGTGATCGACTACATGCACCGCGAAAAAATGCCGATCTCTTTTTTATATCCGTACTCGATCCCTTTTTACCGCAAGCTGGGCTGGGAGATCGTTTCAGACAAGCTTACCTTTACCGTCAAGGATACCCAGCTTCCAAAAGCATTTCCCGTCAGGGGCATGGTAGAGCGGGTGAGCGCAGACTCCGAAGATTTCCACAATGTCCATTCCTATTTTGCCCTGCAGCATCACGGCTCCCTGATCCGCGACGAGCTGGCGTGGGACGAATACTGGAGATGGGAAAACGACGATATGATCGTGGCGGTCTATTACAATGAAGACCACAAGCCGCTGGGGTATGTGGTCTACTATATCGCCAATGAAATTTTCCATATCAAAGAGATGATCTATTTGACGAGCGAAGCCCGCCACGGCCTGTGGAACTATATCAGCGCGCATTTTTCCATGATCACGCAGGTGCGCGGGGACAACTACTCTGGCGAGCCGATGGCGTATCTGTTTGAGGACAGCGAGATCGAAGAAACGATTTCGCCCTACATTATGGCGCGCATCATCGACGCCGGGCAATTTCTTGCCGAATACCCGTGGCAGATACAGCCGGAGGATTTAAAGCTCCACTTCCGCATCACAGACCATATGGCGGAATGGAACCAGGGCGATTTCCTCGTATCCTGGCACGACGGCGAAACCGTCTGCGAGCGCGTTGAAAACAACCAGTCCATCAACGTAGTCGAGCTGGACATCAATACGCTTACCGCCATGCTCATGGGCTACAAACGCCCTACCTATCTGTACGACCACGAAAAGATCACGACCGAATATTACATGCTCACCTGGCTGGAACGGCTGATCCCGGTCAAAAAGCCTTATTTTTCGGATTACTTTTAAACCAAAAAGTGCGCACAAAAAAACGCGGGGGCAAAATGCCTTGTCCGCGTTTTTTTATGCGCCTTTCACGAAAGGGATTTCCCGCGCCTAGTCCAGCATGAGCTTTGCCAGAAACTCCCCGGCAGGCACGATCGCCTCCGGATCCACCGCAAATTTCGGCTGATGGATCGTCGGGCCGACGCCCGTGCCGATCTTGATATAGCAGCCCGGGACATTTTCCGTATAAAAAGAAAAATCATCCCCGCCAAGAGACTGTTCCTGCGGCACAACCTCATACCCGCATTCCTTTGCCTTCAGCACTGCTTCCCTTACCATTTCCCCGTCGTTGTAAACAGCGGGCGAACCCGGCAGCCACTGGATGCGCGCCTGCGCGCCGTAGGCTGCGGCAGTCCTGTCCGCGATCTCAAACAGCCGCTTTTTAAACAGCTCCCGATCCGCACGCTCCATCGTCCGCACGGTTCCTTCGATCTCCGCCGTCTGGGGGATCACGTTCCATGTTTTGCCCGCTTCCACCCTAGTCACACTGATGAGCGCCGGATGGAACGGGTTGATGTTGCGGCTCACGATCGTCTGGAACGCCTGCACCATCGCGGCAGCCGCAGGGATCGGGTCGATCCCGTCGTCCGGATGCGCGCCGTGGCAGCCGATCCCTTCCACCGTGATTACGAAACGATCCACGGACGCAGCCACATAACCTTCCCGAAGCCCGATCGTCCCAACCGGGTTGGTCGGGTCCGCATGAAGCCCCCATACCTTCCAGACGCCTTCCATCGCACCCGTCTCGAGGATCTTTTTTGCACCCACCGCAGATTCCTCCGCCGGCTGGAAAAAGATTTTCACGCAGCCCTTCAGACGCGCCCGATTCTCCTGAAGGAAAAGCGCCGCCACGATCCCTGCCATAATGTGAAAATCATGGCCGCAGGCGTGCATTTTCCCCGGATGCTCCGAGCTGTAAAAAAGCCCGGATTCCTCCGATACCGGAAGGGCGTCGATGTCGCAGCGAAGCGCCAGCGTTTCCCCTTCCTGTTCTCCCCTGACCTGCGCAGCCAGCCCGGTTTCCAGCGGCAGAGGCAAAATCTCCACCCCCGCCTGCAAAAGCACCTCCCGGATCTTCTCCGTCGTCGCAAACTCTTCATAGGACAGCTCCGGGTGTCTGTGAAACCAGTAAAATAACTCCAATATCTGTTCTTTTTCTATCATCATCTTTTTAGTTCCACCTTATCTGCCGCTGTTTGGATCAAGCGCATCCCGAAGCGCATCCCCGATAAAATTGATCGCCATGACCAGCACCACGATCAGAAGCCCCGGCGGTATCCACAGCCACGGCTGTTTTGTCAAAACCGTCAGCGACTGCGCGCCGTTCAGCATATTCCCAAGGCTCGCCGCAGGCGGCTGGATGCCCATTCCCAGAAAGCTCAGCGCCGCCTCGTCCAGCATGGAAAGCGCCAGCACCGAAGTCGCGTACACGAGGATCGGCGCCGCCGTATTCGGCAGGATCTCGGAAAACAAAATATAGCGCAGGGGCATTCCCGCCACCAGATCGCTCTTTACAAAATTGCTCTCTCTCAGGCTCAGCACATTTCCCCGCACGAGCCGCGCGATGCCCGGCCAGTCCACAAAGCCCAGGATCAGGATAATGCTCCACAGTCCCGGCTTAAAGATCGAAGCCGCCACAAGCACGAGCAGGATGTAGGGAAAGGACATGACCATGTCCGTAAAACGCATGATGACCATATCCGCTGCGCCGCCGAAATATCCCGCGATCAGCCCAAGGATCACGCCGATCACCGTAGAGATCGCCGTCGCCAGAATCCCTACCAGCAAAGAAACCCGCGCCGCATACAAAAGGCGGCTAAACACATCCCTGCCGATCTGGTCCGTTCCAAGCCAGTGCTCCATCGTAGGCGCTTTGGAAAAGCCCCCCACGATCTCATCCGGATGATAGGGCGCGATCACGGGGGCAAGCAGAGCCGCCAGCCCGATCACGGCAACGACCACAACGCTCACCATTGCCAGATGATGTCGCCTGAAACGCCGCCAGACGGTCTGCACATAGCTTTCTCTTGTAATATCCGAATTTGTCTGTTTTTTCTTCATCCCCGCGCTCCTATTTCAACTGTATGGTGGGATCAGCCAGCGCATACAAAATATCCGTGATCAGATTCGCCGCCAGCACCACGACTGCGGAAAGCAGGCACACGCCCATGATGACCGGATAATCCCGGTTGGAAATCGCGCTCATCGTCATCAGCCCAAGCCCCGGCCAGGAAAATACCTGCTCGATGATCACCTGTCCGCCAAACAGCAGCGGGATCTCCATGCCGATCACCGTAATCACGGGGATCAGCGCGTTTCTCAGCGCGTGCTTGTTGATGACCTTAAATCTTCCGATGCCCTTTGCTTTGGCAGTCCTTAGATAATCCTGCTGCAAAATCTCCAGCACCGCGCTGCGGATATAACGGATGTTCGTTCCCGCCATCGAGGTGGACAGCACGAGCACCGGCATGACCATGTGCTTTGCCACATCCAAAGCCCCGCCGTCCGTTCCAAGCGTCGTCATGCCGCTGGAGGGCAGCCAGCCCAACTTTACCGTAAACACATAAATTAAAAGCAGGGACATGAAAAATCCCGGGATGCTGCTGCTTAAAAAGGAAGCCGTAACAACGGTGTAATCCCCTGCGGAATACTGCTTGACCGCGCTGTAGATCCCTGCCGGGACTGCCATCAGAAGGCTGACGATCAGGGAAACGCCCATCAAAAGCAGCGTCGGACCCAGATGGCTTGCGATCATCTCGCTGACCGGCTGGTAGGATTTCATGGAAAATCCCATGTTTCCCTGCAAAAGCTGCTTCAGCCACACAAAATACTGCACATAAAAGGGCTGGTCAAGCCCCAGCGCGATTTCCTTTGCCTGAACCGCCGCTTCGGAAACCCTCGGCCCCTGAAGCATTTCCAGCGGGCTTCCCGCCAGGCACATGATCGCATAATCAATGATCGTAATGCCGATCAGCACCGGAATGGCGATCAGGATTCTTTTTATAATGTACTTTGTCATCCCAGCTCCTCCTTTCTGCACACCACGGGACACGCTGCAAAATGGCTGCTTCCCGGCAGCGTTTCTTCCAGCTGCGGCTCTGTCTGTCTGCAGGCGTCGCAGGCATGCGGGCAGCGCGGATGGAACCGGCAGCCCTTCGGCGGATCCGCCGCGGACGCGATCTCGCCGCCCAGAGGCTTTTTCTCCTCCCGAAGCTTCGGATCCGCAAGGGGCACTGCGTCGATCAGCGCCTTCGTATAAGGATGCACCGGATGGCGGAACACCTCCCTTGCAGGCCCGATCTCCACGATCTTTCCAAGATACATCACCGCGATCCGGTCACTCACATAATTGACCGCCCCAAGGCCGTGCCCCACAAACAGGCAGGTCAGCCCCAGCTCCTTCTGCAGGCTTTTTAACAGATTTAAGATCTGCGCCTGGATCGACACGTCCAGCGCGCTGACCGGCTCGTCGCATACGAGAAATTCCGGATTAAGGGAAAGCGCCCGCGCAATGCCGATCCGCTGGCGCTGGCCGCCCGAAAATTCGTGCGGGTATCTTCCAAGCACATTTTTCGGAAGCCCCACCATGTCTAAAAGCCTGTCCACATCCTTTCCAACCGTCTGCTTTGTGGAAATATGATGGTACAGCATAGGCTGAGCCAGAATCTCATAAATGTGCTTTCTCGGGTTCAAAGAAGAATACGGATCCTGAAAAACCATCTGCAGCTTCGTGCGAAGCTCCTTTTCCTGCTTTGTCCTGCCGCCAAGCTCCGTCCCCCGGTATAAGATCCGCCCGCCGGTGGGCTTTTCCAGCCCGACAAGCTGGCGTCCCACCGTGGACTTCCCGCAGCCGGATTCTCCTACAAGCCCCAGCGTTTCCCCTTTTTTTACGGAGAAGGAAACGCCGTCTACCGCCTGGATCTGCCCGACCGTATGGGTAATGATCCCGCCTTTTACCGGATAATATTTTTTCAGATCCTCCACCTGAACAAGGGGAGTTTCCAGAGTGTTTCTGTCTGCCATGCTCACACCCCTTCCTTCGGGGCAAGGACACATCTTGCCCTTCGCCCGTTTCCAAAGAAACGCTCGTCCTGCGCCTTTTCACATTCCGCCGTCCGAAACGCACAGCGGTCTGCAAAACGGCAGCCCGTCATCCCGTCATAGCTTTCCGGGACCATTCCCGGGATGGACGCAAGCTCCCTGTCTTCCTCGTCATAAATGCCCGGCACCGTTGCCAGAAGCGCTTTGGTGTACGGATGCACCGGGGATTCAAACAGCTCCTTTACCGGAGCCTCCTCGATAACCTGTCCCGCATACATTACGATCACACGGTCCGCCATGCTCGCCACCAGCCCGATGTCATGGGTGATCAGGATCATGGACATCCCCGTTTCCTTCTGCAGATCCCGAAGAAGCGCCATGATCTGCGCCTGGATCGTCACGTCCAGCGCCGTCGTAGGCTCGTCCGCAATCAAAAGCGCCGGTTCGCAGCAAAGCGCCATGGCGATCATGACGCGCTGGCGCATGCCGCCGGAAAGGGTATGCGGATATTTTTTCATGACGCTGTGGGGATCGGGCATCCCGACCCGCCCAAGGATCTGCTCCGCCCTTTTTTTCGCCTCTTCTTTGGAAAGATGAAGATGCCGCCGGATGCTCTCCGTAATCTGGTTCCCGATCGTAAATACCGGATTCAGGGAAGTCAGGGGATCCTGAAAGATCATGGACAGGCTGTTTCCGCGCACCTCGTCCAGCTGCTTTTCGCTCATGGAAAGCAAATCCCTGTTATCAAACAGGACAGAACCGTCAATGACGGTCCCGCCCTTCTTTAATAATCCCATAATTGAAAGTGAGGTCACGCTTTTGCCGCATCCGGATTCCCCGACGATGCAGACCACCTCTCCTTTATCAACTGTAAAATTCACATGATCCACGCTGACCGTTCTTCCGAAATCGGAATCAAAAGCGGTGGTCAGTCCCTCAACTTCCAGTAAATGCGACATCTCTTTCCTCTCTTTACTGTACATCCCAGTTGTGCACGTCATTGAAGAAGCCGTACACGGTGGGCTCTGCGCCGACAACCCTCTTGTTCACAGCCGCCTGTGCGCTGATCACATAAGCGGAAAACATCGGCACATCCTCCTGCATCTTGCGGTCCACGATGGAAAACAGCTCTTTTGTCTCCTCTGTATCGCTCGTTACCTGCGTCTTATGCAGCGCCTCGTTGACTTCGTCGTTGCTGTAGCCGGTCCAGCTTCCCTCGCCGCCAAGAAGCCACGACATATCCGGATAAGGATCTACCGGTGCATAAGTATACTGTACCGCCAAAACATCATAGTCCTCGGAACCGGAAATGGACATCAGCGTCGCAAAATCTACCGTCTGGATCTCAGCCTTAATGCCTACCGCCGCCCACTGCGCTGCAATAATGGAAGCAGCGTTCACAAAGGTGGGATCGCCGGAATTTACATAGAAGCGAAGCGTCTGGGAGCCGTCCCAGCCAGCCTCTTCAAGCAGGCTTTTTGCCTTCTCCGGATCGTAGGGAACCGGTGTGATCGTCTCGTCAAAGAACGGGCTTGCGCTGGACAAGAAACCGTCGATCACTTCTCCGTGCCCGCTTAAAAGCTCGTTTAAGATCTGTTCCCGGTTGATCGCATACAGCATCGCCTGACGCACTCTCGCATCCGGCACGTTCGCCGTCTGAATAAATACGGACTGGTTTGTCACAGGGGAGCCGTACACCACGTTTACATTTTCAAGCGCCTCGATGCTCTCATAATCCTCCATCGGGATCGCGCTCATCGTCGGCTGCGTGATGTCGATCTCACCGGACTGTAAGCCTGCGTAAAGCTGGCTGCCGTCTACGATCTTGATGTTTAATTTGTCGATCTTGGGCGCGCCCTTCCAGTAATTTTCGTTTGCCGTATAGCTGATATAGTGATCTACATCATAATCCGTTACTACAAACGGGCCGCTTACTACATCCGGATGGTTAAACCAGTCCGCTGTGGAAAGCTCCTCTTCGCTGTAGCCCTCGATCACATGCTTGGGCAGCGTCAGGATATATCTTGCATAGGTGCTGATAAAGGTCGTCAGGGGCATTTCGCTCTTTGTCGTAAAACGAACGGTCTTGTCGTCCACCTTCTGAATGCCCTCGATGCTCTCCGCGCCCGCTTCCACAAAGCCCGCGTCGTTTACGCCTTCAAATACATAAAACATCATCGCCGTATTGTTGATCACGGGGCTTGCAAGGCGCAGCGCCGTGTAAACAACGTCATCCGCAGTGATGGGGGTGCCGTCAGACCAGACAGCCGCATCGTCGATATGGACGATGAAATTCTTATTGTCCTCTGTTGTGATGGAATCTGCCAGCTGCGCTTCAAAGTTTAAATCCGCGTCCAGCTCCATCAGCGGCAGAAACATCAGTCCCGTCGCATATTTATTGATCTCCCCGCCGTTTAACAAAAGAGGGTTCAGACTTTCGAGCGTATTCGTAACGCCCACGTTGATGATCTTTTCTCCGGATGCCGCTTCCGCCTGGCTCTCCTGCTGCGCGCCTGCCGTACTCTCGGCTGCGCCGGTCTGTGCGCCGCCCTCCTGAGCACCGCAGGCTGTCATCCCGAAGGCCATTGCGCCCGCCAGCAGCAGGCTTAAAAGTTTCTTTCTCACTTTCATGATACTCCTCTCTCTGAACCGTTCCGCCCGGTTCAACAAATAATTTATTTTTGATTCGTTCTATGCGTGTTCTCTTGTACACAAAAGGCACGATCCGCGAACACATATTCTGAAATCGATTCATTATATCCTCCGCCCTCCGGAATGTCAATATCATCGCCGCATGTTCTTGACAAAATACCAGATTCACGCTATATTTTTCAGCAGAGCGCCCAGCGCAGGTGCAGCAAAAAATCCATGTTTCAGTGAGGATACGCAAGATGAAAAACTATTTAAATTATCAGTCCTCTGAATATGACTGCGGACCCGTTTCCCTGATCAACGCCCTCCGTTATCTTTACGAGCGCGAGGAGATCCTTCCCGATGTGGTCAAATTTATCATGCTCTACTGCATGGATACCTACAGCGAAACAGGCGAACCGTGCAGGCACGGCACCTCCGCCGCCGCCATGAACTACATCGGCTGCTGGCTCAATCAGATCAGTAATGTCCGGCATTTTCCCATCCACTGCGAATTCATGTCCGGCGAAGACGTTTCCGTTTTCCCCGGCGGCAGAATATACCGCGCCCTTGAGGAAGGCAGCGTCGTTGTCCTGCGCCTGTTTTTAGGCGTTGCGCATTATGTCCTGCTTACCGGCGCATCCGGGGACGAGGTCATTTTTTTCGATCCTTACTATGAAGAACCCGACTCGCCGGAATTTGATCAGGAATACTTAGCAGAAGGCATCCGTTTTATCGACGGTCAGCCCAAATCCGCAAACCGCGCGGTATCGCTGGAACGTTTGAACCGCCTTACGCGGGAATATTACGAAATGGGGGAATATTCCTGCCGTGAAGCGCTGATTCTGACGCGCACGGACTTAAAAGACCTAAAAAAATAATCTATCCGATTGTCCGATAAAAAGAAGCAGTTCAGCAGTCAGGAGAATCGGCAGCAGTCCGGTTCTCCTGCCTGTTGTCGGTCCTCTTGACTGCTGCTTTGTTTTTTCAGATCCTGAAATTGAAATTTTTCCCTTGCCAAACTCCTGCAATGTGCTATACTGTAATTACGTTCAGGATGTTCCTGACATTTCATGGCGTTTCGCCGCATTTTCCAAACCAGACTATTCCCTCGTCCGCTGAGGGAAGGATAATATTTCCGCATACTGTTACCCAAAATCCGGCATTTTTATGCATCCGGAAGCTTTTTGCGTTCCGTCCGCCCTAAAATGCCTATTCCCCCGTCTGGTACGGGAAACGCAGGAGGAAAGAACATGTTAGACAACCACGATCTGCAGCTGCTCAAAAATCTTTTTACAGAATCCGAACAACGGCTTGAAAAGCGCTTTGACGAAAGACTCGTCAGCCTTGAAGTCAGATTTGACCAGAAGCTCAGCGATCTTGAAACGCGATTCGATCAAAAGCTCAGCAGCCTTGAAGACAAATTCGACCAGAAGCTCGCCGCTGCGCAGGCTTCCTTAAAACAGTGCATCGAGGAACGCGCCTGCAAAACCGAAAATACCCTTCTTGACGAAATGGACCGTTACGACCGCAAGTATGAGCAGCGGTTCCATAGGCTTGAAAACGACGTGGAGATCCTGAATTCTTTTTACCCTCAGTGTACAAGGGGACATACGGTCGAAAAGATTGAATTGGATCATCTGCTTCGTTACGTTCCCTCCGCGTACGTCCC
>URRW01000031.1 GCA_900550285.1 uncultured Lachnospiraceae bacterium
AGTCGGTAGAGCACCTGACTTTTAATCAGGTTGTCGGGGGTTCGAATCCCCCGTGCTTCATTTCTCAAAGACATCGGAATCCCGTATAGATACAGGATTTCGGTGTTTTTTGTTGTATATGCAAAAATGCAGGATAAATAATAAAATGCCGTTTATACGGTGGAATGAGGGAAAAATGCTTCGAGATGTGGATATGTCGGAAATTTCCGACGGAAAATTATATGATGCGGGCGATCTGGTAAAGGTGGGCTGTCAGGACTGCGTGGGCTGTTCGGCGTGCTGTCGCGGGATGGGGGACACGATCATTCTGGATCCGAGGGATGCGTTTGAGCTGTCATGGAATCTGGGGAAGCGATTCGAGGAGCTGCTTGCAGACAGTCTGGAACTGCACGTGCAGGACGGTGTGATCCTTCCCAATCTGAAAATGCAGGGGGAAAGGGAGTGCTGCGCGTATCTGGACGGAAACGGACGGTGCAGCATCCATCCGTTCCGTCCCGGCATCTGCCGGCTCTTTCCGCTGGGAAGGCTTTATGAAAACGGAAGCTTCCGGTATTTTCTGCAGACGGGAGAGTGCAGGAAAGAGGGGAGGACGAAGCTGAAGGTAAAAAAATGGATCGGTGTGCCGGAGTTTGGAAGATATGAAAAATTCGTGGCGGACTGGCACTTTTTTGTGCGTGCCCTTCAGGAACGCCTGACGGCAAAGGAGGATATGGAGGCGGCGCAGAAGATCAATCTGTATGTGTTGGAACAATTTTATTTTAAAGGCTGGGAAGCAGAGGATTTTTACGGGCAGTTTGAAAAAAGGCTGGAAGAAGCCGGAAAAGCGCTGGGGATATAAGCCTGGGACGGGTACGGAAGATTTTTTCCCGAAGGCAAAAAAGAGCTTGCATTTTCCGAACATATGTACTATATTATAAATATAAGAACATACGTTTGGAGGACGGAATGGCTTTTCAGATTGCGGCAGGCAGGAGCCTGATGGAGAAACTGAATATTTTATCCGATGCGGCGAAGTATGACGTGGCGTGTACGAGCAGCGGCAGCAGCCGGCGGGGCGACGGCAGGGGGATCGGCAATACGGTAAGTGCGGGGATCTGTCACAGCTTTTCTGCGGACGGGCGCTGTATCAGCCTGTTAAAGATCCTTTTGACGAACGAATGTATTTATGACTGCAAATATTGCATCAACCGGTGTTCCAACGACGTGGAGCGGGCATGCTTTACGCCGGAGGAGGTATGCCGGCTTACGATAGAGTTTTACCGGCGCAATTACATTGAAGGGCTGTTTTTGAGCTCCGGCATTTTGAAAAATCCTACTTATACGATGGGGCTTTTGTATCAGACGATTTACCGGCTGCGCACAGAGCATCATTTTCAGGGATATATCCATGTGAAAGCGATCCCGGGGGCGGATCCCGAGCTCATCAGGCTCACGGGCTTTTTAGCGGATAGGATGAGCGTGAATCTGGAGCTTCCGACGGCAGAGGGGCTTTCCCGGCTTGCGCCCAACAAGCACCGGAAGACGATCCTGACGCCGATGCGGCAGATCCAGAATGGGATCGTGTCGAATCGGGAGGAGCTGACACTGTACCGGCATGCGCCGGAGTTTGTCCCGGCGGGGCAGTCGACACAGATGATCATTGGGGCGACTCCGGAGCATGATTATGAGATCCTGACGGTGGCAGAGAACCTGTACCGCAAGTTTGATTTAAAGAGGGTGTTTTATTCCGCCTTTGTCCATGTGAACGAGGATAAGGAGCTTCCGGCGCTGGCGGGAGGGCCGCCGCTTTTGCGGGAGCACAGGCTGTATCAGGCGGATTGGCTCATGCGGTTTTACGGCTTTGGGGCAGAGGAGCTTTTGAGCAGGGAGCGCCCGGATTTTAACCTGTTTCTGGATCCGAAGGCGGACTGGGCGCTGCGGCATCTGGAACAGTTCCCGGTTGAGGTCAACCGGGCTTCGTATGAGACGCTTCTGCGGGTTCCGGGGATCGGCGTAAAGAGCGCCCGCAGGATTGTGCAGGCGAGAAGGAGCAGCGTGCTGGACTACGGGCATTTAAAGAAGATCGGCGTTGTTTTAAAGCGGGCGATCTATTTTATCACATGCAGCGGCAGGCAGATGTATCCGCTGAAGGTGGAGGAGGATTTTATCACGCGGCAGCTTCTGGACGATACAAAGCGGCTTCCTTTCGAGACGTCGGGAGCGTCTTACCGGCAGCTTTCGCTGTTTGACGACCGGAATTTTGTGCTGGATCAGCAGCGGGATGTACAGCCTCAGGACGGCTGGATGAAGCTGGCAAAATGAGGAGGGGAGTTTGATGGAAGAGACGGTTTTGGTGTGTGAAGATTCGATAGAGGCGGTTTTGACGGCAGTTTACCGGGCATATGAATGGAAGCTGATGCCGCAGCAGACAAGAATTCAGATCGGGGAGGACGATCTGGGGCTGTTTTCGTGCTACCGGGAGGTCGGGGCAGAGCAGGCGCTGGCGCAGAAGGTAATGAATACGGTGCGCAGGAGGTTTGGGGAAGAGGCATGGGAGGACATCAGCTACAGCCTGATGGCAGAAGCTGCAGATAAGGGGACGGCGGTTTATCATGCGATTGCGGCAGGGCTTGCAGGCAAAATCCGGGGGCCGCTGATGCAGGGGCTTGCGGATCCTGCGATACATCGGGTGTTTGAGCTGAGCAGGACAGTCCACAGGATCAGCCACAGGATGCTGGAATTTTTGAGGTTTGAGGAGGCGGCAGGGGGGAATCTGTATGCCCTGATCGAGCCGGAGGCAGATGTGACGGCGCTGATCATGCCCCATTTTTCAGACCGCTTCCCAAGGGAGAATTTTATGATCGCAGACCGCAGAAGAAAAAAGGCGGGAATCCATCCGGCGGGCGGGGAATGGTTTCTGGTACAGATGACAGATAAGGAGATGGGACAGCTGGAGCAGATCCGGAAGCAGCGGACAGAATCGCAGCGGGAGATGGAGGAACTTTTCAGAAGCTTCTGTCATACGATTGGAATTAAGGAACGCACAAATTTGCATCTGCAAAAGCAGTTTGTCCCGGATAAATTCAGACATCTGATGCCGGAATTTTAAGCGTATCCGGTATAAGACTTTTGCGCAGGGGCAATACTGTGTAACAGGCAGGCGGCATTGCCTGTACGGAAAGGATGGGGCTGGTATGCAGGAAGAGGGCTTATACCGGTATCGGATCAGGCTTGTGCCGGAAGAAATAAACCGGTTCGTGGAGGCGGCGTCGGGATGTGATTTTGATGTGGACATCGCATACAACAGCGTCACGATAGACGCCAAATCAATCGTCGGGGTGCTGGGGCTGGATTTCAGGCATCCAATGTCCGTGGTATGCCATGGATACGATGAAAGCTTTGACCGGTATTTGAAAGACAGGACGGAAGAGAAGAAAGAGTGAGAGTGTGGAGATCAGGATTTCAGTCAGGGGACTGGTAGAATTTTTGCTCAGGTCAGGGGATATTGACAATCGGAAGAAGGCTGCGCCGGAGGATGCGATGCAGGAGGGCGGCAGGATACACCGGATGATCCAGAGACGGATGGGATCGGATTATCATGCGGAAGTATCGCTGCGCTGGATCCAGCCGTATCCAGATTATGATCTGGTCGTGGAAGGGCGCGCGGACGGGATCGTTGATACGGTTCCTGCGACGGTAGATGAGATCAAGGGAACCTATCGGGATCTGGATCGGATGAGGGGGCCGGAGCCGGTGCATCTGGCGCAGGCGAAGTGCTACGCATGGATATACGGACAGCAGCATGGCATGGAGCAGATGAAGGTGCGGATGACTTACTGCAATATGGACACGGAGGAGATCCGGTACTTTGAATATACATATCCGGTGCGGGAGCTGGGGGAATGGTTTGGCGGCCTGCTGGACGAATACCGCAAATGGTCGGACGAGGAGACTGCATGGAAGAAGCGGCGGCAGGAGTCGATCCATGGGATGCAGTTTCCGTTTCCCTACAGGGAGGGGCAGCGGGAGCTTGTGACCCATGTCTATCATACGATCTGCCATCAGAAAAAGCTGTTCATCGAAGCGCCGACCGGGGCAGGCAAGACGATTTCCACCGTGTTTCCGGCGGTCAAGGCGGTGGGAGAGGAAAAGGCGGACAGGATTTTTTATCTGACGGCAAAGACGATCGCAAGAACGGTCGCGGATCATACGTTTGGAATGCTGCGGGAGAGAGGGCTGCATTTTAAGACGGTCGTGCTGACGGCGCGGGACAAGATCTGTTTTATGGAGGAATCGGAGTGCAATCCGGATGCTTGTCCTTATGCAAAGGGGCATTATGACCGGATCAACGGGGCGATTTTTGACCTGATGACGTCAAAGGAGCATTATGGAAGGGAGGAGATCGAGGACTGCGCCAGAAAGCATCAGGTATGTCCCTTTGAGCTGGGACTGGATATGAGCCTGTTTTCGGACGGGATTTTGTGCGACTATAATTATGTATTTGACCCGCATGTGTATTTGAGACGCTTTTTCGGGGAAGGGAGTGTCCGGGGAAAATATGTGTTTTTGGTGGATGAGGCGCACAATCTGCTGGAACGGGGAAGGGAAATGTACAGTGCGGTTTTATATAAGGAGGATTTTTTAGCCTTAAAAAGGACGGTCAAAGCGTACGATATTAAGATGGAAAAGCGGCTGGAAAAGTGCAACCGGGAGCTGCTTTTACTGAAACGGGAATGTGAGGACTGGTGTATCCCGGATATGATAGACGGGTTTGTGGAGGCGCTTTTGAAGCTGTCGTCGTGTATGGAGGATTATCTGGAAAACCATGATGACAGCGCCGTACGACGGGAAATTCTGGATTTTTATTTTGAAGTCAGCCATTTTTTGCAGATGTATGAGCTTATGGACGACAAGTATGTGACCTATACGCAGATAGATGGGGAAGGACGTTTCCTGATCCGGCTGTTTAACGTAGATCCGTCCGCAAATTTAAAGGAGTGTCTGTCAAGGGCGGTCAGCAGCACGCTGTTTTCTGCGACAATGCTGCCGATCCAGTATTATAAAAAGCTTCTGGGAGGCGATGAGACAGATTATGAGGTTTATGCGAAGTCGATTTTTGAGCCGGAGAAGAAAGGGCTGTTTATCGCGGAAGATGTGACGAGCAGGTATTCCCGGAGATCGGATCGGGAATACGACAGGATCGCGGCGTACATTCATCAGGTGGTTGGCGAAAGGCACGGCAACTACATGGTGTTTTTCCCGTCCCATTTTTTCATGAGGCAGGTATATGAACGGTATGAGGCGTTCTATGCCGAAAAAGACGGGGCAGAATGTATTGTGCAGACGGAGCATATGGACGAGGGGGAGCGGGAGGCGTTTTTGAAAAGGTTTGAGGGGAACGCAGACTGCCGGCTGTCGGAGATCATCCACATGGAGATCGAGATAGAGGAAGAAACCAGCCTGATCGGCTTCTGCGTTCTGGGAGGGATTTTTTCAGAGGGGATCGACTTAAAGGAGGACAGGCTGATCGGGGCGCTGATCGTCGGGACGGGCCTGCCTCAGGTGTGTACGGAACGGGAGATCATCAGGGGATATTTTGACGGGCATGGAGCCGACGGCTTTGCATACGCCTATCGTTATCCGGGGATGAACAAGGTTCTGCAGGCTGCCGGAAGGGTGATCCGCACGGCGCAGGACGTTGGGATCGTGGCGCTTTTGGACGACCGCTTTTTACAGCAGCCCTATCAGAAGCTTTTTCCGAGGGAGTGGGAGAGCTATGAGGTTGTAAACCGGGAGAGCATAGCGCGCCGGGTGGAGCGGTTCTGGAACGAATGGCTGTAAAAGATCATTCGGCAGCGGGAGCTGTGCCGGAAAGCAGCCACTGGATCTCGCGCCGGTACGGAGGAAGCACTTTTTTGGGATTTTCCGGATCGGGATACCATGGCGTTTCCAGAATTTTTGGAACAGACAAAAAGTCCGGATGATGTACGATGCGGAAGATCGGATCAAACCCGATAAAGCCCTCCCCGATGTCGGAGTGGCGGTCTTTGGCAGCGCCGCGTTCATTTTTGCTGTCATTGATATGGAAAACAGCGATCTGGTCTTTTCCGATCAGCCGGTCGAAGCGGTCGAGGACGCCGTCAAGATCGTTTATGATGTCGTAGCCCGCATCATGGACATGGCAGGTATCAAAGCACACCCGGAGGCGTTCCGGGCAGCGGACGCCGTCATAGATCCGGGCAAGCTCTTCAAAGTTTTTGCCGATTTCGGAGCCTTTTCCGGACATCGTTTCCAGCGCGATGCGGACGCAGGAAGGCTGGGAGAGCACTTCGTTTAAGCCGTCGATAATACATTTTAAGCCGGCGTCCGTGCCTGCGCCTACATGGGAGCCGGGATGCAGGATCAGGGTGTCGCTTCCCATCGCCTGCGTGCGGGTAAGCTCCTGCGCCAGAAAATCCACGGCGAGGGAGTAGGTTTCGGGTTTGACGGAATTGCCCAGATTGATGATATAGGGGGCGTGGACGATAAAGGAGCGGATGCCGTTTTGCTCCATCAGCGCATGAGCCTGTGGGATGCAGAGCTCTTCGACCGGTTTGCGCCGCGTATTCTGGGGAGCCCCGGTGTAGAGCATAAACGTGTTTGCGCCGTAGGACAAAGCCTCGCGGACAGAGCCTGCCATCATCTCCCTGCCGCTCATGCTTACATGGGAACCGATAAGAATGGAATTTGTATTCATAAAATTTCTCCTTGCGTTGATATTTGCTATCATAACACGGCGGGGCAGGGATGTGAAGCGGCAGTTGCCGGCAGGGATGCCGGCGCCCGGAAAAATCGGGAAGCATTGGGCGGAGGACATTTGAATTATCAGAATATTTTGTAAAAATATGGGATAACCTGTGGATTATATGGGACAGATATGTGGATAAGTATGTGGAAAATGGGGATTTGTCAGACAATTTTTAAAAATGTCCACAAAATATGCTCCGGAAAAGTGAGGGACAAACCGCAAGAAAAATGATAAAATAAAGGAAAGCATGCCGATAGGGCAAGGGCAGGAGGAAACAGGAAATGTGGGCTTATGAAAGTGTGTTTTATCAGATTTATCCGTTGGGGTTTGCAGGCGCGCCCTTTGAGAACGACGGCGTTTTGGAACACCGTATTTTAAAGGTCAACGATTGGATCGGTCATATCAAAGCGCTTGGGGCAAACGCGGTTTACTTTTCGCCGCTGTTTGAATCGGATACGCATGGCTATAATGCGAGAGATTACAGAAAGGTGGACTGCCGGCTTGGCACAAACGGGGATTTTGCAAAGGTGTGCCAAAATCTGCACAAAGAAGGCATCCGGGTCGTGCTGGACGGTGTATTTAACCACGCGGGAAGAGGCTTCTGGGCATTTCAGGACGTTTTGAAAAACCGGGAGAATTCCCCCTATTTAAACTGGTTTCACATTGATCTGGGAGGAAATTCCAACTATAACGACGGTTTGTGGTATGAGGGCTGGGAAGGAAACTATGATCTTGTGAAGCTGAACCTTCAGAATGAAGAGGTCGTAACGTATCTTTTGGAGAGCGTCCGGGGATGGATTGAGGAATTTGACATCGACGGGCTGCGGCTGGATGTGGCGTATTGTCTGGA
The DNA here is from genome assembly GCA_900550285.1 of uncultured Lachnospiraceae bacterium. GTDB lineage: Bacteria > Bacillota > Clostridia > Lachnospirales > Lachnospiraceae > Gallintestinimicrobium. The sequence continues at coordinate 7,617 of URRW01000031.1, forward strand.
CGAGGGATTTGTGCGCCGCCTGCGCAGCTTCTGCGACAGCTTAAAGGAGGATTTCTTTCTGGTCGGGGAGATGCTGCACGGCGACTACAACAGGCTGATGAACGACGCCATGCTGCATTCCGTGACGAATTATGAATGCTATAAGGGGCTTTATTCCAGCTTCAACAGCATGAACTTGTTTGAAATCGTTCACTCCCTGCTGCGCCAGTTTGGCCCGGAAAACTGGACGCTTTACAAGGGAAAGCATATGCTGAGCTTTGTGGATAATCATGATGTGACGCGGGTGGCGAGCATTTTATCCAATGAGAACCACCTGCCGCTGATCTACGCGCTGATGTTTGGCATGCCGGGAATCCCGTGTGTATATTATGGAAGCGAGTGGGGGGCAAAGGCAGAGAAGAGCCAGGGCGATCCGGCGCTGCGCGCAAGCTTTGATGCGCCGGAGCAAAACGGGCTGACGGAATGGATTGCAAAGCTGGCAGCGGCAAAGAAGCAGTCGAAGGCGCTGAATTACGGCGCTTTCCGCTCGGTGCTTTTGACGAACAGGCAGTGCATTTTTGAGCGGGCAGCAGAGGGCGAGCGCGTTTTAGTCGCAGTCAACGCGGATGAGCAGCCTTTTACCGCGCATTTTGACGCGGGCTGCGGCAGGGCGGTGGATCTGATCACCGGAAAAGAGCATGATTTCGGCGGGGGCAGCACGCTTCCCGGATACAGCGCATTTTTCTGGAAATGTGAGCGCTGAATCTGCTTTTAACCGTAAGCCGCCCCGCTTTTCTTCGAGGAAAGGCGGGGCGGCTTACGGTCATTTAAAGGGTTTGGGAACCGGCAGCGGCGTCTAAAAGGGAGCGCACGCTGCGCACGGCGCAGGGATCGGTCTGCCAGATGTCGTATTCGCTCATGCCCGGAATCCCCATGGAAACAGAAGGGTTGCGGTACTGCATCCCGCTGTTTTTCACGGTTTTGCCGGACATATGATATTGGGTAATGCCGGTGGAGGCAAGGAGCGTCTGCACCGCGGAGGCGTTGATCCCCGCCCCGGCGAGCAGGCGGATGCTGTCTCCGGCGGCTTTGTCCAGCTCTTTTAAAAGGTCGATGCCTTCTAGGCAGGAGGGCGCCTGGGCGGAGGTCAGGATCGTGTCGATGCCGAGCTTTTTTGCCTGTTCGAGCGCAAGGAAAGGATCGCTGCACATATCAAAAGCCCGGTGCAGGGTAACGGACATATCCCCGGCACATTCCAGAAAGCGCTTCATCTGCTCAAGGTTGAGGGAGCCGTCGGGATTGAGGCTGCCGATCACCACGCCGTCTGCACCCGCCTTTTGAAATGCGGTAATCTCACGGCAGATGATCTGCGCTTCATCGTCCGAATAAAGGAAATCCCCAAAGCGGGGGCGGATCAGTACGTGGATGCGGATGTCGGTCTGCTCGCGGATGAGCTCATAAAGGGAAAGAGAGGGAGTCGTGCCGCCGATGACAAGATTGGCGCACAGCTCCAGACGGTCCGCGCCTCCTTCTTTGGCACAGCGCGCGGAGACGGCGGAATCGACGCAGCATTCCAGCAGATATTGTTTGTTCATAGAAACCTCCATTGTATCGTATCATTTTTTGTGTGTAACAATCATGTAACAAATGAAAGCCGCATGGAAAATCGGATGAAGCCGGCTTCTATGTCCGAGTATAACCGATATTGAAGAAAAAAGAAAGGTTTGTCCGCAGCGTCCGGAGGTAAGAAAATGACGAATTGTGTCCTAAATGTGAACAAAAACCTATTAAAATTCATAAAAAGTTTTAAAATTATATAAAAGCTATTTACAAACCTCCGGAAACGTGATATTCTCTCAATCGTATTCAGGAACCGATGTGTTTCCAAAGGGGTTCCGTAATATTAGGAGGAGAATTATTATGAAGAAAAATTTAGTAGCAGTATTAGCAGCAGTTGTTATGACAGCATCTATGGTAGCTTGCGGCGGCGACGCTGAAGAGACCACAGCAACATCTACAGCAGTAGAGAGCACTGTTGAGTCCACAGTAGCAGAGACAGCTACAGAGACAACAACTGAGACTGCAACCGAGACAGAGACAACAACTGAGACAGCTACAGAGACAGAGACAACAACTGAAACTGCAACTGAGACAGAGACAACAACCGAGACAGCTACAGAGACAGAGACAGCTACTGAGACTGCAACTGAGACTGTTGCTGAGTAATCAGAACGGCAGATCCATACGCGAGGCTCTCGCAGACATTTGATCAGTCATCATAGACAGAGCAGAAAATACCACCTCTTTGGAGGTGGTGTTTTTTTGTTCGGCAGGAAATTTCCTTTCCTGTCGAATAAAAAACACGATTCCCCTTGTACACTGAGGGTATGCGAACCTTTTTAAATACCTCTAAAGAAAATACATTAAAAATTCCTACAACTGCAGGCGGCTTTATGGTACTATATAAAGTGGATTTTATAGAGCAGCCAAAAAGCTGCAGATTTCGCAGGGATAATGGAAAGGATAAAAAATGTCTGAGTTAATTGCACCTCTTTTTCTGGCGCAGTCTTATCAGGACGCACAGGCGGATTATGAGCGGGCGCGGAACCGGGAAGATTTTGCGCGCTGGGATTATATTATATTGACGGCTTCCAACGAGCATCAGGCGGAAGGATTCCGGGCGCAGCTGGAACAGCGCAGGAAGGATCTTTTTTTGCCGGAAGGGACGCACTTTGCGGTGGTTTCGGATCCGGATGGCAAGCGCGTGGGAAGCGGCGGGGCGACGCTGGGCGTACTCCGTTATATCGCAGAGCAGACCGGCAGAAGTGAATTTGACGGGCTGCGCATTCTGGTGATCCATTCGGGCGGGGACAGCAAGCGGGTCCCGCAGTATTCGGCGCTGGGCAAGCTGTTTTCCCCTGTGCCGCATGAACTGGAAAACGGCAGGGTATCCACGCTTTTTGATGAGTTTATGATCGCGGCGGCGGGCGTGCCTTCCAGAATACGGGAGGGGATGCTTCTTTTGTCGGGGGACGTGCTGCTTTTGTTTAATGCGCTTCAGATCGACGATTTCGGGGACGGGGCGGCAGCCATTTCCTTTAAGGAAAAGGTGGAGACAGGGAAGAACCACGGTGTATTTCTGCGGGGCGAAAACGGCTATGTCGCCCGGTTTTTGCATAAACAGTCAGTGGAGGCGCTTGGAAAGGCGGGCGCGGTCAACGAGCAGGGCTGTGTGGACATCGACACGGGGGCGGTGCTTTTTTCGGCAAAAATCTTAAAGGCGTTGTTTGGGCTGATCTCGAAGGACGGAAAGGTGGACGGGGCGGCATGCGGCAAATACATCAACGATGCGGTGCGCCTGTCCCTATATGGGGATTTTCTGTATCCGCTGGCGGAGGAGTCCACGCTGGAAGCCTTTTATGAGGAAAAACCGGAAGGGGAATACAGCGATGCGCTGGCAGAGGCACGCAGATGCGTGTGGGAGGCGCTGCATCCTTTCCGGATGAAGCTTTTGCGGCTGGCTCCGGCGCAGTTTATCCATTTCGGGACGACGGAGGAGATCCTTCATCTGATGTCTGAAAAAATCGACGCCTATGCGGCGCTGGGGTGGAGCCGCCATGTGAACAGCAGCATTGGAAGCGAAGCAGTAGCAGGCTGCAACAGCGTACTGGAAAATGGCGCGGTATGCGGTAAAAACAGCTATCTGGAGGTCAGTTATGTACACAGCGGCGTAACGGTCGGGGAAAATTCCATTCTTTCTTATATAGATGTCCATTCCGGGACCGTTCCGCCAAACGTGGTGCTGCACGGGTTAAAACAGCGGGACGGCAGATTTGTGGCGCGCATTTACGGCGTGGACGACAATCCCAAGGGGACGCTGGAGGATGGCTGCAGCTTTCTTGGGGGAACGCTGGCGGAATTTTTGGGAAAGAACGGGATCGGCAGGGACGAGCTGTGGGAGGCGGATGCAAAGACGCACAGTATCTGGGACGCCCGCCTTTATCCGTCCTGTGAAACGATCGGCGAGGCGGTGGAGGCTGCCCGCAATCTGTACGCGATGGCGCGGGGAACGGGAGATGTGGAAGCATGGAGGAAGAAGGAGCGCAGAAGCTTAAGCTCCGGCTTTGCGGAAGCCGACCCGGAGGCGCTGATTGCGTGGGAGCGCCGGATGCAGGAGCTGGTGCGCATGGAACGGCTGGAAAAGCTGATCGAAAATGGGCAGCCCGCTTCCGAAGGGGCGTTTGTGCTCCGTGCCGGGAAGCTGACCCGGATTCAGGAGGAATGGCTGGAAAACCGGCTGAAAACGGCGGATCAGGCAAGGGCGATGCGGCTGTTTTATTATGTGGGCTGCGCCCTTGGAAAGGCAGAGGGCGAGCGGTATATTTCCCAGTGCTTTAAGAAAATCCAGCAGACGGTCATGGAAGGGGCGATGAGTGTCCTGAAAATGAACGGGGACTGCCGGATGCAGAGCGATTTTCACCGGGTAAACCTGCCGCTGCGCGTCAACTGGGGCGGCGGCTGGAGCGATACGCCGCCCTACTGCAACGAGCAGGGAGGGACGGTGCTCAATGCGGCGATCCTTTTGCAGGGAGAGATGCCGGTGGAGGTGACGCTGACAAAGCTGAATGAGGCAAAGATCATTTTTGAGAGCCGCGACATGGGCGTTTACGGGGAATTTGACGATTTGAAGGAACTGCAGAAAACGGGGGATCCTTACGATCCGTTCGCGCTGCAGAAGGCGGCGCTTCTGGCATGCGGCATCCTTCCGGCAAAGGGCGGCAGCCTGGATCAGATCCTTGCGCGGCTTGGCGGCGGATTTAAGATGCAGACGGAAGTGACCGGCGTACCAAAGGGCAGCGGGCTTGGGACGAGCAGCATTCTGGCGGCGGCATGCGTAAAGGCGCTGTTTGAATTTATGGGCATCAGCCATGAGGAAAGCGATCTGTATGGGCGCGTGCTGTGCATGGAGCAGATCATGTCCACGGGAGGCGGCTGGCAGGATCAGGTCGGCGGGCTTTGTCCGGGAATCAAATATATCACGACGATGCCGGGGACAGAGCAGGAGATCTGCGTCAGGCAGGTGGAGGTTCCGGCAGAGGCGATGCAGGAACTTCAGGAGCGGTTCTGCCTGATCTATACCGGACAGCGCAGGCTGGCGAGAAACCTTCTGCGCGACGTGGTGGGGCGCTATGTGGGGGCAAACCCGGATGCGCTCTATGCCCTCAATGAGATCCAGAAAACTGCGGCGCTCATGCGGTTTGAACTGGAAAGAGGGCGCATTGATGATTTTGCGGCGCTGATGAGCCGCCACTGGGAGCTGTCGCAGATGGTGGATGCGGGCAGCACGAATACGCTGATCAATCAGATTTTAAAGTCGGTGGAAAAGCTGACGGACGGGCAGATGGTGTGCGGCGCCGGAGGAGGCGGATTTTTACAGGTGATCCTGAAAAAGGGCGTGACCCGGCAGCAGGTGCACGAAAGGCTCAGAAGCGTGTTTCAGGACACGGATGTGGACGTGTGGGACTGCACGCTTGTATAATGGGATGGAAAAAGGCTTATATCCGGAAGGGTATGGGCCTTTTTATTCGACAGGAAAATTCCTTTCCAGTCGAATAAAAACACGATTATGCCACTCGCGCGAAGGAGAAACTACATTTCTCCGGAATAGATTGCCTGACGGCAAAGGCGTTCGGCGCAGGTGTGCGCAAAGGCGCACACTTTTTTAACGATTGCCGCTTTTTTTGCAAAAATAATCCCGCGCGGGGGTTGACTTTTTTGAGGGAAGGGATATAATAAAAACAACATATGAATAAATGTTCATATGATAAGAGAAAGAGAGGATTTCAGAATGAAAAAAACTTATAAGATCGAGGTTGATTGTGCAAACTGTGCGAATAAGATGGAGGATGCGGCAAAGCGCACCGCAGGCGTAAAGGATGCGGTCGTGAATTTTATGACGCTGAAGATGTCGGTGGAGTTTGAGGAAGGCGCGGACGTAAAGGCTGTCATGCAGGACGTTTACAAAAACTGCAAAAAGGTTGAGGACGACTGCGAGATCTTCCTGTAAAGCTTCCGGCAGGGGCGTTTTTCAGCAGAATTTTGGAGAAGGGAGATGAAAGCGATGAATAAAAAACAGAAAAAGATGCTTGCGCGCATCGTGGCAGCGGCGGCGCTCATGATCCTGTTCGGGCTGCTTCCGGCAGAGGGCTGGCTGCGGTTTTTCCTGTTCATGATCCCTTATGGCGTGATCGGCTATGATATTTTGGTCAAGGCGGTAAAAGGGATTTTAAACCGTCAGGTTTTCGATGAGAACTTCCTGATGGCGGTGGCGACGGTGGGAGCGATCATTCTGGGCGAATACAGCGAAGGCGTGGCGGTTATGCTGTTTTACCAGATCGGCGAGCTGTTCCAGAGCTATGCGGTAGGCAAGAGCCGCCGCAACATCAGCGAGCTGATGGACATCCGCCCGGATTATGCGAATGTGGAGCGGGAGGACGGCAGCGTGGAAAGAACCGATCCCGACGAGGTTTCGATCGGCAGCCTGATCGTGGTTGGACCGGGCGAAAAGATTCCGATCGACGGCGTGATCGAAGAGGGCAGGTCGAGCTTAAATACCAGCGCCTTAACCGGAGAGAGCCTGCCGCGGGAAGCGGCAGAGGGCGACGAGGTCATCAGCGGCTGCATCAATCTGGCGGGCGTTTTAAAAATCCGGACGACGAAGGAGTTCGGGGAATCGACGGTATCGAAGATTCTGGATCTGGTGGAAAATGCCAGCTCCAAAAAATCCAGATCGGAGCAGTTCATTTCCAGATTTGCAAAGATCTATACGCCGGCAGTCTGTTATGGCGCGCTGGCGCTGGCAGTTGTGCCCCCGATCGTGCGGATGCTGTTTTTAGGGGTAGCTCCGGAGTGGGGCGACTGGGTGATGCGCGCACTCACATTTCTGGTGATCAGCTGCCCGTGTGCGCTTGTGATCAGTATTCCGCTGAGCTTTTTTGCAGGGATCGGCGGAGCCGGGAATGCAGGCGTCCTTGTAAAAGGCTCGAACTATCTGGAAGCGCTGGCACGCACGAAATATGTGGTGTTTGACAAAACGGGGACGATGACCCAGGGCGTTTTTGAGGTCAGCGGCGTGCATCATTCCCCGATGGATGCGAAAAAGCTTTTGGAATATGCGGCGCTTGTGGAATACCATTCCTCCCATCCGATCAGCAAAAGCTTAAAGGCGGCGTACGGACAGCCGCTGGATGCTTCCCGAGTGACTGAGGTGGAAGAAATCGGCGGAAACGGTGTGACGGCAAAGGTGGACGGGATTTTGGTCGCCGCGGGCAATACCCGCCTCATGGACAGGCTTGGCATTGAATGTATGGAATGCCGCAGCGCGGGAACGGTCGTCCACATGGCGGTGGACGGCAAATACGCAGGGCACATCCTGATTTCCGACCGGATTAAGCCCCATGCGAAGGAAGCGATCGCTTCCCTGAAAAAATGCGGCGTCAAAAAAACGGTCATGCTGACCGGGGATCGTCGCCAGACTGCGCATCAGGTGGCACAGGAGCTTGGCATCGACGAGGTGCACAGCGAGCTTTTGCCCTCTGATAAGGTGGAGCAGGTAGAAGCGCTACTGGAACAGAAGGGGGAAAAGGAAATCCTTGCCTTTGTGGGCGACGGAATCAACGACGCCCCGGTTTTATCCAGGGCAGACATCGGCATTGCGATGGGAGCGCTCGGTTCCGACGCGGCGATCGAGGCGGCGGACGTGGTTTTGATGGACGACGACCCGTTAAAGATCGCGAAAGCGATCCGCATTGCGCGCAAGTGCATGAGAATCGTATATGAAAATATTTATTTTGCGATCGGCGTCAAGCTGCTGTGCCTGCTGCTCGGGGCGTTCGGAATCGCAAATATGTGGCTGGCGATCTTTGCGGACGTGGGCGTTATGGTGATCGCAGTATTGAACGCGGTCCGGGCGCTGTATGTAAAGAAGCTGTAGCGCCAAAAAGAAGAAAATGGAGGAAACGGGATGGAAGAAATGGAATGCTGCGAAGTCAAAGAGGTGCATGAGGAGCTGCTGAAAACGGTGGCGGATCAGATGCCTGTGGAAGAAGAGCTTTATGATCTGGCAGAGCTGTTCAAGGTATTCGGGGATTCCACCCGGATCCGGATCCTGTTTGTTTTGTTCGAGGCGGAGGTATGCGTCTGCGATCTGGCGGAGGCGCTTAACATGACCCAGTCGGCGATCTCGCATCAGCTTCGGATCTTAAAGCAGAGCAAGCTTGTAAAAAGCCGGAGGGAAGGGAAATCGGTTTTTTATTCCCTGGCGGACGGACATGTGCGGGCGATCATCAATCAGGGATTGGAGCATATCGAAGAGGACGGAAGATAAGAACGGGAGCGGCAGAAAAGACAGGAAGCGACAGAAAAGACAGAAAGCGATCGAAAAAGACAGAAAACAATAGAAAACAACAGAAAAGACCGGGGGCAGCGGAAAAATCCGATGCTGTCCGGTCCTTTTAATTTTTCTTTGAAAAAGCCGGTTTGTATAAATTGGCGGCTTTTGGAAACCAAAGTTAGTTCTGGTTTGAGAAAAATGCAACCGCAATGGCTCCGGGGCCGACGTGGGTTCCGATCGCCCCGCCGACCGTCCCGATTTTTAAGCTGTCCGCATGTTCTTCCCAGACTGCGCGGCTGTCGCTGATATATTTTTGCAGAAGGGCGTCGCTTAATCCTGTATAACCAAGAAAGATTGGGCGGGAAAAGTCAACGCCGTGCTCCTGAATTTTCTGGATCAGAAAGTTATTGCCTTGTTTGGAGCCGCGCGCTTTTCCAAGAAGCTGAACCTCGCCGTCTTTTACGGTAACGACAGGCTTAATGGAAAGCAGGCTTCCCGCAATCGCAACGGTTTTGGAGATCCGCCCGCCCTTCTGGAGATATTCCAGCGTGTCGAGAAGACCGAGTACACAGAGCTGTTTTTTCTCCCGTTCGAGAATATCCACAATCGTGTGGATGTTGGCGCCCTGATCCTTTAAGCGGAGCGCATATTCCACGAGCGCTTTTTCCCCGACTGCGACGCTTTCGCTGTCCACGATATAGACGGTTTCCTCAAATTCCCCGGCGGCGATGCAGGCACTTTGCCATGTGCCGGAAAGCTTGGAGGAAATGGTGATGATAAGCGGGATGTCGCCCTTTTCCAAAACGCTGCGGATCGCATTTTCAAAAAGGAAGGGGGAAGGCTGGCTGGTTGTCGGCAGCGTGTCGTTTTCGATGAGCTTTTCGTAAAACTGGCGGTGGGTCAGGTTTACGCCGTCCTGAAATTCTTCGTCGCCAAAACGGATGGTCATGGGCAGGACGGTTAAGTCTGCGCGGTCGGGGTTTACGATGTCGGAACCGGCGTCGGTAATAATGTGTATCTGATTCATGGTATGAAAAATCTCCTTTGAAGAAGGCGGGCAGAAGCTGCGCCACTGGTATTTGTTGACTGGTCAAATATAGCATGAAAATGTTGATATGTCAACAAAAAAAGAATTGTATTTGCGAATGGAAAGTCGTATAATGTCTGTAACGGATAAAGGAGGGGAAGCGTACATGTGTATCAACAAGAAAAGGAAAAGCGAAGCTTATCTCCATGCAAAGTCAGCAGTCTGCGACGGTTGCATGGAGTAAGAAAGTCGCAGAACGATGCCGGCTTTGCAACTTGATGATCATATCAAGGAGGAAGTCCGCATGAAATATCAAAACGCACAGGCAATTCTTCCGGAGGAATTGGTAAAAGAATTGCAGAATTACGTTCAGGGCACATATATTTATATTCCGGTGGGGCAGGAGAAGCAAAAGCGCTGGGGAGAGGTTTCAGGCTATCGAAAGGAACTGGAACAGCGCAATGAGCAGATGAAACTGGAATATCAAAACGGCGCTGCTATGGAGCAGCTTGCCGAAAAATATTGTTTGTCTTTATATGCTGTCCGCAAAATCATATATCAGAAGTAATAAAAGAGGCTGTGAAAAAATTAGGAAATTATTTTTTCACAGCTCTTTTTTATGTGTCCCTGACACTGTTTATTCTACAAAATGGTTCGGTATCATGTGGTGTATAGATTCCTGCCGAAAAAAGCGGTATGGTTGAGACAGAGAGGAAAGTCGTGAAAACGGAATGGAGGCGGGCATGAGATACAAAGCAGTATTCGGGCATCAGGCAGTTCGGTTATACGTTCTTGCTTGACCACAACAAATCTATTAGAAAGCAAAGGATGGGAAAAAATATGGGAAAATATAAATGGAAATATCCAATCGCTGACATATTAAGGATTGGAATATCAGCGGCTCCGGGATGGTTGATGATTATATGCATATATACGATTATATCAGCATTTATTCCTACGCTGCAAATATTATATGTTGCGGAATTTATTGATCATGTTATTAGCTTTACAGGGGGAAATTCAGACTTTCTTAATGTATTTTTTTATGCAGCTATGGTGGTTTTGTTAATTGCATTTCAATGGATTAGCGGAACTTTGATGAAGCTGGTGTGGATTCGTTTTGAAAATAAGCTAAGGACAACATTAGCGGTAGATATTATCGAAAAAAGAGCGAAATTGGAATATGAATATATTGAAGATGAAGAGACATGGAATCTGTTAGAACGTGTATCTGATCAACCGGAAGTAAAAGTCAGGGAATTTTTTGAAACAATGATTCAATTTTCAGGATTACTTTTTAGAATTGCCGGTATTGTCCTGGTTCTTTCGACGTACATATGGTGGGAAGGGATACTGTTGGTAATCGTATCTGTTCCGTTGATCTGGTTATCAATGAAAAGCGGAAATGCAGAATATGAAACGAAACAGGAGGTTACGGAATGTGACCGCAGATGTGAATACCTGACTGATGTGATTTTGGGGCGGGACGCAGTGCAGGAGAGGACTTTATTTGGATTTGGCAAGTTCATTGACCGGAAGTGGGAAAAGCAATATGATGTGAGCGCAGATATGACATTAAAGGCATACCGCACATGGTATACAAAATTGGAGATGGGGAGCATTTTTACTGCAATGACGCTTGCAATAGCGATTGTCGCTTTATTGCTGCCTACAGTGAAGGGGATCATTACAATTGGTATGTTTATGTCATTGACGAATTCCTGTATTGCCTTAATTGAAAGTATGTCATGGGAATTCAGGGAATATATTGATAAATTTACAGAACTGGTCAATTATATCAGGGAAGTAAAAAATGTGGCATTGCTTCGGGAAAAGGCTGATGCCATAAGTGAAAAAAATGCACAGATGGTTTTAAAAAGCATTGAGTTTGCAGATGTTTCCTTTTCCTATCCGAACAGCTCTAAAAAAGTTTTGGACCATATATCTTTTAAATTGGAAGCAGGCATCCATTATGCCATTGTTGGGAAAAATGGGGAAGGGAAGAGCACGATTATTAAGCTGCTGTCAGGTTTATATTCTGATTATTCCGGAAAAATATTGATCAATGGAAAGGAACTCAGGGAATATAGATTTGCCGATTTAAAGGGGATGTTCTCAATTGTATATCAGGACTTCGGAAAGTATGCCGTTTCAATGAGAGATAACCTGAAATTGGCGGATGCCGGGATATCAGAAGAAAATCTTATCAAAATACTGCAGAGATTTGATTTGGAAAGTGCGGTAAATAAACTTCCGAACGGGATTGATACGCCCCTTGGAAAGATACAGTCTTTCGGAATGGACATGTCTGGCGGCGAATGGCAGCGGCTGGCGTTGTCCAGAGCGTATGCGAATAATGCTCCGGTATATTTATTGGATGAGCCTACTGCGGCGTTGGATCCTATATCAGAGTCTCAGGTGTATGAGGACTTCCAAAAAGCGAGTGATAATAAGACAACAATCTTAATAAGCCATAGATTGGGATCGGTAAAATTAGCGGATCAAATATTGGTATTGGATCATGGAAAAATTGTGGAATCGGGAAGCCATGAGGAACTGATGAAGAATCATCAATTATACTATGAAATGTATGAAAGCCAAAGGAGTTGGTATAGATGAATGATAATGTAAAAAAACAATCAAAATATAATATCTTTACCATTATGTGCAGATTGTATAAAGTAGCATTCAAAGAATGTCCGGTCAGAATGCTTGTATATAGCCTGGTACTGTTTGCAAACGGCGTGATTCAGATTGCAATTACATATGGGACAGAATTATTTTATGACAATGTCAGTCTGGGAGCGAGGGAGAGAACAATAAGTTCAGCAATTATGTTTTCGTTCTTATTTCTGATGGCAGCTATTTTGGTAAGCCATATATTAAACGGATGTGATAATTATCTGGGGACTTCCGTGCATGTTGTCCTTATCGGAAAATTTGAAGAACGTATGCATAAAAAAGTGGTAAAATTAGACCCGCTATTGTTTGAGGATACAAAATTTTTGGACGATATCAATAAGGCATTTCAGGGATCCGGGGTTTCAGGATGTACTTATGTGTTAGAAGCATTTATGGTTATAATGCTTTCTCAGGTTCCGTATATGATATTGATGAGCATTTATTTGTACAAATTAAGTCCTGTTTTAGCATTTTGCATTTTTCTTATTTTTGTACCGGTTGCCATTTCACAGTATATACGGATTCAGGTATTTGAAAAGCTTGAAGATGAAACGGCATCCTGCAGAAGGAAATATGACTATTATACGGAGTGTGTTGCCGGACGGGAATATTTTAAAGAAACCAGAATGCTTGGTGCATATAACTATTTTTCGAGGCTGATCGGGGAAACCATTAAAAAAATAAATGACAAAGCATGGAAATGTTATGGAAAAATGGCAAGGCTGGAAATCCTTATGCGCTTTATTACACTTGCAGGATATGTGGGTGTAATCCTGTTGCTGGTATATTATGTTATAAATGGCAGAATAGGTGTTGGAGCCTTTGCGGCTGTGTTTTCATCAATTGCAGTTATGTTTGACATGATTGAAAGTGCGCTTGGTCAGCAATTGGGAGGAGTTTTTGAAACAATAGGCATGGTAACCAATTATGTCAAATTCCTTGATATGGAAGAAATGCAGGGAGAAGAGGCAGTAGTAGATTACTCAGGGGGAATTCAGCTGCATAATGTTTCGTTTTCCTATAAAGGAAGCGAAAAGATGGCAGTAAAGAATGTCAGCCTGACCGTCAGGAGCGGGGAGACTTTGGCAATCGTTGGAGAGAACGGAGCGGGAAAAAGTACATTGGTAAAGCTTTTGATCGGATTATATAGACCTGATGAAGGAGAAGTATATATTGGGCAGAGCAATACGGGAAATACAAAGATGCAGTGCTATCAGGATAAAATATCGGGAGTTTTTCAAAATTATCAAAAATATAAAATGACGCTGAAAGACAATGTGGTTATCAGTGCATTCGAGGGACAGGAATCAGATAAAGTTAACCGGACGTTGAAAAATGTTGGTATTGATATTAACGGTGAAGAATATCCGGAAGGACTAGATACGATTCTGTCTACAGAATTTGGAGGTACAGATATTTCCGGAGGACAATGGCAGCGGGTTGCAATCGCAAGAGGAATGTACAAAGAACATGAAGTTATCGTTTTAGATGAGCCGACATCTGCAATTGATCCGATTGAAGAATATGCTTTATATAATAAGTTCAAGGAAATGTCAAAAGACAAAACGGCTATACTGGTAACCCATCGAATGGGAAGCTGCAAGATTGCAGACCATATTATTGTAATGGATGAGGGACAGATTATTGAAGAAGGAACACATGAAGATTTGATGAATAAGAATGGGAAATATAAAGAAATGTATGTTGCTCAGGCGCAGTGGTACGCTTAAAAAAGCAAATGAAATTATCTGATAACTATTACGGAAAAGGAACATGGTGGAACTTATTTTACGGGTAAGGAAAAGTAGATTTTGCCGATCCGGATATTGCTGCTTGTATGAAAGCTATGATAAAATAAAGACGGAGGTATTGTAAAGAAGCGGCACAAAAGACAGGAGGGTAAATGGATCAGATCGGGGATCTGGAGAGACGGAAGAAGATTATTTCCAAGCTGAGGATGATAGATGATATTTTCTTCCAGAAAATGTTTGAGGACAGGGCAGCCTGTGAAGAAATCCTGCGGGTTTGCATGGAAGACCCGGCATTGAAAGTATTGGAGGTCGTCCCGCAGAGGAAGCTGAAAAATCTGCAGGGACGGTCGGTAAAGCTGGACGCATACTGCAGGCTTGGAGACGGAAGGCTTGTGGATGTCGAGGTACAGCGCGCCGATAACGACGATCATTTCCGGAGGGTAAGATACAACGGGGCGTGTCTTACGGTAAACGTCAAGGTAGACGACGGAACGATACAGGCGGCGCTGATGAAAAATTTTATGCGGGAAGAGGTTGCAGATGAACGCTTCCCGGAGGTAAGCAGACGGTTTTATGCACTAAAGCATGACAAGGAGGAGGTGACTCATATGTGCAAAGAACTGCAGGAATATTATGCGGAAGGGCAGCAGGAGGGACGGCAGGAAGGTAGGATGGAAGAAAAAAAGGAGAACGCCCTTGAGCTGTACCGGATGGGGATGCCGATTGAGCAGATCGCAAAGGTCGTAAAAATGTCGGCAAAGGTTGTGAGTCAGTGGTTGAAGCCTCAGGCGATACGATAGGGGAAGAAAGAGAGAGAATTATGGGGAGGATTACAAAAAAATTGACAGCTGCCGTTATGGCAGCTGCGCTGCTTTTTTCAGGCTGCGGAAAAGAGGCTCAGGTTTTTCAGAAGGTGGAAGATATGATGCTGTTTGGGAGCAGTCCAAAGGAAGCAGGGGAGCTGTTGGGAGCAGATTTTTCGGAAGCGGAGCTCGTGCCGTCGGAGGATTCTGAAAATTTGGAGGTCTATAAGCTTCCCGGTACGTGGCAGATCGGGGAATGGGAGGCGCAGGCTTCGATGCATTTCCTGACAGATCAGACTCCAAAGGGCATTCCCTTGGGGCTTGAAATGATTTCCCTGGAATTTGAAAAGGAAGCCGATCTGCAGAAGCTGTGGGAATACATTGCCTCCGGATGGAAGCTGGAAGGCTCTCCGGACTGGGACAAGGATGAAAAGGGAAAGGTTCAGGAATTTTCATGGATGTCAGAAGTTTTGGATGCAGAGGAAGCAGCGCTGCTTGAAAGAATATCAGAGGAGACTTTCGGACATCCGATGTATGCCATGCCGTATCTTTACATGGAAGGGCGTATCCGCAAAGACGGCTCAGTTTTCCTGTATGTGTTCAGCGCAAGCGGGGCATTGAAGCATCATGAAAAAGATTATACGGTCGGGTAAAAAAGAAGAGCAAAACAGAATAGAGACTGTATTTCCGTAAAAATCAGATTGAAATTTCATACAACATACAGTAAAATATTCTTGTAAAAGAATATCCCATATCCATTGAAGGGAGATGACAAAGGAGGGACTGTTTTATGAAGAAGCGAGTGTTTTTCCCTGTTTTACTGATGGTGCTGGCAGTTGCGCTTGCAGCCTGCGGAACGAAAGAGGAAGAATTATTTCCGCTGGAAGAGCTGCGGAATGAAGACGGAGGCTTCCAGTATAAGGATATTCCGTTTGGAAGCTCCAGCGAAGAGGTTCTTTCACAGATCCCTGCAGAGTTTGAAAAAATGGAGGCGGAAGATTCTTTGGCAGTAAGCTATTATACGAAAGAAACATTAGAGTTTTACGGAAGCAGCGCAAGCCTTTGGGTAAACTTTGATGATGATAAGCTGGAATCTGTGAGCGTTCAGATTGACTTAAAGGATAATGAGGAAGCGTTTCAGAAAATACTGGACGAGCTGACCGGACTTTACGGAGAAGCGGATGAGGTCAGAAACGGGGAAAATGACATGTTTACATCTGAGATCTACCTGTGGGGAAAGGACACGGACAGCAGCCGCTTACAGGCGGATCTGATCCAGACCGGATCGGGCATTGGCGCGAACGTCGCGGTTTTTGCACTGGAATAGGATTTAGAGGGGCTCGCATCACTCCGGTGCGGGCTCTTTTTCTGAACCGCGAATTGAAAAAACCGTCCGGATATGCTAGAATTGAAAAGAAGTAAGATCTGAAACAGACAGAGGCGATAAACGCCCGTAAATACAGGAGGTTTTGAAGGATGGAACAGTACAAGCAGGAGTTTATTGAATTTATGGTGGACAGCGATGTCCTGAAATTTGGCGATTTTACATTAAAGAGCGGACGCAAATCCCCGTTTTTCATGAATGCGGGCGCTTATGTGACCGGAACGCAGCTGCGCCGTCTGGGCGAATATTATGCGAAAGCGATCCACGATAACTACGGTCTGGATTTTGACGTGCTGTTCGGGCCTGCGTACAAAGGGATCCCGCTGACCGTTGCGACGACGATGGCGATCAGCGAGCTTTACGGCAAGGACATCCGTTACTGCTCTAACCGCAAGGAGGTAAAGGATCACGGAGATACGGGCATCCTTCTGGGCAGCAAGTTAAAGGACGGCGACCGCGTGGTGATCATCGAGGATGTAACGACCTCCGGCAAGTCCATCGAAGAGACATTCCCGATCTTAAAGGCACAGGCAGATGTGGAGATCGTCGGTCTGATGGTTTCCTTAAACCGTATGGAGAAGGGGCTGTCCTCCGACAAGAGCGCGCTGTGTGAGATCAAGGAGAAATACGGCTTCGATGCAAACGCGATCGTGAGCATGGCGGAAGTAACGGAATATCTGTATAACCGTCCTTACAAGGGGAAGGTTTATATTGACGATGCGTTAAAGAGCGCAATCGACGCTTACTATGAGCAGTACGGCGCAAAGGCGTGAGCCGGACGGGAGATTTTTAAATGGAAGAAAAAATCTATAAGCTGATGGGCGGAAGCGGCGCGTTAAATATTGCGGTCGGCGTTGTGACGGCGGTATGCGGCATTGCAAGCGGCGTGCTTTTGATCGTAAACGGCGCAAGGCTTCTTGCGCGCAGGCGGAAGCTGATCTTTTAAAAACAGGCGGGAAGGAAAGTGGCGTGCGCAGAAAATTTATTTTTACCGATAAAAAAGAATCAAAAAAGGGTATGTTTTCTGCCGCGTTGGGCGCGATGTCGTTTGTTTCCCTGATCCTGACCGTGTATTTTACATGGCAGAATCAGGGGACGGCATATGTCCGCTACGGCGTGGTGGCGCTTTTATGCCTGATTTTTTCGATTGCAGGGCTGGTAAGCGGTATTATGGCGAGAACGGAAGAGGATAAATTTTATCTGTTTGCGTGGATCGGCATTGTTTTGAATGCTTTGACGCTTGCCGGGATCGGATTTATTGTATATGCAGGAGTGTATGGACTATGACTGTGATGGAAGAGCGTTTTGAACTTGCTGCAGAGCGGGTAAAGCAGGTTTCGAGGGAACACGAAACGGCGGAACCGTTCCGCAGTTTTTTTGCAGAAACGGCAGATTATGTAGCTGTTATGATCGAGGAATACCGCTGGATCGCAGGGGGCGGGTTGCAAAGGGCAGATCTTCAGGAGCTGGAACGGCATAACGAGATCTGCCACATTGACCTTCTGGGGCGCAATTATGAGACGAGCTGGGCGAATCCGGCGTGGGCAGTAAAGCAGCTCGGAGAAAAATTCGGGCAGCTTCTCTGCGCGGTAAGCGCGGAGTTGCACAGCCTTACGGCTTTTGTATACGAACAGGATTTGGAGGCGCTGACGATCCGGATCGAGCTGTTTCTGGAAATTTACTGCGCTTTTGTGGATGCAGCGCAGGAAAAGGCAGAGCCGGATTATGAGCAGATCCGTGAGATCTTTTACTGGTTTGCCAGCGACTATGCGGAGCTGACGGCAGAGCATGCGGTGGCAGGCAGCGTGGACTGGGAAAAGGATTTTGCAAAAAAAATCGTAATGGAAAGTGACCTTTCCGACATCCGGTATCTGTTTTATTACGGCGAGTATATCGCGGACGACCAGTGGAAGCTGGCGGAATATCTGAATGGGCTTCCGGAGGAAAAGATTCAGAAGATTGCGGATACTTATACCGAGGGCTATAAAAAAGGCTTTGAACTTGCAAAAAAGAATCTGGGATGCAAGAAATCCGTCAACATCCGTTATCCGCTGGGCTTTGAGCGGGTAGTGCGCGCGGCGGTTGAAAATTTTGCCAAAATGGGGCTGGAGCCGGTTATTTTCCGCGCGCCCGCGAGTTTTTTAGAGGGACGGAGGGTGTATAAATCCGGATATTTCGGCGCGCCGGTAAACCGTCAGTTCGATTATGACCATGAAAATGACAAGGCGCTGTATTTTGACAAAAAATATGTGACGCGGATGCTGGAATGCCGGAAGGCAGCGTGGGAAGAATACAAGGACAAGGCGGCGCTGCACGCGGGCCCGGCGGTGATCGAATCGTTTGGGGAGCAGCCCTTTGAGCCGGAGAACAAGGCAGAGAGGCTGGAGCTTTCCAAAGAGCAGCAGAAGCTTTCCGTGGAATACCAGAGCCAGGCGGGGGCGATGACGAACGAATACATCGACCCGGAGGAGAGAAGCTTTACGATCATCGCGTTTCCCGTGCCTCAGATCGGAGAGGATTTTGAAGCGATTTTTGATAAGATCCTTGAGATCAACACGCTGGATTACAAGACCTATGAGACGATCCAGCAGCGCATCATCGACGCGCTGGACGAGGCGGAGTGGGTGCGGATCAAAGGCAGGAACGGAAACCGCACGGATATGAAGGTAATGCTCCATCCGCTGTCGGATCCTGCAAAGGAGACGAATTTTGAAAACTGCGTGGCAGACGTAAATATCCCGGTCGGGGAAGTTTTCACATCGCCGCAGCTGGCAGGCACAGAGGGCGTGCTGCATGTGACGCAGGTTTATTTAAACGGGATGCAGTACAACGATCTGGAGCTGCATTTTGAGGAAGGGCGCATCAGCAGCTATGACTGCAGGAACTTCCCGACCGAAGAGGAAAACAGGAAGCTTTTGCAGGACAACGTGCTGTTCCACCACGATACGCTGCCGCTGGGCGAATTTGCGATTGGCACGAACACGACCGCCTATATGGCGGCGCGCCGTTTTGACATTAACGACAAGCTGCCGATCCTGATCGCGGAAAAAACCGGGCCGCACTTTGCGGTGGGCGACACCTGCTACAGCCACGAGGAGGACCGGATGACGTACAATCCGGACGGCAAGGCGATCATTGCGCGGGAAAATGAGGTTTCCGCCCTGCGCCATACGGATCTGTCCAAAGCGTATTTAAACTGCCATATGGACATTACGATCCCTTACGACGAGCTGGGCGAGGTCAGCGCAGTGCACGCGGACGGAAGCGTGACCGAGATCATCAGGGACGGGTTTTTCGTGCTGAAAGGGACGGAAGAGCTGAATGTGCCTCTGTATGGGGGCTGAAAAAACATCATAGCCGGAATAAGCGGCTGCCGCCGGAGGGGATGACCTTTCGGCGGCAGTTTTTTCTTCGCTGGGAAAGTGTCTTTCCTGCCGAAGAGTCAAAATACGATGATGCGCACGCTTTATCCTCGTAAAAACTCATAGAATATTAAGAAAATCTTGCGGAGCGTCCGGATGTCAGGCTGCGTCTTTCATGGTATAATGAGGATGAAATCAGTGATCGGAGCAAAAAAGAAAGGGAGGGCAGGACGATGGCGGGAAGCATAAAAAAGATACTGGCAGTATTGCTGGCGGCAGCGCTGCTTGCAGGCTGCGGGGAAGGCGCGGGAATTTCGGAGACGGAATCCCGGACGGCAGGAACGCAGGATTCCGGCAGGAAAGAACAGGAAGGGATACAGAAAGAGCAGGAGGAGGCACAGAAAGAGTCACAGGAGACGCAGGACGCCGGAAAGGAGCCGGGAGACGCAGGCGGCGCAGACTGGCTCTATGCGGGGACGCGCCCGGTGTTTTGGGAGCAGAAGGGGGAGGCGGCAGCGCATGTGACGCCGTCGGTCGAGCGCTGGATGATTGCGCCGGATCTTGGAAATGTGGAAAACACATGGCAGTTTTACATAACGCCCGGAATGCAGGAGAAGCTTGTGCAGAACGGGTTTGTGGTAGCAGACAGCGCGGGAAGCGAATTTTTTGATATTTATGAGACGAACCGTTATGCTATGATCCCGAATTTTATAACGGTGGATTCGCTTATGCACACCTATCATCTGTTTTTTGCCGAGATTTTGAAAAATACGGAGAAGGAATATCTGGCAGAGAAGCTAAAGGAGCTGAGCGTCCGGATGCTGCAAAACAGCAGGGCGCAGTATGAGGCGCTTGCCGGAAGCGAATGGGAGGAAGCGGCAAAGCGCAATACGGTATTTTTTACGGTCGGGGCAAAGCTTTTGGACGACAGCATTTTGGGAGATGGGACGACGGATGCAGCAGTGTCGGAGGAGCTTTCCAAAATCGGGAGGGCAGAGGGTATCGAGGTATCGGCGGTCACAGGCAAAGAGGAGGATTACAGCCAGTATAAGCCGCGCAGCTATTATGCGGGCGATGAAACGCTGGAACGGTATTTCAAGGCGATGATGTGGTATGGCAGGATCCATTTTGAGCAGCGGGAAGAGGAGCTGGACAGGAGCGCGCTGCTGATCACAAAGGCGCTGGCGGATGATCCGGATGCGCTGCGGCTCTGGAAGCGGATTTATGCGGTAACGTCGTTTTTTGCAGGGACGAGCGACGATGCAGGCGTATGCGAATACGCGCCGGTGATGGAAGCGGTCTACGGCAGGTCGTTTACGGTCGGGGAGCTTGCAGGAAACGGGCAGTCGTTTGCCGCGTTCCATGAACGGACGGCTTCCCTTCGGGCGCCTGCGGTCAATTCCGTGCCGGTTCAGGACGGGGAAGAAAATGTGATCCCGGGCTTCCGGTTTCTGGGACAGCGCTTTACGGTGGATGCGGCGGTCATGCAGAAGCTGATCTACAGCAGCGTGGGGGAAAACGGCGCAGGGCAGAAGCGGATGCTTCCCGATGTGCTGGACGTTCCGGCCGCGCTTGGCAGCGACAAGGCGCTGGAGCTTTTGGAGGATGCGGGAGCGGCGGAATTTGAAGGATATTCGGAAAATATGGAAAGCCTGAGAGACATTTTTGGGGAAGAAAAGGATGCGTTATGGACGCAAAGCCTGTATGCGGGATGGCTGAATACGCTCCGCCCGCTGCTTTTGCCAAAAGGAGAAGGCTATCCGGTCTTTATGCAGAATGAGGAATGGGTCAAAAAAGATCTGGAATGCTTTGCAGGAAGTTATACAGAGCTAAAGCATGATACCGTCCTTTATTCCAAGCAGTCGATGGCGGAAATGGGAGGCGGCTGGGACGAAGAGCCGGACGACAGGGGGTATGTGCAGCCGGAGCCGGTTGTTTACGAAAGGTTTGCCGCGCTGGCAGAGCAGACGCTGGAGGGCTTGTCGCGGTTTGGAATGCTTTCCCCGTCTGCACAGAGCGATTTGGAACAGCTGAAAACGATGGCGGATACGCTGATGGTCATTTCAAATAAAGAATTGGCGGAGGAAGCGCTGACGGACGAGGAATATGAATTTATCCGAAGCTACGGCGGTTATCTGGAGCATTTCTGGTACGGGATCGCAAGCAAGGAGGCGGGGGTAGACGAGGGAACCTATATCGAGAGCGCGGAGTATCCGGCGGCTGTCGTGGTCGATCTTGCGACCGATCCAAACGGTACGGTGCTGGAGGCAGCGACCGGGCAGCCCTCCATGATCTATGTGGTGGTAAAGGTGGACGGGAAGCTGAAGCTGGCAAGGGGAAGCGTGTATTCCTTTTATCAGTTCCCGTGGGCGCTGGATGACCGGCTGACAGACACAAAATGGCGGCAGATGATGGGCTTTGAGCTGGGAGAGGACGGCAGCTACCGGACGGACAGCGGCATCAGCCAGCCCGGCTGGACGCAGAGCTATCGCAGTGATTTTGCGTATGAATAAGGAGAAAAGGGTTCCGGAAAAGAGAAAACGGGCGGTATGGCTGCTGACTTTTGCGGCGGCAGCCGGAATTGTCCTCCTTGGATTTTTGCTGTGGAAAAACGGCGCGTTTTTGCCGCGATGGGTTTCGTGGGAGAACCGTATGGTGCAGGAGGCGGAGGGAGGATACCGGGTCGAGGCAAAAAGCCGTCGGGCATATGTTTTTTATGGAGGAAAAGAAATCTGGCGCTCGCCGCGGGAGTATAAAGTTCAGGATGTGATGTCCTGTGATATGGATTCTGACGGGCAGGAGGAGCTGGTGATTTTATGCTGGAAGATCGGGCGGTTCGGGAAGCATAAGCCTTTCTGGATCAAAGAGGACGAAAAAAAGTGGTCGCAGCATCTTTTTGTATATGAGTATGCAGGAGAGGATATAAGACCCAAATGGATGTCGTCTTACATGGGAGTGGATGCGGCGGCAATGTCGGCGTTTGAAAGCGCCGGCGGGCGGACGGGCATTCTTCTGACTGACCCGGCAGGAGAGACAAGCCTGTGGGTCTGGGATTCGTGGGGCTTTTCCCGGCAGGAAACGGAGGTGTCCTTTGCGGTATTCGGGGATCTGATCGCGCATGAGCCGATCTGGCGTTACGGGCTTTCGGAGGGCTTTGGGTTTCTGTTTGAAAATTTTACGGAAGTGCTGGAAAAAACAGATGTGGCGGTGATCAATCAGGAAACGCCGCTGACGGCTGATCCGGGACAATACAGCGATTATCCGAGATTTGGAACGCCCGGTCAGGTGGGGGAGGCAATCGCAGCGGCGGGCTTTGATGCAGTGACCTGCGCGACAAACCATATGCTTGACCTGGGAGCGGAAGGAGCGCTTTTTACACGGGATTTTTTTGAGGAAAGGGGCGTGCGCTGTCTGGGGATAGGAGAAGAAAAGCCCTATGCGCTGCTTGTTAAAAACGGGATCCGGTTTGCGCTGTTTAATGCTTCCTATGGGACAAACGGGATGCCTGCGCCGGAGGATATGCCGGGGCTGATCCATCTTTTAGAGGATGAGGGGAAGATCCGTGCAGATTTGGAAAAGGCGCGCAAAGAAGCGGATTTTGTGATCGTATTTGCCCACTGGGGCACGGAAAATGCAGCAGAGCCGGATGCCTTTCAGAAAAAATGGGCGGAGATATTTTTGGAGGAGCAGGTGGATGTGGTCGTTGGAACCCATCCCCATAGGCTGCAGCCGTACGAGCTTTTGACAGATGGAAGCGGACATGAAACGCTTATTTTTTATTCCATCGGGAATTTTTTGAGCGCCCAGCCGGAAAAAAGCTGTGAAAAAGGCGGGATGGCATCCTTTACTGTGT
>URRW01000032.1 GCA_900550285.1 uncultured Lachnospiraceae bacterium
ACTTTCATTACTATTTGTGCCGCCAGCCAAAGGCGGCGGAATGGAGATTTATATGAAAAAAAATAACGGCATGGCTGTTGGCTGCAGCGTTATCCTTTGGCAGTGTGCCATCGTATGCAGCGTCGGCAGACCGCTATGATTTTGGGCTGACAGAAAATAGCGGCGCAAAAATGCTGGAATCGGAAGCGGCAGGACAGCAGCTTTACGAGGAAACGGAAAAGCCGCAGGCAGAAGCAATAGAGACAGAGGCGGAAAAAGAAAGCCGTCCGGAGTCGGACACTGCGCCGAAGGAAACGGAGAGCGCAGCGGAAACGGAGCCGGCTTCCGAAAGCGAAAGCGCGGCGGAAACAGAGTCCGTGCCCGGAACGGAGAACGGCTCTGAGACAGGGACGGAAACCGGTTCTGAGACAGGGACGGAAACCGAAATCGGGACCGAAGTGGAAACGGAAACCGAAACAGAAATCGGAACAGAAACCGAAACAGAAACGGAAACCGAAACGGAAACCGAAACGGAAACGGAAACCGTTTTTGAAAAAAACGGGGCAGAGAGCGGGATCGACTGGGATCAGATCGACGTCCCGGAGGATGCAAAGGGCGCGGTCGAGGTGATCGTGGGAAATGCGCTTCCGCTGGAAAAAGAGGTGGAGCTGAGCATTTCTTTAAAGAACGGATCCAATACCGTTAAGGCAGAGAGCGCGTCGCTGTTTACAGACCGGAAAACGGAAACGGTCGTTTTGGACGGGCTGGCTGCCGGAACCTATACACTGCTTGTGGAAGCGGACGGCTTTGCGGATTTTGAGCAGGAGATCGAGGTGGACAGAAATATCCGCACCGCCGAGATCTACGCGGGTTTTCTGGATCTGGAATATGAGGCGGACAGCGTCCATCCGGGAGCGCTCCTGATCGGAGATGCAGACGGAAACGGTAAGCTGGACGAAAAGGACAAAGAATTTTTGATTGATTCGATGTCGGCGCATCAGGATCCGGGCGCGGAAGCAGAGGATGCAGGAAAGGAAAACGGGACGGCAGATCTGAACCGGGATCAGGCCGTAGACCTTCTGGATCTGCAGTATTATGCGGTAAGCATGGGAAAGATCCGGGAAAAAGCAGATGTGAAGGCGCGGCTTACCACACGGGCGGCAGCGGATGCGGCAGGCATCGGAGCCGGAAAGAACACGCAGGTGGAAGGAAGGCTGGAGGACGTTTTAGCTTCCGAAGGCAGCATCACGCTGTCGGCAAAGGACGGCGGAGAGATTTCCGAGGAGACGCCGGTAGAAATCGGTATCGCGTTTGCAGCTCCGGAAGCGGAAGCCGGCGAAGGCGTCCTCATGGACGAGCTTTTGATCGAGGCGGAAGGCATTGAGGAAGGAACGATCCTTTTGGAGACAGAGGACGGGACGATCACAAAAACGATCGAGAACGGCAAGGTTGTGGAAGCTTCCGGAAGAAGCGGCAAAAAAGGAAGCGCCCTTGTTGTTGACCTGGGCGGTCAAGTTACGGTAAAACGGGTTACGATCCGGGTAACGGCGGCGCAGAAGGGCAGCAATAACCTTGTGGAAATTTCCAAGGTGGAATTTTTAAACGACATGGAAAACCGCATTCCGGAGCCGGATATGAATGTTCCGGGAAATCTCCGTGCGGAGACGGAAAGCAAGGCGTTTACCGTTTTGTGGGACAAGGAGACAAACGTTACCGGTTACGAGGTCGAGATCGAGCATGACGGAGTAACGGAGCGGTTAAGAACTGCGGCAAACAGCCTGAAGGTGCAGTCGTTCCAGAAAAAGAAGCTCGTAAACGGCGAAACATATAAAGTCCGCGTGCAGTCGGTAAACGGCGCATGGGAAAGCGGATTTTCCGATTGGATAAACGTCGTTCCCAAAGCGGGGGGCGTGCCGGACGCGCCGGATTATGTGAAGGCGGAGGGCGGCTACCGGAGGATCAGGGTAAGCTGGAAAAAGATGGAAGACACGGACAGCTACTTTGTATATTACCGGGAAAAAGGACAGGATACCTACAGTAAAACGGAGTCCGTTGAGACAAACAGCTATGAGATCACCGGATTAAAGGACAAGACCCGCTATGAAATTTATGTGACGGGCGTAAACGATCTGGGCGAGAGCGCGCCCTCCCTGCTTTCCGAGGCGGAGACGGTGGCGGTTACGCCGGCGAAGATGCCGAAATATAAGCTGATCAATGAGGCGGACGGTCAGGGAACGCTTACCTCCCATATTGAGTCGGTAACGCATGGGCGCGGAAAGATGGTAAACAGCCCTCTGGATAAAGACAGCACAAGTGCTTTAGGCGCAGCGGACAACGATTACAGCTCTTATTATCAGATGGAGGACTGGGACGACGGCGTAGCGTATCCGGGCGAAGGAAAGGGGCTGACCTTTACCTTTGACAAGCCTTATAAAATGAACTATATCGCCTTTGCGGAGGCGGAGGAGCTGGGCAGCTACAGCAATGCTTCGGTGTTCTGGTACGATGAGGAAAATCCGAAGGGAAAACAGGCTTCGGTAAAGTCCTTTTTAAAGAAAAAGGATGAAAACGGAAGAAGCTACTATGTGATCAAGCTGGCAGAGCCGATTGAAGCAAAGAAAGTCAGGATCGGCTTTACCCGCAGCGGGAACTATCGGAATGTTGTCGTTGCGGAAGTGAATTTTTACCATTATGACAGTCTGGAGGACGATATTCTGGCGCTGTATGCGGACGACCTCCATACAAGCTTAAAAGACAGCGTGAAAAAGGAGGACATCGACGCGCTCCAGAAGCGTCTGGATACAAAGGACGAAAAGAGCGGGGAATACCATCCGGAAAGGGAAGCGCTGCAAAAAGAGCTGGACAATGCGAGAGGGCTTCTGGATTCTTCCCTTGGAAAAACGCTGGAGATCATCCCGCAGATCACAGCGGCGAAGGACGGCCATCTGGGCTTTGGCGGCTTAAATGCATGGCAGCCCCTTGGCGTGACCGCATATGAGGGCGAGCAGCTCGTGATTTATGTGGGACACAATAAGCTCAAAACCGGTCAGAACACTTCCTTAAAGCTGATCGCGACACAGCACCATGCGGAATCGAGATCGCTGGCGGCTGAGGTGGCGACGCTGAAGGTCGGACGCAATGAAATTACCGTGCCGGGGCTTCACAGCCTTGCGGAAGAGCACGGAGGGGCGCTGTATATCCAATATACCGGAAACAATCCGGACGACCGCTATGCGGTGCGCGTCAGCGGCGGGGCAAAGGAGCCGGTGCTGAACCTGTACGGCGTGACGGATAGAAAAGAGCGTGAGGCAAAGATCCTTTCCTATGTGGAAGAGCTGGAAGAGCATGTGGCGCAGCAGGAGAAGCTGCATAAAGAGCTTCATGAGACAGCCGGGGAAAACAGCAGCGTAAACCGGAAATACGATCCGAAAAACTGTATTCTCGGAGCGACGGAGATCATGCTGGAGCCGATGATGTATTCGGTAGCCGGCGAACAGATCCTGAAAAAGCTGGGAAGCGGAACGGCGCAGGAAAAGGCGGAGCGTCTGGATCAGTCCCTGCAGGCGATGGAGCAGATGATGCACCTGTTTTATCAGCATAAGGGCTTAAATGATACGGAATCGACGCCGGCAAAGGACAGGCTGCCTGCGCAGCACTTAAATATCCGGTATATGCGGATGTTTAAAGGGGCGTTTATGTATGCGGGAGGAAACCATATCGGCATCGAGTGGGATTCCGTTCCGAATCTGGCAGGAAGCGTTCCCGTAAAGCTGGATGAAAACGGCAAATATGTGAGCGGCAGCCTGTTTGGATGGGGCATCGCCCATGAGATCGGGCACAACATCAATCAGGGCGCTTATGCGGTCGCGGAAATCACAAACAACTACTTTGCGCAGCTTACGACGGCGAGGGATACGAATGAATCCGTCCGCTTCCGTTACGAGGACGTTTATGAAAAGGTAACGTCCGGCACGGTCGGAAGATCCGAAAACGGGGCGGTTTCGCTGGCGCTTTACTGGCAGCTTCATCTGGCATACGACAGAGGCTACAATTTTGAAACCTATGACAGTTATGAGGAGCAGCTGAAAAACCTGTTCTACGCAAGAGTGGACGCTTACGCAAGGGATACGTCCGGAGCGCCTTCTCCGGGCGGCATAAAGCTTGTACTGGAAGGGGATGCGGACCAGAAGCTGATGCGTCTGGCATGCGCGGCGGCAAATGCCGACCTGACGGAGTTTTTCACCCGCTGGGGCATGGTTTTGGACGAAGGGACAAAGGCGTATGCATCCCAGTTTAAGAAGGAGCCGCGTGCAATCTACTATCTGAACGATGAAGCCAGAGTTTACGAGATCGAGCACGGAACCGGCGCGTCGATCGAAGGAAAAAATGTGGTAGGAGCTTCCAGCAAGGTAGCGGTCAATGAGGATGTGCCCAATGAGGTAACGATTTCCATTGAAAGCTCTGTAAACCCGGAAGTGCTTCTGGGCTATGAAATCGCCAGATATACATATGAAGGCGGTAAGGAGTCCAGAAAGGTCGTGGGCTTTACAACGGACAGCCAGTGGAAAGACCATGTGACGGATTTAAACAACAGGGCAGTCACATATGAAGTGACCGCGGTGGACCGCTTCGGATATTATTCCGCGCCCCAGAGGATCGGGACAGTGCGGATTTCCCATGACGGCAGCCACGGCAAATCCATGTGGACGGTTACGACAAATATGGTATCAAAGGCGGATGAAACGCCGCAGGCAGACGAAAACATGCCCTGCGAGCCGCAGACAGAATCTGCGATCGACAGGATTAAGGACAATGATTACCAGAAAAATACATACACCGGAGTGAGCAGCAAGACGGATGCGGCGGTTCTTTTGCAGTTCGGCGAGGTGCTTTCCGTATCTGGCATAAAATATACGGTAACCTCCGGAAATGCGATCGGCGCGTTTGCAGCAGAGATCAGCACCAACGGAAAAGACTGGACGACGGTGGCAGAAGGAGAGTTTGATCCGGGTAAAAAGACCCAGACAATCTATTTCCGGAATGAGGCAAATGACCCGTGGGTAGCGCCCTACGACGCGGCATATGTGCGTCTTAGGGCAAAAGGAAGCGCCGGACAGGAAATTTCGATCACGGAGCTGGATGTTTTAGGACCTTCCGGGGACAGCATCTGGTTCGGCGTGGAGGACGGCAGCAGAAACAGCGCGGTCGGCATTCTGGCAAAAGAGTATGAATATGGGGAAGGGCAGGCAATTCCCGCAGGTTCTCTGGTATTCATGGGCAGATACAAAGGAAACCCGGCATACAATGTGGTGCTTGTTTACGACGAGGAAGGAAACATCGTCGGCGGAGTCGATGAGGAAGGGGCAATAAACGCCTCCCAGATCATTCTGGCGGATGTGCCGGAAAACGGTCTGCTCGGAGAGGTCAGCGACGGTATCTGGATCTACTGGATCGAGCCGGACGCAAAAGGAGAGCTTCCCGTACTTTCCGGAAACGTGAGGGCAGAGCTGTACCGCGTAGACAATGCGCTGACCAACGAAGGACAGCGGCTTGTCAGCGATACGCTGAAGATGCGCCTTCCGGATGAGCTGGGAGAAATTGAAATTGTTGGAAACGGGAAACCCGGTGCAGGAGAATGAATGTGAAAAAATGGACAAAGAGGATAGGCACGGCGCTCTGCGCGCTGTGGCTTGTCCTTCCCATGCCGGTGCTGGCAGCCGGGAAGGACGGCATAACATTTGAAAAAAGGGACGGCGGCAGCGTTTCCGTAACCGTCAGTGCAGACGGCGCTTCGGCAGAGAAGGTAACGGCGGCAGAGGTGCAGCTCAAGGTTACGGTCACAGAAGGACAGGCGGATATTTCGTTTGAGTTTGCGGAAAAAATCCCGGCAGATGTGACGGGAAGCCGCTATGAGAATGGAATCCTGTATGTATACGCAGCTTCGGATGAACCGATATTCGACGAAAAGGACGAGCTTTTTCTCGGAACCGTTGTAATGGAGGCAAAAACGGAGCATGCGCTGGCGACGGTAGAAGTGATTTCCGAAACGGTAAGCGACGGACAGGGACAGGAGGGTGCAGAAAAAACGTATTCCTTCCAGACGGCAAATACCGCCTACGGAATGCAGGAGCGCATTTCCGATGAAATCCCGGAGGCGGCAGAGCTTTCGGCAGGCGAAGGCAGCAATGGCGGCGAAGACGGAAACCATGGAAACGGCGACGGTAACGGCAGTGAAGACGGAAACGGCAACGGCAACGGCGGTGCAGACGGCAATGGTGGAAACGGCAGCGGTTCGGAAAATAACGGCGGCTCAGGTAACGGCGGCTCAGGTAACGGCGAAAATTCGGAGAACGGCTCCAATCAGGGCGGTGCGGATGGAAGCCACGGAAATGACGGCGGCAAAGACGATGCTGACGGCGGCTCTGAAAATATACAGCAGGGTCTGAACGACACGACAGTGCAGCAGGTAACAAATCCGGACGAAGCGGTAAAGATCCCGACAACGATCGTTGCGGGGACGCCGGAAAAAGCGCCTCTGCCGGATCTGTCCCAGAACGCAGCGGCAGAACCGGGCGCAGGAAAGACACAGGGCAGCAAGGATAAGGTAACGGTTGTAAAGCCTGCCGAGGGACCTTCTGCAATTCTTGTGGAAGAGGACGTGCTGGCAGACGGCAAAACCGAAGCCGGGGAACAGGAGATTTCCGGAGAGGAAGAAACGGCGGCTTCCGGTAAAAATGAGATCGCGCTGGATCAGGAAAACGGCGGCACGCTGGACGACACAAAGACGGACAAAATCCCCCTGATTGCGGCAGGCGCAGCGGCTGTAACAGCCGTGGCAGGTGCGGCGGCAGGTCTGGCGCTGTGGAGAAGGAACGCTTCCGCCGGCAAAAAGAGCGGAAAGCGCAAAAAGAAATAAGCGGCAGTGAGTAAGCTGCTGCGGCAAGACTTATAAAAAGCAGAGAAAGATTTGACATTATGCCGCATATTGGTTATAATATGCTTAACAGGAAAGCCGGAAAGTAACTGCTACTTACCCGATCCGGCGAAAATCAGTTATTAAAAAATAGCCGTTGACCCGCCAAAGTCAGGACGGCTATTTTTTATTTTTCAAATTCAGAATCGCAACGATCAAAAGCGCAACGCTTACAATCAGGCTTAATTCCTCATATGTACTCATAAGCACCACCTCCGAACAGGCTCGGAACGGGTGCAGCACGTCCCCCGGCTTCCCGGTTAAACATATTATATTTTGTTTTTCTGTACCCTCAGTGTACAAGGGGACGTATGCCCCTAGTACACTGATAATAGATTATAAAAGGTAAAAAATGAAGTCTGGAAAAATGAATATGAGCCCAAAAGGCTCTATGCGGTCAAAGATATGTGCCGACGGTCAGACAGCCGGTATATAGAAAAATGGAAATCATTGAAGCTCAATGGTTTCCATTTCTGAAAGCAGATGACGGGAATCGAACCCGCCTCCTCAGCTTGGGAAGCTGATGTTCTACCAATGAACTACATCTGCATGAATTGAATTATAGCACAGCTTTTTCAAAAATGGAACCCCCATTTTGCGGAATTTTAAAAAATCCTAAAAATCCTAAAATTTTTAAAATTTACAATTCTCTCCTTTTAGAGATTTTTCACTTTCCGTTCCCCTGAAATTATGCTATACTGTCAACATAAAGGTCGTCCGCAGAAACGGCGGGCGATAGATCAACAAGAGGGTCTGGGCAGCGTGGCATCCATTGTCTGCGCAGGCGACGGAAGGTGGTAGGATGCAGAGGATATTATTGAAGTTAAGCGGTGAGGCGCTGGCCGGCGAGAAGAAGCACGGTTTTGATGAGGATACTGTCAGGGCGGTTGCCCTGCAGGTAAAGCAGCTGGTGGATGACGGCATTGAGGTCGGCATCGTGATCGGCGGCGGGAATTTCTGGAGAGGGCGCACGAGCGAGCACATCGACCGCACGAAGGCGGATCAGATCGGCATGCTTGCGACGGTGATGAACTGCATTTATGTTTCGGAGATTTTCCGTTCGGTCGGAATGATGACCAACATTCTGACGCCTTTTGAGTGCGGCTCCTTTACGAAGCTGTTTTCCAAGGACCGTGCGAACAAATATTTTGAGAAGGGCATGGTAGTCTTTTTTGCAGGCGGTACGGGACATCCTTATTTTTCAACGGATACGGGTGTGGTGCTGCGCGCGATCGAGGTTGAGGCGGACGTGATCCTCCTAGCAAAAGCGATCGACGGCGTATATGACGATGATCCGGCAAAGAACCCGGCGGCGAAGAAGTACGATGAGGTATCCATTCAGGAAGTGATCGACAAGAACCTGCAGGTAGTGGATATGACGGCGTCCATTCTGGCGCGCGACAACAAAATGCCGATGTGGGTATTCGGCTTAAATGAAGAAAACAGCATTGTGAATGCGGTAAAGGGAGACTTTGCCGGTACGAAGGTCACAGTATAAGGAGGATATGATGGACGAGAGATTACAGCAGTTTGAGACAAAGATGGGAAAGACCTGTGAGTATCTGGCGGAGGATTATCAGACGATCCGTGCAGGCCGCGCAAATCCCCACGTTCTGGACAGGATCCGCGTGGAGTATTACGGAACGCCCACCCCGCTTCAGCAGGTCGGCAATGTGACGGTTCCCGAACCCCGCATGATCCAGATCTCCCCGTGGGAGAAGTCCCTGATCAAAGAGATCGAGAAGGCGATCATGATGTCCGATCTGGGCATTACCCCTTCCAACGACGGCAGCGTGATCCGTCTGGTGTTCCCGGAGGTAACGGAGGAACGCCGTAAGGCGCTTGTGAAGGATGTGAAGAAGAAGGGCGAGGAGGCAAAGGTTGCGATCCGCAATGTGCGCCGAGAGGGCAATGATTTCTTCAAGAAGCTGGCAAAAGAAGATGTTTCCGAGGACGAGATCAAGGAGCTGGAGGAGAAGCTGCAGAAGTTGACCGATAAATATGTCAAGGAGATTGACAGCCTGATCGAAGCAAAATCCAAAGAGATCATGACGGTTTAAGAAAGGAAGGAGGCATGTTTGCCTCCTTTTTTCCGAAGAAAGCGCTGACAGCTCAGATTTTTCTTCGGAAACGGTTCAGACAGGTATTTCAGGAGGAAACGCCCGGTACAGGGCAGTTTTTTGAAAAACAGCCGCGCAGGCGGCAGAATGAGAGGACACGATGAATATTCCGAATCATGTGGCGATTATTTTGGACGGCAACGGGCGCTGGGCAAAGGCGAAAGGGATGCCGAGGAATTACGGTCATGTGCAGGGAGCAAAGACCGTTGAGAAAATTTGCGAGGAAGCGTGGAGAATGGGGATTCATTACCTGACGGTCTACGCTTTTTCTACAGAAAACTGGAACCGTCCGGCGGACGAGGTGGAGGCGCTTATGTCGCTTCTGCGCAATTATATGAAGACCTGCTTGAAAACGGCTGCAAAAAACAATATGTGCGTGCGCGTGATCGGCGATAAGAGCCGTCTGGACGACGACATCCGCAGGCGGATCGGGGAGCTGGAGGAATCCACAAAGGACAACACCGGACTGCATTTCCAGATCGCGCTCAATTACGGCGGCAGGGATGAGATCCGCCGCGCCGTGGCAAAGCTTGCGGAGGAAGTGCGGGAGGGGCGTTTATGGCCCGAACAGATCACGGAGGATGTGATCAGCGATACGCTGGATACGGCGGGGATCCCGGAGCCTGATCTTTTGATCCGCACCTGTGGGGAACAGCGGATTTCCAATTTCCTTTTGTGGCAGCTGGCGTATACGGAATTTTACTTTACGCCTGTGGCGTGGCCGGATTTTTCAAAGGAAGAATTGGAAAAGGCGGTAGAGGCATATAATCGTAGGGACAGAAGATACGGTCTTGTAAAGGAGGAGTAGGGATGTTCTGGAAAAGACTTGCCAGCAGCGCGGTGCTCGTCGTACTGGCACTGATATTTCTGATCTGGGGCGGCGCAGCGCTCGGCATTTTGTGCACGGTGCTTTCCCTGATCGCGTTCCATGAGCTGACAAAGGCATGCCATGTGGCTGAAAACAAAGAGGCGGGGGCGCTGATCGCAGCAGGGGACGCAGGGATCGTTTTATTTGGCGCTGCGCTGCTCCTGACAAAAAATATGCTCTGGGGAATGGGCGCGCTGGTGCTGATGTTTCTTGCGTGCATGTTTGTCTATGTATTCCGTTTTCCCAAATATCACGCAGATCAGGTGATGACGGTATTTTTCTGCGCGTTTTATCCGGGCGTTCTGTTTTCCTTTTTGTATCTGACAAGGGAGCTGACCTGGGGCGTTTATCTGGTGTGGCTGATCTTTATCAGCTCGTGGATCTGCGATACCTGCGCCTATCTGACCGGAATGGCGATCGGCAGGCATAAGCTGGCGCCTGTTTTGAGCCCGAAAAAATCGATCGAGGGCTCCATTGGCGGCGTGGCAGGCTCTGCGCTTGTGGGCGCGCTGTTTGCGTGGATTTTTCTGCTTCCGCTTACCAACCAACCGGAGACGGTATGGGCGGTTGCCCTGATCAGCGCGGCAGGAGCGGTGATCTCTCAGGTGGGAGATCTGGCGGCATCTGCGATCAAGCGCGATCATCAGATCAAGGATTACGGAAAGCTGATCCCGGGACACGGCGGCATTATGGACCGGTTCGACAGCGTGCTGTTTACCGCTCCGGTCATTTATTATCTGTCGGTGCTTCTTTTAGGGGCTGTCCATTAAAAAGGAGTGTGAGGATTTTATGAAAAAAGTTGCAATTTTAGGCTCCACAGGTTCCATCGGGACACAGACGCTGGAAATCATCCGGGACAACAAAGACCTTTGCGCGGTGGCGCTGGCGGCGGGGCAGAATGTGGATCTGATGGAAGCCCAGATCCGGGAGTTCCAGCCGCTGATCGCCGGAATGTGGAGCGAGGAGGCGGCAGGGGAGCTTCGCCGGCGGGTTGCCGATCTTCCCGTAAAAATCGTCAGCGGCATGGACGGACTTTTGGAGATCGCGTCCATGAAAGAGAGCGACGTCGTGGTAACGGCGGTAGTCGGCATGATCGGCATCCGTCCCACGATCGCGGCGATCGAGAGCAAAAAGACGATCGCCCTTGCAAATAAGGAAACGCTTGTGACGGCGGGCCATCTGATCATGCCCCTTGCGGAAAAGATGGGCGTTTCGATCCTGCCGGTAGACAGCGAGCATTCGGCGATCTTCCAGTCCCTGCAGGGGGCGGGAGACAACCGGATCCATAAGCTTTTGCTGACCGCCTCGGGCGGGCCGTTCCGCGGCAGGAAGAAGGCAGAGCTGGAACAGATGACGCTTGCGGATGCGTTAAAGCACCCCAACTGGTCGATGGGAAAAAAGGTGACGATTGACTCGGCGTCCCTTGTAAACAAGGGGCTGGAGGTAATGGAGGCGCGCTGGCTGTTTGACGTTTCCCTGGATCAGATCCAGGTGGTCGTACATCCTCAGAGCATCGTGCATTCGGCGGTAGAATACGAGGACGGCGCAGTGATCGCGCAGCTGGGGCTGCCGGACATGAAGCTGCCGATCCAGTATGCCCTTTTATATCCGGAGAGGCGTCCGATGAACGCGCCACGCATGGACCTGTTTTCCATCGGGCAGCTGACCTTTGAAGCGCCGGACATGGAGACGTTCCCGGGACTTTCTTTGGCGTACCGGGCGGCGCGCGAGGGCGGAAGCATGCCGACTGTTTTTAATGCCGCCAATGAGATGGCGGTAAAGCTCCTTCTTGCAGAAAAGATCCGTTTCGTGCAGATCCCGGAGATTTTGGAGATGGCGATGAATAATCACAGGATCATTGCAAATCCTGATCTGGAGGAGATTCTGGAAACGGAGAGGCAGACCTATGAACTGATAGAGCGGGAGATGAAACTTTGATCGGAACAATCCTGATTTTTTTATTGATATTTTTTATCATTGTGCTGGGGCATGAGTTCGGGCATTTCCTGATCGCAAAGGTAAACGGGATCCGGGTCAACGAATTTACGATCGGCATGGGGCCAAGGATCGCCGGATTCCAAAAAGGCGAGACGGAATATGTGCTGCGGGCATTTCCGCTGGGCGGCGCATGTATTTTTGAAGGTGAGGACGGTCTGGAAAGCGCAGAGGGCGTCAGCGACGAAGGCAATTTCCAGAATGCGCCCGTCTGGGCGCGGATCGGCACGGTGATCGCGGGGCCGCTGTTTAATTTTTTACTGGCGTTTCTGTTTGCGGTCATGGTGGCGGGATATGCCGGGGCGGATATTCCGGTGCTTGGCGGCGTGACGGAAGGCTCTGCGGCAGAAGCGGCGGGACTGCAGGCGGGAGACAAGATCGTAAGGTTTAACAGCAAAGTCTGTCTGGCGCGGGAAATTTCTCTGGAGATGGCGCTAAACCGTGACGGCAGTCCGGTAGAGGTCGCCTATGAGCGCGACGGCAAAACCTATGAGACAGTCCTGACGCCGAAATACGACGAGACGTTGGGCCGCTATCTGGTCGGCTTTGAAAATTATGCCATGTATCAGGAGGCAAAGGGCTTTAACCTGTTCCGCTACGGCTGGTATCAGCTCCGCTTTTCCATTAAAAATTCCGTAACAAGCGTTACCGCCCTCGTACAGGGAAAGCTGACACGGGATGACGTGGCAGGGCCTGTGGGGATGGCGCAGATCGTAGATGAAGTCAAGGAGGCTTCTGCACCGGGCGGCCCGATGCTCGTATTTATGAACATGGTCAATCTGGCGATGCTTTTGTCGGTCAGCCTCGGCGTGATGAATCTTCTGCCGGTTCCGGCGCTGGACGGCGGACGGCTTGTGTTTTTGCTGATCGAAGTGATCCGGGGAAAGCCGGTTTCTCCTGAAAAAGAGGGAATGATACATTTCGCGGGATATGTGATGCTGCTGATCGTGATGGTGTTCGTGCTGTTTAATGATATTCAGAGGCTTCTGCGCTGAGAAGGTGCAGAAGCGGCAGTGATATGCCCGGGATGTTTTTTGACCGATGTGGATATGAAAAAAGGTGTACGCCTTGGCGTACACCCTTTTTAATGGACCCGATGGGATTCGAACCCACGGTCTCTGCGTTGCGAACGCAGCGCTTTCCCAGCTAAGCTACGAGCCCGTAATTGCCTGAAAACAGGAAGTATAACTGGAAGCAAGGGGGCTCGAACCCCTGACCTTTCGCGTGTGAGGCGAACGCTCATCCCGGCTGAGCTATGCTTCCGTTTGCTGACAAGGTTTATTTTACCACTTTATCAGAAAGAATCAAGCCCTAATGAGAATTTTTGTTATATTTTTTCAGATTTCAGCCCAGCCCATATCCGGACATGCCGATATGGGCCAGACGGCTACGCTTTCGGGTGTTTGGAATGGCGGTCGTTTGCCTCGGGCGCGGGGGCGCAGGTGTCGATCAGCTTTTCGATGAGCAGTTTTTTGACATAAACATCGAAGCTGAGCATGCAGATAAAGGAAAACGTGCGGAGAAATTCCCGGTCCTTTTCGGGCGCATCCTGAAACGTTTCCTGTGCCTTGTCGTATTTGCGGATCACGTCCTTCTTTAAGAAATCGACCTCTTCTTTTTCAAGGCTGAATACCTCGTTGTATACATCCTCCAGCTTAAAGCCGTCCTCTTTTCCGAAAAAGGAGTCGGTCACGGGTTTTAAAACGGTCTGGATGTCGCTGATGGAGAGGATGCCTTTATAATAGTAGATAAAGATCAGCAAAAGGATATGTTCCCGCGAATATTTCTTTTTGACGGGCGGCGGGAGCAGGTCGTTTTTTGCATAGTTATTGATCATCGTTTTGGTCAGGATCTTGTCCTTGTGGGGATTGCGGGTGGATTCCCTGAGGCGGGAGTCCATGAGGGTCGTAACCTGATCCATGTACAGTTCTATATCTGGGATGTCGTCGGGACGGATATATTCGATCCGGTCGAGGCTGTCCAGGATGCTTTGCAGCAGATCTTTTGTTTCCAGTGTCATAACAAATCTCCTTTCGGTATGGACAGGCGGTCAACGCTGTCACTCTATAGTATATAGTATTGAAAACTATATGGCAAGGTTGAATTGCTGTGATCCTAAGGGAACAGGAGCCTAAAGAGCGGCATAAGATATAGCAACGCTGTATGCTGGAGCATGATATGAAAAGAAAACTGTTTGGAGCTGTGATGGCGCTGACCTTGTTTGCAGCAGGGTTGGCAGGATGTACGGGAAACGGTGCAGGGGGAGAAGGGGACAAAAAGCCTCCGAAGGATGCCGTGGAGGTAACGCTCAACGAGGTGGCGCATTCCATTTTTTATGCGCCGATGTATGTGGCGATCGAGGAAGGCTACTTTGCGGAGGAGGGGATTGATTTAACGCTTGAGACCGGATTCGGCGCTGACAAAACGATGACCGCCCTGCTGTCCGGGGAAGCGGACATCGGTTTTATGGGCTCGGAATCGACGGTTTATACCTATCTTGGCGGGAATGAGGACTACGCCGTCAATTTTGCGCAGCTGACCCAGCGCGCGGGCAATTTCTTGGTGTCCAGAGAGCCGGTGGAGGATTTTAAATGGGAAATGCTTGCCGGAAAAAAAGTGCTGGGCGGGCGTGCGGGCGGCATGCCGGAGCTCGTTTTTGAATATATTTTAAAACAGCACGGTCTGGATCCGGCAGAGGATGTGAGCATCGACCAGAGCATTGATTTTGGATCGACGGCAGCGGCGTTTTCCGGCGGGCAGGGGGATTTTTCGATCGAGTTTGAGCCGCACGCCACGGCGCTGGAACAAAAAGGCGACGGATATGTGGCAGCGTCTCTCGGGGAAGAGTCGGGCTATGTGCCGTATACGGCTTTTTCCGCGAAAAAAAGCTATCTTGCAGAGCACCCCGACGTGATCCAGTCGTTTGTGGACGCGCTGCAAAAGGGCATGGATTATGTGGCGCAGCACAGCCCGGAGGAGATCGCGGAGGTGATCTCGCCGCAGTTTGAAGAGACGGACCGGGAAACGCTTACGGCGATCGTCAAGCGTTACCATGAGCAGGATACGTGGAAACAGGATCTGGTATTTGAAGAAGATGCGTTTATGTTACTGCAGGATATTCTGGAAGAGGGCGGGGAATTAAAAGAGCGGGTTCCCTATGAAAAGCTGGTGAATACGGAATTTGCAAAAAAGGCGCGCAAATAAGGAACGTTCCTGTCGGATAAAAAAATACCGGGAGACAGTCTGAAATGCTGTCTCCCGGCATAACGCCGACCAACAGGAATGCCCCCTCCCGCAAACCGTCTGACCGGCAGGCATGTGTGATCAAAGGCACGGTCATTCGTCCTTTGCAATCCTGCCAAATACGAGGTCATAACCGTCGCTGCCGTAGTTTAAGGAACGGTTTACGCGGCTGATCGTCGCGGTGGAAGCGCCTGTTTTTTCGGCGATGTCCAGATAGGTCTTGCCTTCTTTGAGCATTGCGGCCACTTCAAAACGCTGGGAAAGCGAAAGCAGCTCGTTCACGGTGCACAGATCTTCAAAAAAGGCATAGCATTCTTCCTTGTCCTCCAGACTCAGAATCGCCTCAAATAGATGATCCACCGCTTCTGTCTTGATTTTTTTGTTCATTGGAATTACCCCTTTGCAAAAATAAACGGACAGTCTCTGTCCTCACATATCAGCATTTTAACATACTAAAGTCCGAAAGTAAAGAGAAGAGACGCATATTTCTGGACAGGCAGTCAGGAATTGCCGTCCCTCCCTTGTGCGCCGCCCTAAAATCTGATAGAATTGAGGTCACGGCACAAGGAAGGAATTCAGGTAACGAAGAGAGAAGCGTTACGGTTTTGTAAGAGAGGGACTATGAGCATTTACGATACGTTAAACGACAGACAAAGAGAAGCGGTATTCAGGACAAAAGGGCCGGTGCTGATCCTTGCGGGAGCGGGCAGCGGCAAGACGAGGGTGCTGACGCACCGGATTTCATATCTGATCGGGCATGAGGGCGTGCAGCCATGGAACATTCTGGCGATCACCTTTACGAACAAGGCGGCGGGGGAGATGCGGGAGCGCGTGGACGATCTGATCGGGCATGGGGCGGAGGCAGTCTGGGTTTCGACGTTCCATTCGACGTGCGTGCGGATTTTGCGGCGCTATATCGACAGGATCGGATACGACACGAATTTTACCATTTACGATACGGACGACAGCAAAAATATAATCAAGGAGGTCTGCAAAAAGCTGCAGATCGATACGAAGAAGTATAAGGAAAGGACGTTTATGTCCGCCATTTCCTCGGCAAAGGACGAGCTGATCTCCCCGACGGAATATGCGCTGAACGCGATGGGCGATTTTACCCAGCAGAAAACAGCTTCTGTGTATCAGGAATATCAGGCGGCGCTGAAAAAAAACAATGCGCTGGATTTTGACGACCTGATCGTAAAGACGGTGGAACTGTTTCGGACGTGTCCGGATGTGCTGGACTATTATCAGGAGCGGTTTCGGTATATCATGGTGGACGAGTATCAGGATACGAATACGGCGCAGTTTGAGCTGATCCGGATTCTGGCGGATAAATACAGAAACCTCTGCGTGGTGGGCGACGACGACCAGTCTATTTATAAGTTCCGCGGCGCGAACATCAATAACATTCTGGATTATGAAAAATTTTTCCCGGAGGCGGCGGTGATCAAGCTGGAGCAGAACTACCGCTCGACCCAGACGATTCTGGACGCGGCAAACGAGGTGATCCGCAACAATGTGGAGCGTAAGGTCAAGGCGCTCTGGACGGATAAGGGCGAAGGAAGCCTGATCCATTTTAAGCAGTTTGACACCGCCTATGAGGAGGCGGAGTTTATCGCGGCGGACGTGTGCCGCAAAAAACGCGCCCGCACGGCGGATTATCAGGACTGCGCGGTGCTTTACCGGACGAACGCCCAGGCGCGTCTTTTGGAGGAGCGCTTTATCGTGGAGGGCATTCCCTACGATGTGGTCGGGGGCGTGAATTTCTATGCGCGCCGGGAAATCAAGGATATGCTCGCGTACTTAAAAACGGTGGACAACGGGCAGGACGATCTGCAGGTGCGGCGTATCATCAACGTGCCGAAGCGCGGCATCGGCGCAACGACCGTAAGCAGGGTGCAGCAGTATGCGGATGAAACCGGCATCAGTTTTTACGACGCGCTGCGTCAGGCGGATCAGATCCCGGGGCTTGGCAGGGCTGCGTCGAAGCTTGTGCCGTTTGTGACGCTCATCCAGTCGCTGCGGGCAAAATTGGAATATTATACGTTAAAACAGCTTCTGGACGACATCATCGAGGCGACGGGCTATGTGAAGGAGCTGCAGGAATCCGACGACGAGGACGCGGAGGACCGGATCGCCAATATCAACGAGCTTGTCAGCAAGGTGGTTGCCTTTGAGGCGGCGCATGAGGACGCGACCTTGAGCAGTTTTTTGCAGGAGGTCGCGCTGGTGGCGGACATCGACGGCGTGGAGTCGGACAACAATAAGGTGCTTTTGATGACCCTGCATTCTGCGAAAGGTCTGGAATTCCCGGTCGTTTATCTGGCGGGAATGGAGGATGGGATTTTCCCCAGCTATATGAGCATTATGGACGAGGATCCGACTGCCATCGAGGAGGAGCGCCGTCTGGCGTATGTGGGCATTACCCGTGCAAAAGAGGATCTGACGATCACCTGCGCGCGCCAGCGGATGATCCGGGGAGAGACGCAGTACAATCCGGTAAGCCGCTTTGTCAAGGAGATCCCGGCGGAGCTGATGGACGGGAAGGCTTCGGGGGCGAAGAAATTTTCTTTTGCCGCAGAAAAAGAGGATTACAGCGGTTTTTCCGGCTTTTCGGGATTTTCCGGTTTCTCGGGCTTTTCCGGCGCTTCCGGTTCCGCAGGTCAAAAGGCGGCGGAGGTCAAAAAAGAGGGCGGCTGGGGGAATTTTGGCAGCGCAGGCTCCTTTACCGGCTATGCAAAGCCGAAGGCGGTCGTAAAGCCTAAAAAGACCTCAGAGGACAGAAAGCCTTTCATCGCGCAGGGGCTGGGAAGCTTAAACGCAGCGGGGATCTCGAAAGGGACGGCAAAGGCTTCCGGTCTGGAATATGGCGTGGGCGACCGGGTGCGGCACATGAAGTACGGCGACGGGACGGTGAAAAATATCGTGGACGGCCCGCGGGATTATCAGGTCACGGTGGAGTTTGACGGCGCAGGGCAAAAGATCATGTACGCGGCTTTTGCAAAACTGAAAAAATTATAAAATTCTCAAATTTTATAGTAAAATACCCGGATCGGTGGTATGATAGAGATAACAAAAAGGGGAGATTTTTGCCCTTTGGGGCAGGAAAACGACATCAGAAAGGAAGGTTTTTAGTATGGCAAGACTGGATGAGATTTTAGATGTGATCAAGAACAACGAGATCGAGAAGAAAAAAGAGAATAAGAAGAACTGCCTGTTCTGGATTCTTGCGGCGATCGGCGCAGTCGCTGCGGTTGCAGCGATCGCATATGCGGTTTACCGTTATATGACGCCGGATTATCTGGAGGATTTCGACGACGACTTCGACGATGATTTTGAAGACGAGGATATGGACGAGGAGCCTGCGCCGGAAGCGGCAGCGCCCGCCGGGGAGACGGCAGAGGACGCAGAGTAAGCAGACAGATCCGGGCGCAGCACCGGAACAGTAAAAGACGGGATGCTCTGACAGGGGGACGGATTTTTTCCGGCCGGCCGGGGCATCCCGTTTTGACGCCGTTTACATATGTACGGGATAAAGCGTTTGAGATGAGGAGGAAGCTTGTGAAAAAAGGACAGATCAGGACAGGGATCGTGGAAGAGGTAAAATTCCCGAACCGGGCGATGGTGCGGCTGGAGCCGTCAGAGGGCGAAGAAAGCGCGCAGGGACAGGCGGAATACTGCGAGGTAAAGGGCGCGTTGCCGGGACAGCGGGTTTTATTTGCGGTAACAAAAGTACGCAAGGGAAAAGGGGAAGGGCGGCTGAAGGAGATTTTGGAAAAAGCGCCGGAGGAAACGATGGACGCAGACAACGGCGGCTGCCGTTATTTTGGAAGCTGCGGCGGCTGCAGCTATATGTCCATGCCCTATGAAGAGACGCTTAAGATCAAGGAGCGGCAGGTGCACAGGCTGCTGGAGCCGGTGCTTGCAAAGCAGGAGACGGAATGCCGGATCGAGCCGATCAAGGCAAGCCCGGTCTGCTACGGATACCGGAACAAGATGGAATTTACCTTCGGGGACGAGGTAAAGGACGGCCCGCTGGCGCTTGGAATGCACAAAAAGGGCAGCTTTTACGACATCGTGACGGTGGACGGCTGCCGCATTGTGGATGAGGATTACAGCCGGATACTGGCGGCGACCCTTTCTTATTTTGAAGAGAGAAAAACGCCCTTTTACCATCGCTTTACCCATGAGGGGTATCTGCGCCATCTGCTCGTGCGCCGCGCGTCCTATACGGGGGAAATCCTGGTGGCGCTGGTGACGACAGGGCAGCAGGGACCGGATCTGACCGGATGGAAGGAAGCGCTTCTTTCCCTGCCGTTGAACGGAAAGCTTGCGGGAATCCTGCATATCGTAAACGACGCGCTGGCGGATGTGGTAAAAAGCGACAGGACGGAAGTGCTGTACGGACAGGATTTCTTTTATGAGGAGCTTCTGGGGCTGAAATTCAAGATCTCGACCTTTTCCTTTTTCCAGACGAACACGAAGGGCGCGGAGGTGCTGTATGAGACGGCGCGGGAATATGTCGGAAGCCTGTGCAGGGAAGGGGAAGCGCCTTCCAGCGTGGTATACGACCTTTACAGCGGCACGGGAACGATCGCGCAGCTGATGGCTCCTGTGGCAAAAAAGGTGATCGGCGTAGAGATCGTGGAGGAGGCGGTGGAGGCTGCCCGCCAGAACGCAGGTCAGAACGGGCTTGAAAACTGTGAATTTATTGCAGGGGATGTGCTGAAAGTGCTGGACGGGATCGAGGAAAAGCCGGATTTTATCATTCTGGATCCGCCGAGGGACGGCGTGCATCCCAAGGCGCTTTCCCGGATCATTTCCTATGGCGTGGAGCGGCTTGTATATATTTCCTGCAAGCCTACGAGCCTTGCGCGGGATCTGGAGGTATTCATCGAAAACGGATACGAGGCGGTGCGGTGCGTGCCGGTAGACCAGTTCCCGTTTACGACGGGGATCGAATGCGTGGCATTGCTGCAGAAGACGGGGCTGGATGGCTGACTGAACGGAAGATTCTGAAAAAATGAGCCTTTACATACGCAGACTTGTATGATATACTCAACGGGTATGAGATTCAGCCGGTGCTCAGGTGTGGGACACTCCGACCCGTCCTTAGTGCCAGGCGTTTAAAAAACAAGGAGGATTTATCAATGATTTCCAAAGAGAAGAAAACAGCGATCATCAAAGAGTATGCAAGAACAGAAGGCGACACAGGTTCACCGGAGGTTCAGGTAGCGGTTCTGACAGCAAGAATCCAGGAGCTGACCGAGCACTTAAAGAGCAACCCGAAGGATCATCATTCCAGAAGAGGTCTGCTGCAGATGGTAGGTCAGAGACGTGGTCTGCTTGACTATCTGAAAAAGACCGACATCGAGAGATACCGTACTCTGATCGACAGACTGGGCATCAGAAAGTAATAACGGATGGAACAGGGCGGAGAGCTAAGCCGGCTTTTTCGCCCTGTTTTGATACCTGCAAGCTTTTGTATGGGAAGGCGTGCGCCGGAGGCGTTTGTCGAGACCACTGATAAGGACACCGGAAAGCAACAGCGTTTTTATCAGTAGTTTCGACACTTGGGCGTCCGTACTTGGCATACATTTTGGAGAG
Source organism: uncultured Lachnospiraceae bacterium (assembly GCA_900550285.1). Lineage (GTDB taxonomy): Bacteria > Bacillota > Clostridia > Lachnospirales > Lachnospiraceae > Gallintestinimicrobium. The sequence goes on from URRW01000032.1 coordinate 20,786, forward strand.
CAGAAAAAGAAGAAAAGGAGAGACAAAATGTACAGGACATTTTCCATGGAACTGGCCGGACGCACTTTAAGCGTTGACATCGGCCGTGTTGCCGCACAGGCAAATGGCGCGGCATTCATGCACTACGGCGATACCACTGTGCTGTCCACTGCGACTGCAAGCGAGAAGCCGAGAGAGGGAATCGACTTTTTCCCGTTATCCGTAGAATTTGAAGAGAAGCTGTATTCGGTTGGCAAGATCCCCGGCGGCTTCAACAAAAGAGAAGGCAAGGCGAGTGAGAATTCCGTGCTGACAAGCCGCGTGATCGACCGTCCGATGCGTCCCTTATTCCCGAAGGATTACCGCAATGACGTAACCTTGAACAATCTGGTGCTTTCCGTAGATCCCGAGTGCCGTCCCGAGCTGGTGGCAATGATCGGTTCTGCGATCGCAACCTGCGTTTCCGATATTCCGTTTGCAGGCCCCTGCGCGATGACACAGGTTGGTCTTGTGGACGGCGAATTTGTGATCAACCCCTCTCAGGAGCAGTGGAAAAAGGGCGACCTGCAGCTGACAGTCGCTTCCACAAGCGAGAAGGTTATCATGATCGAGGCGGGCGCAAACGAGGTTCCCGAGAACGTGATGATCGACGCGATCTACAAGGCGCATGATGTAAACCAGACGCTGATCGCCTTCATCAATCAGATCGTGGCAGAGGTTGGCAAGGAGAAGCATTCCTACACAAGCTGCGCGGTTCCGGAAGAGCTGTTTGCGGCGATCAAAGAGATCGTTACGCCGGAAGAGATGGAAGAAGCTGTTTTCACAGACGTAAAACAGGTTCGTGAGGAGAATATCCGTCAGATCACGGCGCGTCTGGAAGAGGCGTTTGCCGATAAGGAAGAGTGGCTTGCCGTTCTGGGCGAAGCCGTTTACCAGTACCAGAAAAAGACTGTCCGCAAGATGATCTTAAAGGATCATAAGCGTCCCGACGGCCGTGCGATCAACCAGATCCGTCCGCTGGCGGCAGAGGTTGACCTGATCCCGAGAGTACACGGCTCCGGCATGTTTACCCGCGGTCAGACACAGATCTGCAACATTTGTACGCTGGCTCCTCTGTCTGAGGTTCAGAAGCTTGACGGCCTGGACGAGCACGAGGTTTCCAAGAGATATATGCACCATTACAACTTCCCGTCCTACTCCGTAGGCGAGACGAAGCCTTCCAGAGGCCCCGGACGCCGCGAGATCGGTCACGGCGCGCTGGCTGAGAAAGCGCTGCTTCCGGTAATTCCTTCCGAGGAGGAGTTCCCGTATGCGATCCGTACCGTTTCCGAGACGTTTGAGTCAAACGGTTCCACCTCTCAGGCTTCCGTATGTGCATCCACCCTGTCCCTGATGGCGGCGGGCGTTCCGATCAAGAAGCAGGTTGCGGGTATTTCCTGCGGTCTGGTAACGGGCGACACCGATGACGATTATGTTGTCCTGACAGATATTCAGGGTCTGGAAGACTTCTTTGGCGATATGGACTTTAAGGTTGCGGGTACGCACGACGGTATCACGGCAATCCAGATGGATATTAAGATTCACGGCCTGACAAGACCGATCGTGGAAGAGGCGATCGCAAGGACAAAAGAGGCGAGAGAGTATATCATCAACGAAGTGTTGACTCCCTGCATCGCGCATCCCAGAGCGACTGTGGGCGAGTATGCGCCGAAGATCATTTCCATCAAGATCGATCCGGAGAAGATCGGCGATGTGGTAGGTCAGAGAGGCAAGACGATCAATGAGATCATTGCCCGCACAGGCGTAAAGATCGACATCACAGACGACGGCAACGTATCTGTCTGCGGTACCGACAAAGAGATGATGGACAAGGCGGTTGAGATGATCAAGATCATCACAACAGAGTTCCAGGCAGGCCAGATCTTCAAGGGAACCGTTGTAAGCATCAAGGAGTTCGGCGCGTTTGTGGAATTTGCACCGGGCAAGGAAGGCATGGTTCACATCTCCAAGATCGCAAAAGAGCGGATCGACCGTGTAGAGGACGTGCTGACACTGGGCGACAAAGTGACAGTCGTTTGCCTTGGCAAGGATAAGATGGGCAGAATGAGCTTCTCCATGAAAGACGTGGCTCAGATCTGATATAACCGATAACATACGCTCCAAAACCGCATGGGCTGAAACACAGTCCGTGCGGTTTTCATTTTCCTTCCGCCGCCTGCATGTGGTCGGAAAAAGCACTTCCTATTTAAAAAAAGATATGTTACAATGCTGATAAGCAAAAGAAGAAAGCTGTACCCTTTGTCTGATGAGGGGACAGGCACATGAAGTCCCGCCCAAGAGAGAAGCGGGCATTTCTGAGATCGGGATGTTCTATTGCATTTCAAAAGGAAACAAATTCTCCGACGATTCGGAACAAACACCAGAGGCGAATCAAAAATTGACCGGAAAAAAGGAGCATAAGGAATGATGAGAGAAAAGTATGAATCATTGGCACTGCATGATCTGAAGGAAATTGCAAAAGCCAGAGGGATGAAAGGCATTTCCGCCATGAAGAAGGCGGAACTTGTGGAGGCGATGCTGGCGCTGGATGAAAAGGAGGCGTCGGAGAAAAAAGGGAAGGAAAAAGAAAAGGAAAGAGAAAAGGAAAGAGAAAAAGAAAAAGCAGCCCCGGAGTCTGCTGCGGTGCGGGAGCCTTCCGGGGAATACCGGGAATCGGACGGCGACCGAGAAAACCGCCGTCCCCGTCCGGCGGGCAGGTATCAGGATCGCTACAACAGCCCGTATAACAGGGGAACGACCCCGATGACGTCGGCGGAGGAGGACAAGTTTCCGGCAGAGCTGGACAGCGGCGTAACGGTCGGGGGCATTCTGGAGGTAATGCAGGACGGGTACGGCTTTATCCGTTCCGACAATTATCTGCCGGGAGAAAACGACGTATATGTGGCGCCCAGCCAGATCCGCCGGTTCGGCTTAAAGACAGGCGATATTCTGGAAGGAAACACGAGGGTGCGGACGCAGAACGAGAAATTTTCCGCCCTTTTATATGTAAAGTCGATCAACGGATATACGCCGGAGGAGGCGTGCCGGAGAAGCAATTTCGAGGATATGACGCCGATCTTTCCGGACAGCCGGCTGAAAATGGAACGGAGCGGTTCCTCTACGGCAATGCGCATTATGGATCTTTTAAGCCCCATCGGAAAGGGGCAGAGGGGCATGATCGTTTCGCCGCCAAAGGCAGGTAAGACGACGCTGCTAAAGGAGGTGGCGCAGGCGGTAAAGCAGAACTACCCGGAGATGCACCTGATCATCCTTTTGATCGACGAGCGTCCCGAGGAAGTGACGGACATGAAGGAGACGGTGGAAGGCCCGAATGTGGAGGTGATCTATTCCACCTTTGACGAGCTGCCGGATCATCATAAGCGCGTGTCGGAAATGGTTATCGAGCGGGCAAAGAGGCTCGTAGAGCATAAAAAGGACGTAATGATCCTTTTAGACAGCATCACCCGTCTGACACGGGCGTACAATCTGGTCGTTCCGCCCAGCGGAAGGACGCTTTCCGGCGGTATCGACCCGGCGGCGCTGCATATGCCGAAGCGCTTTTTCGGCGCGGCGCGCAATATGCGCGAAGGCGGAAGCCTGACGATTCTGGCGACGGCACTGGTGGATACCGGCTCCAAGATGGACGATGTTATTTACGAGGAATTTAAGGGAACGGGCAACATGGAGCTTGTGCTCGACCGGAAGCTGTCCGAGAAACGTCTCTTCCCCGCAATCGACATCCCCAAGACGAGCACGCGCCGCGAGGATCTGCTTTTGACGGCAGAGGAGATGGAGGCGATCAATATCGTGCGCCGCGGCTTAAACGGCTTAAAGCCTGACGAAGCGGCGGACAAGGTGCTGGATCTGTTTACGCGCACGCGCAATAACGGCGAATTTGTGCAGATCGTGAGAAAAACGCGGATGATCTGAGAGACAGGCTTACCGCGCGCAGTCCGCAGGATGAAAAGATACACAATCCGCAGGATGAAAAAATCCGTTGACATCCTTCCTGCAAAGTGTTATCCTACCGTTATGCAAATTTCCCTGTGAGGGAGTAGCAAGCGCGGATTGCCGCGTAACAAGTCAACATCCCCGATCCGACTGGATCTGGCTTGTTTTAAATTGCGAGACTCATGTACAGCCCTTTCAGAGCTGCGGAGTCTTTTGATTTCTTATTATAAAAACAGAGGACTCAGCGGCAGCTTTTTGGAAAGCTGTAACTGGGTCTTTTTTGTATGATAGGAAAGTGTATTTCCTATCATATAAAAAAGCACGTTTATGCGCACTCGCGCGAAATGTAGGAATTGCCTGACGGCAAACGCGCTCGGCGCAGGTATGCGCCAAGGCGCACACTTTTTATTCCTTCCACAGGGAACAGCTACAGATAAGGAGGCAAAAGAATGCGGTATTATTGTGAAGGCAAAGAAGAAGTCTTAAAGCAGGTACAGTCTTCTGAAAAAGGTCTTTCCACACAAGAAGCACAGAAGCGTCTGGAAGAAAACGGCAGAAACGCTCTGGAAGCGGCAAAGGGCAAGTCTTTGTTCCGCCGTTTTCTGGAACAGCTGGCAGATCCGATGATCATCATCCTTCTGGCGGCGGCGCTTGTCAGCGGCGTTCTGGCGGTTGTTGAAAACGACAGCTTTGCGGACGTCATCATCATCCTGGCGGTAGTTATTATCAACGCGGTGCTGGGTGTGTATCAGGAAAGCAAGGCGGAGAAAGCAATCGAAGCCCTGCAGAAGATGTCGGCAGCGACTTCCAAGGTCCTGCGCGACGGTAAGGTTTCGATTGTTCCCAGCGAGGAGCTGGTTGTAGGCGACGTCGTCCTGTTAGAGGCGGGCGATGCGGTTCCTGCGGACGGACGTCTTTTGGAGAGCGCGAGCTTAAAGATCGAAGAGGCTGCGCTGACAGGAGAATCGGTTCCGGTAACGAAGCTGATCGATCTGATCAATTTAAAAGAGAATGAAAAGGACGTTCCTCTGGGCGACCGTAAGAACATGGTATACATGGGCAGCACGGTTGTTTACGGACGCGGCAGCGCGGTGATTACCGGGACAGGCATGAACACCGAGATGGGTAAGATCGCGGACGCGCTGGCTCAGGCGGAAGACGGCCAGACCCCTCTTCAGAGAAAGTTAAGCCAGCTGTCCAAGATTCTGACATGGATCGTGCTGGGAATCTGTATCGTGGTATTCGGCGTCCAGCTTTTCAGAGCCGGAAGCTTCCACTTTGACGTGATCCTCAACTCCTTCATGATCGCGGTATCTCTGGCGGTTGCAGCGATCCCGGAGGGTCTTGCTGCGGTCGTAACGGTAGTGCTTTCCATCGGCGTTACGAACATGTCCAAGAGAAACGCAATCATCCGTAAGCTGACGGCGGTTGAGACGCTGGGCTGTGCGCAGATCATCTGCTCTGATAAGACAGGTACGCTGACGCAGAACAAGATGACTGTCGTTGATTTCTTCGGCGAGGATGAAAAAGAGCTGGCAGCGGCAATGGCACTGTGCAGCGATGCGGAGATCGACGAGAACGGAGAGGTTACGGGCGAGCCTACGGAGGCTGCGCTGGTAGCATGGTCCGGTAAGCTGGGTCAGGATAAGAACCAGCTGAAAAAAGAGCGCGCCCGCGTGATGGAAGCGCCTTTTGATTCCGGACGTAAGATGATGTCTACCGTCCATGAAGTAAACGGCAGCTACATCCAGTACACAAAGGGTGCGCCCGATGTGGTTGTGACCAAGTGCGCGTACTATTTAAAAGACGGCAAAGCGTGCCCGATGACAAAAGAGTACGAGGCGGAGATCTTAAAGGCGAACAAGGCGATGGCGGACAAAGCCCTGCGCGTCCTGGCATGTGCGCAGCGCGTATGGAAGGAAAAGCCCGGCAGCGCAGAGCCGGCTGATCTGGAGCAGGATCTTTGCTTTGCAGGCCTGTGCGGCATGATCGACCCTGTCCGGCCTGAGGTAAAGGCGGCGATCGTGGAGTGCCGTGAGGCGGGGATCCGTCCGGTTATGATCACGGGCGACCATGTGGATACGGCGGTTGCCATTGCGAAAGAGCTGGGGATCATCACGGAGACGACCCATGCGATCACAGGCGCGCAGCTGGATCAGCTGGATGACGCGGCATTTGAAAAAGAGTTCCGGAACATCAGCGTTTATGCCCGCGTACAGCCCGAGCATAAGACAAGGATCGTCAACGCGTGGAGAAATGCGGGTTATATTACCGCAATGACAGGCGACGGCGTAAACGACGCACCGTCCATCAAGGCGGCTGACATCGGCGTCGGCATGGGCATTACCGGAACAGACGTAACAAAGAACGTTGCGGACATGGTTCTGACAGATGATAACTTTGCAACGATCGTGGGCGCGGTAGAGGAAGGCCGCCGCATTTACGACAACATCAGAAAAGCGATCCAGTTCCTGCTGGGCTCCAACATGAGTGAGGTGCTGAGCATCTTCTTTGCAACGCTGATGGGCTTTACGATCCTGCAGCCGGTTCACCTTCTGTGGATCAACCTCGTAACAGACTGCTTCCCCGCTCTTGCGCTTGGCATGGAGAAAGCGGAGCCGGATATTATGAAGCGTAAGCCCAGAGATGCAAAAGCAGGCATTTTTGCAGGCGGCATGGGCGTGGACATCGCATATCAGGGCGCGCTGATCACACTGCTGACATTAGGCTCCTACTTTATCGGCCACTACATGGAAAGCGGCGTATGGGAGATCACAAACAGCGCGCACGGCACGACGATGGCATTCGTTACCATGTCCATGGCGGAAATTTTCCACAGCATGAACATGCGCTCCCAGCGCGGCAGCATTTTCAAGCTCGGTTCCCACAACAAGGTTCTGTTCTGGGCGGCTCTTGGTTCCCTGCTGGCAACGACGCTCGTATGCGAAGTGCCCTTCCTTGCGGCAGCGTTTGAGTTTACTTCCGTTGAGCCTGCAGAGTATGTAGCTGCACTCGTAATGGGCGCGATGATCATTCCGGTCGTAGAGCTTGTGAAGTTCATCCAGCGCAAAATGAGCAAAGAGGATTAAAAATAAACGTAAAAAGGTATTGCATCCTGTAAAAAGCTATGCTACAATAAATAAGCTGTCCGTGGATTACTGCGGACAGCGAGCGGATGAGAACGAAAAAGCAGCAATCAACAATATAGAACGAGGTGAAAGAACATGAAAGAGGGAATCCATCCTAATTACTATCAGGCAACTGTAACATGCAACTGCGGCAACACATTCGTGACAGGCTCCACAAAGCCTGAGATCCACGTTGAAGTTTGCTCCAAGTGCCATTCTTTCTATACCGGCCAGCAGAAAGCGGCTCAGGCTCGCGGACGTATTGATAAGTTCAACCGCAAGTACGGTGTGGCAAGCAAATAAGAATTGCGTAAGGTTGAGGTTTGTATAAATCTCAACCTTAATTTTTAGGTACGGTTCACCCATGCATGGCGCGGGCGGACTGTGGAAGTTCACAGCAAGGGATAAGAGTATGAGCAGGAAAAAGAAGAAATGTTACTGCGGCATCGGCGGACAGGCGGTGCTGGAAGGCGTAATGATGAAAAACGAGGACCGTTATGCAGTTGCGGTGCGCAAGGCTGACGGCAGTATTGAGATCAAGAAGGAAGATTACAAAGGGATCTGGGGCGGCAAAAAAGTGACGAAGATTCCTTTTTTAAGAGGAATATTTAATTTTCTGGATTCGCTGATCCTTGGGATGAGCACGCTGACGTGGTCGGCGCAGTTTTTCGAGGAAGAGGATCCGAAAGAAGAGAACAAAAGGACGGCGAAGCAGAAGAAGCAGGAGAAAACGCCGGGAAGCAGCGCAGATAAGCTGGCGACCGGGGCAACGGTGGCGTTTTCCATCGTCCTTGCGGTGGCGATCTTTATCGCGCTGCCGTATTTTCTGAGCCTGATCTTTGCAAGATATATTTTGAACCAGTCGCTTCTGGCAATCGTGGAGGGCGTCCTGCGCCTGCTGATCTTTGTCGGTTATGTGGCTGCGATCTCCGCCATGAAGGACATCCGGCGCGTTTATATGTACCATGGGGCAGAGCATAAGTGCATCAACTGTATTGAGCGCGGGCGCGAGCTGACGGTAAAAAATGTCCGCAAAAGCTCCCGGCTGCACAGGCGCTGCGGGACGAGCTTTCTTTTGTTTGTCATGCTCGTGAGTGTTGTGCTGTTTATGTTTATCCGGATCCCCAACCCGGTGGCGCGGCTGATCGTGAGGATCCTGCTCGTTCCGGTGATCGCGGGGATTTCCTATGAGATCATCCGGCTGGCGGGCAGAAGCGACAACTGGCTTGTGCGGATCATTTCCGCGCCGGGGATGTGGCTGCAGAAGCTGACGACAAAAGAGCCGGACGATTCCATGATCGAGGTTGCGATTGCGTCCGTGGAGGCAGTTTTTGACTGGAAGGCATATTTAAAAGAGACGTTCGGCTACGATGTGGACGAATGGGAGCGGGAAGAGGAAGAAACGGCAAGAGAAGAGGCTGTGGCAGGAGAGGAAGCTGCGGAAACCATGGAAGCCGCAGAGGAAAGCGGTGAAGCAAAATGACCTACCGGGAGCTGTATGAAACGGGGCGCGCAGCGCTGGAAGAGGCAGGGACAGCGGAGGCTTGCCTGGATGCGCGTCTCCTTTTGGAGTTTATCTGCGGCACGGCGCACAGCGACCTGCTCGTACACGGGGACCGGAGCGTGGATGCAGAAAAAGAAATGCGTTACCGCAGCCTTATCGCAAAGCGGGCGGCGCATATCCCGCTGCAGCATCTGACCGGGGAGCAGGAGTTTATGGGGCTTTCCTTTGCGGTAAACGGGGATGTGCTGATACCGCGTCAGGATACGGAGATTTTAGTGGAGGAAGTGATGCGCAGCATCAGCGACGGCTTTCGGATACTGGATGTGTGCACCGGCTCCGGCTGTATTTTGCTGAGCCTGCTGCATTATTCCAATGGCTGCATGGGCGTGGGGACGGATATTTCGGAGCGGGCGCTGGAAACCGCCCGTCTCAATGCAGAGCGGCTGGGTGAAACGAATGCGGAATTTATACAGGGAGACCTGTTTGAACATGTGGAAGGCAGATTTGAGATCATTGTGTCGAATCCGCCTTATATCGCGTCGGAGGTGATCGGCGGGCTGGCGGAAGAGGTGCGCCTGCACGAGCCGATGGCAGCGCTGGACGGCGGGGTAGACGGGCTTTTGTTTTACCGCAGGATCGTCGAAGAGGCAAAAGACCATCTGTGCGGCGGCGGACGGCTGTTTTTTGAGATCGGATACGATCAGGGAGCGGCTGTATCGGAGCTGATGCGCGCCGCCGGATACCGGGATGTGGAGTGCGTGAAGGATTTTGCGGGGCTGGACCGGGTTGTTTCCGGCACGCTTTACAGCAGCGATAGAGAAAA
>URRW01000033.1 GCA_900550285.1 uncultured Lachnospiraceae bacterium
CGAGCGCGTTTGCCGTCAGGCAATAGACTCCCTTCGCGCGAGTGCGCATAATCGTTTTTTTTATTCGACAGGAAAGGAACTTTCCTGTCGAATAAAAAAGATGCGCCTTTCCCGGTCTTGTCTTCCCCCGGAAAAAACGCATCCCTTCCATAAGTCCTGCAAGGCCTCCGCCGAATCCCTGCATTCGTCAAAAGCCCTTCATTGGCTTATTCTTCGCCGCCGATCCTGCCCAGAAACGTCAGCAGATAAATGCCGCAGATGCCGACCAGCACATAAATGATCCTGCTGATCCAGCTCATATCCCCGAAGATCAGCCTTACCAGATCCAGCCGGAACAGCCCTATAAGGCCCCAGTTTACCGCCCCGATAACCACGACGATCAGCGCGATATAATCCAGTGTCCTGCTCATCATGCAGCCTCCTTTCAGACAAAATAACCGCAAAACAGTTATCAGTCCTTTCCAGTATTCCCGCCCGAAACAGTTTTATACCTGTTTTATGTCCCGGAAAGCGCTGGAAAGCTTTCCCGCCGGATGGTATAATAAAACAATCAAATTTTTTTGATAAAGGAGACTTTCAAAATGGACGATATGTATACCCGGCGGCTTGCGCGCGTCTGCGGCCGCCTTTCCGAAAAAGGGCTCACGCAGATGATCGTCTGCGACCCCTTAAGCATCCGCTATCTGACCGGCGTGTGGGTGGAACCTTTCGAGCGGCTTTACGCCCTCTATCTGCGCACCGACGGCAAACACCGCTTTTTCCTGAACACCCTGTTTGTCGTTCCCGAAACGGAAATCCCCTGCACATGGTTTACCGATACCGACGACGGCGTTTCTATTATCGCAGGGCTCGTGGATAAAAATTCCGATATGGGGATCGACAAAAACTGGCCCGCCCGCTTCCTGCTCTCCCTGATGGAGCACAATCCGGGCGTCCGCTATGTAAATTCCTCCGACTGCATCGACAGCGTGCGCGCCGTCAAGGATGCCTACGAGCGCCAAAAAATGCGCGAAGCCTCTCTTTTAAACGACGCCTGCATGGAAAAGGTTGCCGCCTACATCAAAGCCGGAATGACGGAAACGGAATGCGCGGACTATGTCCGTTCCCTCTATAAAGAAGCCGGCTGCTGTGAAAGCTTTTCCACGATCGTTTCCTTCGGTGCAAACGGCGCCGATCCCCATCACGAGCCGGACGGCACTGTTTTGCAGCCCGGCGACGGCATCGTGATCGACATGGGCTGCGAAAAGGACGGCTACTGCTCCGACATGACCCGCACCTTTTTCTGCCGTACCGCCGATCCGAACTATGCCGCCATCCACGATCTTGTCCGCACCGCAAACGAAACCGCCGAAAAGCTCATCCGCCCCGGCGTGCGTTTCTGCGACCTCGACAAAGCCGCAAGGGACGTTATTTCCAACGCCGGCTACGGTGAATATTTCACGCACCGCCTCGGCCATTCCATCGGCATGAAGGAGCATGAAGCCGGAGACGTCAGCCAGTCCAATACCGATCAGATCCGGGAGGGCATGACCTTTTCCATCGAGCCCGGCGTTTATCTGCCCGGCAGATTCGGCGTCCGTATCGAAGACCTCGTCCTCGTTACCGCCGACGGCTGCGAAATCCTGAACCATGTGGACAAGCACTGGAAGGTGATCGGCTGATCAGCCTTTGGACAAAAATATTTTTTTGACCCTTTTTTCCCCGCTCTTTATTCGCTACTCTAAATGTGATAAAGTATGATAAACAGGAGCTTCAAATGAAAGCAAAGGGGAGATTGAGATGAACAAAAGTGACGTAACGCGCGGGCTGATCGATTTTGCGCTGAGCCAGTGCCTGAAAAATATGAAAACGGATCCCAGACGGAGCCTGCGCCGCCTGAACGATCTGGCGCTGCAGGCTTCCAAAGGACGCTTCCAGTCCGAACTGTTTTCCCTGTTCCAGCAGATGCTGGACAATGAAAACAGTCCCTATTATGACATGCTGGACCGGATCCTTTCCACAACCGACACCGCCGTTTTGAAAAGCTTCGGCATCAATCTCGGCTACAACGCGTGGACGCGGGGCGCTGCGCAGCTCCGCGCAGCCTCTCCGGACACCTCCCTGCCGCTTTCGTGGCTGGTGGAGTTAGCGCCTGCCGCCTCCCTTGAAACGGTTTCTGCACAGATCTCCCGGGAACGGGCAGACGGCAGATATGTTTTCCACGCCGCCCTTCCCGAGGACGGGATCGGAACCGGCACGGATTTCTTTGCGCTGATCCGGCATTTCGGGGACTGCGATTTTCTTCTGGATCTGGAAAAAACGGACAGGCTGCCTTCCTCCGGACAATTAAAGGAGGCTGCCCGCTGCACCAATCTGTTTTTCCTTCTGCCCTTTAGCTCTTCCCGATGCCGACAGCTTGCGGACGAACTTTTGGCGCTGAGACTCCCCTTTGCGGTTACGTTTTCTTACCGGGATGCAGACGCCGATGAGCTGCTTTCCCCCCGCCATATTGACGAGCTGCTCTCCTGGGGCAGCCCCTTTCTCAGCTTCGTCCCTGCTGCCTCCTGCAGCCCGCAGACTTACAGTGCGGTGGACGACGCCATTTTAGACGCGCGGATGCGCCAGCGATTTCCCGCGCTGCTGATCCACTGGGAAAAGGATATTGACCGCATCGGCGCGATCCTTTCTTCCCCTGCGCAGCATTCCTTTTCCAGTCCGCGCAAGACAGATCCTGCCAGATAACGGCTTGGATCTTGGACTTGCGCCCGCGGGGCGCACGATTATAAAAAGGACACGATCAGGAAATCTTTCCCGCCGTGTCCTTTTGCTTTTATTTTTGTTTTGCTTTTACTTTCATTTTTTGCTTTGCTTTTATTTTTTGCTTTTGGGGTTCTGCTTTTGCTTTCGTTCTGCCCTTACGTCCGCTTCTGTCAGATCCGCTCCTCGTCCCGGCGGCTCTCCCACTCTGTCTCCAGCGTCTCCTGCATCCCGACCGCTTCCTGCTCTGCCAGCACCCTTCTTGCCAGCCCCAGCGAAATCCGGTGCAGATCCTGCGCAAATTCATCCGGCCCGATGCCGTTTCCTTCGCGCAGCCAGTACATCAGCTCTTCCAGCAGCCCTTCGCTGAAAAGCCCGATATAAAAATCCTTTTTCTCGTTCTCTTCCTCCACCATATTGTTGGAAATGAACACGAGCACGGGCTTTACCATGCCGCAGAAATATTCCCGGAAGGAATTTTGACCCTCCACCTGAAGCGCGTTCTGATAAAACTGGCGCTCCGCGTCAAAATGCCTGCACAGAGCCACCAGCATATCCCACGGGCTGCGGCAGGCATCCCAGTCCATCCTCTCGATAAAATCCACATAAAAAATCCAGTTTACCAGATCGTATTTGTCCCGGAAATGATAATAAAAGCTTTTCCGGTTCATCCCGCAGTTCTCGCAGATGTCGCCCACGCTGATCTTGGAAAAAGGACTTTTGCTCATCAGCTTTTTCATGGAAGCCGCCAGAGCGTTTTTCGTGATATTGGAATCCGCCATACTCTTTACCTCTGACCGCCCCACGCAGTCTGCGTCCTCATGCCCGGCAGCGTTTCAAAATCGCGATCCCGGTCGGATACGGTCCCGTATGCACGCCGATCGTCGCGCCCACATGGAACAGCTCGTAGCGCCTGATCTGATCTTCCTTATCCTTGAACGCAGATTTCACCTGCTCCTCAAACTTCTTAAATTCCTCCTGATCCAGTCCCGACGCCAGCGCAAAGCGGTATTCCGACAGATCAATATGATCCGCCTCCATATAAGCCTTCGCCTTCTCGATCACCGCCTGCAGGGATTTCTTCCTGCCCCGGCTTACGCCCGCGGAAACGAGCTCCCGGTTCACATACTCGATCAGCGGCTTGATCTTTAAAACATTCCCGATGGTCGCAGCAGCCCTGCCGATCCTGCCGCCGTGCTGCAGATATTCCAGATCGTTCGTCGTAAAAAAGATGCGCCCTGTGGAGCGGACCTCTTCCAGAAGCTTTACCGCCTCTTTTAATTCCAGCTCTGCGCCCCTTAAACGGCATGCCTCTTCCACGAGCATTCCCTGCAAAAGCGTCGCAAGCTCCGAATCCAGAATTTCGATCTGCGCCTCCGGATAATCCTCCAAAAGCTGGTTTTTCGCGTTCATCGCAGACTGGATCGAGCCGGAAAACGCACTGTTTAAGCAGATACATAAAACCGGCACGTTATCCTTTACATATTTTTCAAGAACATCCGCATAATCCTGCACGGACGGCATCGAGGTCTTGGGGAACTGCCCTTCCCGATCCGCCATCTGCTGATAAAACTCCTCTACGCTGATGTCTACGCCCTCTCTCATGTAATTGGATTCTTCAAAAGAAACATAAAACGGAACGACGTCCACCCCCAGCTCCTGAATCCGCTCCTTCGGCAGATCGCAGGAACTGTCACTGATCACCTGAAATCTCATAAACTCTCCTGTCTTTGCTCTTTACGGCGATACTTCACCGTACTATCTCTTATAATCGGTCAGACCGTCCTTTAACTGCTCTCCCAGCTCTGCCGGCGTCAGCTGGCGGTTTTTCATCTTCTCCATCTCGTCTGCTGTTACGCCGACCAGCTGGATCAGCTGTACCTTGCCAAAGGGGGAGCTGACCGCGCCCAGCTCATCCTCTTTTGTGATAAAGCCCATGAGCTTTGACTTGCCCGCCGCATCAAAGCCTCTCTGCTGCCCCAGCGCCAGAAACTGTCCCGGCAAAAACTGATGGCCGTTATTGACCGTGATGCCCGCCATCATCTGCAGAAGGCTGCACATATGGCGCACCTCGAGGGCAGGGTTTTCCAGCCCTTCCTTTTTCAGCTTCACCGTCAGCTCAAAGCCATAGCCGCTTCTGTCCGGATTGCCGTTCTGCTTCTCATACAGCTCGGACAGACCGTATGTCACAAAGTGGAAATATTCCCCGCCGTTGTAAATGCTTACTCCGTCCAGCGGTCCTGCCTCACCCGGCTTAAAGCTTGCGTAGCAGCCAAAATGCGCCGGATTTTTCTGGTTCGGGTACTTTTCCTCAAAGCGCCGCGAGATCGCGTCCCAGCCGGGCGCTTCCGTATAAAGCACTTCTTCCGCCTCGTTCTGGAGCATATGCCCCGGATGGATCTGCCCCGCCAGATTCTCTGCGATCTTAAACGCCGCCTGCTTGCTGAACTCGTCGCCTGCGCTGATCTGATCCACGCTTCCCTTCTGCGGAACCGCAATGTCTGCGATCGTCAGCGGAAAGCTTCTGCGTCCCACACAGTCTGTATAAAATAATTTTTCCCCTTTATGAATCGTGCCGCAGGTCAGATAGCAGCCCGCCACAAGGCTGCCGTCCTTTAACAGAAATACATTTTCAATAACTGCCTGCGCAAATTCGCCGTTTCCCTGATACTCCATCGGAAGAATCTCCTTTTTAATAATCCAGTGTATCCAGATATTTCATATAATTCACAACCATCATCGCGATCTTGAACGTCATCGCGTCCTCGAACGTGCGGATGTCCAGCCCCGTCGCCTTCTGCAGCTTCTCGATCCTGTAAACGAGCGTGTTGCGGTGGATAAAGAGCTGGCGGCTCGTCTCGGACACATTCAGGTTGTTCTCAAAAAACTTGTTGATCGTCGTCAGCGTCTCGTCGTCGATGTCGTAAACCTGATTGCCGCCGAAGATCTCCTCAATAAAGATCCTGCACAGATTTACGGGAAGCTGGTAGATCAGACGGCCAATGCCCAGCGTGGAGTAGGCGATCACGTTCTTTTCCGCATAGAAAATACGTCCCACATCCATCGCCATCATCGCTTCCTTATAGGACTTGGAAACCTCGCGCAGCTCGCGCACGACCGTTCCGTAGGAAACGCGCACCTTCATCATCGCCTCGCTGTTCATCATGTCCACGATCATGTTGGCAGTCTGCTCAAGCGCCTCCGGGGATTCGTCCTTCTCCACCGCCTTGATCAGGATGATATTCTTCTCATCCACTGCCGTAATATAATCGCCGTTCTGGCTGCTGAACAGGCTCTTTAGCATCTCCGTCGCGCCGTTGTCCTTCTCCATGCGCGTCTCCACCAGATAAACGATGCGGGGAGCCTCCACCTCCACATGAAGCTTCTGCGCCCGATTGTAAATATCTACCAAAAGCAGATTGTCCAGAATCAGGTTCTGGAAAAAGTTGTTCCTGTCAAAGCGCTCCTTATATGCAATGATCAGGTTCTGGATCTGGCTTACCGCGATCTTCGCCACCATATAAGCGTCGTCGTTCGCGCTCTTTGCCGCAAGCACATAAGCGATCTCGCTGTCATCCAATACCTTTAAAAAATGATAACCGCCGACTACCTGACTGTCCGCGGGAGAAACCGCAAATCCTGTGATGATCTCGCGTGAGATCTCGATCTCGTCCGTCGTGGACGCTACTTTCATGCCATCTAAGTCAAATACATAAATTTCAACCTTCGTAATGGCCCTTAACTCTTCAATACTCGTCTGAATGATCTGGTTTGAAATCATATCTGTCCCTCTCGTTCCTGCGCATTCGTCAAAATCAACAAAACCATAAATCTATAATAAAGCATGCCTATCCATTATGCAAGTTCTTTTTCAGCGTCTTGCCCTTTGCCCCGCTTCTTATTATAATAGTAGCAGCCATTTATAAAAGCAGTGCGCCGGCACTGAAAGGATACGATAATGAAAAAAGTAAACTACCATACGCATACGAACCTCTGCATGCACGCAGATGGCACGGAAGCCGATTATCTGCAGGCGGCGCTGGACGCCGGGCTGGACGTTCTTGGTTTTTCCGACCATGCCCCTTTTCCCGACAACCGCTTCGACTGCCGCATGCGCTACGACCAGCTGGACGCCCATCTTGCCCGCGTCCGCAGCCTCGAAGCCCCCATCCGGATCCTCGCCGGGCTGGAAATCGAATACTGCGCGGATATGGACAGCTACTATCCGATGCTTTTATCCGAAAAAAAGCTCGACTATCTCCTGCTGGGACAGCATTATTATATGGAAGACGACGGCTCCTGCGTCCATGTTTTTTCCGTCCCGAAAAAATACGGGACACCTGCCTGTCTAAAATACGCCCGCGAGGTAAACGCCGCTTTGGAAACCGGGTTTTTCCCGCTCCTTGCCCATCCCGACGTCATTTTTACCAACGACTTCCCGTGGGATAAAAACTGCGCCGACGCCTGCGATCTCATCGTGGACGCCGCCGCCCGCGCCGGTACGGTCCTGGAGCTCAACGCCAACGGCATCCGCAAGGGAATCCGCCTTCTCGGCGGCGTCAAACGCTTCCCCTATCCCCATCCGGAATTCTGGAAGCGCGTCTCCGCCGCAAAGCTTCCCGTCGTGATCGGCTCAGACTGCCATCAGCCCTCCTACATGTGGGACGGCTGCGTGCAGGAAGCCCTCCGGCTTGCAAGGGAATGGAAGCTGGAGCTTGTAGACAGCTTCTGAGCATCCGTTTCCCATCGTATCAAAATCCATATAAAGTGAAAAAAGGAGCCGCTGCATCGCAGCGGCTCCTTTCATATGCTTCTTAGTTTGTGATAACCTGCTCTGTCTCTTTGTCGAATACGTGGATCTTCTCAACGTCAAATGCAAATCTAACAGTATCGCCAGGTCTTGCGTTGGAACGAGGATCTACTCTTGCAGTCATCGGGAACTCGCCCAGATCGAAGTACAGGAATACTTCTGCACCAAGCAGCTCGTAAACCTTGATGGTAGAGGAGAATACGCACTTCGCTGTCTCGATGAACATCTCGGAATCGTAAACATCCTCAGGACGGATACCCATGATAACTGTCTTGCCGTTGTAGCCGCCGTCGATCAGCTTCTTCGCCTTAGCGGGAGGCAGCGGGATGGACTGACCTGCAACTTCCAGAGTAACGTCGCTGCCGTTTGCTCTTACAACAACATCCAGGAAGTTCATCTGAGGAGATCCCATGAAGCCTGCTACGAACAGGTTCTGGGGCTTCTCGTACAGGTTCTGAGGTGTATCAACCTGCTGGATAACGCCGTCCTTCATAACAACGATTCTGGTACCCAGTGTCATAGCCTCGGTCTGGTCATGTGTAACGTAGATGATGGTGGTTCCCAGTCTCTGATGCAGCTTTGCGATCTCGATACGCATCTGTACACGCAGCTTCGCATCCAGGTTGGACAGAGGCTCATCCATCAGGAATACCTTAGGATTACGCACGATAGCACGTCCCATAGCAACACGCTGTCTCTGACCGCCGGACAGAGCCTTCGGCTTACGATCCAGCAGCTGTGTCAGATCCAGGATCTTGGCAGCTTCTTTTACCATCTTATCGATTTCATCCTTCGGAACCTTTCTTAATTTAAGTCCGAAAGCCATGTTATCATAAACAGTCATATGAGGATACAGAGCGTAGTTCTGGAATACCATCGCAATATCTCTGTCCTTGGGCTCTACATCGTTTACCACTCTGTCGCCGATCTTTAATTCGCCGGAGGAAATGTCTTCCAGACCTGCGATCATACGAAGGGTTGTGGACTTACCACATCCTGAAGGGCCTACGAAAATGATAAACTCTTTATCTGCGATCTCCAGGTTGAAGTTCTTAACCGCTTCAAAACCGTTGGGATAAACCTTGCAGATGTTCTTTAAGGATAAACTTGCCATTGTTTTGCCTCCCTGAAAATTTAATCTCGAGTGTTCTCGACTGAATCTAGGTCTAGTATACCGAAAGCGCCGGTTTTTGGCTATACCAGTATTCCACAAACTTTTTTTTCAAGAATGTATAAAATGCTAAAAATGAAATTTCTCTAAAATCGCATCGTACATTTTAAACAATTTCGAACTTCTCAATCTATGCATTTTGACTACAGGGTTTTCCCCTTCAAACTGCGGTCAGACACGGCATTTTAAGCCTGCCCTGCGTCCTCTTTCCCGTCCTCTGCGGGCGCTTCCGAAGCGTCCTCACCGGCGTCTTCTTCCGCGGTTTCTTCCCCCTTTTCCTCTTTGCTGCCAGAAGCCTCCTGCGCCGCTTTCTCACGCGCAGCCCGCTCTGCCGCCTGCTCCGCTTCCAGAGCCGCCTGCTTTGCCTGCTGCTCTTCCACGATAAAGGACAGGGGCGCCAGCTCGTCGCCGTTTCCAAGGTCTTCCTCCTCCGGCTCGAACTTTTTAAATACCCGGACAAACATCATGCTGGACAGATACGCCACGGCGGGCATCCCCAGCAAAAACAGAAACGGCAGCGCCTGGATCGTCAGAAGCAGAAGCCCCAGCGGAAGCAGGTGGATCAGTATGATCACAACCGTCTTTGGAAGGCTCATAATGCTGATCAGGAACGCATTTTTTACCGTCTGCTTAATCGTATTTTCAAATCTGGACAGCACCGGGAAAATATAGAGCGCCGTCATTACAAAGAAAATGGTCACAACGCCTAAAACGACCTTCATGATCTTCGCTCCCGTGCCGCTCATCATGAGCACAACAACTTCCCAGTCCAGAATCAGGACGATGATCAGCGCCAGCATCACGATCCAAAGAATCGTCGCCTGCTTGAAGTTCTCCTTAAACGATTTGAAATAGCTTTTCACAATATACGGTTCATCCCCGCGCGCCATTTTGATCGTTACATAATACAGCGCCGTTACCGCAGGGCCGACCGTAATGATCGGGATGCAGCAAATGATCGTCAGCAGGTTCAAAATCATCAGGTTGGCAACCTTTGTCAGAAATACCATGACCGGGCTGTCCAGATTAAAAAGTTTCATTGGTATATCCCTTTCTTCTCTTTAAAATTGACGGAGCTGTGTCCGCCTTACTCGCACAGATTTTTTAACGGAAGTCCGTGCTCTACCGCATAGGCGTTTTCCAGCGTCTCGGAGGCGATCGCCTGCATTGCCTCCACCGTGAAAAATCCCATATGGGAAGTGACCAGCACATTCGGGAACGTCACGAGGCGCGCCAGATTCTCGTCCTGCATCACAGCTTCCGATTTATCCTCGAAAAACAGGCCCTCTTCCTCTTCGTACACGTCCAGTCCCACGCCGCCGAATTTGTTGTTTTTCAGTCCCTCGATCAGCGCCTCCGTATCCACCAGCGCGCCCCTCGAGGTGTTTACCAGAAATACGCCGTCCTTCATGCGCGCGACCGCGTCCCGGTTGATAATATGCCTTGTGTCCTCTGTCAGCGGACAGTGCAGGGAAATAAAGTCCGACTTTTCCAAAAGCTCGGAAAGCTCCACATACTTTACGTCAAGCGCCGGGTTCGGATACGGGTCGTACGCCAGCACCTGCATGTCAAAGCCGTGGAAAATACGGATCATTGCCTGTCCGATCTTCCCCGTGCCGATCACGCCCGCCACCTTATGATTGAGGTCCGTCCCCATCAGTCCGTTGATGTTCATGTTGAAGTCCCGCGTCCGGTTGTACGCCTTGTGCGTGCGGCGGTTCACCGTCATGAGCATCGCCAGCGCATACTCCGCAACCGCCTCCGGGCTGTAGCTGGGCACGCGCAGCACCGGCAGCCGTCCCTTTGCCGCGCCGATGTCCACATTGTTAAAGCCCGCGCTTCTTAACAGCAGCGCCTTTATTCCCATATCGCAGAGCTGGTCGATCATCGCCTTGTTCACATGATCGTTCACAAAAATGCACACCGCATCGTGGCCTTTTGCCAGAAAAACGGTTTCTTCCGTAAACGGCAGCTCGATAAAATGAATATCGAAGCCGTAATCCTTCCCCATCGGTTCAAACCATATTCTATCATACGGTTTTGTTGAAAAAAATGCAATCCTCATCTGTCGCCTCCTTGCTTATATTTTTGACTGCCCCAAGCTGCAGCCCACCGTCCTTTGTATCCATGAGAGGATGTCCTGCTCCACCTTTTCCCGTCCGTTTTCGTTCAGGATCTCGTGTCGCATTCCCGGATAGAGCACACATTCCACATGCTCCATCCCGCAGCCTTTGTATTTGTCTGCCACACGCCGCACCGCTTTCCCGCAGTCCCCGACCGGGTCCTGATCCCCTGCCACAAACAGTACCGGAAGGTCCTTTGGCAGCTTCTCTGTACACGATGGGTCATAAAGCCTTCCGATCAGCTCAAACAGCGTGGCAAAGCCGTTTACCGTAAACGGAAAGCCGCAGAGCGGATCGTCCAGATACTTCCGTACCTCATCCTGATCTCCCGAGAGCCAGTCCATCTGCCCTACACCGTCCCGAAACGGCTTTTCATAGCTTCCAAACGCCAGCCTGTCCAAAAGGCGGCTCACATGCTTTTGCCCGCACAGGACGCCCTGTACCTTCGCTATCGCTTTGGCAAGCTTTACCACCGCCTCCGGCTGCATCCCCGTCCCCATAATGATCGCACCGTCGATGCCCGTGCCGTAGCGGCACAGGTAATTGCGCAGGATAAAGGAACCCATGCTGTGCCCGAGGATCAGGTACGGAATGCCCGGATACTGCTGCTGGATCGTTTTTTTCAGGCGGTGTACGTCGCGCACTGCAACGGTTGCCGGATCCTGCCTGCAAAAATAGCCTTTGCAGCCGTCTGCGCCAAGGCTTTTGCCGTGTCCTAAGTGATTCTCCCCCGTTACCAGAATCCCGTTATCCGTCAAAAGCCCCGCCAGCCTCTCATAGCGCTCCACATATTCCGCCATGCCGTGTACGATCTGTACGATGCACACAGGCTTTGTATCCGGCGTCCACTTTACCGCGTGTATCCTCGTCTCATTGTCTCTGGACAGAAAATAAAATTCCTCTTTTTTCATTTGTCATGCCTCCCTCGCTCCCGATAGAAAAGACCGCAGCAAGAAAACACCTTCCGTCTTTTCTGACAGCGTTTTTCTTCTGCGGCCCTCACTTTTTTACTATATCATGAACGGCTTGTCCGGTCAACCGCTCAGCAAATTTCAGCGTCCGCAGGCATCAGCAGATTTCAGCGCCCGCAGGCATCTTTTTTTCGGGCGTCATCAGCGCCAGATTGCCTTCCGCATCCTCCGCACACAACAGCATGCCTTCAGACAGCACGCCGGCAAGCTTTGCAGGCTTTAAGTTTACCAAAACCATAACCTTTTTGCCGACCATCTCATCCGCGCTGTAATGCTGCTTGATGCCGGAAACGATCTGCTTTACCTGACTGCCGATCTTTACCTGGGAGCACAGAAGCTTTTTGGATTTCGGAACCTCTTTGCACTCGATGATCTCGCCTACCGCAAACTGCAGCTTTTCAAAATCCTCGAAGGTGATCTCCGGCTTTGCTTCCAGCTCGATTACTTCCTCGTCCTCAGCTGCCGCTTCCTCCGGCGCTTTTCTCGCCGCAAACATCGCTTCCGCTTTTTCCACAACCTCTTTTACGTCCAGACGCGCAAACAGGATCTCCGGCTTGTCCGTTACCTTGTTTCCGGATTCGTAAAGCCCGAATACCGTGCACTCCTCAAAGCTGCGAAGCTTTGTGTTGAGCTGTGCTGCGATCTTTTCCGCTGTGGAAGGCATATAAGGCTCCAGCAGGGAAACGCCGATCATGATGCCCTCCACCAGATTGTAGAGCACCGTGGAAAGACGGTCTGCCTTTTCGGGATCCTTTGCCAGCACCCACGGCTCTGTCTCGTCGATATATTTGTTGCAGCGTTTGAACAGCGCAAAGATCTCTGTGATCGCGTCCGCAACTCTCCAGTCCTCCATTTTTGCCGCTACCTTTGCGTAAGTGCCTGTCGCAACGCTTTTTAAGTCCTCGTCCACGGCTTCTGCCGCGCCCTTGTCAGCCACAATGCCGCCAAAATACTTGTTGCTCATGGAGATCGTGCGGTTTACGAGATTTCCGAGGGTATTTGCCAGATCGGAGTTTAAGCGCTCCACCATCAGCTCCCAACTGATCACGCCGTCATTTTCAAAGGGCATCTCATGCAGCACGAAATAGCGTACCGCGTCCACTCCGAAAAAGTCCACCAGATCGTCCGCATAGAGCACATTTCCCTTGGATTTGCTCATTTTGCCGTCGCCCTGCAAAAGCCACGGGTGTCCGAATACCTGCTTCGGCAAGGGCTCGCCCAGCGCCATCAGAAAGATCGGCCAGTAAATCGTATGGAAACGGATGATGTCCTTTCCGATCAGATGCAGATCCGCAGGCCACAGCTTTTTGTACTGCTCCGTGCTGTTGCCGTCCGCATCATAGCCGATGCCCGTGATATAGTTGTTGAGCGCGTCCAGCCACACATAAACCACATGTCTGTCGTCAAAATCGACGGGAATTCCCCATTTAAAGGACGTTCTGGATACGCACAGATCCTGCAGGCCGGGCAGAAGGAAATTGTTCATCATCTCGTTTTTGCGGGAAACGGGCTGAATAAATTCCGGATGGCTGTTGATATGATCGATCAGCTTCTGCGCATATTTGCTCATTCTGAAAAAGTACGCCTCTTCCTTCGCGGGCTTTACCTCCCTGCCGCAGTCGGGGCACTTGCCGTCCTTTAACTGGGACTGGGTCCAGAAGGATTCGCAAGGCGTGCAGTACATGCCCTCATAAGAGCCTTTGTAAATATCGCCCTGGTCATACAGGCGCTTGAAAATTTTCTGCACCTGCTTCTCGTGATCCTCGTCCGTCGTGCGGATAAACTTGTCATAGGAGGTTCCCATCAGATCCCAGATCCGCCGGATCTCCGCAGCCGCCTTGTCCACATATTCCTTCGGGCTTACGCCTGCTTCCGCCGCCTTTAACTCGATCTTCTGACCGTGCTCGTCCGTCCCTGTCTGAAAAAATACGTCGTAGCCGTCCTTTCTTTTAAAGCGCGCGATACTGTCCGCCAAAACCGCCTCATAGGTGTTGCCGATGTGGGGCTTGCCCGACGCATAGGCGATCGCCGTTGTCATGTAAAATTTACCTTTGTTCATCTCTTCCTCCATTCTGCAAACTGTTCCGGTGCACCGCGGTTCGTCCGGCTTTCTGCGCATAAGCCTTCTTTTATCCAAAAGGCACGCAAGTGCGTAGAAACGTGTTTTTTATACGATAGGAAACGAACTTTCCTATCGTAATAAAAAAGCCCGTCCTCCTGTTTCTGTTGAAATCAGGAAGACGGGCATATCCCGCGGTACCACTTCCATTTGCATATTCCTCACAAAATATGCCTCTTCGGGTGCTGCCTTTGCAATACCCTGCCGCTGTAACAGGCGGAACCTGTCGCAGCCTTGCCGTCCATGCGTCTGCTTCATCTGCATGTGCCGGTTCGGTGCGCCGCTCAGGAGCCATGTTCCATCCGCTTTGTCCCAACCCCTCTCAGCCTTCCGCGCAAGTCTGTGTCTGTCTTATGCGGACACACGTTCTGCCGGAATGGGGTCTTCTCTGTAAAGCTTCCCCGGATGTACTCTCTCCATCATTGCTTTCTGCTATCTTTGGAAACGGCAGGGCTGCCGTTTCCGATACGCCTACAGTAGCACAAATATGCCGTGCTGTCAATTACGCCGGAGCCTTATTTTCTCTTTCTATAAGCCGGCGTCTCATTTTCTCTTTCTGCCGCAGATCACAGAGATCAGCCCGATTGCCGAAATTACCAGAATGATCGCCCACATGCCCAGCTCTGCGCTGTCCCCGGTCTGACCTGCCTCTGCCTTTTCCATGTCGGACGCCATTCCGTCCGTCCCTGCCTCCTGCGGCTCTTCCTGCTCTAACTCTTCGTCCGGCAGGATTTCCCGCTCTAAAGCCGTTTCCGGTTCATCCGGCTCTTCCCTGCCCGGATCTTTATCCGGGTCTTTGTCTGGATCTTTGTCCGGCTCGGAGGGTGTTTCCGATCCGGAGGGAGATTCGGTTTCCGGCTCGGAGGGAGACTCGGTTTCCGTCGGGGGTTCCGTTCCTGTTTCAGTTTCCGTTTCCGTCGGGGGTTCCGTTCCTGTTTCAGTTTCCGTTTCCGTCGGAGGCTCCGTTTCGCCCGGTTCGTCCTTCTTATCCCGGATGATCACGCCTGTGGCTGCCGTATAAAGATCCGTAGTATCGTCATAAACCGGCGCGATCCCGTCCTGCTCCTTCCCGGTCAGGTTCGTCTTATTGCTCCACGGGTATTTTTCATCATTTTTGTGGGCATTGTAATTCTGATCCAGCTCAAAACCCAGCCAGCCGCTGTCCGCTTCCGCATAGGCGCGCGGGATTTTCCCGTCCGAATCCGGATGGGTTCCATAGAAATATCCCCATTCCGTCCCGGTTTTCAGCCCGTAATGGAGATTGATCGGCTTTCCGTACTTATTATCGCCTTCTCCCCACTGATCTGCCTGCGCATCCCACGCCACAAAATCCTCTCCCTGCCGCAAATGCGCCTGAAGCGTCACGTCCCGGAGCGTGGAATCCAGCTCGTCCTCTGTCGCATACCACATCATATTCTGCGCAAGCTGCCCGATTCCTTTCCTGACCAGAACGCCGTCTTCTGCGCCCTGATCTCCCGCATAGGCATATACGGAATCCTCCGTTACCACGACGGGAATGATCTCATTATTCACCGCATATCCATCCGGTGCTTTGATCTCTTTCAGCCACAAATAACGCTCCTGTATTCCCTTTCCATCCTTTACCGGTCTGAGCGCATACTGCACATGGCCGTTTCCTGCCGTTGCAGACGGATCGGACATTCTTGCCGGCGCAACGGAAAAGGACAAAACTCCGTTTTTCGTCGTTCCGTATGCCGCCGCATTTTTATAATTTTCTGCAGTCGCTTTTTTAGCCTCTTCCCTTGACTCAAACAGGGCAAAGACCGCCTCTGCATTTTTGCCGTCCTCTGAAACGATAGGCTTTCCGTTCCAGTCCTGCTTGATCACCTGCAGCTCCCGCACCATATTGGGAACTCTGATGTCCGCGCTGAAAAATCTCTGGAAATTCGCGTCGTCAAGCAGTCCAAAGCCGGAATCCGCCGGTTTATATTTTCCTACAAAGCCGTCTTCTCCCAGTTTTTCCGCCTCCGCCACAAGCGTCTCCACCTTTTCCGCAAGGCTTCCCCCCTGCACATCCGGTACAAAATAATATGCCAGCAGCAGATCGCCGTCGTCCGGGTTCACATAAATATACCGGTCTGTGCTTCCCGGCAGATTTTCCAGATTTCCCAGAAAAGTCCCGGCATTTCCATCCCACGCGATCGCCCATTTCCGGTAATCCTCTCCCGTAAGCTGCCGGTACAGCGCCCGGATGATCTGCTCTCTCTGGTCCGTCCCCGCGCTTTCGGTATAAAAGCCCTTGCTGATCGAGCCGTACAGCGGATGCCAGCCCTTTTCACTTTCAGACGGTTTTCCCGCCTCCGCATTATACAAAGGAACCGCAACGATCATGCCGTCCCTGCTGTTCTCCGGCTCCTTTTGGCTGGAAACATACTGCAGGCCTCCGTCTCCGACCGTAACCTTGGCATCCATTACGCTCGTCACGCCGGTTTCCCACTGGTTCTTTTCATCCACCCGCAGCTGGTCGCCGTCATAATACAGGTGGATCTCGTTCCTCGTCATATATCCGTCCGTGTCTCCGACCTCTTTCAGGATAAAATAATCCTCCGGCTCTGTCGGCATATTGTGACCCGTCTTATAAACAAGCGGCTTTCCGTTTTCCGTCAGGGCAAAGCGTCCGTTTTCATCCGTGCTTCCTGCATTGATCCTTCTAAAATCGCTGAGATCATAAGGGTTTCCGTCATTTGCCGCGTCCGCCCTTCTTCTGTAAAGCTCAAACTCCACTCCCTGCATCCGATTTCCGTTCTGATCCACTTTTACCAGGGAATCCGCCTCCGGCGCCAGCAGGTTGAACGTCAGCCAAAGGTTGGAATCATAAGCGCCTCGCTCCAGATAAAACATTTTCAGCGTATGGAGGGAACCGTCCTCCAGCGTTTTTTTGCCGACTCCGTCCGTAACGCCGTTATCGCGCAGCTGCTTTGCCAGATTTGTCTGCTCTATCGTTTTCTGCGCTCCGCCGTCCATGTAGCGGATCTCAATCCCGCCCGTTGCAAAGTTGATCTCCGTCTCCGCCCTGTCGCGGATGCCGCCCAGATCTGCCACAAGCACATCGTCAATGAAAATCCAGACATCGTCATCGCCAGAAAAATGGAACTTCATCTCCTCCGGGCTTGCGCCGCTTCCGACCATTCCGTTTGCGGGCTGCTGGAAATCGACCTCTACCGACATGCCGAAATAGTGGTTTAACGGATATTGGTTGGACTTTCTTTCCTCATTCGGTATCAGTTTTCCGTCCGTTTCTTCCTTGAACACTTCCCGTCCCTGATTGAACGGGAAAAACTGTCCCTTTATGCCGCTGGCGCCGCCTGAATATACCGCCCCGTTATCATACAGGACGAAATAATTTTTTCCGTCCTCCGACCGAAGCTCCGCAAAATTCCCCGGATTCCCTTCCCTGTTTTCACTGTCGTATTCGTAATAGCCCTTTTCATTATACTGAAACAGCCCCTTTACATCTTCATAGGACTCTTTCCATTCGCTTTCCTGTTCCGGGTCAAACAAATAGGACAGCGATTCCTCCCTCTGTGCGTCCGTCGGCGTCCAGTCATTCTTATACGACGCATACTTATTGTCTTCCAGATTTAATTCCGGATAACCGCCCGCATCCAGCTTTTCTTTGACGATTCCCTGCTTGATGCCGCCCGTCTCCGGATTGTCCCTGTTATAACGGTACTGATTTAAGCCGTTTCCAACACCGGACGGCGATCCATACGACGTAAATACAAGTGCGTGATCCCGATTGATCCCTCCATTGTGATTTTCATGGCTCTGATCTGCGTCTGTATTGCCGTCCGGTCTCTTCCACATGGAATAATCAAACAGATTGACGGTCACATTTCCCGGATTCGCCGCCTCCACAATGTGCCTGTCCAGTATGTCCTGATCGATATATTCCATCGCCCCGCCCAGCAAAAGCGTCACTTCAACGCTCCCGCCGCTCGTTCCCCGTCCTTCCTGCGCAAATACATAGCCTTCCGGAAGCTGCGCGCTGATTTCATACTCGCCTGCAAAAATGCCTGTCTCCGGCAGCTCCTTAAAATCCCATTCCAGCGGGATTTTTTCTCCGTGGAGTTCCGGTGCTGGTGTTTCCGGCGTTGTTTCCGGTTCTGTTTCCGGCTCTGCTGTTTCCTGCACTTCCGGCTCTGTTTCTGGTTCTGATATTTCTGACGTCTCCGGCGTTGTTTCCGGCTGTAATGTCTCTGACGTCTCCGGCGTTGTTTCCGGCTTTGATTCGGATTCGGTTTCCGGCGCAGATCCGGTTTCAGGTGCAAAATCGGATTCTACCTCCGTTTCCGGGTTCTTTTCCGTTGTGACTTCCGGCTCTGGCTCTATTTCTGTTACCGATTCTGCTTCCGGCTCCTGCCCGGATTCCAGTTTTGTCTCGCTGCTGCTTTCAGATGCTGCGGTCACGGTTTCCTTTGAAAAATATGCGCCCTCTGCTGCGGATTTCGATTCCGCCGGCGGAACTGTTCCGGCTTCGGAATCCGCTTCCACTCCGGCTTCGGTTCCGGACTCTGCTGGCGGTTCTATCTGAGGCTCTGCACCTGATTCTGTCTGGGGCTCAGTATCTGATCCCGCATCTGATTCCGTCTGGGGCTCAGTGCCCGATTGCGGAGCTGTCTGCAATTCTGTTTCTGTCTGAGGCTCTGTCTGCACTCCGGCATCCGACTCCGATTCGGTCTGAGGCTGAGTCTCAATATCCGGTTCTGTATCTGACTCCGTCTGAGACTCCGCATCCGGCTCCGTATCAGTCTGCGTCTCCGTCAGCGTCCCGTCATCTGTCTGGCTCTCCGTCCCGTCCTCCACGTCTTCCGTTTCTGCGAGGATCCCCCCGGGCAAAAGCTCCTTTAAATGCTTTTCCGTAACAGGATTTTCTTCATTGGCTCCGGGGAATGCCACTTCCCACCTCTGATTCTCATCCGACCATACGATCAGATCGCCGGTTTCTTCCTCCAGCCCCGTATCCCATGTCCAGCGCTCTATTATGGTCTTTTCCGACTCCGGCTTCCCGCTGCTGTCCGCACCGTTCTCATTTGCGGCGTTTACAATGCCGTAGCTGGCGGGAACCAGTCCCCCCGCACACAAAACTGCGCTGAGCACAAGCGCAGCCGCGCGCTTTCCCTGCCTTTTCCATTTTTTGCCTGTGCACCCCGATTTCATGTAATAATATCTCCTTCTCCTTGACCCATGCATACCCTCCGCCGCTTTCTGCGGACTTTACGGCACAATACACGTTCAATATTTCGATGCATAATATCTATAATTATAATACTCCGATATTTGATATACAACAAAATTCGACAAAAAACAGCAATATTTGCAGCATGTCAGTCATATCAGTTTGAAAAAAAACATGCGCCGTGTCCCCACTCCCGACACGGCGCACATTCAGCCCGGAAAATCCTATTTTCCGCAGCTTTTCCCTGTTTTTAAAATTGAAATCCCTTCAGCAGATCGCCCAGAGACGTCCCAACCGATTCCTTCGAGCTGTACTCCTCCGCCTGCTTCTCCTCGATCTCATCCGGCTCTGCGCTCTCTGCCGCTGCCCGGATGCTCAGGCTGATCTTATTGTCATTCGTATTGAGCACCTTAACCCTGACCACATCTCCCACCGAAAGCGCCTCCGACGGCTTCTTTAACCGCTTCTGGCTGATCTGGGATATATGGACAAGCCCGCTTAAGCCGTCGCCCAGATCCACAAATGCCCCATAAGGCATCAGGCTTTCCACGCGGCCTTCCAGAACCGTCCCCGGCACGATCATGGAAATCTTATGGTTTAAGCGTTCCGCTTCTTCCTCTTTTAAAACGTCCTTTGCGGACAAAACCAGCTTTTCCCGGTCAGAATCCACAGTAATCACGCGCACACGGAGTGTTTTCCCCACAAACCCTTCCGTTTCTTCCACATAATCGAGCGCCAGCTGGGATGCAGGGATAAATCCGCGGATCCCCTCCACAAACGCCACGACACCCTGATTTACCGCCTCGCTTACCTTTACCGTCAAAACGGTTTTCTCTTCCAGATATTGTTTCAGC
The DNA here is from genome assembly GCA_900550285.1 of uncultured Lachnospiraceae bacterium. Classification (GTDB taxonomy): domain Bacteria; phylum Bacillota; class Clostridia; order Lachnospirales; family Lachnospiraceae; genus Gallintestinimicrobium. The sequence goes on from URRW01000033.1 coordinate 19,985, forward strand.
CTGTCCCAGCCAAGCGTTTCCGCCGCCTCCACGCAGGAAAGGACGATATTGCCCGCGCCATCGTCTTTTTTCACGACAGTGCCCTCCAGCGTATCTCCCACATGCACGTCCGCTAAAATTGAAAATGCCGGATCGCGGCTCAAATCCGCTGCCCCGACCACACCCGGCGCATAATATCCCAGATCCAGCGTTACCCCCGTTTCGTTTACGTCAATTACCGTGCCGGAAATCACATCCCCTTCATTGATCGTCCGAAAAGACGCTTCCAGCTCTTTTGTGTAATCCTCCATTGTCTCTGCGGGCATCTCTTCCTGAACGTCCGCAATCCCTTTTTTCTGCTCTTCCAATTCCTTATCCTCCTCTGTCTGACCCCCGGGCATCATCTGCCCGCCGGCATTGTCGGCTCTGAAACAAGCATTTCATCGCCCTTCCCAGTCTACCACGCTGCGGCGGGAAATTCCAGCCCTTCCCATCTCTTCCTTTACTGTCTCTTCCTTTGCCGCTTCTTCCTGCCGTTTCCTGCGGCAGGCGCCAAACAGCTTTGGAACAAACAGCCTTAGAACAAGTTGACTTTTCCGCACAAAAGTCTTACACTGTCTCTAATCTGTTACTGTAATGCGTTCCAGTGATATTGCATAACTATTTTTTATGACAGGAGGTTTCGCAAATGAAGAAAAAAGCGCTCTGCGCTGCTTTTCCCCATACGCTGCCCGTCCTGATGGGCTATCTTTTTCTCGGCATCGCCTTCGGCGTACTGTTGTCTGAAAGCGGTTTTTCCCCCGTCTGGGCTCTGTTCATGAGCCTGGTCATCTATGCCGGATCCGGACAGTTTGCGGCGATCGGGCTTATGACTTCGCCCTTTTCCCCGATTTCTGCGCTGCTTCTGACGCTGATGATCAATGCCCGCCATCTTTTTTACGGGCTGACGATGCTGAAGCCTTTTCAGAAAATGGGCAGGAAAAAACCGTATATGATCTTTTCCCTGACCGACGAAACCTATTCCCTCCTCTGCAGCGCCAGACCGCCGGAGGGGGTCGATGAAACATGGTTTTTCTTTTTTATCGCCCTGCTCGACCACCTGTACTGGATCGCAGGCGGACTGATCGGGGCCGTCGCCGGGAAATTCCTGCCTTTTGACTCCACGGGCATTGATTTTACCATGACCGCCCTGTTTCTCGTCATTTTTGTGGAACAGTGGGAGAAATCCGCCTCAAAGCTGCCCGCCCTGCTGGGGCTTTTTGTGACCGCAGCCTGCCGCATCGTGTTCGGGCCGGACAACTTCCTCATTTTCTCCATGACAGGCATTCTCGCCGGATTATTACTTTTTCAAAAGGAGCTTGACAAATGACGTCCCAGACTCTTTTACAGCTTTGCCTTACCGTTATCGTGATCGCTGCCGCAACCTTTCTGACCCGCGCCCTGGCATTCCTTCTCTTCCCTGCCGGAAAAGAAACGCCCCGGGCAGTCCAGTACCTCGGGGCGGTCCTTCCGAGCGCCTCTGTCGCGATGCTCGTCGTATATTGTTTTAAAAATGTCTCCCTGCTCTCTGCGCCTTACGGGCTTCCGGAACTGATCGCTGCGATATTCGTCGTCGCCGTCCACAAATGGAAGCACAGCCTTCTGTTATCCATCGGAGGCGGCACAGCGCTTTATATGTTGCTCGTGCAGGCAGTCTTTTCCTAAAACCGGATTCCCCGTAAGCATCCGGCAGACGGGGGCTCCCCCGCCAAAGCGCCGGTTTGGATCAGGCTGCGCAGCGTTTTCCCAATACCCGGTTTACCTGTTCGCTCGTGACAAGCATCAGCGCTGCCAGCGTCAGCAGGAAAAACGGATGGATCCCAAAGCCGAACGTCTTTCCGAGAAATCCCAAAAACGGCGGCATTAAAAGACACCCCACATATGCGGTCGCCATCTGGATCCCCATGATGCTCTGGCTGATGTCCCTGCCGAAGCGGTTCGGCGTATCGTGCAGCATCGCAGGATAAATGGGTGCACAGCCTAAGCCTACGCAGATCAGCCCGATCAGGCTCATCCATGCCGCCCCCGGCATCACAAGTAAAACGCAGCCTGCAAGGCAAAGGCACTCGCCCATTCTGATCATCTGTTTGTTGTTAAAACGCAGGGCAAAGATTCCCGCCAGCCCTCTTCCGACCGTGATCCCCAGATAAAACAAAGAAACCCACCGCGCTGCCGTTTCTGCCGCCAGCCCTTTTTGCTGTACGAGAAAAGTGCTGCTCCACAGCCCTGTTGCCGCCTCCACCGAACAATAGGCAAAAAATGAGAGCAGTGCAGGCTTTGCCCCGGGAAGCCGTAAAAGCTCTGCCAGTCCGGCGCTTCTTTTTTCCCCGCCTTCTGCCTGCTCCTGCTGCCGCGTCTCAAAACGCTTCCACAGCGGCAGGCTTGCCGCCAGACAGACCACCAAAACACACTGCATTGCCGCGATCGTGCCATACCCCATTCTCCAGCCGCTTTCCTTTGTCAGAAACAGCGACATCAGAAGCGGCCCCGCCGTCGCGCCGATGCCCCAGAAGCAATGCAGCCAGTTCATATGCGCCGCCTCATAATGAAGCGCCACAAAGTTATTCAGCGCAGAATCCACCGCGCCTGCACCGACGCCCAGCGGGACTGCCAGCAGGCAAAGCCAGAAAAATCCCGGCGAAAGGCAATAGCCCCATAAACCCGCCGCAGTCATTGCCACGCTTACTGCCGTGACCCTTCCGGTTCCAAATTTTTCAATCAGTTTCCCTGAAAAAAAGCTCGAAACGATCGTTCCCGCGGAAACGATGGTGCTCAAAATGCCCGCCCAGGATACGGAAACGCCCAGTTCCTGATGCAGCACCGGCCACGCCGAGCCAAGGATCGCATCCGGCAGCCCGAGGCTGATGAACGCGATGTAAATTAAAATAAGCAGTAATGTTGCCATGACGGCTCTTCCTCCCTTTTGCAGGCTTCTGTATATGCGCCCGCATCAGGTCTACTATAACATCTTCTTTTCCGTCCGTCACGCATCTTTTCGATATGTTTTCATCCGCCGGCAGCCGCATATGCTTACAAAATTGTAAGGTAAAATCTCCCTATCCCGCAAGTATTGTCATATACGTCAGCACGCCTCCCAGCGTTCCGACCGGAACCGCCGCCAGATACATCCACGCCATCTGCCAGCCGATGATTCTCTGGATCTGCACAGGTGTCGCGCCGACTACCTCCATCTGCTCGATACTTACCTTGTCCGGACAGACGCTCTTTTTCCCGACGATAAACAGCGCAATGCCCGTACAGCACAGAATGAGCGCCGCGTGGATCCCTTTTTCCTGAAATGCCCAGCACACCGCCACAAACACAAGGATCGCCCCCGCAAAGGCTCCCGAAATCCAAAGCGGAAAATTATTCTTCCACTGCTGTACCGCCACCTGCCTGCAAAATTCCCCTTTTCTCTTATCCATGCCTTTTCCTCCCCCTGCTGTTTTCTGTCATTGGATGTTCCTTATTATAAGACATCTTTTTTAGGAAGAAGGTCGAAATCCGGAAAAGATTTTAAAAAAAATCCAAAATTTTTTCTTAATTTCTTTTTTTGTGCTATACTGGTCTGTGCGGCGCCGTTACAGACTCCGGCTCCGCCAATACTTAAAACAACAGCAGGTGGAAGAAAATGAGTAAAACACAATCCAGCACATTGATGACAGAAGGGCCGATCTGGAAAAAGATCATCATGTTCGCTTTCCCTCTTTTTCTGGGAAATCTGTTCCAGCAGCTCTACAACACAGCCGACTCCCTGATCGTAGGAAACTTTCTCGGAAGCGACGCCCTCGCGGCAGTCAGCTCCTCCGGCAGCCTGATCTTTCTCATGGTCGGCTTTTTTAATGGCATCGCCATGGGCGCAGGTGTTGTGGTCGCCCGCTATTACGGCGCGCGCCAGATTGAAAAACTTCAGCGCGCCATCCATACCGACGTGGCGTTCGCCCTTGTGGCAGGCGTCCTTTTGACCATCATCGGTCTGATCCTGGCTCCCCAGATGCTTGTCTGGATGGGAACTCCCGCAGACGTCATGCCGAACTCTATCCTCTATTTCCGGATTTATTTCGCCGGTTCGCTGGCATTTGTCCTCTACAACGTATTGGTCGGCATCCTCCAGTCCATCGGAGACAGCAGGCATCCGCTTTATTACCTGATCCTGTCTTCCATGATCAATATTGCGCTGGATCTGCTCTTTGTCGGCGTATTCCACTGGGGCGTCGGAAGCGCTGCGCTCGCAACCATCATTTCCCAGTTCGTCAGCGCCCTTTTGTGCCTGCGCCGCCTGATGAAAAGCCCGGAAGAATACCGCGTTACCCTTTCCAAGATCCGCTTTGACATGCCCATGCTAAAGCAGATCATCCAGAACGGCCTGCCTGCCGGACTGCAAAACTCCATCATTGCCCTGGCAAACGTCGTTGTCCAGTCCAATATCAACAGCTTCGGCAAAATGGCAGTCGCCGGCTGCGGCGCTTATTCCAAGGTCGAAGGCTTCGGCTTTTTGCCGATCACATGCTTTTCTCTGGCGCTGACAACCTTCATCAGCCAGAACCTGGGGGCAAAAAAATACGACCGTGCCAAAAAAGGGGCACACTTCGGCATCATCTGCTCGATCTGCCTTGCAGAGCTCGTGGGCGTCTGCATTTACATCCTGTCCCCGTACCTGATCGCCGCCTTCAACAGCGATCCGCAGGTCGTTTCCTTCGGCGTTACACAGGCGCGCACCGTGACGCTGTTTTACTTCCTGCTGGCATTTTCCCACTGTATCGCGGGCATCATGCGCGGCGCGGGAAAAGCCACCGTACCGATGTTCGTCATGCTGGCGTGCTGGTGCATCATCCGCGTTACCTACATTACCGTCATGGTAAAGCTCGTGCCCGTCATTACCACGATTTTCTGGGCATATCCGCTCACCTGGAGCTTAAGCTCGATCATCTTTTTGATCTACTTTTTGAAAGCGGACTGGATCCACGCCTACGAAAAACGGAACGCGTAATTGTAAAAGCCGCCCCGGTCAGGCAGGTTCCGGGCAGGGGCAGCGAGGACAAAAGCGGCAGATTCCGCTTTCACTCACAGGGAATTTTAACCAAAGGCGCAGCCTTTGAAAATTCCCCTTCGTTCAAGAAGTCAGCTGCCGCTTATGTACTGGCAGAAGTATAATTCTTAATTGCCTTTTTCCAGACAATGCGCGTAATGATAAACACCAGTATCGGGGAGAGCACGCCCCATGCCATCATCCCAGGAGTGAGTTCCCCCATGAGGAACAGTCCCGGAAAGTTGGTGATCACGAAGATTGGCAGGAGAAACGTGCCGATGCGCTGCATCCACTTCCCATAGATCATCTGCGGCATGTTGTTGAAATCCCACAGCGCGGCGGTCAGCTCCCCGATGCCCTGCGTCGCCGTCGTCCAGAATGCCAGCAGGTTCGGCAAAAGAAACAGGCTGTAGGTCAGCAGGCAGCCGCAGATCAGAAAGAAGATAAAGCCTGCGACCGCCCCTGCCGTAACCGGAAGCCCTGCCCGCTGCCAGCCGATCGCGATCATCGCGACGCCCGCTACAAAGTCCGGTAAAAGCAGGGAAATATCCAGCTTCTGCAGCGTCACGAGAAACTGGAGGGAAACCGGTTTTACCATATACATATCCAGCTGCCCTTCCCGCACCATCGTGGAAAGCGACGTAAAATTCCCATAATAAAGCATATATACGCCTGTCAAAAGCACATACACGCCGATAAACAAAAGGATGTGATCCGGCGTCAGCACGCCGATATTCGTGCCCGCCCGGTAAATGACCGCCACATACAAAAGCTTAATCAGCATCCATCCCGTCTCCACCGCTACTCCCGCGGCAAAATTCGCGCGGTATTCCAGCTGCGACATCAAAGACATTTTCAAAAAAACACCCAGAAGCCGTCCATATCTGACTGCCCGCTCCGCTATTTTCCCAAACGATCCTTTTCCCATCTCAGCCTCCTACCGCCGCAAAGCGCTTTAATCCTTTTGCCCACAGCACCTTTGCCAGCACAAAAAATACCGCGATCCATAAAATCTGGCACACAAACCCGCTTCCGACCTGCGCCCACAAAAGCTTCCCGTTCACAATATTGACCGGAAACTGCGTCGTATAGCCAAACGGCAGGAGGCTGATCAGAAATGCCGCCGTTTCCCCGAAAATATCCATCGGGAACACGCCGCCGCTGATCACCACAAGCACCACGCTCACCGTCCCGAAGATCAGATGCACGTCCGTCAGCCAGAAGCTCACAAGCGCCACACAGTAAAAGATCAGGAAATTCAAGATTACCGCCAGCACCAGCGATACAAAAAATGCCGCAATCCTTCCCACCGACAATTCCAGCCCTAAAAATGCCGCCGAAAAGCCGATCAGTCCTGTCGATACGAGCGCCAAAAGCCCCATCTGCACACTTTTTTCCCCCATATAGTCAAAGAAGCGATAGGCAAAATAATTGACCGGGCGCACCAGATATTTGTTCAGCCCGCCGGTTTTGATGTCCTCGTTTACCGCATATTCAAAGCCGGTATAAACAAGCTTGGAAACCATCCCCGCCAGCAGCGTATACACCATGATCTGAGAATAGCTGTAGCCCGTCATCGCGCCCGCATCGCCGTGCCCGTACAGGTAATTCCATAAAAAAGTCTGAATGATGATGGGAAATATCGTACTTACGAGGCTCAGCACAAAATTCGCCCGATATTCCAGCGAAAGCTCCACTCCCATCCGATATACGCAGCGATACGTTTTCATACCGCCACCCCCTTCTGGAAAATCTTGGCGATGCTTTCCTCCAGCGGCACGTCCGTTACCGTAAAATCATCCACCGGAAGCGCTGCCAGCACCGCGGACGCCGTTTCTTTCAGCCGCTCCCTCTGCACTTCCAGCACAATGGACGTCTCGCTGTTTCCCCGGATCTTCCCAAAGATCTCCACCTGACCGGACGGAACCGGACGGCTGACGGACAGCGTCAGCAGCTTTTTGCCGCCCATCAGGGAATTGATCTGCGACAGCGCGCCGTCATATACGGGAAGCCCCTGATTGATGATGACCGCGCGGCTGCACAGCTCCTCGATGTCGCGCATATAATGGCTCGTCAGGATTACCGTCGTTTTCGTCTGCTCGTTGTAATATTTCAAAAAATCCCGGATCTTCTGCTGGGAAACGATGTCCAAGCCGATCGTGGGCTCGTCGAGAAACAGGATGCCGGGACGATGTACCAGCGCCGCAAGGATTTCCATTTTCATACGCTCGCCCAGAGAAAGCCGCCGCACCTGCACGTTCATCAGATCCTTCACATCCAGAAGCTCCGCCAGCTCCTCCACCGTCCTGCGGTATTCTGCATCGTCCACTCCGAAAATACACTTGTTCAGATACAGGCTGTCACTGGCGGGCAGATCCCACCAGAGCTGGTTCTTCTGCCCCATGACGATAGAGAAGCCGCGCTTGAACTCATTTTTGCGCTCCCACGGTACAAATCCGTTAACCGTCGCCTCACCCGACGTAGGATACAGAATGCCTGACAAAAGCTTTAATGTCGTGGTCTTGCCCGCGCCGTTTGGCCCCAGAAGCGCCAGCATTTCCCCCTTCTCCACCGAAAAGGACACGTCCCGCACCGCTTCCTTGATCAGCGTTTCCCGATGGAACAGATTGTGCACCGATCCCTTTAAGCCCGCGCCCTTTTTGTAATAGGCAAACTCCTTTTTCAGATGCTTGACCGTGATGATCTCCATGATAAACCTCCTCCTGCCCCGTCAGAAAAATTCCGCGCGGCGCAGATAATCCTCGAATCTTATTTTCACTTCCGGATACCGGTAGCGGCTGACCAGAAGCTCGTCCCCGGAATCCAGACGGACGTTTTCCCGTCCCAGCCTCTGCACATGGTATAAATTGACCAGAAAGCTTTTGTGAACCCGGACAAAACCCGCCCTTTTCAGCGCTTCTTCCCAATAGGAAAGCGTCTGGTCCGTAACGAACACCTCGGATCGGCAATGCACCCAGATCTCATGCCTGCGGCTCTCAATATATAAAATATCCCGCAGGAATACGCGCGTCGTCGTTTCCGCCTCCTGCCCTGCGCCCATGACGCTGCGGCACACAAAGCTTCTCATTCCTGCCCCGACAGGCTTTCTGATCCGCTCCAGCTTGCACAGCGCCGCTTCCAGATCCTGTTCCAGCGCATATCCCCTCGCTACATGGAAAAAAGGGTAGGAAAGCGCCGCGAATACCTCCTCCGGGCTGTTCGCCACGAAAATGACGGGAAGCTCCTTCCTCTGCTCCCAGATCTGCTCTGCCGCAAAAAATGCCCGATCGCTTTCCTGTGCGTACAGGATCAGGGCGTCCAGCTCATCCAGAGAATCCGCCGCCACGCGCACAATTTCCCAGACGCCGTCCGTCCCGGCTTCTTCCTGCGCCTGCTCTCGTCTGGCACATACCAGCCGCACCGTCTCCTCTGCTTCCCGCCATGCCTGATCCTGCCGGGTACGGTCTGCCGCTTCTGAAATTGTCTCTCTGTAAAGCCCCAACAGCGGCATGACACGCCCCCTTTCTACGCATAATGATTCAGCCGCGCTTTCGCAAAATCCAATCCGGCATTTCCTGAAAGCTTCCGCAGTTTTCACACAGCCGTTTTCCCGTCTGCCTGTTTATCTTACCAGACTGTGCGCAGATTACAAGACGCACCGCACCAATGGAATATTTTCTGCCCCAATGGAAAAAAGTATCAACTATCATAGAAAAAAACAGTGAAACCATTAACAATTTCTGTTTGGCTTCACTGTTTTTAAATAATTTTTGTTTTACTACATAAACCTGAATTATTCACGACTTTGCCACGAATGTGGCTGAAAGCCACATAGTTACTGT
>URRW01000034.1 GCA_900550285.1 uncultured Lachnospiraceae bacterium
CGATCCGATCCTCCCAGACAAACACCACCGCCGCCGCGCTCATCAGGCAAAGCGCGCCGCCCGCAGACCAGAGCGCCCGGGCGCAGCCGGAAGCGCCGCGCAGACGCACCCCAGCTGCCCCCGTTTCTCTGCCCGCCGCGCCGTCCAGAAGCGCCGCCATGCACAAAAGCGCCATATACCCGTACCGCACCGGGAAGCACACATAAGACCCCAGATGCCACAAAAGGTTTGCCGGCTGCAAAAGCGCCGTCCCCCATAAAAACGCGGTCATCGCCAGCCAGAAGCCCTGCTCCCCTTTCAAAAGCCTCCCCAAAAACAGCTTTCCACGCCGGATGCAGCCGCCGGGCAAAGGGCTTTTTTCACACGCGCCCGGCGCGGATGTAGGCCAAGGCGCACACTTTTTAATCCGGCAGGAAATGCGTTTCCACACCGTATAAATCCCCAGCCCCAGCATCACCGGCTGTCCGATCTGAAACACCCGCTCAAACAAGTCGTCCAGCCCGTGCCGTTTCATCACGCCCAGATAGCCCAGCGTCTCCCCCGACCGCGCCGACGAAAACAGCCCTGCCAGCGCCGGGACGAGCACAACAGATGACAAAAGAAGCCCGATGCACGTCCATTTCGCAAGGCAGGCAAGCCGCCCGGATTTTCCTTCCTTTGCCGCAAGCACATAAATCCCGCCCGCAAACAGCGTAAACAAAAGCGTCATGAAGCCAAGCTGCACGCTCAGCATCAGCTGGTACGCCAGCAAAATCCCGTACGGCACGCCCTTTTTTTCCCGAAGAAGGCGCAGCAGCGCCAGTACAAACAGCGGAAACAGCACCGGAAAATACATCCAGCGGATGATCTGGTAATTGTATGCCGTATACCCGGAAAAGGCGTAGCACAGGCTCAGCGCCAGCGCCAGACTCCCCCGGCAAAAGGGCTTTTCTTCCCGCCCGGAAAGCTTTTCCAGAAAATACCGGCAGGACGCCGCCGCCCCTGCGCCGTATAACAGCAGCAGGACGTTCACGCCCAGATACAGCCTCTCCCGCCCAAACAGCAGCAATACATAGTTAAACGGGTTTATGATCTCATTGACCGTATCCGCGTACAGGTTTGCGCCGCCCGAAACCGCCAGCTCCATAAAAAAGTTTTTCTGCCCCGTCACCACATCGTAAAAACGGTACAAAAGCGGCATATACTGCGAATACAGATCCGTCGTCAGAATGGAGCCGTCCCCGAACGGGTACATTCCCCTGTATAAAAAAAGCAGGCAGAAAAGCGCCGCCGCAAACAGCGCGCTTTCTGTCACACAGCGCCGGATGTTCCTGCTTTTCTGCCAACCAAATTTCATATTTCCCTCATTTCTGCCGCATGGGCGGCATCGTATTTTTCCAGATCACCGGACGAAACGGTTCTGCCCCTGCCCCTATGGGCGGTCAGCACCACACTGCAACCATCCCCGTACTCAGGATGCAAAAAACTGCCAGCGCCGCGCAAAGCCCATATTTCAACCACCTTTTCTGCGTCTGCTGCCACACAAAGCCAAGCGCCGCCGCCGGGAACAACAGCTCGATCTCGATGTAGCGGAAGTGCATGCTGCATTCCTGCGGATAGTCATAGGCAAATTTCAAATAGAACAAAAGATGCACCGCATATGCCGTGACAAACAGGATCCGCACCGGCGTGGAAATGTCGTATTTTTTCCGCCGGATCACAAACACGTCCAGAAAAGCGCAGAGCCCGGCAAAGGCGAGGAGCGCGCCCGCCGCCATTAAAAGCACCGCCAGCAGCTTTACGCCCTTTCCTACGTCCGCCATGTCCCATTCGCCCAGCACCGACGTGCGGATGATCTGCATCCACACATTATATCCACAGCCCAGCTTGAAATGGAGCAGGTTATCCACCATATCCGCCGGGATTGGCCACAAAAAGCGGTTGATAACCGGGACGTTCCCGGTATACTGCCACGAATCCTCCGGCAGCGTGTAGATCCATACGAGCGGCATTTTGTAAAGGATCATGTTGCGTATATAAAAACACATCCCCAGCGGAACGGCCACAATCCCGAACAGCCCGTACTGCCCGAGAAGCTTTTTGGGAAAGCCGCCCTTTTTCCACTGTTTCCACAGCGTCCACAAAAAGACTCCCGCGATCGGGAACGCCATCTGTGCCACGTTCTGCTTCGTCAGCATCCCAAGCCCGATCGCCAGCGCGATTTTTAAAATATTGTGCATTGTGGGAAATTTTATCCACAGCATTGTGTAATAAACGCAGAGCACTGTGAATAAAAGCGCCATGCAGTCGTTGTTTACGCTGCCGGACAAAAGCACCAGCGCCGGATGGAACGCAAACAGCGCCATGACGAAGCATTTTGCCTTTTGCGTCAGCGCCAGCTGCCCGAGGATCTTTGCCAGAAAGATCAGGATGAGCAGCGCGCACACAAAGGGCACAGCCTGGATCGACTCCTCCAAAAGCGCCGTATCCGAAATAAAAATGGAACAGAATTTCATCCACAGCGCGCAGATATAATGGTGGAGCGGCGGATGATTGAACTGATACACCGTGGTCGGGTCAAAGTCCGGCAGCCTCCAGTTTTCATATAAATACTGGATGTATGCCAGATGTCCTCCCGTCACCGTATGCCCGGCGTCCAGATCGATCATGCCGATGTCGTACTGCCTTTCATAGATCGTGGAAAACAGCACATAACAGAGGCGGAGCAAAAAGCCCGCCCCCAGGATCACCGTCATCCTGCGTCTGTCCGATTTTTTCTGTTCCATAAAAATTTCCTTTTCAATCTGTAAATTACTTCAGATGCAGCTTACTCCAGCTTTTTCAGCGCCTTTTTAAACTGCACCGCAAACAGGCACACCGTAAACGTCACCGCGAGGAAATCCGCCACGGGCTCCGCCGTATAAACCGCCATCGTCTGATCCTCCATCAGGTGCGGAAGCACATAGATCAGGGGCAGGAGCAGGACAAACTTACGCATGATCGCCACAACGATGGAAGCCGCCGCATTGCCCAGCGAAATAAAGGTCATCTGACACGCGATCTGCGCGCCCATCAGCACAAGGCAGCCCATGTAAACCCGAAGCGCAGTACCTGTAAACGCGATCAGCTCTGCGTCCGGCGAAAAGATTCTGGCAAACAGCTCCGGGAAGAACATAATTGCCAGCCACAGCGCGCCGGAATAGATCAGGCTGCACGCCAGAAGAAGCCAGAACGTCTTTTTAACGCGCGCGCCGTTGCCCGCGCCGTAGTTGTAGCTTGAAATCGGCTGCGCGCCCTGTGCCAGCCCCTGCAGCGGCAGCATGGAAAACTGCATCACGGAGGAAAGGATCGTCATTGCGCCAACCGCGATGTTCCCGCCGTATTTTAACAGGGACGAATTAAAGCAGACCATGATAACACTTTCGCTCGCCTGCATCACAAACGGGGACAGCCCCAGCGCGATACAGGGCAGAAGGATCTTCCCGCTCATTTTCAAATTTTTCCTGCGGATCTTCAAATGCGTCTTTTTGCCCATCAAAAAGGACAGCACCCAGATCGTAGACAGCGCCTGTGAGATCACGGTCGCAAGCGCCGCTCCCCTTACGCCCATGCCGAAGCCGTAAATAAAGATCGGGTCTAAAATAATGTTCGTTACCGCTCCGATCAGCACCGAGAGCATTCCCGTCTTGGCAAAGCCCTGCGCCGTAATAAACGCGTTCATGCCCAGGGTAAGCTGTACGAAGATCGTGCCGACCGCATAAATATTCATGTACGCCGTCGCATATCCGATCGTCTCCGGGCTTGCCCCGAACTTCAAAAGAAGCGGGCGGTTAAACAGCAGAAGGATCGTCGTCAGAATGACGGAGATCACGATCTGCAGCATAAAGCTGTTTCCCAGAATCTTCTCCGCTGTCTCGTTGTCCTTTTTTCCCATAAAAATAGAAGCCCTCGGCGCGCCGCCCATGCTCACAAGCGCCGCAAACGCCGATACGATCATGATAACCGGCATGCACACGCCTACGCCGGTCAGCGCCGTCGCGCCGTCGCCGGGCATATGCCCGATATAAACCCTGTCAACCAGATTGTATAAAAGGTTGATGATCTGCGCTGCGATCGCCGGCAGCGCAAGCTGGAACAAAAGCTTCCCGATCGGGGCTTTTCCCAAAAATTCTTTGTCTTGCTGCATTTTCATGTCCTCCTTGGTTTCCTCAGCTCTCCCCTCTCAGGATCGCCCTGCGCGTCAGAGCAGCATTGAAAACAATACCGTCATGACACCGCATACGCCGATCGCAAGACCGCTCATCGCGCCCTGCGTTTCTCCCAGCTCCAGCGCTTTGGAAGTTCCAACCGCATGAGAACACGACCCGATCGCGACGCCCGCCGTCATCGGATCCTTTACCCCAAACAGCTTGATCAGCTTCGGGGCAAAAATACTTCCCAGAATCCCGGTGAAGATCACGGCGACTACCGTGATCGGCGTAATGCCGCCGCTGCCCTCTGCGATGCTTACCGCAATGGGGGTCGTCACCGATTTTGGAATCAGCGATGCGGTCATCGCCTCATCCATCCGAAACAGCCTGCACAGCACATACACGCTTCCCATGGAAGCGGCAGACCCGCAGGCGGCCCCCACAACGACCGGGAGCCAGTTCTTTTTCAACAGTTCTATCCTTGTATAAATCGAAACGGCAAGACATGCCGTTGCCGGAGCCAAAAACATATTGATGATCTCTCCGCCCTTTTCATAGGACTCATACGGAATCTTGAAAAGAAGGAGCACGCCGGAGACGAGGACGATCGCGATCACAAGCGGGTTGCAGATCTCAAGCCCGGTCTTTTTGCGGATCTTTACGCCTGCCCAGAATGCCGCTGCGCTTAACGCGATCCCGAAAAACGGGGAAGCAAACAGCTCCTGCATCAACCCTCCACCTCCTTCTTTTCAGAAAAGCGCGCCATCAGATACATCACAAATCTCATGCTGTACGCCGTTACCACAAAGGTGATCACCGTCGTCACGATACAGATAAAAATGAGCTGGAACACCCAGTCCTTCAGCACATCAAAGTAATTGATGATGCTCACGCCCGCCGGGATAAAAAAGAACGCCATATTTCCCAGCAGGAAATCCGATTTTTCACGGATATGGTCCACCTTCAGCACCCGAAACGCCAGCAGCAAAAACATCAGGATCATGCCGATCACGCTGGCGGGAAACGCAAACGGGAGCGCCTGCTCCACGATCTGCGCTGCCCAGCAGACTCCAAAAATAATACCAACCTGCGTTATGATTTTCAAAATTCTTCCCCTTTCCGCTGCAGCTGCCGCCCTGACCGCTGCCATTGCCGTCAGGACGCATCCTTTTTTACAAAAGCCAGCGCTGCATATCGGCGATCAGCTTTTCCGCCAGATCCAAAAGCATCGCCGCGTTTTTCTCCATTACCTTACTCCTTTTATACTGATAAGTAAAGACCGGATTGCCCTGCGGATGAAATTTCAGGCTTTCCCCATAAAGTTCAAACAGCTTCGGGATGTTTTCCCCGTGCACCCGCGCGTCCGGACGGTAAACGAACCGGAGCTCGCCCGGCCGCCCTTTTACTTCCATAATATAGAGCCGGTGCGCCTGCGTCCGCAAAAGCGCGATGCGCAAAAGATTGTCCACCGATTTCGGCACTTCCCCGAAGCGGTCCAGCAGCTCGCCCTTCATGTCCTCGCTCTCGTTTTCCGTCTCCACCGCCGCAATGCGCTTGTAAATATCCAGCTTCTGCTGCTCGTTGACGATATAGCTTCCGGGGATATAAGCGTCCACCTCCAGCTCTACCGTCGTGGAAAAATCCTCCTCTTCCCCTTCGCCCTTCAAATGCTTTACCGCCTCGTTTAACATCTTGCAGTACAGGTCATAGCCGACCGCTTCCATGTGCCCGTGCTGGCGCTCGCCCAAAAGATTGCCCGCGCCCCGGATTTCCAGATCCCGCATGGCGATCTTAAAGCCGCTTCCCAGATCGGTAAATTCCCGGATCGCCGCCAGACGCTTTTCCGCCACCTCGCGCAGAACCTTGTCCCGCTTGTACATCAAAAAGGCGTAAGCCGTGCGGTTGGAACGCCCCACGCGCCCCCGAAGCTGGTAAAGCTGCGACAGCCCCATCCGGTCGGAATCGTGAATGATGATCGTGTTCACGTTGGAAATGTCCAGCCCCGTTTCGATGATCGTCGTCGCCACGAGCACGTCGATCTCCCCGTTGATAAAGTCGAACATGAGCCGTTCCAGCTCGCGCTCCGACATCTGTCCGTGCACAAAGGACACCGTCGCCTCGGGCGCAAGCTCCTGCAGCTTTGCCGCCATGTCCGCGATCGTGTTGACCCGGTTGTATACATAATACACCTGACCGCCGCGGGACAGCTCCCGCAGGATCGCCTCGCGCACCATTTCTTCATTATATTCCATTACATACGTCTGGATCGGCTGGCGCTCGCTGGGCGCCTCCTCCAAAACGCTCATGTCCCGGATGCCCACCAGCGACATATGAAGGGTGCGGGGGATCGGCGTCGCACTTAACGTCAGCACGTCCACGTTTTCCTTCATCTTTTTGATCTTCTCCTTGTGCGTCACGCCGAAGCGCTGCTCCTCGTCGATGATCAAAAGCCCCAGATCCTTAAATTTCATATCCGACGAAAGAACCCTGTGCGTACCGATCACGATGTCTACCAGCCCTTTTTTTAAGTCCTCGATCGTCTTTTTCTGCTGGGCGGGCGTGCAAAAACGCGACATCTGGTCGATCCGCACCGGATAGTCCTTCATCCGCTGCACAAAATTGTTGTAATGCTGCTGTGCCAGAATCGTCGTCGGCACTAAAAAAACGACCTGCTTGCCGTCCTGCACCGCCTTAAACGCCGCCCTTATCGCGATCTCTGTCTTTCCGTAGCCCACGTCGCCGCAGATCAGGCGGTCCATGATCTTCGTGCTTTCCATGTCGCGCTTTGTCGCCGCGATCGCGGAAAGCTGGTCGTCCGTCTCCTCGAAGGGGAACATTTCTTCAAATTCCCGCTGCCATACCGTGTCCTCCGAAAAGGCGAAGCCCTTTTCCTGCTGGCGCAGCGCATACAGCTCCACCAGATCCTTTGCCACCTCGTTGACGGCGCTTTTGACCCGGCTCTTTGTCTTTGTCCACTCCTGCGTGCCAAGCTTGTTTAATTTCGGCTTTTTTGCCGCGTCGGCGGAGGCGTATTTCTGGATCACGTCCAGCCCCGTCGCCAGCACATACAGATTGCCGCCGTCCCGGTAGGAAATCTTCATATAATCCCGGACGGTCCCTTCCATTTCCACCTTTTCGATGCCCTGATAAATGCCAAGCCCGTGGGTTTCGTGCACCACGTAATCGCCCACCTTAAGCTCCGCAAAATCGTGGATCTTTGAACCCTCATAGCGCTTTATCTTCCGCTTTTTCTTTTTGGGCGCACCAAAAATATCGCCCTCCGAAATCACCGCGAATTTCAGCATCGGATACTCGAAGCTCTTTTCCACATGCCCGTAAAAAAGCATCGTTTCCCCCGGCTGTACCTCCCGGTCCGGATCCTCGCTGTAAAACGCCGTCAGCTCCTGCTCCCGCAGATCCGCCGCCAGACGCTTTGCCCGCGTTCTGGACGCGCACAGCAAAAGCACACGGCTGCCCGTCTTTTTGTAGCGCTTCAAATCCTTCAGCAGCGCCTCGAAGCTGTTGTTATAGGAAGAAATGCTCCGCGCCGTCACGGCAAACGACCGGTCGGGCACAAAAAGCTCGTTTTTTGCTTCCAGCGCGGACAAAGACGCCGCCCGAAACGCCGAAAGCCGCGCGCCGATCTCCCGCTGCGTGTACAAAAGCCCCGCCTGCCCGGGCAGGATATAGCCTTTTTCCAGACGTCCCGCCATGCTCTCCCGAAATTCCGTTTCCAGCGCCCGCGCCGTCTCCACAAGCCGCTGCGGCTCGTCTAAAAATACCGCCGTCCGTTTTTCGTCAAAAAACTGTAAAAATGACTCCGTCCCCGGATAAAAATAATGGACGAAGCTTTCCAGATTTACCACGCCGCCGAACTCCTGCGCAGATTCAGCCGTCTCCCTGATCTGGGCTTCCAGACGCGCCGCTTCCTCGATCTTCCCGGCGTCCCGCAGCTTTTTGACATGCTGCTTCGTCTCTTTTTGGATCCGCTCAAAGCCGTCCCGCCTGCGCCCTGCAGAGAGGATCAGCTCCGTTGCCGGATATACCGAAACCCGGTCAAGCTGCTCCACCGACCGCTGGGAAAGCACGTCGAAGCTGCGGATTGAATCCACGCTGTCGCCCCACAGCTCGATGCGGTACGGGTTTTCCTCCGTCATATCGAAAATATCTACGATGCCGCCCCGGATGGAAAACTGCCCCGGCGCTTCCACCTGATCATTTTTTTCATAGCCCATCTCCACCAGCGCTTCGGAAAGCCGCCCCTCGTCGATGGACGAAGTCTGGTCAAAATGCAGCACATGGGAACGGATCTCCTCCAGCGGCATCTGCGGCGTCATAAGCGCCGGCATCGTCGTCACAACCGTTACCGGACGGTTTTCCAAAAGCGCTCTCACAACGCGCATCCGCTCCCGCACCAGCTCGCCGCCCGCCACGTCCGCCTGATAAAAGATCAGATCCTTGCCCGGATACACGAGCGTATTCCGGTCGTAAAAGGTATATTCCGCGGCGATGTCCCGCGCCTGCCTGTCACTGAAAGTAACGATGATTTTCTGTTCAAAACCATCGCTCAGCCCGGATACCATATGAAGCTTCTGGGAGTCGTACAGCCCCGAAAAGGCAGCCTTTGCCCTTTCTTTGTCCAGAAGCTTTTTTCCTTCTTCAAATTCTGCCAGCTCCCGCAAAGGAGCCGATAATACTTCCATTCTGATTTTTCTCCGTAAATACCATGATCGGGAGCTTTTTAAAACGGCTTTGCCGTCAGGCCGTTCCGCCCAGCTTCCGTCCATTATAATAATTCATCGCAGCGTCCGCGCCTTTTTCGAGGATCATCTGCACCGCATCGCACGTTTCTTCGGAAACCTGCTTCATCAGCGCCTTTTCCTCCCCGCAAAAATGCCCCAGCACATAGTCCGCCAGATCGTATCCTGCGGGCTTTTCGCCCACGCCGACCTTGATCCGCACAAACTGGTCGTGCCCCAGATGCTGAATGATATTTTTCAGACCGTTGTGACCGCCCGCACTGCCTTTTTTGCGGATGCGGATCACGCCCGGCGCAAGGCTGATGTCGTCGTGTAAAACGATCAGGTTCTCCCTGCCGTCCACCTTGTAATAATCCAGCACCTCGCGGATGCACTCGCCGCTTAAATTCATATAGGTCAGCGGCTTGACCAGCAAAATCTTCTGACCGTTCCAGTAGCCCGCGCCCAAAAGCCCCTTGTGCTTCGCCGTGCTGACCGAAATCCCGGTCTTTTCTGCCAACATATCTATGATGGAAAATCCGATATTATGCCTCGTGTTGTCATATTCCTTCTTCGGATTCCCCAGTCCTGCAATAACGTACATTTTTCCTCCTATGGGTTACATCAGCCGCCCATTGAGCGCCGCGCTGTGTCAGGACACCGGGCAGGGAGGCAGGGCTGTCGGGGACACATTCCGGATTCGCTCGCAGGATTTAAAAATTTTCCCTCGCTCACATGTCATGTGTCCCCGACAGCCCTGCCTCCCTGCCCGGTGTCCTGACACAGCGTTTCCCAAAATGCCGGCGGCTGATGCTTTCATTTTCTTTTAATTAGTAGGTTGTTTCCCCGTCATGGGAAATCAGGGAAACGCTGTCCATCTGTTTTAATGCGCTCACTTCCTTTACGAGCTTTCCTTCCTCGGAAACGCGCACCTCGATCACGAGGTCTAAGCGGCCTGCGCTCACGGTTCTGGACTTCACGCGGCAGTATTTGCTGAAACGCTTCACAATATTCAGCACCGCTTCTTCGCCGTCCGTATCGGAGCTGTTCACGATCAAAAGCATCGGCGCTTTCGTTACGGGGATCAGGTCGAGCACAAACAGCGCCACCGTCACCACAAGGCATGCCACAACGCCCAACAGGTACAGGTTTGCACCGCAGATGATGCCCGTGCTGATCGACCAGAACAAAAATACCAGATCCATCGGCTCCTTTACCGCGGTACGGAAGCGGACGATAGACAGCGCGCCTACCATACCGAGGGAGATCACGATGCTGGACTGGATCGTCATGATGATCGCCGCCGTGATGATCGCCAGCGCCGCCAGTGAAATGCCGAAGTTTTTATTGTAAAAGGTTTTCCTCGTCAAAAGCCGGTACGCGAAGAAAATATAAAGCGCCAGAAGGCAGGTCACGCCGAGGCTCAACAAAACCGTCGGAAGCTCCATGCCCGTGTTGTAAAATCCGTTCAGAAACGACTTTTTAAAAATATCTCCAAATCCCATTTTTCTTTTTCCTTTCCCTGTGCCGCCACGCAGCTGTCACTTTTTTATCGTCTGTCAAATATCAAACTGCCTGCAAATATAATATTTGGAATACGACGTGCGCTGCAGCGTTTCCAGCGCCAGAAGCTGACGCACCGGATCCGGCAGAAATTCGTCGTATTTGACTTCCAGCACATGACGCCCCGCAGGCATCACAGGCCGCCGCATATAGCCGCCCTCCAGAAATTTTTCCACATCGGATGCCGAAAAAATATTCTGATCCAGCGTTACCCGCACGTTTCCCAGCCGGAAAATATACGGAACCCTTTCATAGCCCACGATCACCTTCGGCAAAAGCCGCCGTTCCTTCTGCTGCAGGATAAATTTACGCATTACCGGCGGCAGATCGGGAGAATCCTCAAGGACTTCGCCGCGCAGTACCCTTTCGCAGTCTGTGCGGCTGACCGGGCAGCTTAGCTTGCGCGTCTTTCCCCGAAGCTTCTGCTTTAATTCCAGCGTGATCTTTTCATCGCTTCCGTTGTAAATACGGATGCGGAACTTTTCCCGCGGATCCGTCCCGTCCTCATTTTCATAAAAACAGGTGTCCCACTGATCGTCAAAATAAACGCTGCTGATCTGATAGCTCCCCTCCGGTCCCGTATGCGGGTCGGGCGCAAGCAGCGGCATGATCCTGTTTTCAATGATCTTCAGCTGCGGCATGGTGCACACAAATTTCAGCTCATGCCGCCAGACGCCTCCGTCTTCTCTCATGTCTCTCCTTCACCTCCTGCCTCCCAGCGGGCGTATACCGTCACGTCCTCATCCACCGTCCCTGCCGGGTCATAGGGCGTGCCGTCCTCATAATACCAGCCGGTGATCCGCTTTCCGTCCCAGTCCAGATCCGAACAGTCCGGCGCTTCCCTCCCGGCGCTTCCCTGCATCGTGTACAGATCCACATAGCCGTAAAGCTCCCCGCGGTCGAAGCGGATCCGGTTCCAGACCGCCCCGCCGATATAAACGCTGTCCAGAAACGCCTTCCGCTCCTGTAAAAATGTTTTCAGATAATCCACATACGCGTCGTAATCCTCACATACCCGGTATCTGAAATCCTTGCCCGACTGCTGCCAGCGCAGCTCGTCCACCTCTGCCGCCGGACGCAGAAATCCGCGCCAGCCCTCTATTTTTTCCGAAAGCGCCTCTTCCAGAAGCCCCGAAAAGACGCCGCTGTAAATTTCCTTTACCCGCTGTGCAAAAACCGGCTGGCTGCAAAGCGAACCGTACCACAGATTCGAGCCGCCCCCGCCTCTTACCTTGTCCAGCATCAGCCCATACGGATCCATCGCCTCCTCGCTCGTATGCCCCAGCGCATTGTCATAATCCCACGACGGCCCCGCATACAGCAGAGGGCTTTCCGCCTTTTTGTAAAAATACTGGCTGTTCGTTACCGCATCGGAGTTTTTGGAAATCTCCTCGATCAGATATTTTTTGACGAAGGAATCCAGATCAATAAAGTCCGTCAGCACCTTCCCCGTGTCCGGATCGACGCCGTCCGGCGAAACCGCCGCGTTTTCAAAGCCCTGCACAAGGCTTTCCAGCGCCGCTGTCTGCTCTTTGCCCGCAAGCTCCGGATTCTTGATCACAAGCGTCTGTCCGCCGTCCGTGGTGAATTTCCCGCCCTCCGCCGTTTCATAACGGCTGGCGTCCTCCATCAAAAACAGGTAGCCTGTCTCTCCCGAACCGCTTTCCGAAACGTCAAGATCCACGCGTCCCGCCCCGGTTTCCACCTTTTCGCTGATCTGATAAAGCCCCTGATACACACCGTTTAAATACAGATCTACCCATTCTGCGTCGGGCGTATATTCCAGCCCGGCGTCCTTTGCCAGATCCAGCATCAGGGCGTTTCTCATATTGCTCCCATCGTAAAAATTCGCCAGAAGCTCCCATCTTCTCGACGCGTCCATGCCCAGGATCTCATGCTTATTTGCCAGCTTGATGCTGTAGGGCTTTTTGTCCTGCTCCCACGTGGTATTGCCGCGCCCCTTGATATAAGTGAGGGAATCGGATACCTGAAGCTCTCCCGCTTCATCCGTCAGGTAAAAAACGCCCTCCTCCCGGTTTTCCTTGTCCGCGTCCACCTGCTCCATCGAGCCGGATTCCGTGTTGATATAGATGGTCGGCATATTTCCGCTTTCGATCAGCTCCACCGGAAACTCTTCGCCGATCTCACCGTCGTGCACAAAGGAAAACACATACCGCCGTCCCGTCTCATATTCCCATTTTCCTTTTTTCTGCTTCTGCCCGTCGATCAAAAGGCTGTCCGCATACTTCCAGTCAAGCTTTACTTCCCCGTCCGCGTAGGACGGAAGCGCCACATAAAAAACGCCGTCCAGCCAGTCGTGCCAGCCCCTGATCTCTTCCTCCATGCCGGAGCCTTTTATATCAAACGAAAGCGTATCCACATAAAAGCTGTTTTCCAGCCATGCGGTCCGTTCCTCTTCCTCCTGCCGCTTTTCGCGCGCAAACCAGCCGCCGCTGACTGCCAAAAGCAGCGCGCAGGACGCCGTGATCGCTGCGATCTCTGCCCTCCGGGATTTTTTCATACGGCTCTCCCTTCTTATTGAAATGCCTTCTATGCCTGTTTTTCATGTTATCACACATGGTAGGGGCAGGCAAGCGGTTTTGGGGGATAAATGGATGGGATAGGGGCGGGCGTTACCGTTCTCCGGAATGCTTTGGCTCTGTGCGGTCTGTGCCCCGGCAGGGCTTCTGTCTCAGACTCCATCCTCGCTCACAGAGAATTTGAATCAGGCGGCACAGATTGCCGCCCGACACAAAACCGGAATAACGCAAAAAGGAAGCGGAAGAAATACTTGCTTTTCCCGCTTCCTCTGCATTTTATTATTTTTTCCGCAACTCTTATAACTTCTTCTCTCTATCACAGATACTTCTTCAGCTCTTCCGCCTTATCCAGCTTCTCCCAGGGCAGATCCAGATCGTTTCTGCCGAAGTGGCCGTAAGCCGCGGTCTGCTTGTAGATCGGGCGGCGCAGATCCAGCATCTTGATGATGCCTGCCGGGCGCAGGTCGAAGTTCTCACGGATGATCTCCACCAGCTTCTCATCAGAAAGCTTTCCGGTTCCAAAGGTATCCACCATGATGGAAGTAGGCTGCGCAACGCCGATCGCATAGGAAAGCTGGATCTCGCACTTGTCAGCCAGCCCTGCCGCAACGATGTTCTTTGCAACATAACGCGCTGCGTAAGCCGCGCTTCTGTCAACCTTTGTGCAGTCCTTGCCGGAGAATGCGCCGCCGCCGTGACGCGCATAGCCGCCGTAGGTGTCTACGATGATCTTACGGCCTGTCAGGCCTGCGTCGCCGTGAGGGCCGCCGATCACGAAACGCCCGGTCGGGTTGATAAAGAACTTTGTCTTATCGTCGATCAGCTCTTCCGGAAGGATCGGGTCGAACACATACTTTTTAATATCCTCATGGATCTGCTCCTGCGTCACGTCAGGATCGTGCTGTGTGGAAAGGACAACCGCCTCCAGACGCACCGGCTTGTTGTTTTCATCATATTCCACGGAAACCTGGCTCTTGCCGTCGGGTCTTAAATAGGTCAGCGTGCCGTCTTTTCTCACCTTGGTAAGCTGCTTTGCCAGCTTATGCGCAAGGGAAATCGGGTAAGGCATATATTCTTCTGTCTCGTTGGTCGCATAACCGAACATCATGCCCTGGTCACCTGCGCCGATCGCTTCCAGCTCCTCGTCGGACATCTGGTTTTCTTTTGCTTCCAGCGCCTTGTCAACGCCCATCGCGATGTCGGAGGACTGCTCGTCGATCGAAACCATAACCGCGCAGGTATTGCCGTCAAAGCCGTACTCGGACTTGTCGTAGCCGATTTCCTTTACGGTGTCGCGCACGATTTTCGGGATGTCCACATATGCGTTGGTCGTGATCTCGCCTGTCACAAGCACAAAGCCGGTGCAGCTTGCCGTCTCGCATGCCACGCGGCTCATCGGATCCTTTGCCATCAGCGCATCCAGGATCGCGTCGGAAATAGCGTCGCACATTTTGTCGGGATGCCCTTCCGTTACAGATTCAGAAGTAAATAAACGTTTGTCCATCTGTTCCTCCTTTGGTCTTCACAGCTTGACTGTGAGTTAAAAAAAGATCCGCCAAAAGCGGATCTGATATGTTGATAATCAAATCCTCTTATTGTTCGAACTGCCGGAAACGCCATTTCCGGTTATCACTCGCTCAGGCTGGCACCTTCCGCTCTGCGGGGTTGCCGTGGCTTCACTGATCCTATGTATCTCCACCACTCTGAATAAGAGAACGCACAATATTGAATTTTCTTATCTGTTACGCACTTACGATACTATAACGTCCTGCATTTGTCAACAGGACAATTTATAAAATTTGTGGGCTGTCCAAACCGAAGCTCAGCCGATCTTCAGCTTAAACTTCTGCAGATCGCGCTCCGTCTCCACCTTGTCGATCTGCGCGCCCAGCTTCTGCAGCTTTAAGTGGAAATCCTCATAGCCGCGCTCGATATAGCGGATGTCGTCCACCGTCGAAACGCCTTCCGCCGCCAGCGCCGCGATCACAAGTGCCGCGCCCGCCCGCAGATCCGGCGCGTTGATGCTCGCGCCCGTATAACGGGATACGCCGTCGATGATTGCCGTATTGCTCTCTACCTTAATGCTTGCGCCCATGCGGATCATTTCGTCCACATAGCGGAAGCGGTTTTCAAAAATGCTCTCCGTCACGATGCTCGTTCCGCTGCACAGTCCCAGCGTTACCGCGATCTGCGGCTGCATATCGGTCGGGAAGCCCGGATAGGGAAGTGTCTTGACCTGCGTATGCTTTAACGGACGGGACGCCACAACGCGCACCGCATCGTCAAACTCCGAAACCTCGCAGCCCATTTCCAGAAGCTTCGCCGTAATGGATTCCAGATGCTTCGGGATCACGTTTTTCACGGTCACGTCGCCTCTCGTCGCGGCTGCCGCAAACATAAACGTCCCTGCCTCGATCTGATCCGGGATGATCGGATACTCCGTCTTATGCAGCTTTTCCACGCCCTGAATACGGATCACATCCGTTCCCGCGCCCTTGATATTCGCGCCCATGCTGTTCAAAAAGTTGGCAAGATCCACCACATGCGGCTCCTTTGCCGCATTTTCGATCGTGGTGCGCCCTTCCGCCAGCACTGCCGCCATCATAATATTGATCGTCGCGCCGACGCTCACAACATCCAGATAAATGTGTGCGCCGACAAGGCGCGCCGCCTCTGCCGTGATCATGCCATGGGCGATGTCCACAGACGCGCCGAGCGCCTTAAAGCCTTTGATATGCTGGTCAATCGCCCGGCAGCCGATGTCGCAGCCGCCCGGAAGCACAACCGTCGCTTTTTTATACTTTCCAAGAAGAGCCCCTAAAAAATAATAGGAAGCCCTGATTTTTTTGACCGAATCCCCATTAACCGTCAGGTCGTGGATCAGGGAGCCGTTGATCTTTACCGTATGGCGGTCAACGCGCTCCACATGGGCGCCGATGCCTGCCATTGCTTTCAATAATATATTGGTGTCCCGCACATCGGGCATATTTTCTATTAAAACGGTTTCATCTGTCATTACAGATGCTGCCAGAATCGGGAGAGCCGCATTCTTCGCACCGCCGATCTCCACCTCTCCGACAAGCGGATTTCCGCCGCAGATCGCATATTGTTCCATATCTACCTCTGCCTATGTATCGAATACATGGTTGATAGTTACACATCTATTATTTTCAAATCCGACTGATTTATACACGCCAAAAAAAGCAAAAGAACTCTCTTTGCTGTCCTTAGGGTTATAGCATATTCCGCCGGATTTGTAAATAACTTTTTTTAATTCAGATACTCCAGAGGGTTGACGGAAGCGCCGTTGATCCGCAGTTCAAAATGAAGGTGCGGGCCCGTACTCCGTCCGGTGTTGCCGCTCAGCGCGATCTTCTGGCCCTGGGAAACCTTCTGCCCCGGCTTTACGAGAACCTTGCTCAGATGTCCGTACCGCGTTTCCCTGCCGTCCGCATGCTGGATGTAAACCACATATCCGTAGCCGCTTCCCCAGCCTGCCCTCGTTACCGTTCCGCCGCTGGACGCCATGACCGCCGTACCGATCGGCGTTGCCCAATCAATGCCCTTGTGATTGGTGGACGCGCCCTTTGTCGGAGCCTTCCGCCCGCCGTAGCTCGAAGAAAGCCTTCCTCCCGAGATCGGCTTGATAAAGGTAGGCGGAACCTTCGTGCCGCGCTCGATGACCTTTGGCTGCGCCTCCAAAACGACCTCTTCCTTGACGATCTCCGTATTTTCCGCCGTGTCATTGCGGTATGTCACAAGGGAGGCGGCGCGCCGGAAGCCCGCGGAGGGCTGCTGGATCACCTTTGATTCCGTCGTGTACCACTCGTCGTTGTCCACATAGACCACATCCGCCTCATAGCTTCCTTCCGTATAAATGCGCTCCTGATGCACCACCGAAAGCTCCGGCTCCGGAACCGTGATCTTTAATTCGTCGCCCGTCCGGATCGTGGAATCCTCATTTTCCAGCATCGGGTTGATCGCCACCAGATCTGCGATGGCAAGGCCGTTTTCCTCCGCGATCTGCGACAGCGTGTCCCCCGCCTGCACTTCATAGATCTGTTCCTTCGCCTGATCCGCCGTCACCTCGGAAATCGCTGTCTCCAACGGCGTGATCTCGCTGTCCAAAAGATACGCGTCCACAATTTCCACCGTATCCCCAAAGTCAAGGCTGACCAGACCGTAATCCAGACTGTCAAAATCCACCGCGCCCATGTCCGGCTCGATCTCTTCAAACAGCTCGTCAAAAAATGCCTCCGCGCCCGCGCCGTCGCCCGCCGTCTGCGTCTTCTTTTCCGCATCCCGGCGCGCCACCTGCGTCGTCAGCACGTTTAACTGGCGGTCAGGATCCACCGCCACGTTGACCTCGTATTCCCCGTTTATGTCATACGGATCCAGAACCGCCTGCAAAAGCGCCAGCACATCCTCGCTGCTGCCCAGATTGACCGTATACTGATTGATTTTTAATGTATAAGCGTGCTTCAGCGTCTGGGAAACGCTGTCCTCCATGACCGCCCGGATATTTTTCAAAAGCTCCCTGCGGCTGTCCACATATCCTGCCAGAAGCTCTTTTCCCTCCGCCTCCACCTTCGCGGGAATGTAGACCATATCCGCGCTGTCTCCGGAAATTTCCCGGCGCGCCTGCACGATCAGCTCGTCGATCACCTTCAGATCCGCGCAGCTTCCTACCTCCGTCCCGTTTAGCTTTACCGTAAAATAATTGTCCCCTGCGCGCTCAAATTTCGGAAATGTGGGCGCAAAAAACAAAAGCATTACCAGAATAACGCCTGTCGTCAGAAAATATGTGCTTTTTATCGTTCCGCTGTACCTTTTTAAAAATTTCATACTCGATCTTTTACCCGGTCAGTTATTTCTTCTTTCCCTTTTTCTTCGCTACGCTGTAACCAAATGTGCCGATCGCCTTCCCCAGATCAAAATACGTCCCGTGGGAATACACGACGGGCTCCGCCTTTTCCAGATGAAATCTCCCCGTTTCATCCATCCAGCGTTCGTCCACGCTCACTGCGGCAACGTCCGCCACAAACATCGTATGGCTGCCCAGCTCAATCGCCTGCCGCACCTTACACTCGATGCTTACCGGGCTCTCCCCGATCAGCGGAGCCGACACCTTCTGCGCCGGATAAGGCGTTAAATGCAGCTTTTCAAACTTGTCCACGTCCCGTCCGCTCCTGACGCCGCAGAAATCCGCGGCATACGCCAGCTCCTTTGTCGTCAGGTTGATGACAAATTCCCCGGTTTCCTGTATACAATGGTAGGAATAGCGCTCCGGGCGCACAGAAATCGACACCATCGGCGGATTCGTGCATACCGTCCCCGCCCATGCCACCGTAAAAATGTTCGGCTTTCCTTCCTTATCCGCAACCGATACCATCACCGCCGGAAGCGGATAAAGCATATTGCCCGGTTTCCAGTTCTGTCTTCCCATCAGAATACCCCCGCGATCTGCGCTGCCAGAAGCGCGATGTTTATGACTGCCGCCGCCAGCGTCACGATCATCAGCGGCTTTAAGCCCCTGCTCTGCTTCTGGAGATTCTCGTTGCGCCGCACAAGCTCCTCGTTCTGGGAGGACATGGCTTCCGTCTGCTTCTTTACCTCATCCACAACGACCGCCTGCACATTCCGGTAAACCTTGACATTTTCCTTGTGCGTAAAATCGTCGGACTGCTTCAAAAGCTGCTTCATCAGCTCCATATGCTCTAAAATCGCATGCTCGATATGCTCCACCTGCTCTGCAGTCTCCATATTTTTGCGCTGCGCCTCGTCGATCTGCGCAAGCCCCGCCTCTGTATAGCTCTGCAGCCGGTTCAGGCACTCCTGCGCCGTCCCCGTCAAATGCTCCTGACAGTCCTGCGCCATCTGGCGGATGCTGTCCTGACAGTCCTCTGCCATCCTGCCAAGGCTCTCCTGACTGTCCCGCGCCATTCCGCTTAAGCTTTCCTGGCTGTCCTGCACCATACGGTTTAAGCTCTCCTCGCTGCTTGCCGCCATACGGCTTAAGCTGTCGTGGCTGTTTGCCGCCATCTGGCTTAAATTGCTCGTTCCCGTCTCGATGATGCGGCGCAGCCCGCCGGCGCTCTCCGCCGTTACCCGCTGGATGCCGTCAAGGCTCTGCTCCGCCAGCTTCTGCATTCCCGCCGCGCTTTTATCGGTATAACGCTGAATGACGTCCAGCGTCTCTACATTTTTCAAGGTTACCTGACGTATTTCATTTAAATAGCCTTCATATTCCACAAGGGAATCCCGAAGGCGCTTTGCTTCCAAGTCCTGCATTTTTTCCTCTCATTCTGCCCCAAAGCGGCATGACAACAACAGGGAAATCTTTGTTACTGTTCGCATCTGAATTTTATTTTAACATCAATATACATACGGCACAAGGACAAAAAAGCACAAAAATCGCGGCGAAAAAAGTTTTCCCGCCGCGATCCGGATGCCCATATTTGCTTTGTCTGTTTTGCACTATCATTCTTTATATTTGAATATATTTTTGTGCTAATTAACTACATATTAACATGAAGTTCATAGTTTGTTCACATTTGATTGGTATACTGAATTCATCGTTAAGGAACACAGTTCCAGACAGCACCAACAAAGGAAACACAGATAATTTTTTCATAATAGCCCGGATACCGCAAGGCTCCGGGCACTCCTCATTTTCAGGGATCTTTTCGTTCTCTGCCCTCCCTACAGCATCTTTTTCACATAGTGTCCGGTATAGGACTGCGGACATTCCGCCACCTGCTCCGGCGTGCCCTGCGCGATCACCCTGCCGCCGCCAAGTCCGCCCTCCGGCCCGATGTCGATAATATAGTCCGCCGTTTTGATCACATCCAGATTGTGCTCGATGACAACGACTGTGTTGCCGCCCTCCGCCAGCCTGTGCAGGATCTCGATGAGCTTGTGCACATCCGCAAAGTGCAGTCCCGTCGTGGGCTCGTCCAGAATATAGATCGTCCTGCCCGTGCTCCGCTTCGACAGCTCCGCCGCCAGCTTGATGCGCTGCGCCTCGCCGCCGGACAGCTCGGTGGAAGGCTGCCCCAGCTTTACATAGGAAAGCCCCACATCATAGAGCGTCTGGATCTTGCGCTGGATGCTCGGCACGTTTTCAAAGAAGGTCAGCGCCTCCTCCACCGTCATATCCAGCACGTCAAAAATACTCTTTCCCTTATATTTTACGTCCAGCGTCTCCCGGTTGTAGCGCTTGCCGCCGCACACCTCGCAGGGCACATAGACGTCCGGCAGAAAGTGCATCTCGATCTTGATGATGCCGTCGCCGCCGCAGGCTTCGCAGCGTCCGCCCTTGACGTTAAAGCTGAACCTGCCTTTCTTGTAGCCTTTTGCCTTGGCGTCCGCCGTGGAAGCAAACAGGTCGCGGATCATGTCGAACACGCCGGTGTACGTCGCCGGGTTGGAGCGGGGCGTGCGCCCGATCGGGGACTGGTCGATGTCGATCACCTTATCCAGCTGGTCGATGCCGTCGATGCCCGCATGCTTTCCCGGAATACATCTGGCGCGGTTTAAATCCCTCGCAAGGTGCTTGTATAAAATCTCATTGACCAGAGAGGATTTGCCGGAGCCGGAAACGCCGGTCACACAGGTAAATACGCCCAGCGGGAACTTCACGTCGATATTTTTTAAATTGTTCTCCGCCGCCCCGCGCACCTTCAGCCAGCCCGCAGGCTTTCTCCGCTTTTCCGGAATCGGAATCTTTACCGCGCCGCTCAAATACTGCCCGGTAATGGATTCCGGCGTGTTCATGATGTCCTCCACCGTGCCGCAGGCAACGATCCGGCCTCCGTGGGAACCCGCGCCCGGCCCTACGTCCACGATATAATCCGCCGCGCGCATCGTGTCCTCGTCATGCTCCACGACGATCAGCGTATTGCCCAGATCGCGCAGGTTTTTCAGCGTGGCAAGCAGCTTGTCATTGTCCCGCTGATGCAGCCCGATGCTGGGCTCGTCCAGAATATAGCACACGCCGACCAGGCCGGAGCCGATCTGCGTCGCCAGACGGATCCGCTGCGCCTCGCCGCCGGACAGCGTCGCCGTTGCCCGCGACAAAGACAGGTAATCCAGCCCCACATCCACCAAAAATCCGACTCTTGCACGGATTTCCTTCAAAATCTGGTCACCGATCAGGTGCTGCTGCTCGGTCAGCTCCATCCCGTCCATAAATTCATGCAGCTCCCCGATGAACATGGAAGTCACTTCAAAAATATTTTTGCCGCACACCGTCACCGCCAGCGATTCTTTTTTCAGGCGCTGTCCCTTACAGAGCTTACAGGGCGTGATGCGCATAAAGGTTTCATACTCCTGCTTCGTATAGTCGGAGCCGGTTTCCCGATAACGGCGCTCCACGTTTTTCACAAGGCCTTCAAAGGCAATCGGATATTCCCCCTTGCCCCGCTGGCCCTCGTAATAGACCATGACCTCTTTGCCACCCGTCCCGTACAAAAGCACGTTCTGAACCTTCTCCGGATAATCCTCAAAGGGCGTATCCAGATCAAAGCCGTATTCCTTTGCCAGCGCCTGCAGGATCGCATTTGCAAAAGAACCCGGCTGCTGGCAGCTCTGCCAGCCCAGTACGGTGATCGCGCCCTCGTTGATGCTCTTTGTGCGGTCGGGGATCATCAGCTCTGGGTCAAACTCCATCTTATAGCCCAGCCCGTAGCATTCCGGGCACGCGCCGAAAGGGTTGTTGAAGGAGAAGCTCCTCGGCTCGATCTCGTCCACACTGACACCGCAGTCCGGGCAGGAAAAGCTCTGGGAAAAGGTCAGCATCTCCTCCTCGCTTCCAACCCTGTCCACAAACAGCAGCCCGTCCGCCAGATTCAGCACATTTTCGATGGAGTCCGTCAGCCTGCGCTCAATGCCGGGCTTTACGATCAGCCGATCCACCACGATCTCGATATTGTGCTTGATATTTTTATCCAGAGAGATTTCTTCCGAAAGCTCATACAGATTGCCGTCGATACGCACCCGCACATAACCGCTTTTCGCCGCTCGTTCCAGCACCTTTTCATGCCGTCCTTTCCTGCCCCGCACGACGGGCGCAAGCAGCTGGATCCTCGTGCCCTCCGGCATTCCCATGATCTGATCGACCATCTGATCCACGCTCTGCTTTTTGATCTCGCGTCCGCACACCGGGCAATGGGGCGTGCCGATCCTCGCATAAAGCAGACGGAAATAATCGTAGATCTCCGTTACCGTCCCGACCGTGGAACGGGGGTTGCGGTTTGTCGATTTCTGGTCGATGGAAATGGCGGGCGAAAGCCCCTCAATCTTCTCCACGTTCGGCTTCTCCATCTGTCCTAAAAACTGCCTTGCATAGGAGGACAGCGATTCCATGTAGCGCCGCTGCCCTTCCGCATAGATCGTATCAAACGCCAGCGACGACTTGCCCGAACCGGAAAGCCCCGTAAGCACCACGAGCGCGTCCCTCGGAATGTCCACATCCACGTTTTTCAGGTTATGCTCGTTCGCTCCCCGGATGATGATGCTGTTTTTCCGGGAAAGCATCTTTTTTGCTGTTTCCATATAAATATATCTCCTTTGGCGCAATGCCCTCAGTCTTTGTCCATATCCTCCAGCGTCTTTTTCAGCGAAACCATCTTGTCACGCAGCTCTGCCGCCGCCTCGAAATTCAGGTCCGCCGCCGCCTTCTTCATCTTCTTCTGCACGTCTGCGATCAGCTTTTCCAGCTCCTTTTTGTCCATCGACTCCGGATCCTTCTCAAACTCCGTCTCCGCCTTCGCCACCTCTTTGGTAATGCTGATCAGATCGCGCACCGCCTTTTTGATCGTCTGAGGCGTGATCCCGTGCGCCTCATTGTACTGCTGCTGCAGCGCACGGCGGCGGTTCGTTTCGTCGATCGCCGCGCGCATGGAATCCGTTATCGTATCCGCATACATGACCACATGCCCCTCCGCATTGCGGGCGGCGCGGCCGATCGTCTGGATCAGCGACGTCTCCGAACGCAGGAAGCCTTCCTTATCCGCATCCAGGATCGCTACCAGCGAAATCTCCGGAATATCCAGCCCCTCCCGCAAAAGGTTAATGCCAACCAGCACGTCGAACACATCCAGACGCATATCCCGGATGATCTCCGCCCGCTCCAGCGTGTCAATGTCGGAATGCAGGTACTTTACCCGGATCCCCACTTCACGCATATAATCGGTCAGATCCTCCGCCATCCGCTTCGTCAGCGTCGTAATTAAAATCTTATTATGCTTCGCCGTCTCCTTGCGTACCTCCGCGATCAGGTCGTCGATCTGCCCCTCCACCGGGCGCACGTCGATCTCAGGATCCAAAAGCCCCGTCGGCCGGATGATCTGCTCCGCCCGCAGAAGCTCATGCTCCGCCTCGTATACATTCGGCGTCGCGGAGACAAACATCATCTGGTCGATATGGCTTTCAAATTCTTCAAAATTCAGCGGCCTGTTGTCCAGCGCCGACGGCAGGCGGAAGCCGTAATCCACCAGCGTCTGTTTCCTCGAACGGTCGCCCGCAAACATCCCGCGGATCTGGGGGATCGTGATGTGCGACTCGTCAATGATGATCAGATAGTCGTCCTTAAAGAAATCCAGCAGCGTAAACGGCGGCGCACCCTCCGGCATTCCGTTTAAATGCCGGGAATAGTTCTCGATGCCGGAGCAAAAGCCGGTTTCCCGCAGCATCTCAATATCAAAATTCGTCCGTTCCGAAATCCGCTGCGCTTCCAGAAGCTTGTCCTCCCCTTTGAAATAGCGGATCCGCTCCTCCAATTCCTTCTCAATGTCAACGCAGGCGCGGTTGATCTGCTCCTGCGGAACCACATAATGGGACGCCGGGAAAATAACCACATGCTCCAGCGTATTGAACACCTGCCCGTTTAACGGGTCGATCTCCGCGATCCGGTCGATCTCATCCCCGAAAAATTCCACTCGGATCAGGCTGTCGCCGCCCTGCGCCGGATTGATCTCGATCACGTCGCCCCGCACCCGGAAGCAGCCGCGGTTTAAATCCATGTCGTTGCGGTCATACTGGATCGCCACCAGCGCCCGCAGCACATCGTCCCTGTCCTTCTGCATCCCCGGGCGCAGCGACACGCTCATCCCGGAAAATTCCTCCGGCGAGCCCAGACCGAAAATACAGGACACGCTGGCGACTACGACCACATCCCTGCGCTCGGACAGCGACGCCGTCGCAGACAGCCGCAGCTTGTCGATCTCATCGTTGATCGCGGAATCCTTTGCAATATAGGTATCCGTCGAAGGGACGTATGCCTCCGGCTGGTAATAATCATAGTAGGATACGAAATATTCCACTGCGTTCTCCGGGAAGAACTCCTTAAACTCGCCGTAGAGCTGTGCGGCAAGCGTTTTATTATGGGCGATCACGAGGGTCGGCTTGTTCAGCGCCTGAATGACGTTCGCCATCGTAAACGTCTTGCCGGAGCCGGTCACGCCCAAAAGGGTCTGGAACTGGTTGCCCTGCCTGAAGCCCTCCACCAGCTGTTCTATGGCGTGAGGCTGGTCGCCGGTGGGGGCGTATTCGGAATGTAATTCGAAGATTTTTTGTTCATTTTGCATAAAATCCACCTCCAGATTTCAAAGTAAAAAAGGACGCCTATAAGGCAAAAATTCGTCAAGGAACTTTTCATTTTCGTCGTGGCGCTTTCTCAGATTGCGGCAAAATAGGCCCACGACGAATTTTGTTCACAATCTGCTTTTTTTGCAACCTGCCGTACCCATGTAATTCTATATGGACGAAACAGGAACAAACCATATAAAAAGGACTCAGACATTGCACTTTCGTATATCACAAAGCAACGAGTCAAGTGACTGCTTGCAGGCATTTGGCGACTGCCATTGACAGTAGACTCTTTGCGTCTACTATATCACAAGTTCTTTCAAAAGTACAGAAGCAGTGAACATCTGTTCTTTTGCTTTTACGCAGTCTCCGGAAGGAATCCTGTTACATCCACTACTATTTCCAACAGTTCGTTTTTAAATAGCTCATTTTCTTCCATATCTGGAAACACCATGTTCATATACTCCTCTATTTCCGGTACTCCATCCGCTATGATCTCTCTGTTGTCAGCATAAACGTCTCTTCCTAACTGTCATTCCACTTTTAAGATACGGTTAATATAATCAATATCCGAATATTTTACGCCATTGATTTCGGATCTGCCAGGACTCCAGATAGCTGTAAAGCTTCTCTTTCTTTGCGAAGGTGCGGTTCCCGGCCTCGTCATACTCATAAGTATAGGTGGCCTTGTCAAACTGCCCCCTGCTCTCCGTGCACTTTATAAGCTGCCCGTTGTCATCATAAATGAAGTTCCGCTCCGTAGTCTCCCACTCCGGGTTCTGGTTCTGCCACGGGTTCGTTCCGATTTCTTTGGAGTTTCGATATATGCCTTTCCTTTAATATCATA
>URRW01000035.1 GCA_900550285.1 uncultured Lachnospiraceae bacterium
ATCTGAATCAGGTTTTTACATCTGTGAGTAATGGCAAGACCGGTCTGGCATCCGCATTGCTCACAAAAGGGGTTTCTGCAGAAAATGACGCGACATTTGCAGAGCTGAAGGATGCTGTTTTAAGAATTCCGCAGAAGCTGGTCATCGGCGTGGAGGAGGTCCCGGGAACGATCACATATCACTATCACTACCATGTGGACGGCGCAGGAGAAAACCCGCATACGGAAACAAATCCGCAGCAGGGGGGATGCTATACGGTCCCCAAATATCATGTGCACAGCGAAGCGGCGGGGTGTTATACGATCAGGAGATACCATAAGCATAACGACAGCTGCCCGGGGCATCCGGTCTGGGTGGACTGGGTGCCGAATCAGGAGCCTTACTGGGGCTGGATATATGAATGCAACGACCAGCCGATCAATGCGTCAGAAAAGGTGCTGAACTGCTCAAAATCCACCTCGGCAATAGACTGCTATAACACATCCTGCGGATGGGTGGACGGGCAGATTACCGGTGCGGAAATCGTATATGACAAGGAGGCTGCAAAGCAAAGGGCGGAAGCAGCGGCAAAAGGGGAACCGCCTTTGGCAGAAGAGGCTTTGCCGGAAGAAAGCATAGAGCAGGAGTATCCGGAAGGAGGGCTTCCGTTTGCACCGCCGGAAATCGCAGATCAGCTGGAACCGCCAAAGCCGGAGGTCGAAACGCAGCCGGAGAATGAGACAAAGCCGGAGGATGAAACGCTGCCGGAAAGCGAGACAAAGCCAGAAGGCGAAACCCAGACGGAGAGCGAAGCAGAACCGGAGGTCGAAACCCAGCCAGAGGGCGAGACAGAGCCGGAGAGTGAAATGCCGTCGGAAAGCGGGACGGAACCGGAGAGCGCAGCCCAGCCGGAAGGCGGAACGACGCCGGAGAGTGAAATACCGTCGGAAAGCGAAGCAGCATCGGAGAGCGAAGCCCAACCGGAAAGTGAAGCAGAGCCGGAAAGCGAAACGCACGCGGAAGCTGCCTGAAAATTTGGATCAGTTCAGCCCGCGCCCATTCGCAAAACGCCCGTTCAGGACTTTTTTGCTACTGCGCAGCTCCGTTTGCTCATAAACGGGCGCGCAGCTCCTGTCGGGATGCAGAACAAGCCGATATGGCTGAACTGATACGAAAACTTTATTATGTTTTTATAAAAATCGTCTCAGGGAATTGCACAAAAACTCCCTTTCTGATAAAGTAAAAGCTAAAGCTAAGATAAGGGAGAACAAAAGTACAATGGGAAGTACAACGGTAATGTTGATCATTATTATTTTGTGCGTGATTTTGTCCGGATATTTTTCGGCGACGGAGACGGCGTTTTCTTCGATCAACCGGGTGCGCCTGAAAAATCAGGCGGAAAAAGGGGACAAGCGGGCAGAGCAGGTGCTGCGTCTGGCAGAAGATTATGACAGCCTGCTTTCGACGATTCTGGTCGGGAACAATATTGTGAATATCGGCTGCTCGTCCCTTGCGACGATTCTGTTTGTAAAGCTTTTGGGAGAAGAGGCGGGGGCAGGTATGTCTACGCTTGTCACAACGGTTGTGGTGCTGATCTTCGGCGAGATTTCGCCAAAGAGCATCGCTAAGGAGTCTCCGGAGGCATTTGCCAGATTTTCTGCCCCGATCATCGGGGGGCTGTGTGTGGTGCTCACGCCGGTCAACTGGCTGTTTAGCCAGTGGAAGAAGCTGCTGTCACGCGTGTTTAAAACGTCGGATGACCAGAAGATCACGCAGGAGGAGCTGGTGACGATCGTGGAGGAAGCGCAGCAGGAGGGCAGTATTGACAGCGACGAAGGGACGCTTCTGCGCAGCGCGCTGAATTTTCATGATCTGGAGGTCGGGGATATTCTGACGCCCAGGATCGATGTGGAAGGGATTTCCGTGGACAGTACGCAGGAAGAAGCGGCAAGGATCTTTGCGGATACCGGATTTTCGCGCCTTCCGGTCTATGAGGAGTCGTTGGATCATATTGTGGGGATTTTATACCACAAAGACTTTTTCAATCAGATTTATGGAACGGGAGAAGAGATCCGCAGCGTCATCCGTCCTGTGGTGTTTGTAACGGAAAGCGCAAAAATCGACGATCTGATGCAGGAGTTAAAGAAGCGCAAGCTGCATATTGCGGTTGTTCTGGATGAGTTTGGCGGAACGGTCGGGATCGTGACGCTGGAGGATATTCTGGAGGAGCTTGTGGGCGAGATCTGGGACGAGCACGACGAGGTTGTTCAGGCTGTTGAGCAGGTATCGGAACGGGAATACCGGATCAGCGGCAGGGCAAGCGTGAAAAAGCTGTTCGAGCTTCTGGGAGCCAATCCGGATACGGATGTATCGACAGTGGGCGGCTGGGTGATGGAGCAGCTGAAACGGATTCCGGTCGAAGGGGATTCTTTTGTGTATGAAGGCGCGCGGATGGTCGTTTTGGAAATGGATGAGAAGAGGATCGAAACGATACGCCTGATCCTTCCGGAAGAATGTAAGGAAGAGGAGGAAGCGTAAGAACTGTCCGGCTTCTGACACACAAAAATACCCTGCTGCAATGACGCGGCAGGGTATTTTTGGAATCAAAAGGCTTCTTTTGATCGGATACGGGCTGCTGACAGCATTACAGGATCGCCAGAAGCACGAAGTTTAAAACAAACAGCGCAGTGCAGACCCAGAGAACCGGATGGATCTCTTTTGCCTTGCCCTTGCATACCTTTACGATGCAGTAGAAGATGAAGCCTGCTGCGATACCGTAAGAAATGCTGTAGCAAAGAGCCATGAAAAGACCTGCAAAGAAAGCGGGAATCGCTTCGCTGAAATCATTCCAGTTGATCTCTTTAAAGGAAGAGGTCATCATGACGCCGACAGCAACCAGCGCAGGGGCAGTGGCTGCGAACGGAACCGCGCTTACAAATGTCGCAAGGAAAGCGGACAGCGCAAAGCAGATCGCAACGACAACGGAAGTCAGACCTGTGCGTCCGCCGGCTCCGATGCCGGATGCGCTTTCTACGAAGGTGGTGGTGTTGGATGTTCCGAACAGCGCGCCGATGGAAGTTGCGGTTGCATCTGCAAATAAAGCTTTGTCCAGTCTGGATTTAAAGCCGGAGTTTTTGTCCATGAGACGCTCATCCTCCGCGCTGAAAATACCGCTGCGGCGGCCGGTTCCGATGAAAGTCCCGATCGTGTCGAAGGTATCGGAAATGCTGAATGCAAAAATCGTGATCAGCACAAGAGGCAGCTTCGCAGGATCAGAGAACAGGCTTGTAATGCCGCCTTCTTTAAAGATTGCAAGGAAGGTAGTCGGCAGAGCCTGACATGCTTCGGCAAAGCTTGTGGTATCCTGAGGGGCGGTTACACCGAAAGGAATACCGATCAGGGTCGTTGCCACGATTGCGATCAGGATAGCGCCCTTTACATTTTTTACAAGCAGAATAGTGATCAGCACAAGGCCGATCAGGAAAACCCAGAATTTCGGCTGGTTTAAGGTGGACAGGGCAGGAACGCCGCCGTCAAAATTGATGATGCCGACATTTAACAGCCCGATGTAGGCAACGAAGATGCCGATACCGCCGCCGATGGCGTTCTGCAGACTGTTGGGGATGGATTTGATGATGAATTTGCGCAGCTTTGTCACGGTAATTACGATATTTAAAATACCGCAAATAAATACCATGGACAGAGCCTGCTGCCATGTGAATCCAAGACCGAAGCATACCGTATAAACGAAAAATGCGTTCAGTCCCATGCCGGGCGCCTGCGCGTAGGGTACGTTAGCGACCAGACCCATTACCAGCGTGCCGATGATGGACGCGATGATCGTTGCAAGGAAAACGGCTCCCCATTCCATGCCGGACTGAGAAAGGATGCTGGGGTTGACGATGATGATATAGGACATTGCAAAAAACGTCGTCAGACCAGCCATGATCTCAGTGGAAACGGAAGTCCCGTTCTCCTTGAGTTTGAAAAATTTTTCCATAGCTACCTCCTTGGTATGTTAGAAAACTGTTTTGTTCCAAAAGGAACCACATTTCTAATCATATAATAAACTTTTATAAAAATCCAGCTAAATTTATAAAGTTTTTATAAATGAGGCAGCTGCGAGAAATCCAATGAAAAAGTGTGCGCCTTGGCGCACACCTGCGCCGAGCGCGTTTGCCGTCAGGCAATTCCTTCATTTCGTGCGAGTGCGCATAAAAAAGGAGCGCTGAAAAGCGCTCCCTTGAAAAAACAGATATTATGCTGCGTCTGCCGCAGCGGCAGAAGCGACGCTGATGCGTCCCTGCCCGTAAGGATCAGAATATTCTTTGCCGACAGAACCGCCGAGCTCCTTGGTAATGTAATCGATCAGTACCTCATTGTCGAGCATGGTGCAGTCCTTTATGAGCTTGTTGTCCTTAAACATCACATAGCCGTCGCCGCCGTTTTTGAGCATGTAATTGTGGGAAGCGACCGTGTAGGTCTTGTTAAGGTCCAGAGGCTCTCCGTTTACGAAAACGTCTTTGACGCGGTAAGCGCCGTCTACTTTGATAAATTCGCCCTCGTCATTTCTTACAACGGAAGAAGGGATGGAAGGGTCGATCGTATAAGTCAGACCGGAAACCTGCAAAAATCCGCCGTTTTCTTCCGGATATTTGGAAGCGCCAAGCTCCAGCGCGTCGAGGATTTCCTGACCGGTAGCCTCTGCGACGCACATTTCGTTTCCGTAAGGATGTACGTTGATGATGTCCTCATAGGTAATGTCACCCTGTTCCAGATCAGCGCGGATGCCGCCGCCGTTTGCGATGCCGATGTCAGCGCCCATTACATTGCGGTAAGCGTCTGCGACAAGATCGCCCAGATTGGTTTCCGCGCTGCGGATCATGCGCCTGCCGGTAGCAGGATCAGAAGAAGTTAAAGCCACGTCGGCTTTTGCCACGGTCTGATTGAGAATATCGGAAAAGCCTTCCTGCAAGGCGGAGATAAACTGTGCGGTCACAGGATCCTTTCCTTCATAATCCGTTATCAGCTCGTCGGTAATTTTGCCGGTATCGGGATCGATCACCAGCTTGCCGATGGAATTCAGTTTTGTGCCGGTCTGGGCGAGTACGACGTCCCTGCTGTCCTTGCTTTTCACGGTCTTGGAGTAAGCTTCGTGGGAATGGCCGTCGATAAAAGCGTCGATGCCGGTGGTGTTGGCGATCACAGAAGCTGCCTGCCATTCGGGCTTGCTGCCTTCCGTGCCCAGATGCCCGATCGCAACCACATAATCAGCGCCGTTATCGCGGGCGGAATCGACGCTTAACTGAACGACGTTGTACAGATCTGCGCCGTCATTGCCCTGACAGAAACCGTAAATATAGTTCCCGTTTTCATCCTGAAAATAAGCGGGAGTGGATTTGGTAAAGCTTTCAGGGGTGTCGATGCCCACATAAGCGACCTGCGTATCGCCGTAGTCAACGATCTCATAAGGAGGGAATACGCCGACGCCGGTGGAAAGGTCGATGAAGTTGGCGCAGATATACTGATAATCCGCGCGCTCCTTTGCAAGGGTCAGGAAATTGTCCATGCCGTAGTCGAATTCATGATTGCCGGGTACGGCAATGTCGTAGCCGACCTGATTCATGATGTCAACTAAAAATGCGCCGTCGGAAAGGGTGCCGATCGCCCCGCCCTGAATGGCGTCTCCGGCGTCGACGAGAGTGACGTTGTCTTCGCCGTAGGCTGCTTCCATTTCAGCCTTGTAGGCAGCGACGCCGGCATAGCCGATCCCATCGTCGATGGCGCAGTGCACGTCGTTGGTGTGCAGGATCACAATGTCATTGTTGTTGCTGGTCTGGGACTCTGTGGGGGCAGCGCTGACGGGAAGGGACATGGAAAAGATCAGCGCACCGGAAAGTGCCAGAGCAGACATTTTACGGTACTTCATAAATAAATCGACCTCCTTTGCATTGGATCTGACAGTGTCAGTCCTATATGGCTATCGTAACACCCGAAAAGGAGAAAAACAACAGGAGAACGTAAATTTTACACAAATTTTATAGAGCTTTTATACGCGCTTTTTATACCAGTGCTCGGCAAACTGGATGATCTGATATAAACCCATGGCAATGATGCACAATAAAAGGATGGCGGTGATCAGGACGTCCAGCTGGAATACCTGGCTGCTGTAAATGATGAGATAGCCAAGCCCCCTGCGGGCAGCCAGAAATTCCCCGATGATAACGCCTACGAGGGCAAGCCCGATATTGACTTTCATGCTGCTTAAAACGGTCGGGACAGAGGCGGGGAGGACTACTTTGAAAAACGTATCCTGACGGGAGCCGCCGAGGGTATAAATGAGTTTTAATTTTTCCGGATCGACCTGCAGAAAGCCGGTATAAAGGCTGATGACGGCGCCAAAGACGGCGACGGAAATGCCGGCGACGATGATGGTGTCGATGCCCGTGCCGAGCCATACGATCAAAAGAGGGGCGAGGGCGGATTTCGGCAGGCTGTTTAAGACGACCAGATAAGGCTCTGCGATTTCCGAAAGGCGTTTGGAGTGCCATAAAAGGGTGGCGGCTGCAAGGCTGATCAGGACGATCAGCAAAAAACTTACGACCGTTTCGGTCAATGTCACGCCGATGTGGAGAAAGAGCGATTTGTTTTGAAGCATGGAGACAAAGCAGGCAGCGACGCGGGACGGGCTGGAAAAAAAGAAGCTGTCAATAAGCCCTTTGTCCGCGCAAAACTCCCACAGGGCAAGAAAGAAAACGAGCAGCAAAAGCCTTGCCCAGCGCACAAAGCGGTGGTGTCTTAAGTGGGCGAGCATGTATTCCTGTTGAGCGGCAGAGTCGGTTTTATTTGTTTTCATCCGATAATTCCTCCCAGATCTGATTGAAGTAATCGCCATATTCCGGAGCCTTGCGGGCGGCAAGCAGGGAATTGTCCGGAAGGGTCAATGAAATTGGAAATTCTGCTTTTACATGGGCGGGACGGGGGGAAAGGACGAGAACCCGGTCGGAAAGGCTGATCGCCTCGGAAAGGTCGTGGGTGATCAGGATTGCGGTTTTCCCCGCCCTGCGGATGATGTGGGCGATGTCGGCAGAAACGGTCAGGCGGGTCTGGTAGTCCAGCGCGGAAAAGGGTTCATCCAAAAGAAGGATGTCGGGCTCCAGCGCCATTGTGCGGATGAGGGCGGCGCGCTGCTTCATGCCGCCGGACAGCTCGGAGGGCTTTTTGTCGGCAAAGGCGGACAGCCCGTAATCGTCGAGCATCCGGCGGACGCGTTCCAGATTTTTCGGGGTCATGCGATGGTTGATTTCGAGCCCCAGCGTGACGTTTTTCCAGATGCTGCGCCATTCAAACAGATGGTCGTGCTGGAGCATGTAGCCGATGCCGGGCTTACGCCCGTTTTTTCCATAAAAAGTGATCCCGCCGGAGGACGGCGTCAAAAGCCCGGCAATCAGCGACAGAATCGTGGATTTGCCGCAGCCGGAGGAACCGACGACGGCAAGAAATTCCCCTTCCCGCACGGAAAAGGAAATATGGCTGAGAGCGGCGGTTTCCCCGGTCAGGGTGTGATAGGAATAGGAAAGATCAT
Source organism: uncultured Lachnospiraceae bacterium (assembly GCA_900550285.1). Taxonomy (GTDB): domain Bacteria; phylum Bacillota; class Clostridia; order Lachnospirales; family Lachnospiraceae; genus Gallintestinimicrobium. Next base: position 7,565 of record URRW01000035.1, read on the forward strand.
CCACTTTTAAAATTTCGGATTCCATTGGGAATGTTCCTCTCTTTGTCAGTATATATTTATTACTATGCGCGCAGGCGGGAAAGGTGACGCAAAAAGCTGTCCTGCCGCGATGACGAAAAAAACGTCCTGCTTTATTGCAATAAAGTGAGAAATGTGATACTATCGTATTTATTCAGATATTTTCCCCTATTCCACAGGGATGAAAAAACATATCGTTTATGAGGAGGAATGCTCATGGCGCAGCTTTGGGGCGGGCGCTTTACAAAAGAGACGGACCGGCTGGTGTATCAGTTCAACGCGTCGATTTCTTTTGACAAGCGCTTATTACGGCAGGACATCGAAGGCAGCATCGCCCATGTGACGATGCTGGCAAAGCAGCAGATTTTAACGGAAGAAGAAAAAGAAAAAATTGTGGAAGGGCTGACAGGCATCCGGGAGGATGTGGAAAACGGGACGCTTCCGATCACGGAGGAATACGAGGACGTCCACAGCTTTGTGGAGGCGAACCTGACCGCCCGTATCGGCGAGGCGGGCAAAAAGCTCCATACGGGCAGAAGCCGCAACGATCAGGTGGCGCTGGACATGAGGCTGTATGTGCGGGAACGGGTATTGGAGACGGACGCGCTGTTAAAGGATCTGATGGGAACGATCCTTACGGTTATGGAAGAAAATCTGGACACCTATATGCCGGGCTTTACGCATCTGCAGAAGGCGCAGCCGACGACGCTGGCGCACTATACGGGCGCCTATTTTGAAATGTTCAAAAGAGACCGGCAGCGGATGAAGGATATTTACAGGCGCATGAATTTCTGCCCGCTGGGAAGCGGGGCGCTGGCGGGGACGACCTATCCGCTGGACCGGGCGTATACGGCGGAGCTTTTGGGCTTTGAAGGCCCTACGTTAAACAGTATGGATTCTGTTTCCGACCGGGATTATGTGATCGAATATCTTTCCGCGCTTTCGATGGTGATGATGCACCTGAGCCGTTTTTCGGAGGAGATCATCCTGTGGAACAGCAACGAATACCGTTTTGTGGAGATCGACGACGCTTACTCGACCGGCTCTTCCATTATGCCCCAGAAAAAAAATCCGGACATCGCGGAGCTGGTGCGCGGAAAGACCGGGCGGGTGTACGGCGCGCTCATGAGCCTTCTGACGACGATGAAGGGGCTGCCCCTTGCTTATAATAAGGATATGCAGGAGGATAAGGAGCCGGCGTTTGACGCGATTGATACCGCAAACGGCTGCTTAAAGCTGTTTGAAGGGATGCTCGGCACGATGCGCTTTAACAGGGATGTGATGGCAAGATCGGCGATGAACGGCTTTACCAACGCTACGGACGCGGCGGATTATCTGGTTGTAAAGGGCGTGCCGTTTCGGGATGCCCACGGCATCATCGGGCAGCTTGTATTATACTGCATCGAAAAGGGAAAGAGCATTGAGGAATGCACGCTGGAGGAGCTGCAGAAGATCAGCCCTGTTTTTGAAGCGGATCTTTATGAGGCGGTAAGCTTAAAAACCTGCGTGGAAAAGCGCCTGACCATCGGCGCACCGGGGCAGGAGGCGATGAAGCAGGTAATCGCCGTAAACCGCAGATACATGGAAGAAAACTGAGCAGGAAAGAGAGGAGATAAGGGAATGAGTGAAAAATTAAAAGTCGGCGTGCTGGGCGGCACGGGAATGGTGGGGCAGCGTTTTATTTCGCTTTTAGAGGATCATCCGTGGTTTGAGGTAACGACGATCGCGGCAAGCCCCCGTTCTGCGGGAAAGACCTATGAAGAGGCTGTGGGCGGCAGATGGAAGATGGACAAGCCTATGCCCGAAGCGGTAAAAAAGATCGTGGTAATGAACGTCAATGAGGTGGAAGCGGTAGCTTCACAGGTTGATTTTGTATTCAGCGCGGTGGATATGACAAAGGAAGAGATCCAGAAGATCGAGGAAGCCTATGCAAAGACGGAAACCCCGGTTGTTTCCAACAATTCCGCCCACCGCTGGACGCCGGACGTGCCGATGATCGTGCCGGAGATCAACGCGGAGCACACGGCGGTCATTGAAGCGCAGAAGAAGCGTCTTGGCACAAGCAGGGGCTTTATCGCAGTAAAGCCCAACTGTTCGATCCAGAGCTATGCGCCCGCGCTGACCGCATGGAAGGAATTTGAGCCCTATGAAGTGGTTGCCACAACCTATCAGGCGATCTCCGGTGCGGGAAAGACATTTGCAGACTGGCCGGAGATGGAGGGCAACATCATTCCCTATATCGGCGGCGAAGAGGAGAAGAGCGAGAAGGAGCCGCTGCGCATCTGGGGCAAGGTGGAGGACGGCGTGATCAAGCCGGCGACCTCTCCTGTGATCACCTGCCAGTGTATCCGCGTTCCGGTGCTGAACGGGCATACGGCGGCGGCTTTTGTAAAATTCCGTAAAAAAGCGACGAAGGAGGAGCTGATCGACCGTCTCGTGCATTTTTCCGGAGAACCGCAGAGGCTTGGGCTTCCGAGCGCGCCTAAGCAGTTCATTCAGTATCTGGAGGAGGACAACCGCCCTCAGGTTTCCCTGGACGTGGATTTTGAGAACGGGATGGGCATTTCCGTGGGTCGTCTGAGAGAGGACACGGTTTATGACTGGAAGTTTGTGGGACTGTCCCACAATACCGTCCGGGGCGCTGCCGGCGGCGCGATCTTATGCGCGGAGCTTTTGAAGGCGCAGGGCTATATCGCGAAAAAATAAAAATTTTTAAAAGGAAAGGTGTATGGGAAAAAAGTTATTCATTGCGGAAAAACCGAGCGTGGCGCAGGAATTTGCAAAGGCGCTGAAATATCAGATGAGCCGCAGGGACGGGTATCTGGAATCGGAGGAGGCGATCGTGACGTGGTGCGTGGGACATCTGGTGACGATGAGCTATCCCGAGGTTTACGATATGAAGTACAAAAAATGGTCTGTGGACACGCTCCCGTTTATCCCGGAAACCTTTCGGTATGAGATCATACCCGGCGTAAAAAAACAGTTTGACATCGTCAGCTCCCTGCTGAACCGTCCGGATGTGGACACGATCTATGTGTGCACCGACTCCGGGCGGGAAGGGGAATATATTTACCGGCTGGTGGAGCAGGAGGCGGGCGTTTCGGGAAAAGAACGCCGCCGGGTGTGGATCGATTCCCAGACGGAGGAGGAAATCCAGAGGGGCGTCCGGGAGGCGAAGGATCTTTCGGAATACGATCATCTGGCGGACGCGGCGTATCTGCGGGCAAAAGAGGATTACCTGATGGGCATTAACTTTTCCCGGGCGCTGACGTTAAAATACGGCAACAATGTAAAAAATTATCTGCGCCGCGACCGTGCGGTGATCTCCGTGGGACGGGTAATGACATGCGTCCTCGGCATGGTGGTCAACCGGGAGCGGGAGATCCGCTCCTTTGTAAAAACGCCCTTTTACCGGGTAATGGGCAGCTTCGGGATCCCGGTGGAGGAAGGAAAGACAAGACCTTTCGAGGGCGAGTGGCGGGCAGCAGAGGGAAGCGCTTATTTTGCGTCGCCGCTTCTTTATAAGGACAACGGCTTTAAAGAAAAAAAATCGGCAGAGGAGCTGATGGGGCGTCTGGGCTCGGTTTTGCCGGACGGGACGATGGGGCAGGGCTTTTCGGGCGCTTTTTTGGAAAAGTGCGAAAAGAAAAAGGAGCAGAAAAACCCGCCGCTTCTTTACAATCTGGCGGAGCTTCAAAACGACTGCTCCCGGATGTTTAAGATCAGTCCGGATGAAACGCTGCGGATCGCGCAGGAACTGTATGAGAAAAAGCTGACGACCTATCCCAGAACGGACGCCCGCGTGCTTTCTTCGGCAGTGGCAAAGGAGATCCATAAAAATATCGGCGGGCTGAGAGGCTTTCCCCCTGCCGCTGCCTTCGCTGCACAGATCCTTGAAAAGGGCGCGCATAAAAATATCGCAAAGAGCCGGTATGTGAACGACAAGCAGATCACGGACCACTACGCGATCATTCCGACGGGACAGGGGCTTTCCGCGCTGCGCAGCCTTTCCGGAGGGGCGGCGAAGGTGTACGAGGTGATCGTGCGCCGGTTCCTGAGCATTTTTTACCCGCCGGCTGTGTATCAGAAGGTGGCGCTGACGGTGCTTGCAAAATCTGCAGGGCTTCCGGAGGGGGAGCGCTTTTTTGCTTCCTTTAAGGTGTTGACGCAGGAAGGGTATCTGGCGGTAAGCAGACCGTCTTTTTCTGAAAAAAGAGACGAAGAGGAAAAGGAAAAAAAGAGCGGCGGCGAGGAAGAAACCCAGTGCGACGAGGCGTTTTTACAGGTGCTTTCCAAGCTGAGAAAAGGGATGCAGCTTCCGCTTTCGGGGCTGTCAGTCCGGGAGGGCGAGACGTCGCCGCCTAAGCGCTACAATTCGGGAACGCTGATTCTGACGATGGAAAATGCGGGACAGTTTATTGAGGACGAGGAGCTGCGCGCCCAGATCAAAGGAAGCGGCATCGGCACGTCCGCGACCCGCGCGGAAATTTTAAAAAAGCTCGTGACGATCGAATATTTGGCGCTGAATAAAAAGACCCAGACGATCACGCCCACGCTGATGGGCGAAATGATCTACGACGTGGTTTCGGACTCGATCCGCCCGCTTTTAAACCCGGCGCTGACGGCAAGCTGGGAAAAGGGGCTGACGGGCGTGGCGGAAGGGACGATCACGCCGGAGGAATACATGGGGAAGCTGGACGATTTTGTGCGCAGGCGCACGAACATCGTAAAACAGCTGCACAATCAGGCGGTTTTGTACCGGCAGTTCGACGCGGCGGCAGGTTTTTACAAAAAGAAGGAAGCCCAGCCAAAGAGCCGCGCCAAAAAGGAGGAAGCAGATCATGGAAGCAATGAAAATAAGCAATCTGTATGATCTTGAAAGGACGGTCGCAGCCCCTTTTCTGAAGCAGTTTACCTATCCGTGGGAGGCGCTGGCGGGCATCCGGGAATTTATCGTGACACTTGGAAACAGCCTGCCGGAAGACCGTTTTGAAAAGCGGGGAGAGGATGTCTGGATCGCAAAGAGCGCGCACGTTGCGCCGACTGCCTTCCTGAACGGCCCGTGCATTGTCGATGAAAACGCGGAGATCCGTCACTGCGCCTTTGTGCGGGGCAGCGCGGTCATCGGAAAGGGGGCGGTTGTGGGCAATTCCACCGAATTAAAAAATGTGATCCTTTTCGATCAGGTACAGGTTCCCCATTACAATTATGTGGGGGACAGCATCCTTGGCTTCAAAGCCCATATGGGCGCGGGAGCGATTACTTCCAATGTAAAGAGCGATAAAACGCCTGTTGTGGTAAAGGCAGGGAAGCTGCAGATCGCGACCGGCCTGAAAAAGTTCGGCGCGATGCTGGGCGACTGCGTGGAGGTCGGCTGCAACAGCGTTTTGAATCCGGGAACGGTTATCGGAAGGAATACAAACGTATATCCGTTGTCGCGGGTGCGCGGCTTTGTGCCGGAAGGGCATATTTTCAAGGCACAGGACGAAATTGTAAAAAAGACTGGATTTTTGGCGTAAAATGTGAGAAAATAGCATCAGCGTACAGCTGGTGCTTTTTTGCGGATCATTTCTGGCTCCGCTGCGGCGGTCAGCGCTGTATTTTGACAAAAGAAAGCTTTGCGCCTTTTTGGCGCGCCCGCTGACGAAATTTTCATCCATAGACGAAAGGAGATAACACATGATTTATTCACACGAAGTTGAACAGATGTGTCCGGTAGCGCAGGGCGTAAACCACGGCTGTGCTCCCATCCCGGAAGAAGCAAAATGGGTAAAAGCCAAAGAGATCAAGGACATATCCGGTCTGACTCATGGTGTAGGCTGGTGTGCACCTCAGCAGGGCGCATGTAAGCTGACCCTCAACGTTAAGGAAGGTATTATTCAGGAGGCTCTGATCGAGACGCTCGGCTGCTCCGGCATGACCCATTCCGCAGCTATGGCTGCTGAGATCCTGCCCGGCAGAACGCTTCTTGAGGCATTAAACACCGACCTTGTGTGTGACGCGATCAATACGGCTATGAGAGAGCTGTTCTTACAGATCGTTTACGGACGTACACAGTCCGCATTCTCTGAGGACGGACTTCCGATCGGCGCAGGTCTGGAAGATCTGGGCAAGGGCTTAAGAAGCCAGATCGGTACCATGTACGGTACCTTAAAGAAAGGTCCCCGTTACCTTGAAATGGCTGAAGGTTATGTAACCGGCATCGCTCTGGATGCAGACGATCAGATCATCGGCTACAAGTTTGTAAACTTCGGCAAGATGACAGACTTCATGAAGAAGGGCGACGATGCTCAGACAGCATACGAGAAGGCTTCCGGCCAGTACGGACGCGTTGATGATGCTGTAAGAATCATCGATCCCAGACAGGAATAAAAAGGAGGAGGTAACGAAGCATGGCATTATTTGAATCTTATGAAAGAAGAATCGACAAGATCAATGCTGTTTTAAATAGCTACGGTATTGCTTCTATCGAAGAAGCTGAGAAAATCACAAAAGATGCCGGCCTGGACGTTTACCATCAGGTAAAGGGTATCCAGCCCATCTGTTTTGAGAACGCTTGCTGGGCTTACATCGTAGGCGCTGCGATCGCAATCAAGAAAAACTGCAGAAAAGCATCCGATGCTGCCGCTGCAATCGGCGAGGGCCTTCAGGCTTTCTGTATCCCCGGTTCCGTTGCAGACCAGCGTAAGGTAGGCTTAGGCCATGGTAACCTGGGCAAGATGCTTTTGGAAGAAGAGACAGACTGCTTCTGCTTCCTGGCAGGTCACGAGTCCTTCGCAGCTGCTGAGGGCGCGATCGGTATCGCAGAGAAGGCGAACAAAGTTCGTCAGAAACCTCTCCGCGTTATCTTAAACGGTCTGGGCAAAGACGCTGCACAGATCATTTCCAGAATCAACGGCTTTACTTATGTAGAGACAGAGATGGATTATTCCACAGGCGAAGTAAAGGAAGTATTCCGTAAGGCTTACTCCGAAGGCCTTCGTGCAAAGGTAAACTGCTACGGCGCTAACGACGTAACAGAAGGCGTTGCTATCATGTGGAAGGAAGGCGTTGACGTTTCCATCACCGGTAACTCCACCAACCCAACCAGATTCCAGCATCCAGTAGCTGGTACTTACAAGAAAGAATGCATCGAAAAAGGCAAGAAGTACTTCTCCGTAGCTTCCGGCGGCGGCACAGGCCGTACCCTGCATCCCGATAACATGGCTGCAGGCCCTGCTTCCTACGGTATGACCGATACGATGGGACGTATGCATTCCGACGCGCAGTTTGCAGGTTCTTCTTCCGTACCCGCGCACGTTGAAATGATGGGTCTGATCGGTGCGGGCAACAACCCGATGGTAGGCATGACGGTTTCCGTTGCGGTTGCCATTGAGGAAGCAGCAAAGGCTGGTAAATTCTGAATCATTTAACACTTTAATGTCAGAAAGCGAAGCCTGAAATCCTACCATAGTGGTATTGGTGTGTGCATTTGTGTGCAGAAAAAAAGGAGGTAATCCAAGCTTATTATGGATTATCTTCTTTTTTCGTTTATTCCAGAAAAAATCTGACATATTATTGGAAAAATTATAAAAAAACAACTGGCTGCCTTATGAGAAATGAAAGGAGTAATCATACATGAAAAAAGAAATGAGAAATCCGGTTACTGTGATTTTTCTTGTTGGGAAAACGCAATGAGAGAATGGCTGGAAAGCAGAAGATATTTATTCTCAGAGATTTCGCTTTTAACAATAGAATCCTCCGTTTTCTAAAATATTATTACCAATCCCAATATCACAGTTGAGGATTATGCGATATATAACGATGTTGGCAGATTTGGTATTTGGTAAGCAGAAATTTCCGGTTCAATCCCTCCTGTTTTTGAACCTTATAAATGAAGAAGATAAAAATTGTACATAATGATGTTTTTGGAAGAGAAAAAAGGAAAAATAGAAAGATAAATATATATTCTGTCAGAAAAAGAATGGATAAAATAGCGTAAAATGCCAATTTTATATCGACATAATATTCCAAATGTGTTATAATTCCCGGCAGATATTCCACTCATATTTTAAGCAAAGGAGAAGAGGAAAGTGAAAACAAAATGGTTGGCGGGAGTACTTGCGGCATGTATGCTTGTCGGAATGATGCCCAGTGCAGTTTTTGCGGAAGAGGCGGGAATATATGCCGCTTTGGAACAGGCGGAAACAGAAACTACCGTAGATGTTTTCGGGGAAACGGAAATGAGAGAAGAAACTGAGGGGGCGCAAGCCGAGACAGAAAACGGTGCCGGGACCGAAGAAAGTGCAGAAACTGAAGAAAGTACAGAAGCTGAAGAAAGTACGGAAATTGGAGAAAGTGCGGAGATTGAAGAAAGCTCGGGGACTGAAGGCAACATAGGGACAGAAGAGGGCACGGAATCTGTCGAAGAGACAGAAAGCACGGAAACTATGGATGAGACAGAAACCGAAGCAACAGATATAACGGAAGAAATTACGGAAGAACCGGAGTGTATCTGTACAGAACTCTGTGAAACAGACAAGGTAAACGGACAGTGTCCTGTGTGCAGGGATGATATTTCTTTGTGTGCAGGAAATGTACAGGATAAAAGTATGGCGGATACGAAAGCATTTGATTTAAAGTCTGCTTTGGAAAACGCTGGGGACGGAGATATCATAACAATTCCGGAAGATGTGGAGCTGACAGAATCTATCTCTGTTGAAAAAGATATTACATTAGATCTGGATGGGAAAACGATTCATGTTTTTATCAATTCTGATTCAAAAAGCACTAAAAGTGCATTTTTGGTAAAAGGCTGCAAGTTTATGATCATGAATGGATCGATCAGAGGAGAGAAAGATAAGACAGATAACCGGGCAATTCAGGCAGAAAACGGAAGTACGCTGACATTGCATGATGTAACAATTGCGGACTTTGAGGCAAAAAGCGGGGATGGCGCGGCGGTATGCATGAAGAATGGTACGCTGGACATCAAGGATTGTTCTCTGGGGTTTTATGATTTTGAGACAGACGAATATGGCGGGAACACCGCCCGGAATGGAGGGGCGGTATGGGCAGTGGATTCCGCTGTGGACATCAGCGGGAGTAATCTGTTTTATAATGAAAGTGAAGATCCGACTGGTTTATCAAAGCAGGCCTGGTTTGGAGGAGGCGCTTTGTATGTGGAAGGCGGAGAAAGTACTGTAAAATTGAACGATAATTATTTCTTTGCCAATGAGACAAAGGATCATGGCGGAGCGATTCATCTGGACTCGATTAAGCATGCTGACATTACGGATAATAAAATTGAAAATAATATTTCATATAATCATCGGCTGCAGGATGAGAATGGCAGATATTCGAGCCGGGGAGGCGATGGCGCCGGGATTTATGTCAGATTGCTGAGAGAGTATGTAAATATTACGGGAAATAAAATTACGGATGGAACTGCAATCGGATTTGGCGGCGGCATTCGCGTGATGTCTAGCGAGGGAAAGATTTTTTTAGACGATAATATCATTACTGGGAATAAAGCGGAGCGGGGAGGAGGTATTTCCCTAGAAGTCATTGATAAGAGCAAAGTTACGCTGGAGACAGGTATCATTACCGGAAATAAGGCGACGGAATTTGGGGGAGGCATTGATTATACGACGCATGGAATGCCGGTGCTGGAACTGAAGAACGTGTTGATTTCCGGAAATGAGGCAGTCCGGGGCGGAGGCGTCTGGGCATGTCCCGTATCCACGACAGAGATATATTCTACTTTGGGCGGCGCAATTTTTGGAAATAAGGCGCAGGGAAAATATGGATCGTTCCCCCCTTATTATATCACGGCTGCAGGGGATGAAGTAAGGTATGAAGGGCTTGATTCCGACGATAAATTGATCACGAATGCAAATCCTCCCAGCCAAAAAACGAGAATGACGGTAGAAAAGCGGGCGCTGGGCGGCGGGCTGATGAAGTGGTATGAGGATGAGCCGGATGCCAGATACCAGACAGGTAATCCGGAAGCAGAGGAAGAAATTTATACGGATACAAATCAGACGTTTGGACTCCACGGAGAGCTTTCAAAAGAACATCAAAAGCTGGCAGAAAATGAGGCAAAGCTGATTATTACAAATAATATATGTAAAGGGCGGGGCGGCGGAATCGCTTCCAACAGCCCTATTGTGATCGGTGTTAAAAATGCTGACGTAACTGTAAAAGTTACAAAAAAGTGGGAGGGAGAGAAGCTACATCCGGACGAGGTGTTTGTGGATCTGTACCGTGTGGGAAAAAACGGAAAAGAACGGGTTAAATTAGACAGCGGTGTGGCGTTGAATGAAAAGAATAAATGGACGGCAGAATTTTATAAACTTCCGTCCAAGTATATAGATGGGGAAGGAAATGTCCAGGAATGCACTTATGAAGTAGAGGAACAGCCGGTAGAAGGATGGGGCTGTAACTCAGAGATTACATTTGATCCGGAAAAAAAGCTGTATGAGATTACTCTGACAAACAGCGAGGAGAAAAAAACAGGAGGCCTTATTGTACTGAAAACGATTTCGGGAAGCGGTGCAAGCGCAGATCAGAAATTTACGTTTACGGTAAAGCTGGAAGATACTTCTGTGAATGGAACCTACGGGGAAATGAATTTTAAAGATGGGACAGCTGTTTTTGAGCTGAAAGGCGGAGAAAAGAAAACGGCAGAGAATCTGCCGGCGGGCATTAAATATTCAGTTGCAGAAAGCAATAACGATGGGTATACGGTAACATCGAGCGGTGCAACCGGGGTGATTGAGAGCGGTAAGAATATGGAAGCGATTTTTAATAATCATAAGGATAAACCGACTGATCCCGATAAACCGACTGATCCCGATAAACCGACCGATCCTGATAAACCGACCGATCCTGATAAACCGACCGATCCCGATAAACCGACCAATCCTGACAAACCGGTGGATCCTGATAAGCCTGAGGAGCCTGAGCTCCCTTATGTTCCGCAGAAGCCTGTAAATCCATCGGTTCCTGCAGCCCCTGTAATATCGGATATGGCTTCTGGAGTTGAGGGCCAAAGCGATGTGGAGGCGGAAAAGCTGCCTATAACAGGGGAACATGGAACGCCGGAAACCGGGGACACGGCTCATCTTATCCTATGGATCGGGATGCTGGCAGTTTCTCTGGCAGGCGTTGTTTTGGTGGTTTCAATGCGTGTGTTGTCGGAGAAAAAACACAGAAGAAAAAGAAAATAGGGCAAGGTATTTTCTCCCTTGCGCCTTGAGGGGATGATGGAAAAAAACAGGACTGTTGCTTTATTGCGGCAGCCCTGTTTTTAATTCGATAGGAAAGTTTCTTTCCCATCGAATTAAAAAACATGATTATGTGCACTCGCACGAAAGGATCCTATTGCCTGACGGCAAACGCGCCCGGCGCGGATGTGCGCCTTGGCACACACTTTTTATTATGAACTTGATAATTAGGAAGATGTGTCATGGGGATTTTTGCAGATATAAACAACTTACAAATCATCCTCGATCGCCCCGGATTTTGCATAGGCGGTCGATTTCGCTTCAAAAAAGTCCGTCTTGATCAGGTTTGCGTTGCTGTATACGCTGACCCATTTCATAGAGTCGGGGATCTCGTCAAAGCCCTCGTAAAGCGGCGCAAAGCGGAGCGACGACGCACGCAGGTTGCCCAGATAGCGGATGTAGCCGGAGATCATTTCCATCGTAAGCCCCTCGATCCGGTCGCCGAGGACGTACTGCGCCCATGCGATCTCTTCTTCCACGCCGCGCCGAAGCATGGAGCGGTATTCTTCGACCTTTTCTGGGGTAAACAGGTCGGGTTCTTCCTTTTGGAGCTCCAAAAGGATGTTGCAAAACAGCCACAGATGGGTATTTTCATCCCGGTTGATATAGCGGATTTCCTGAGCGCTGCCGGACATTTTCCCGGTGCGTCCCAGATTGTAGAAAAACATGAAGCCGGAATAAAAATAAATGCCCTCCAGAATATAATTTGCCATCATCGTTTTGACAAGATGCTCCCGGTCGCGGTGCTCCAAAAAGGCGTTGTACTGTTCCCCGATAAATTCGTTCCTTTTTAAAAGGTGTTCGTCAAATTTCCATTGGTACAAAATCTCGTCCCGCTTGGCAGGAGGGCAGATGGAGTCCAGCATATAGCTGTAGCTCTGGGAGTGGACTGCCTCCTGAAATGCCTGGATCGTCAGGCAGAGATTGATCTCGTTTGCCGTAATGTATTCGCCGATATTGGGCAGGTTTGCGGTCTGGACGGAATCCAGAAAAACGAGGAAGGAGAGGATTTTGTCATAGGCAGTCCGTTCCTCCTGCGTTAAAAGCCTGTAATCCTTGATGTCCTGGGTCAGATTGATCTCTTCCGGAATCCAGAAATTATTCATTGCCTGACGGTACCAGGAGCTGACCCATGTATATTTCATGTTGTTGAAATCATTCAGATTTGTCGTATTTCCGCCGATCATCCGGCGTTTTCTCACGTCTGTGTCGCCCTGTGCGTTAAAGAGCGCTTTTTTTTGAAGTTCCATAGTGTTCCATTTCCGCCGCTTTTGCGGCATTTTTGATGTTTAAAAGGAGTCAAAGCGGTACGTCCCGCAAAAGCCCCGGTCAGGAGGAGCAGGATTCGCATTCCTCCACCTCGAGAGACTGGCTGCGGACATAGTAGAGCGTTTTAACGCCTTTTTCCCATGCCCGGATGTAAAGTGCAAGGAGCTTGCGGAAGGTGTATTCGTTGGTAATATAAAGGTTGACGGACTGCGCCTGATCGATATGGCGCTGCCGGACGCCCGCCGCGTCCACGAGCCAGCTCTGGTCAATGTGATGCGCGTTTTTGTAAAGCCAGAACGTCTTTTCATTGAGGTCGGGGGCGACGCGGGTGATCATGCTTCCTTTTTTCTCCTCCATAAAATATTTTTTCATGACGGGATCGACGGCTGCCGTCGTGCCCGCGATGATGGAGGTGGAGCTGGTGGGGGCAACCGCCAGAAGATAACCGTTGCGTAAGCCGTTCCGGGCAATCTGCGCCGCCAGTTCTTTCCAGCGCGGGGAAGTATAGCCTCGTTTTTCAAAATATGCGCCGGTTTCGTAATCGCTTCCCGAAAAACAGGAGTAAGCGCCTTTTTCGCAGGCAAGCTCCATGGAAGCCTTGAGCGCGTAATAATTGATCTTTTCATACAGCGTATCCACAAACTGAAGATGCGCTTCCGATTCAAAGCGGAGCCCCTGCTTTACGAGCATATGGTGGTAGCCGCTTGTCCCAAGCCCGATCGCGCGGTATTTTTGGTTGGAAAGTTCCGCGTAGGGAAGGGGATAGTAGTTCAGGCTGATGACGTTGTCAAGGGCGCGCACGACGGCGGAGACGGTGTCCCAAAGCTCGTTGTCGTCGGTAACGTCCATGCGTCCAAGCGTCAGGGAAGCCAGATTGCAGACGACAAAATCGCCGGGCTTTGTTTCCTGAAGGACGACGGTTTCGCCGTCGATTTCGACGGCCCTGGGCGCCAACACCTGCATCGGGCTCATGTTCTGGGCGATTTCCGTACACAGATTGCTGCAGTAGACGACGCCCCGATGGGCATTGGGGTTCATGCGGTTGACCGTATCGCGGTTAAAGGCAAAGGGCGTTCCGGTTTCCACAAGGGATTTTAAAATCAGGCGTACGATTTCCTTTACGCTCATGACCCGTTTCTGGATGCGGCTGTCTTTTACACAGTCCAGATAGCGGCGTTCCCATTCTTCCCCGTAAAAATCTTCCAGATGATAGCCCTTAGCCAGATAGATTTCGTGGGGGCACATCAGATGCCAGTCTGCGTCCAGATCGGTTTTGGCAAGCTTCCAGAAAAGATCGGGATAGCAGACTGCCGGAAAAATATCGTGGGCTTTCATGCGGTCGTCGCCGTTGTTGGTGCGCAGCTGGAGAAATTCCGGCAGATCCCGGTGCCATGCGTCCAGATAGACAGCGGCGGCTCCCTGCCGCACGCCCAGCTGATCCACGGCGGTTGCGGTATCGTTTACGAGCTTGATCCACCGGATCACGCCGCCGGCAGCGCCCTCGAAGCCGCGGATGGAGCTGCCGTTTGCGCGGACCTTTCCGAAATAAAGCCCCATGCCGCCGCCGTGCTTGCTGACCTGCGCGAAATTGTCGATGCTGCGGTAGATCCCCGTCAGGGAATCGTCCACCGTATCGATAAAGCAGGAGCTCATCTGGTGGAAGGGCTTGCGGGCATTGGACATGGTGGGCGTCGCCATCGTCACCTTCAGGGTGCTTAAAATATCATAAAACCGCTTTGCCCAGTATACCCGGTCGGTTTCGGGAATGGCAAGGTGCATGGCGATCGCCATAAACATTTCCTGCGGCGTTTCCAAAATCCGGTGCTGATGGTCACAGATCAAATATCGTCTGGCGATCAGGTCAAGACCGCTGTAATTAAAAAGAAGATCCCGGTTTGGCTTTAAATAGGAGGAGAGCTCTTCCACATCGCTTTGGCTGTAGCTTTCCAAAAGAAAAGCCCCTGCATAGCCTTCTTTGGTAAGCCACGAAAGCTTTTCGTACCAGCCGGAAAAATGCAGACCGGCGGTGTGGCTTTCAACGCGCCGCAAAATATTAAGGGAAAGAAAGCGCGCCGCGATCATTTCCCAGTCGGGCGCTTCTTTGCTGATCAGTTCGACGCAGGCGCGTTCCAGCGTAGCGCAGGCGTCGGGAAACGTCATTGTTTCCTTATAAAAAGAAGAAAATTTTGCAAGCAGCAGTTCTAAACGATAAGCGTCTGCCGGGAAATCTGCCCGGATCTGCAAAAGAATGCCGTAAAGTGCCGGATCGGGAATGAGCCTGCAAAGCTCCCGCAGCGCTGCAGAAGCCTCCTGCACAGAAAAATCCGGGGCGTCCTGCCCGGAGGGATATATAGGGGTCGATGTATACATAGTTCAGTTGTCTCCTGTTTGTTGTCATAGGGATATTTTAACGGAGAAAAAAGAAAAAAGCAATAGTAACTATTATTGATTTTAAAATACAGAAATAAGGATACGAAAAAGCCGCTGCCAAAATGACAGCGGCTTTTTGGAAAGCGGACAGGTCAGAAATCAATTTCTTCGTCGTAATAGCATGCCTTTAAGAGCTTTTCCATTTCCTCCTGCGTAGGGATCCGGGGGTTGCTTCCGGTGCAGGCGTCGCCGATGGCAAGCTCTGCAACAGAGGAAAGCTTCTCCATAAATTCTTTTTCGTCGATGATGGATGTGTCCGCGCAAAGCCCGCCCTCGCCGTAATTTTTGATGCCCAGAGGGATGTTGAGCTGCCGGTTCATACTGCGCAGCTCTTCAATGAGGGCGTCCACCAGCTCATCGGTCGTAGTGCCGGGCAGGGAGATGAATCTTGCAATCTGCGCATAGCGTTCTGCCGCTTCGGGATTTTTGGCGTTAAAGCGGATGACCTTGGGCAGATACATGGCGTTTGCCGCGCCGTGGATGATATGTCCGCCGGTAAACGCCGCGCCGGTCTTATGCGCCATGGAGTGGACGATGCCCAGCAGCGCATTGGAAAATGCCATGCCGGCAAGGCACTGTGCGTCGTGCATCTGATCGCGGGCTTCCATATCGCCGTCATAGGATTTTTTCAGATAACGGTGGATCATCTGGATCGCATGGAGGGCAAGCGGATCGGTGTAGTTGCAGTGCAGTGTGGAAACATAAGCTTCGATCGCGTGGGTCATGGCGTCCATGCCGGTATGTGCGACAAGCTTGGGCGGCATCGTCTCTGCAAGGGCAGGATCGACGATTGCAACGTCGGGTGTGATATTGAAGTCTGCCAGCGGATATTTGACGCCCTTTTGATAGTCGGTAATGACCGCGAAGGCGGTTACCTCGGTTGCGGTCCCGGAGGTGGAAGGGATCGCGCAGAAACGGGCTTTCTGGCGAAGCTCCGGGAAGGAGAAGGGCGTGATCAGGTCTTCAAAGGTCACGTCCGGATACTCATAAAACGCCCACATGGTCTTGGCGGCATCGATCGGGGAGCCGCCGCCCATTGCCACGATCCAGTCCGGTTCAAATTCCTGCATCATTTTGGCGCCGCGCATGACGGTCTCAACGGAAGGGTCTGCTTCCACGCCTTCAAACAGCTTCACTTCCATGCCTGCGCTGCGCAGATACTGTTCTGCCTGGGCGAGAAAGCCGCCGCGCTTCATGGAACCGCCGCCGACAACGATCACGGCGCGTTTTCCTTTCAGGTTCTGCAGCTCGGCAAGGGAGCCCTTCCCATGATAAAGGTCACGCGGTAATGTAAAACGTCCCATAAATAATACCTCCTTGACAATCATATTTATGACAATATTCTAAGCGCTGCTGTGCAAAAAGTCAATTTATATCAGAGGACAGGGCAAAGTGTTTACCCTCAGTGTACAAGGGGGCATACGGTCGAAAAGATTGAATTGGCTCATCTGCTTCGTTACGCTCCCTCCGCGTACGACCCTGTACGCGTCGATCACGTGCCTTGCAGATGATCCAATTCAAAACTTTTCGACTCTCCGATCCTGACCGTAGAAATTTGTTCGCTTTT
>URRW01000036.1 GCA_900550285.1 uncultured Lachnospiraceae bacterium
AAATGAAGCTCGCTGTCATAGCCGCAGAGGGAGGCGATATGGTGCACGGTCATGTCGCTTTGCCGCAGGTACATCTGCGCCAGCTCGATCCGGGCAAAAATGATGTCGCTGCGGCAGGAAATATCAAAATACTGTTTATACAGATGCTGAAAATGAGAAAGGCTGATATTTAACTCTGCGGCGAGCGCTTCAAGATCCCACGGAAACGCGGGATCATTGTAAATGCGGGCGCGCAGATGGGAAAAACGGATATAAAAGGAGGCTGCCTCTTCGGAACGGGCGGCTTTTTTTGGTGGAAAAGCCGGTTCGGGAAGAGAGCGGCGCGCGGTTTCCTGCGACAGCGTCATGAGCAGTGTTTTTAAAAGCTGATCCATGATTTCCGCGTGATATTCCCCGGCAGAGCGGAAGGAACGGCACAGCAGGGACATGCAGGCACAGAGCCGGGAAAAATCTTCCGGATAGAGCGGGACGCCGAGGGGGATGGAAAGGGAGGAAAGAAAACGGCAGGTTTCCGGATCGGCGGCGGAAAAATGCAGCCAGTCGTCGCAGTAGCCCGCCTGATCGCGGCCATAGTGGACGGGCATACCGGGGGCGTACAGGATCGCCATGCCGGGAAGGACTGGGATTTTTTGGGAATCGCAGATAAACCATGCATCGCTTTTGACCAGCAGTAAAAGCCAGTCCGGGGAACCGTTTTTATGTTCGATATTACAGGGGGCGGCATGGTGGGAATCGTGGCCGCAGTAGCTGACAGTAAGCATGATAACCTCCTGAAAATTTGCAGAAAAGATCAGTATGGGAACAGTTTAAGCCATAGGCGCGGAAGCGTCAAGCATGTATAATGGATGAACAGAGAAAAGGAAAACGTCCGAAAGGGCGCAGGAATGGAGACTAAGATGAACGACTATAAAGCATGGGCGGATGAAGTGATCGGGAAGATCCGGGAAAAAATGGACTGGGTCAGCGAAAAAAATCAGGATAAGATTCCTTACACGACGGATGAAAAAGGCAGTTATGACGACCTTTCCGGCTATTCGGAAAAAAATGGCGGCGATCTGGACTGGTGGACAAACGGTTTCTGGGGCGGCCTGATGTGGCTGATGTATCAGGATACAAAGCAGGAAAAGTATGTCCGGATCGCGCGGGCTTCGGAGGAAAAGCTGAAGCAATGCTTCGGGAATTATTACGGGCTCCATCATGACGTGGGCTTTATGTATCTGCCGACGGCAGCATATGATTACCGTCTGACCTGCAATGAAGAAGGGCGCAGGACGGCGCTGCATGCGGCGAATCTTTTGGCGGGACGCTTCAACCCGGCGGGGAATTTTATCCGCGCATGGAATGATTCTGCCTATGACGACACGAGAGGCTGGGCGATCATCGACTGCTTGATGAACCTTTCCCTTTTGTACTGGGCGTCGGAGGAGACGAAGGATCCCAGATACAGGCACATCGCGATGCGGCATGCGGATACGGCGATGAACGGCTTTGTGCGTCCCGACGGGTCGGTATGCCATATCGTGGAATTTGACCCGGAGACGGGAGAACGGTTAAAAAGCCACGGCGGCCAGGGATACGGGCACGGCTCTTCCTGGACGAGAGGTCAGGGCTGGGCGATTTACGGCTTTATGGTAAGCTACCGCCATACCGGAAAGGACGAATATTTGCAGACCGCCAAAAAAGTGGCGCATTACTGCATGGCAAATCTGACGGAGTCCGGTCTGATCCCGGTGGATTTCAGACAGCCGCCGGAGCCGGCGTGGGAGGATAGCTGCGGCGCTGCGATCATTGCGGGCGGGCTTTTGGAGCTGGCAGACTGCGTGCCCGAGGCAGAACAGGAAATGTACCGTCGGGCGGCGTTTCGGATTCTGGACGCGCTGTACCGGAAACGCTGCGATTTTTCGAGGGACTGCGACGCGATCGTGCAGAACTGCTCGGCGTCGTATCATGCGGACAGGCATCACATTACGATGGTCTATGCGGATTACTTTTTTGCAGAGGCGGTGTATAAGCTGAGAGGCGGGTTAAAGTCCTGCTTTTAAAACAGAAACGGGAAGCCGGAAAAAAACGGTCCGGATTGCATTTGAGGCAGTCCGGGCCGTTTTTTTTGCTTCCTAGGAATTAAACTGGGCGTATTTTTTCGGGGAGATCCCCACCGCCTTCGTGAACGCCTTCAAAAAATTGCTGTAGTCGTTAAACCCGCATTTTTCACAGGTTTCGCTGACGGAGCAGCCCTCGGAAAGCAGCGATTTTGACAGGGTAATGCGCTTGGCGGTAATGTATTTGTTGATCGTCATGCCCGTGGTGGATTTAAAGATCCGGCACAGGTAAGAGGGGCTTAAATAAAAATGCCCGGACAGATCCTCAATCGTCAGCGGATTCTGGATATTCTGGTTGATGTAGCTTAAAATATCGTCCACCTGACTGTGGTAGGAAACTTCTGGAAGGTCTGCTTCCGATTTGCCGTGGCGCAGAAAGACGCGGTTTAAGAAAACCATCATTTCGGCAAAGACCGAACGCTCGACGATGTCAGCCCCGTATCCGGAAGCGGAAACGAGCCGGTGGATAAAATAAATGAACCGCTTCTGCTCCTCGTCAGACAGCGCCGTCCGGTGCGGGGACGGGAGATTGCGGACGCTGAAGCAGGCGTTTAAGTCGGTGTCCGGCGTGGACAGCCCTTTTAAATAGTCCGGATAAATGGACAAAACGATGCGTTCATGCACCTGCTGGTCAATCTGGGTCAGATAATGGCTCTCAAACTGGTTGATGAAAAAAAGATCGCCGGGGCGGATGTCATAAAAGCGGTTGTCGATCAGAAATTGCTTGCCGCCGGAAATGGAAAAATAGATCTCATAGCTGTCATGGATGTGCATGGACATCGGCTTTTCATCATTATATAAATGCGCGACGGCAAAGGATCTGGTGTCGAGACATTCCTGAATCGCCATTTTGCAGGATGAATATTCTTTCATTGCATTTCCTCCGCAGATTTACGGACGCGTCGGGAGCGCTGCAGACGCCCGGCGCCCTTTTCTATCCCTACTTTAGCCTATCGGTTCAAAAAATGCAAGTTTTTTGCAAAGGAATCCAAAGTAAATTGAAAATACTGCTGATATAATACAGAATATAAAGAGAAGAAACCGTACATAACGCAAAATGTTTTGTGACAATTCACAACGGCAGTGAAAGAATGGAGGACGGACATGGAAGTAAGGACAGCGGCATCCCCGAAGGATGTCAGATATTATGACACACAGCGGCTCCGGGAGGAATTTCTTATTCAGGGGCTGTTTTGCAAGGACGAGATCAAGCTGGTATACAGCCATATCGACCGGATCATCACGGGAGCGGCGACCCCGGCAGAGAAAAAGCTGGAGCTGACGGCGGGTAAGGAGCTGCGCGCAGCGTATTTTCTGGAACGGCGTGAGCTGGGGATCATCAACATCGGCGGCGCGGGAACCGTAACGGTGGACGGAAAAGCTTACCATGTGGAGCACAAGGACGGCATGTATGTGGGCAGAGGCTCCAAAGAGATTACCTTTGCCAGCGACGATACAGAAAATCCGGCGAAGTTTTACTTAAATTCCACCCCGGCGCACACGGCGTATCCGACCGTCCTCATTAAAAGGGAAGGAAAGCCGGAGGAAGGCGTCGTGATCATCAAGGAGGAAAACAAGGTTGCCTGCGGCTGTCTCGAGGAGGCAAACGACCGCGTGATCAACAAATACATCCTGCCCGGTCAGGTGGAGAGCTGTCAGCTCGTGATGGGCATGACCGCCTTAAAGCCCGGCAGCGTCTGGAACACGATGCCGTGCCATACCCATGACAGAAGGATGGAGGTTTATCTGTACTTTGACATGCCCGAGGATGCGTTTGTGATGCACTACATGGGCGAACCGACGGAGACGCGCCACATCGTGATGCGCAATGAGGAGGCAGTGATCTCCCCGAGCTGGTCGATCCATTCCGGCTGCGGTTCCAGAGCCTACACCTTTATCTGGGGCATGTGCGGCGAAAATCAGGAATTTACCGATATGGACGGCGTAGACAACAAGGATTTGAGATAAGAAACAGAGATTCGGGACAAGAAACAGAGATTTAATATAAAAAACAGGATTATGACAAGGAGGACATTATCATGGCATTTTCAATGAAGGATTTTTCCCTGGAAGGCAAGATCGCGCTGATCACAGGCGCATCCTACGGCATCGGCATGGCGATCGCAAAGGCTTACGCGGCGGCGGGCGCGACGATCTGCTTTAACGACATCAAGCAGGAGCTGGTGGACAAGGGGCTTGCCGCTTACGAAGAGGCGGGCATTGAGGCGCACGGCTATGTGTGCGACGTGACCGACGAAGCGGCGGTACAGGACATGGTTGCAAAGATTGAAAAAGAGGTGGGCGTGATCGACATCCTCGTAAACAACGCGGGCATTATCAAGAGAATCCCGATGTGCGACATGACGGCGGAGCAGTTCCGTCAGGTCATCGACGTGGATTTAAACGCGCCGTTTATCGTATCGAAGGCAGTCATCCCTTCCATGATCAAAAAAGGACACGGCAAGATCATCAACATCTGCTCCATGATGAGCGAGCTGGGACGCGAGACGGTTTCCGCATATGCGGCGGCAAAGGGCGGCTTAAAGATGCTGACCAGAAACATCGCGTCCGAATACGGCGAGTACAACATCCAGTGCAACGGCATCGGGCCCGGCTACATCGCAACGCCCCAGACCGCGCCGCTTCGTGAGATCCAGCCGGACGGCAGCCGCCATCCCTTCGACCAGTTCATCATCGCAAAGACGCCTGCGGCAAGATGGGGAGAGACGGAGGATCTGCAGGGACCTGCGGTATTCCTTGCATCCGATGCGTCGGATTTCGTAAACGGCCATGTGCTGTATGTGGACGGCGGCATTTTGGCTTACATCGGCAAGCAGCCCCAGTAATGCAGCCCATTGCTGACGGCAGAAAGGACGGAGCAAAATGGCACAGTTAACCATAAAAATCCTTCACAGCGACGGAACGGAGGCGTGCAGCAGCAGCGGGGAAGACCGGGTTTGTCTGGTCTTTTCCGGAGAATATCGGGAGGGGGACGCGGTCGTTTTAGAAACCTCCGAAAAAAATCTTCATCTGCTATTCCAGCCGGACGACGCTCTGGGCGCATCCCTCGTTTATCTGACGGAAAACAGCCTGCGCTATGACGTTCCCTTCGGGGAGAAAAAGGTCTGCTATTCGCCGAAAATTTTTACCGGATCCATGCACTATCTGTATGCGCGTCTGGCGACCGGGGAGGAGATCGGCGCTTACCGGAATCTGGCGCTGAACGCGGCAGACCAGCACGGAGAAACCCATTGCTATCCCCATGCTTCGGCAAACGTGGAGACGAGGGGCGAGTCGGTGTTTGCGGCAAGAAACGCCATCGACGGCGTGGTGGAAAACCGCTCCCACGGCATCTGGCCCTATTCCTCATGGGGCATCAACCGCGATCCTGACGCGTGTTTTAAGCTGGAATTTGGCAGGGAAGTGGAAATTGACAAAATCGTGCTTTATACCCGGGCGGATTTCCCGCACGACAGCTGGTGGACACAGGCGACCTTCACGTTTTCCGACGGCACGGCAATCGACTTCCCGATGGAAAAAAGCGAAAAGCCCCATGTGTGCGCCTTTGAAAAAAAGCGCGTAAGCTGGCTGACCTTTGACCGGCTGATCAAGGCGGACGATCCTTCGCCCTTCCCGGCGCTGTCCCAGATCGAAGTATACGGAAAGGAAGTACAATGATGAACGACGTATTACAGCGGATTTATGAGATCGGCATTGTGCCGGTCATTGCGATAGATGACGCTAACAAAGCGGTTCCCCTTGCAAAAGCGCTGGTGCGCGGAGGGCTTCCGGCGGCAGAGGTAACCTTTCGGACGGCGGCTGCGGAGGAAGCGATCCGGAAAATCCGCGCGGAAGTGCCGGAAATGCTCGTGGGCGCGGGGACTGTCCTGACAAAGGAGCAGGCGGACCGGGCGATCGAAGCGGGCGTCCAGTTTATCGTCAGCCCCGGTTTTAACCCGGAAATTACAAAATATGTGACCGGCAAAGGGATGCTGATGATGCCCGGCACGGCGACGCCCGGCGAGATGGAGCAGGCGATGGCGCTGGGGCTTTCGGTTGTGAAATTTTTCCCGGCGGAGCAAAACGGCGGCGTGGCAAAGCTCAAAGCGGTGGCAGGACCTTATCAGAACCTGCGCTGGATGCCGACGGGCGGCGTGAACGAAAAAAATCTTCTGGACTACTTATCCTTCAATAAGATCATCGCCTGCGGCGGCACATGGATGGTTAAAAAGGACATGATTGAAGCAGAGGACTGGGACGGGATCGAGCGGCTGACAAGGCAGGCGGTACAGACGATGTTTGGATTTGAGCTTGCCCATATCGGGATCAATGCGGAAAATGAGGACGAGGCGAAAAAAACGGCGGCGCTGTTTGGAGCGATGTTCGGATTTCCCGTTCAGGAAGGAAACGCCAGCATTTTTGCCGGGGAAAAAGAGATTGAGATCATGAAGAAGCCTTTTTATGGGAAAAACGGGCACATTGCGATCCGGACGAACACGCTTCCGCGGGCGATTGCGTATTTTAAGGCGCGGGGCTTTGCATTCCGGGAAGAGACGGTGACAGACAAGGCGGCATATTTTGCGGATGAGATCGGCGGATTTGCGGTTCATCTGCTGCAGAAATAAAGGAGAACATTCATGGCAAAGGTAATTACATTCGGAGAATTGATGCTGCGCCTGCAGCCCTACGATTATCTGCGTTTTGTACAGGCGGATTCCTTTGAGGCGACCTTTGGCGGCGGCGAGGCGAACGTGGCGGTATCGCTGGCAAATTACGGGCTGGACGCGCGGTTTGTGACGAAGCTGCCGGAGCACGCCATCGGGCAGATGGCGGTGAACAGCCTGCGCAAATACGGGGTCGATACCCGCCATATCGTGCGCGGCGGCGACCGTGTGGGCATTTATTTTCTGGAAAAAGGGGCGTCGAACCGGGGCAGCGTCTGCATTTATGACCGCGCCCATTCCGCCATCGCGGAGGCGGACAGCGCAGATTTTGACTGGGACAGCATTTTTGAAGGGGCGGATTGGTTCCATTTTACGGGCATTACGCCGGCGCTTGGCGCAAATGTTGTGGAAATCTGCCGTCAGGCGTGCATCGCGGCAAAAAAGCACGGCGTAAAAATAAGCTGCGACTTAAATTACCGCGGCAAGCTCTGGACGAGGCAGCAGGCGCGGGAGGCGATGACGGAGCTGTGCCAGTATGTGGATGTGTGCATTTCCAATGAGGAGGACGCGAAGGACGTATTCGGGATCGAAGCCGAAAATACGGATGTTTATGCGGGAAAGCTGGATAAGGAGGGCTATAAATCCGTAGCCCGCCAGCTTGCGGATAAATTCGGCTTTGAAAAGGTGGCGATCACCCTGCGGGAGAGCATGTCCGCATCGGACAATGACTGGAGCGGGATGCTTTATGATGCCGCGTCGGGGGAATATTGCTTTTCCAAAACCTATCATCTGCACATCATCGACCGCGTAGGCGGCGGCGACAGCTTCGGAGGCGGGCTAATCTATGCGCTGTTAAGCGGTAAGAATACGCAGGAGGCGATCGAATTTGCGGTGGCGGCGTCTGCGCTGAAGCATTCGGTCGAGGGCGATTATAACATGGTTACCGTTTCCGAGGTGGAAAAGCTCGCGGGCGGAGACGCTTCCGGCAGGGTACAGCGCTGAAAATACGCCTTTCATGGAACGGTGCAGGAAACCTCGAGGCGCGTATAAAGAGCTTCGATTTCCTGACGTGTGGCAAGAAAATCTGAAAAGGCGCTGGCACTCCCGCCGGCAACAGCCATGCGGAAGGCGTGCACGGGATCGCAGCGTTGTTCCCATCCGGCAAGGAAGCCCGCGACCATGGAATCGCCCGCCCCTACGGCATTTTTCAAAATGCCTTCCGGCGCGGGAGCCATATAGACCGTGCCGTTTTCCGCTGCGAGCACAGCGCCCTGAGCGCCCATGGAAACAAGGACGTTGCGGGCGCCCTGCTGCCGGAGCCTGCAGGCATATTCGGGAATCTGGCTGCGCTGTGTCAGGGAAACGCCAAAGAGCTCCCCGAGCTCATGGCTGTTAGGCTTAATGAGGAAGGGACGGAACGGAAGCGTCTCTAAAAGCAGCTGCTTCGTTGCGTCTACCACAACCCGGACGCCTTTTCCGTTGAGAAGGGAAAGAATATCCCGGTAGAGGGTTTGGGGCATTCCGGCAGGGATGCTTCCGGCAAGTACGAGCGTATCCCCTTCCTGTAAGGAACGGATCTTTGCAAAAAGCAGATTTAAGCTGTCTGCATCGACAGACGGTCCCATGCCGTTTAATTCGGTTCCGTCAAAATCCTTCAGCTTTACGTTGATGCGGGAGATCCCGTTTTTCAGTTCGATAAAATCGCTGCAGATGCCGGCGCTGCAGATGCGCCTTGAAATTTCCTGCCCGACAAATCCTGCCGTAAAACCGAGGGCGGTATTGGGGATGCCGAGATTGTGGAGGACAGCAGAGACGTTGATCCCTTTTCCGCCGGGGAGAAGCTGCTCTGTGACGGTACGGTTTGTCCTGCCAAGCTCAAAGGCGTCCAGTGTGATGATGTAATCCAGAGAAGGATTAAAGGTTACGGTGTAAATCATAGATGCCTCATTTTTGTGTGTAGGATGGTTTCTTTTGATGGCTTTATTATAAAAACGGAGCCGGTCAAAGTCAATCAAAACAAACCGGTATGGCGGAACGGAGCAAAAAAAGTGACAAAAAAAGTCTCAGAAAAAATAAAATTAGGGCTTGCATAATTTGTCAAAGCTGTGCTATAATACAACCTGTCAGCGCGATAAAGCTGATGAAGATAGGGGCATAGTTCAAAGGTAGAACAGCGGTCTCCAAAACCGTCGATGTGGGTTCGATTCCTACTGCCCCTGTTTTTTTATATCTTTTTACGAGTTTAAGAAATATGTCTTATACGGCGCAGGCGCGCTGTTTATCATCAGAAACGGTCAGGGAAGGCTTTATTCCCTGACCGTTTCTGGTAAGGGGGGAACAAAAGATGAGGGAACAGCTTTCAGGGCAAGAGGGCACAGGCAGTGCAGTCACAGATTGTTCATAAAGCTTAACATTCCGTTCAATGGGCGGCGTTAAAAAAGGGATATACTGAAAGTACAGCAACCGTTAACGTCGAAATGCCATTGGGGGATGTGCATATGAAGAAAAAAATCTGGATGGTACTGATGGGGGCTGCGCTTTTTTTGAATGCCGCAGCGTGGAAAAGCAGCCGGTTCTGTGATTTTTATGTGGAAAAGATCTTTCCGGCATGGAGTAGCCTCTCTTCCCGGGTAACGGCGCTGTTTCCGTTCAGCGTAGGGGAGTGGATGATCGTGGCGGGACTGTGCTTTGCAGCGGCGTTTCCGGCGGCACTGATTTTGCGGCTGACGGTGAAAAAAAGCTGGTCGCTGCGCCTGTTTTCGGGCATGAAAAGCGCGCTGTGCTGGGGAGGGCTGGCGCTTTTTTGGATAATGACGTGCAACTGCTTCCTTCTGTATCATTCCACAGCGTTTGAGGAGCGGTACATGGACAACGTCCGGGAGGGCGGTTATTCCAAAAAGGAGCTGGCGGCGCTTCGGGATTACATCGTGGTAAACGCCAACGAGCTGGCGGAAAGTTTTGCCCGGGATGGGGACGGCTGGCTTATTTATGAAGGGGATATGAACCGGACGGCGGCGCAGGCGATGCAGTCGATGGGGGAGGAATACGAGCGGCTGAAAGGCTATTATCCGGAGCCCAAGGAAATCTATTTTTCAGATCTTTTAAGCCAGACCTATATGAAAGGCTATTATTTCCCGTTTTCCATGGAAGCAAACTATAACGAGACGATGTATGTGGCGAATAAGCCCAATACGATCTGCCATGAATTTGCCCATCTGAAAGGCTTCATTCAGGAGGACGAGGCGAATCTGATCGGCTATCTGGCATGCGTCAGCTCGGAGGATCCGATGTTTCGCTACAGCGGCTATCTGGGCGTGATCGACTATGTGGAGCGGGAATTTAAAAAATCCATCGGAAACAGCAAAAAAGAATACGAAAAGCATCCGGAGATTTCGGAGCTTGTCTATCGGGACAATGTTTTTTTGACAAAAGAAGCGTGGCAGGAGGTGGAGCAGAAGGCGGTGGTAAGCACGCAGACTGCCCGGCGGGTATCGAAGGCAGCCACGGCGGCGTCCTTAAAGCTAAACGGCGTAAAGGAGGGGATGGGCTCCTACAGCGGCGTCGTGAAGCTTCTGCTGGATTATTACGACGGGATTTTGTACGGGGACATGCTGACGACGGTAGACGCAGCAGCCCTCGTGCCGTGATGGAAAAACGCAGCGCGCAAAAGGGCGCATAAAACCGCAAAAGGGGCGCATCCTAACAGAAAGCATTGCAGAAAAGGAGGAAGCCGGATGGATTATGTGAATGCGTTCTGGGTGGGAGGGCTGATCTGCGCGTTGGTGCAGGTTTTGATGGAAAAAACGAAGCTGATGCCCGGAAGGATCATGGTGCTTTTGGTGTGCAGCGGGGCGGTCCTTGGATTTCTGGGGCTGTACCAGCCGTTTCAGGAATATGCGGGGGCAGGGGCGGGAGTGCCGCTTCTGGGCTTTGGAAACGTGTTGATGAAGGGCGTAAAAGAGGCGGTGGATGAACAGGGCTTTCTGGGATTGTTTGCGGGAGGCTTAAAGGCGGGAGCAGTCGGGACGAGCGCCGCGCTTGTCTTCGGGTATCTGGCAAGCCTGATCTTTAATCCGAAGATGAAAAAGTGACGCGCTGCGCTACTCCGTATAGGCGATTTCTTTTTTGGAAAGGAAATTCCGCATTGTCCTGTCCCACTGGGCGTCCAGCGTCTTGTCCATGACAAAGGAGGAAAAGGCTGTGCCGGTCACGAGGCGGATGGAAGAGCCATCGTAGCTGACGGTGAGCACGAGGGCGCTGACCTGTTCCGGCAAAAGGGACGGATCGGCTCCTTTCATGACGCCGGGAACAAATTCGGGCATCAGGTGCAGGACGAATTTGAAGCGGGAGGGGGTGCGCTTTCCCTTGATCATGTCAAAGGCGACAGAGCGCACGTTTTTCCAGGGAATGAAGGTTTTGGGGCAGTCTTCGTCCTCGTCCTGCGAAAAAAACGCGGCGTTTATGTGCCCGTCGATGTGATAGGTGACGGCTGCTTCCACGAAAGCCTCTTCCAGCAAAAAGGAATCGAAGCAGTCCCCGGCGAGAAAGCCCGCCATGAATTTTTTCATTTCGGTGATCAAAAAAGCGGTCATGATGCCTCCTTTGTGAAAATGCTCTGACTGTGACGTTTGTTGTGCGGCTGTTTGCCCCTGCGTCAGCGTCCGGCTCGGCCCTGCATGGGCTTTTCTGCCAGCCGACTGACGAGCGAAGGAGAATTGGCAAACAGCGCCGGATTGTCCTGCATTCTGTCCGGGACTTGTTTGAGCACGGCATGATCTATGCCGGGCGAGTTTGACCGGACAGAATGCGTTTGGGACATTCCTGCGCTGTTTGGCTCAAATTCTCTGTGAGCGAGGCTGGAGGCTGGCAGAAAAGCCCATGCAGGGCCGAGCCGGACGCTGACGCAGGGGCAAACGCTTGCTTTCAGTATATCAGATCAGAATAAAATAGCAAATACCCTTTACAATGCAAGAGGGGGCGTGTTATTATATGTAGTAATGAAAACTACATGGAAATGTGGCGAGATCTGGAGGGCTTGCATGAGTTATAAAATTGTTGTGGACAGCTGCTGTGAACTGCCGGAATACTTAAAAAAAGATCCGCATTTTGAGATCGTTGCGCTGGGGCTTGAAGTGGGAGAGGACAGGATCTGGGATGACGAGACCTTTGACCAGCACGATTTTTTGAAAAAGGTGGCGCAGTGCCCGGAGTGCCCGCGTTCCTCCTGCCCTTCGCCGGAGCGTTACATGAACGCCTACAGGACGGAGGCGGAGCATGTTTATGTGGTTACGCTGTCCGCCAATTTAAGCGGCAGCTACAACAGCGCGGTGCTTGGAAAGACGCTGTATGAAGAGGCTTACGGCGAAAAGCAGATTTATGTGATAGATTCCTGCTCGGCTTCCTGCGGCGAGACGCAGCTTGCGTTAAAGGCGATGGAATTAGAGGAGCAGGGGCTTTCGTTTGAAGAGATCGTCGAACGGCTGGAAGCCTTTAAAAGCGAGAGGGGAACCTATTTTGTCCTGGATAATCTGGAAACGCTGCGCAAAAACGGCAGGCTTACGGGCGTGAAGGCACTGGTGGCGACGACGCTGAGCATCAAGCCCGTTATGGCGGGAACGAAGGAAGGGACGATCGAGCAGATCGGTCAGGGAATCGGCATCAAGAAGGCGCTGCAGAAGCTGGCGGAAGCGGCGGTTAAAAACGCGGTCGAGCCGGAGAAAAAGATCCTCATGATTTCCCACTGCAACAACTCTGACCGCGCCGAAAGCGTGCGCCGGATGATAACGGACAAAATCAGGGTAAAGGATGTGATCATCATGGATACCGCGGGCGTCAGCAGCATGTATGCCAACGACGGCGGCGTGATCGTGACGATCTGAAAATACCGGCGGTTTCCGCTTTATAAGCTTATAAGATCGGAATGGAACGGACAGGGAGAGTCCTGCGCACCGGATAGGGGCGCAGGGCTCTCCCTGTTTTTGGGGCGGGATCCGTATGGTGTTCCGGTTCCGGGCAGTCTCCGGGGCGGCAGGGGCTTAGCCAGTCTCCGGTCTCGCTCACAGAGAATTTGGATCAAACAGCGTCGGACTGCCCGGAACCGGAGGAGAATTCATAGTTTTTTCAGGAGGGATATGATAAAATGTGGTTGTGTTAAACCGAAAGGAACAGAATGAAAATACACCCTGAAAATTGGAAAAATCTGGAAGCGGCGGAGGAAAATGGTTTGATCATAAGACAGGAAAGAGCAGAAGATTATGACGAGGTATATCATATCGTAAAAGAAGCGTTTGAAGGTGCAGTGCATTCTGACGGAAACGAGCAGGACTTGGTTGCTGCGCTGAGAAAAAGCAGGTCGTTTATTCCGGAGCTGTCCCTTGTCGCAGTTGAAGACGGCAGGATCGTGGGGCATATTCTTTTTACAAAAGCGCTTGTGCAGGGCGTTGAGGTTCTTGCGCTTGCCCCGCTCTCCGTATTGCCAGGCTGTCAAAACAGAGGGATTGGACTGGCTTTGGTGAAAAAAGGGCATGACATTGCCCGCAGATTGGGATACGAATATTGCGTTGTTTTGGGGCATTCCCAATATTATCCAAAGGCGGGTTACAGCCCGGCGGGCAGGTATGGGATAAAAGCGCCGTTTGAGGTTGAGGAGGAAAGTTTTATGGCGGTCAGCCTGAACGGAAGTCCAAATAAGCTGAACGGCATTATGGAGTATGATAAGGCTTTTGGACTATGATATG
The DNA here is from genome assembly GCA_900550285.1 of uncultured Lachnospiraceae bacterium. Lineage (GTDB taxonomy): Bacteria > Bacillota > Clostridia > Lachnospirales > Lachnospiraceae > Gallintestinimicrobium. Next base: position 13,501 of record URRW01000036.1, read on the forward strand.
GGTTCCGGTCTTTGGAGCTGGAAAATGATTGGAGGAAAGGCGGCAGCAATATGGACGGAACGGGATTCAGGCTGGAAGTGAAGGACGTTAAGAAACAGAAAGGATTCTGCGCGACGGCTGGGCGATTTTGTGGATTTTGCGCTGACGCAGGCAGAAGAATACGGCAATTCCATATGCAGAAGATGATACCGATAGGGATACGACGCTGAAAAGTATTCAGGGGTATGTATCTCCGAAATATCAAGTCCGTTGGTATATGGACTCTTTGGGGAGCGATACGCTTGCGTTCTGTATTGGACTCACTTCGCAATGGGAGCAGTTGGAACAAGAATTTGGTTCGGAAAAAGTGGCTTATTATTTTGCAACGATACGGGCAGACAGCACGATGTTTGAAATGGATATGGATGAAGTTTTCGAGCTGTTAGAGCAAAGAGAAGAAGCCTGACTGCCAGTGTTTAAAACCGGAGGAAACAATGAAAACTTTATATATGATCGGCGGAACGATGGGTGTTGGAAAAACAACGGTATGCCAACAGCTCAAACGGGATCTGCCGGACAGCGTATTTCTTGACGGGGACTGGTGCTGGGACGCCAGCCCGTTTCAGGTAACCGATGAAACCAAAGCAATGGTGCTCGATAATATCTGCCACCTGTTAAACAATTTTCTGAAATGCTCCGCATATGAAAATATCATATTCTGCTGGGTGATGCACGAGCAGCACATTATTGATTGGATCGCCGAAAGGCTGGATACAAAAAACTGCGCTGTGAAACGCATTTCGCTTGTCGCAGATGAGAAGAGTCTGAGGGACAGGCTGCTAAAGGATATTGAAAGCGGGATCCGCACCGGGGACGTTTTGGAAAGAAGCATCGCAAGGATACCGCTGTATCAGGCGCTGGATACCATGAAGCTTGATACCGTTGGAAAAACGGCAGCTGTGCTTGCCGATGAAATCCGACGGCTGTGATCCGATGCAGGTTGCGTGGAGCGTTGGGTATTCCAATTATATTTTAGAAAATACAAAAATAATTTACATATATATTGACAAAGACAGGGGGATATTCTACTATGAACATAGCCTCAGTGCATAAGCGGGAATCTGCCCTATGTTTGCTGAGGCTGTGGAAATGCTGGAAAAACCGGCATTTTTGAAAAGAAAATCAGGCAAAAGGGGATTTTTATGAAAAACTATAAGTTCTGGTTTGCAACGGGCTCACAGGATCTGTATGGGGAAGCGTGTCTTGAGAAGGTGGCGCAGCATTCCCGGATCATTGTGGAAAAATTAAATCAGTCGGGGCTTCTTCCGTATGAAGTGGTATGGAAGCCGACGCTGATCACAAACGAAGGGATCCGCCGTCTGTTCAACGAGGCGAATGCGGACGGGGAGTGCGCGGGCGTGATCACATGGATGCACACGTTTTCGCCGGCAAAATCATGGATTCTGGGGCTTCAGGAATACCGTAAGCCGCTCTGCCATCTGCACACGCAGTTCAATCGGGAGATCCCTTATGATACGATCGACATGGACTTTATGAATGAGAACCAGTCCGCCCACGGCGATCGGGAATATGGTCATATCGTGACCCGGATGGGCATTGAGCGCAAGGTGATCATGGGTTACTGGAACGACGAAAAGGTGATCAGGCGTCTTGGCGACTGGATGCGGACGGCAGCAGGCATTATGGAATCCAGCCACATCCGCGTCGTAAGGGTGGCGGACAACATGAGAAACGTTGCCGTAACAGAGGGCGACAAGGTGGAGGCGCAGATCAAATTCGGCTGGGAGATCGACGCTTATCCGGTCAACGAGATCGCAGATTATGTAAAAGAGGTAAAGCAGGGCGACATCGAGGCTTTGGTGGAGGAGTATTACAGCAAATATGAGATCATTGACGAGGGCAGGGACGCAGCGCAGTTTCGGCGGCACGTGGCGGTCCAGGCGGGGATCGAGCTTGGCTTCGAGCGCTTTTTGAAGGAGAAAAATTATCAGGCGATCGTGACGCATTTCGGCGATCTGGGCGCGTTGGAGCAGCTTCCGGGATTGGCGATCCAGCGCCTGATGGAAAAAGGATATGGCTTCGGCGCAGAGGGCGACTGGAAGACGGCGGCGATGGTGCGGCTGATGAAGCTTATGACCGCAGGGGTAAAGGACGCGAAGGGAACCTCATTTTTGGAGGACTATACTTACAATCTCGTTCCCGGAAAGGAGGGGATCCTGCAGGCGCATATGCTGGAGGTCTGCCCCAGCATTGCGGACGGGCCGGTCAGCATTCGGGTATGCCCGCTGTCCATGGGCGGCAGGCAGGATCCGGCAAGGCTTGTTTTTACGTCAAAGGAGGGGGCAGGCATCGCGACGTCCCTTGTGGATCTGGGAACCCGCTTCCGGCTGATCATCAATGAGGTGGACTGCAAAAAAGTGGAAAAGCCCATGCCGAAGCTTCCGGTAGCGACGAATTTCTGGACGCCCAGACCGAACCTGACCGTGGGGGCGGAAAGCTGGATTTTAGCAGGCGGGGCGCACCATACGGCGTTTTCCTACGACCTGACAACGGAGCAGATGGCAGACTGGGCGGATGCGATGGGCATTGAAGCCGTGGTAATCGATCGCGATACGACGATCCGCAGCCTGAAAAACGAGATGCGCTGGAACGCGGCGGCATTCCGCTGAGTGCGGACGTCAGCAGCGGCTTGGGAGAAATAAGCGGAGGGAATTATGGATCAGGAAAAAACAGTGGACTGTATTAAAAACGGCAGGGCGGTGCTGGGCATCGAGTTTGGCTCCACCCGCATCAAGGCGGTTTTGATCGACGAAGCCCATGCGCCGGTGGCGTCCGGCAGCCATGAGTGGGAGAACCGTTTGGAGGACGGCATCTGGACGTATACGTTGGACGACATCTGGGGCGGGCTGCAGGACTGCTATGCGAAGCTTTCGGCAGATGTGAGGGAAAAATACGGAACGGAGCTGACGACGCTTGCCGCCATCGGCTTTTCGGGGATGATGCACGGCTATATGGCGTTTGACAGGGAAGGAAAGCTGCTCGTGCCGTTTCGGACGTGGAGGAATACGATCACGGCGGAGGCGGCAAAGATCCTGTCGGAGACGTTTGATTTCAACGTACCCCAGCGCTGGAGCATCGCCCATCTGTATCAGGCGGTTTTAAACGGGGAAGAGCATGTGGCAAAAATTGATTATTTAAGCACGCTGGCATGCTATATCCACTGGAAGCTGACCGGCCGGAAGGCAGCGGGGATCGGGGAAGCGTCCGGGATGTTTCCGATCGACTCTGACACGATGGATTACGACGCAGGAATGCTGGACAAATTTGACCGCCTGATCGCCAAAAAGGGCTATGGCTGGAAAATCCGGGAGATTCTCCCGAAGGTGCTTGCCGCGGGACAGGACGCGGGCACTTTGACGGAAGAGGGGGCAAGGCTTCTGGATGTATCCGGCAGGCTGCAGCCCGGCATCCCGCTGTGTCCGCCCGAGGGAGATGCGGGCACGGGAATGGTCGCGACAAAAAGCGTGGCGAAACGCACCGGCAACGTTTCTGCGGGGACGAGCGTGTTTGCGATGATCGTGCTGGAAAAGGCGCTTTCCGCCAGATATTCCGAGATCGACATGGTAACGACGCCTGCGGGGGATCCGGTGGCGATGGTGCACTGCAATAACTGCACCTCGGATTTAAACGCATGGGTAAACCTGTTTGGGGAGTTTGCGGAAAGCCTGGGCGTGGATGTGGACAAAAACCGCCTGTTTTCGGTGCTCTATCATAAGGCGCTGGAAGGCGAAAAGGACTGCGGCGGGATGGTCGCGTACAATTATGTTTCCGGGGAGCCGGTGACCGGGCTGGAAGAGGGCAGGCCGATGTTTGTGCGCTGTCCGGACAGCCGCATGAATCTGGCGAACTTTATGCGGACGCAGCTGTATGCTTCCCTTGCTTCCTTAAAGATCGGTCTGGATATTCTTCTGAAAAAAGAGGACGTGAGGATCGATTCCATCACCGGGCACGGCGGGCTGTTTAAGACAAAGGGCGTCGGGCAGCGGATTTTGGCGGCGGCGATGAACGCGCCCATTTCCGTCATGGAAACGGCGGGCGAGGGCGGCGCATGGGGAATCGCCCTTTTGGCTGCATACATGAAAAACAGGGAGGCGGACGAAAGCCTGAGCCAATATCTGGAACAGAGGGTGTTTGCAGGGATGAAGGCAGAGACGGTGGAGCCGGATTGTGAGGACACAGCCGGTTTTGACGCCTATACCTTAAAATATACGGCGTGTCTTGCAGCCCAGAAAGCGGCTGTAGAGGCGCTGAGATAGCGGAGGGAAAAAGATGCTGGAAGCATTAAAAAAGGCGGTTTATGAGGCAAATCTGGAGCTGCCGCGCTACGGGCTTGTGACGTTTACATGGGGAAACGTGAGCGGGATCGACCGGGAATCGGGATTTTTTGTGATCAAGCCCAGCGGCGTGGCTTATGAAAAGCTCACGCCGGAGGATATGGTTGTGATGGATCTGGATGGAAACCGGATCGAGGGAAGCTATAAGCCTTCTTCGGATACCGCTACCCACATCGAGCTGTACAAGGCGTTTCCCAAGATCGGCGGGATTGTGCATACCCACTCTTCTTATGCGACGAGCTGGGCGCAGGCGGGCAGGAGCATCCCGTGCTACGGCACGACCCATGCGGATTATATTTACGGGGAGATCCCGTGCCTGCGCTGTTTGACGGCGGAGGAAATCGGGGAAGCCTATGAGGAAAACACGGGGCGTCTGATCGTAAGCGAGTTTGCGCGGCTGCAAAAGGATCCGATGGCGGTTCCCGCCGTTTTGTGCAAAAACCACGGCCCCTTCGCATGGGGGAAGGATGCGGAGGAAGCGGTCCACAATGCGGTCGTTTTGGAAGAGGTGGCAAAAATGGCATACCGCACGGAGATGATCAACCCGCAGGTAAAGGCAGCGCCGCAGGAGCTGCAGGATAAGCATTATTACAGAAAGCACGGGGCAAACGCCTACTACGGGCAGGAAGCAAACTAAAAGGGAAAGGCGCGGACAGGCGCTTCAGGGCAGGGAGGTTACACAAAATGGCAACGCTTTATATCAATGAAAAGAGCAAAAAAGGCAGGATCAATCCGGAGATCTACGGGCATTTTTCCGAGCATCTGGGCAGATGTATTTACGAAGGGCTTTATGTCAGGGAGGATTCCGGGATCCCGAATCAAAACGGTATGCGCACGGACGTGGTGGAGGCGCTTAAGCAGATACAGATCCCGGTGCTGCGCTGGCCCGGCGGCTGTTTTGCGGACGAGTATCACTGGAAGGACGGCATCGGCCCGAAAGAGACGAGAAAACGCATGGTAAATACCCACTGGGGCGGCGTAGTGGAGGACAACAGCTTCGGGACGCATGAGTTTTTTGAGCTGTGCAGGCAGCTTGGCTGCAAAACCTACGTCAACGGAAACGTGGGAAGCGGTACGGTGCAGGAGATGTCCGAGTGGGTGGAATATATGACCTTTGACGGCGTTTCCCCGATGGCGGAGCTGCGTAAGAAAAACGGCCATGAAAAGCCGTGGAAGGTGGATTATTTCGGCGTAGGGAATGAAAACTGGGGCTGCGGCGGCAACATGACGCCCGAATATTACGCGAACCTGTACCGCCGCTATCAGACCTATGTGCGCCATTACGATTCGGCGGCGCCGATCCAAAAAATTTGCGGCGGGCCGAATGTGGACGATACCAACTGGACGAAGAAGGTGCTGGATACCTGCTATGCCAGCCCGGCAAATCCGGCGGCGCACGGCTTTATGGACGGTCTTTCCCTTCATTATTACGTCCTTCCGGGCGATTGGGACAGCAAGGGAAGCGCGACCGATTTCGATGAAAACACATGGTATGTTACGATGAAAAAGGCGCTCTATATCGAAGACCTGATCAAGATGCACAGCCATATCATGGATGAATTTGACCCGGAAAAGAAAATCGGCCTGATGGTGGACGAGTGGGGCTGCTGGTTTGACGTGGAGCCGGGCACGAATCCGGGCTTTTTATACCAGCAGAGTACGATGCGCGACGCGCTTGTTGCGGCGGTGAGCCTGAATATTTTTAATAAGCACTGTGACCGCGTGAAGCTGGCGTGCATTGCGCAGACGGTAAACGTGCTGCAGTCCGTGGTGCTGACCGAGGGCGAAAAGATGATCTTAACGCCCACCTATCATGTGTTCCATATGTATAAATACCATCAGGGCGCGCAGCTTTTAGACAGCAGGCTGGTCGGGGCAGGAACGGCGGGCGCAGAGGAAAACAGCGTGCCTGCCCTGCAGGAATCGGTTTCGGTACAGGAGGACGGGACGGTTACGGTAACGGTCGCAAACCTGTCCGTGGAAAAAAGTTATCCAGTGGAGCTTGTGTTTATGGAGAAAAAGCCGGAACGCGCAGAGGCGAGGATTCTGACAAACGAGATGCACGCGAAAAATACGTTTGAAAAACCGGATACCGTAAAGGAAGAGGCGTTTGACGGCGTGACGCTGACAGAGCGCGGCGCATCCTTTACGATCCCCGCCTGCAGCGTAGTCAGCCTGCGCCTTGCCTGAAAGGAAGGGACGCATGGAGGCAGAAAAGCGGCGCTGCTTAAAATGCCTGCTGCGGGAGATGGACGAGGAGGCGTATCAGAAGCAGCTTCATCATTACATCGAGCTTTTGGACGCAGATGTAAAAACCGCGCAGGCAATTTATGAAAAGCGGCTGCAGCAATGCAAGGAATGCGATTATCTGGAAGCGGGGACGTGTCTGGCGTGCGGCTGCTATGTGGAGCTGAGGGCGGCGGTCAAAAAAAATCGGTGTCCGTATAAGAAATGGTAAAGGAGAAATTTGATGCTGTACATTAAAAATCTGGAAGATGGTGTGGAACTGTTCAAGGCGCTGGGGTCGGATGTTCGGATCAATATCATCAAACTGCTTTTGAAAAACAGGGAAATGAATATGAATGAGATCGCGTCCAGCTTAAATATCACAAACGGCGCGCTGACAGGCCATATCAAAAAAATGGAGGACGCAGGGCTGATCCGGGTGACCGGCGATGCGGTCGGCCATGGCAACCAGAAAATGTGCAGCGTCGCTTTGGAACGGATTTTGGTGGATATTGTGCCGGAGGAGAGCAGCGACGCAGGCGTTTACGAGGCGGAAATCCCTGTGGGGCAGTATTCTTCCTACAGCGTTTATCCTACCTGCGGCATTTCCACCACAAAGCATCTGATCGGGGAGGTGGACGATCCCCGCTATTTCGCCCATCCGGACAGAGTCGATGCGAGCGTATTGTGGTTTACAAAAGGATATGTGGAGTATCTGATCCCGAATGTGCTTCCCGCCATGCAGAAGATCGACGAGATCACCTTTTCCATGGAAATTTCCAGCGAAGCGCCGGGCGTCAACAACGACTGGCCCTCGGACATTACCTTTTCCTTAAACGATGTACCGATCGGGGAATGGACGTCGCCCGGCGATTTCGGGGACGTGCGGGGGCTGTTTACCCCGGACTGGTGGTTTGAAAACTGGAACCAGTACGGGCTGCTGAAAATGCTCGTGATCAACCGGAAGGGCACGTTTATCGACGGACTGAAAATCTCGGACGTTTCGCTGGAACAGTTTGCCCTGGATTATAAAAGCCCGATCCGCCTGCGCATGGAGGTGCGCGACGATGCGGCGCATGTGGGCGGGATGACGCTGTTTGGGCACGGGTTTGGCAATTACAGTCAGGGGATCCGGGTGCGGATACGCTACAGCGAGATGGCGAATGCGGTTTTGTGAATAAAAAAGTTGCTGTCCGCCTTTTTGTCTACAAATTCCTACCACCCTTTTTTGGGCGTTGCCTTTTTTGCCCCTTTCCCTGCCCGCTTTGGCTCCGGTTCTTTCAGGCAAAGAACCAAAACGGCGGAGATGACAACAACGGCGGCAAGGCTGCAGGTACAGGCAGCGATGTTCCAGCTGACTGCAGGATCATAGCTGCGGTAGCCGATCATGCCGAGGCTTGCCGTAACCGGATAAAGATTTGCCAGCATCATATTCCCTGCGGCAAACATACCTCCGTATCCGTAAACGAAGGCAGCGATCACCCCGGCAAAAAAGCTGCCCGCCCGGCGGCAGGTAATTATAATAATCGGCAAAACCGCAAGATATAAAAAGAAATTGACTGCGGTTATCTGAAATGCCGCCTTTAGGGCGAAAGCCATTTGAAAGCCCGGAAAGCCGACGATCATTTCCGCTGCGATTGTAAACAGGCTGCAGACCATGCCAAAGAAGATGGACAGCGCGCCGCATACGATCAGTTTTCCGATCAGCAGCCGCTTGAAGGAAATCGGGATCGTTAAAATATTTTTCAGGGTGTCGTCGGTTTGTTCGCGGGAAATCATATATCCGGCGATCAGGCTGATACACACAGGGAAAATCATGGACATATTATTTTTGATCACCTGTTCTGTAAGATAGGTAAAATCCCATACGGAGCCGTCCTTTGCCATAGATGTAAACAGGGTCAGCAAAACGGATAAAAGCATGAGCGCAGCTCCCGCCCAGAGGATGTGATACCTTTTCAGTTTATAAAATTCTGTTTTTACGATGCACAGCAAAATCATTCCCCCCTTTGTCTGTATAATCTGTCAATCAGCAAAAAAGAAACTGCCGCCATGATTCCGAGTATCAGCGCGGTCAGAGCCGTCGAGGGGATCAGTCCCGTCATTTGATCCAGATCCATTTTTATCCCATGTGCAGCCATATCGCCGGCGCTCCAGAATGTAGTCAGCGGCGTAGGCAGGAGCCATAATATTGTTTTGGGAAGCGCGTCGTACAGCGCGGTTGCACTCATATTCAATACGCTGTAAAAAATGCACAGCAGGATGGAAAACACATAGGTCCTGCTGAAAAAGACGACAAGCACGATCAGCGGCAGAGTCCCCGCCGTAATAAAGATCCCCGTTTCAATGGCTAAAAATAATTTGTAGCCAATCCCGTAAACCTCGAATGTCCCAAGACTGCAAACAATCGCTGCGAGCGTGGACGCTGCGCAAAAGAGAATGCCGAATAGAAACAGCACCAGTATTTTGGCAAGCACCAGCCGGGTGCCGGTGACGGGAATGACGCGCAGATTTTTGAACGTATCGTTGTCCCGTTCCATAAAAAACAGCATTGCCGCAATGACGCCGATGATACAGGGAAGCAGAAACTGTATGCCATACCCGAGCACCATATTGAAAAGCCCGTCAAATGCGTCAGCCTTATCTGCGTATCGTTCCGTCATGGAGGGCGTTGTCATGAAATAAGCCAGCGGGACCGGGAACAGAAAGGCAGACAGGATAACCAGCGGAATGAATTTTTTCCGTTTCAATTTCCAAAATTCACATTTTATCAGTTTAAGCAATTCCCTCTCCTCCCGTCACACGCTTGAAGTAATCTTCAAGGCTTTCTTCGCAGGTATGCGCTTCCGATACCTCCAATCCGTTTTCTACAAAAGCGGTTACAATTTTCCCAACAGGTAAATCAAGATTATGTAAGCGTAAATTATGGTCGTCCTGTATAGAAAAATTGTTTTCGTGGAAAGTACGTTCCAAAATTCTTGCTGCCTGTGCGGTATCAGAAACAGTAAAGCGGATATGCTTGCTGCTTTTTGCTTCCAGTTCCGCAAGGCTTTCTTCTTCCAGTAATGCGCCATGGTCGATAATTCCAATATCATCAGCCAATAGAGAAATTTCCGAAAGAATATGACTGGAAATTAAAATCGTTTTACCTCTTG
>URRW01000037.1 GCA_900550285.1 uncultured Lachnospiraceae bacterium
CAAATCAGGAGCATAGATTGTATATTCGTTATTAAAATTCTGTATAACTTCAAACTGTCATTTATTATTTCTGTTTTGCTCAAATCACTTCGCCATAAGTTATATTTATCAACAGTTAAAACAATGTTCCAAACTTTTTGAATATCATTATTGATAATTGTAGTTATATTTGAAACTGCCACTTTTTCATCCCCATTTAATTTACCGTTTATCGTTTTTATCTATACACATTATAACATTCCTATGTCAACACTACAATAAAGAACATATATAAATACGCTAAACAGTACGAATGAAAAATTTCAAAATTATAAAAACCCCGCGTAAATACAACAAAAAACCGCTGAGTCATAAAACTCAACGGTTTTCTTTCAGTCGGAGTGACAAGACTTGAACTTGCGGCCTCTTCGTCCCTAACGAAGCGCTCTACCACCTGAGCCACACCCCGATTCTGTCTGGCTGTCTCAACCGGACAAGTGATATTCTACTGCAAGAGTTTACAAAAGTCAACACTTATTTTAAAAAAATTAAAAAAATTTTCCTGTTTTCTTCCTTGAGTTCCGGGAACAAATCGACTATAGTAAACGCAGATGGAGGAGCTTATGAAATATGTATGGTTGACGATCAAGAAAATGCTGAGGTATCTGTTAAAGCCGCTGTCCTTTGTACCGGCGTTGTGCGTGATGTATCTGATCTATTCATTTTCGGCGCAGGCGGGGGCAGAGTCCGGGGAGCTGAGCATGAAGGTGAGCGGCAAAATCGTAGAGATCGGGGCGAGGGTGCTCAACCGGGAGCTTACGGCAGCGCAGATTGCCCAGTATGCGGCAGAAATCCATTTTTTGGTGCGGAAGACGGCGCATTTTTCGGAATATATGCTGCTTGGGATTTCGGTGGCGCTGCCGCTGTATGTATACCGGGTGCGGGGAATCTGGCTGGTTCTGGCAGCAGGGCTTTTCTGCATGGCGTTTGCGGGGCTGGACGAATATCACCAGTCGTTTGTGGCAGGACGCACGCCGGCGCTTAAGGATGTGGCGATTGACAGCGCCGGAAGCGTGACCGGAATTTATATTACGCGGATTTTCGGTTTTATCGGAAGGAAAACCCTGTTTGCGCCGCTGTCGATGGAGCGCAGGAGAAAGCGGTAACCGCAAGCGGCTGACAGTGACCGGAAAAATAAAGAAGAAGGAAAGAGAAGAAGCTATGGAAACAGAGACAACCGGCGGGATCAGCCGGATCATGGAAAAACAGCGGGCGTTTTTTGAATCGGGAAAGACCTTTGACCTCGCGTTTCGCAGGGCAGCGCTTGCGCGGCTGGAGCGGGCGGTGGCAGCCCATGAAAAGGAGATCTGCGAGGCGCTTTATCAGGATCTTGGAAAATCCGAAACGGAAGGTTATATGTGCGAAGTGGGGCTGACGCTGGGCGAGATCCGGGAGATGAGAAAGAAGCTGCGCCGCTGGAGCCGGACGAAACGGGTAGGGGCAGGGCTGGCGAATTTTCCGGCAAAAGGGTATATCGTGCAGGAGCCCTATGGCGTTGCGCTCATCATGTCGCCGTGGAATTATCCGTTCATGCTGACGATAGAACCGCTGGCAGGGGCGATTGCGGCGGGCAACTGCTGCGTGATAAAGCCGTCCGCCTATTCCCCGGCGACCTCTGCGGTGATCGCGAGGCTGATCCGGGAGATTTTTCCGGAGGGGTATGTGACGGTGATCGAGGGCGGCAGAAAAGAAAACGCAGAGCTGCTGGAACAGAAGTTTGACTATATCTTTTTTACGGGGAGCGTGTCGGTCGGGAAGCTGGTAATGCAAAAGGCGGCGGCACATCTGACGCCGGTTTCTCTGGAGCTTGGGGGGAAGAGCCCGTGCATCGTGGACCGCACGGCGAAGATTTCCCTGGCGGCACGGCGGATCGTGTTCGGTAAATTTTTAAACTGCGGGCAGACGTGCGTTGCGCCGGACTATGTGCTTGTGGAAGAGTGCGTAAAGGACGAGTTTTTAAAGGAATTGATCCGGTGGACGAAAAAAATGTACGGCAGCGCGCTGGAAAACCCCGATTACGGGCGGATCGTAAACCGGAAGCATTTTGAGCGGATCAAGGGGCTGATTGACAGCAGGCATCTGGTATGGGGCGGAGAGGTCAAGGAGGAGACGCTGCAGATCGCGCCTGCGATCCTGTATCCGGTTTCCGAAACGGACGCGTGCATGCAGGAAGAAATTTTCGGTCCTATCCTGCCCGTCCTTCCGGTAAAAAATATGGAGGAAGCGAGGGCGTTTGTGAAAAGCCGTCCCCATCCGCTTGCCTGCTATGTGTTTACAGCCAGCAAAAAGACGGAGCGGATGTTTTTAAAGGAGACTGCCTTTGGCGGAGGCTGCGTCAACGATACGATCATGCACCTGACGCCGTCGGGGCTGCCCTTTGGCGGCGTCGGAAGCAGCGGCATGGGCGCTTACCATGGCAAAAAGAGCTTCGAGACGTTCAGCCATGCAAAGAGCGTGCTCAAAAAATCCACCCTTCTTGACGTGACCGCGCGGTATCAGCCTTACACCGGCTGGAAGCGCCGGCTCATCCGGGCAATCGGAAACCGGTAAGCAGAAAGGCGCCGGGCGGCAAAACGATCTGGCATACCCTGTCCTTTTTCCGCATAGGTATTAAAGAAAAATGGGACAGGGAGCGGGAAGATGTTTGAGACAAAATCAATCCGGGAAACGTGCAGCGAGCTAAAGGCGGATGCACAGGCAGGACTGACGGAAGCAGAAGCCTGCCGGCGGCTTTTGGCGGACGGGACAAATGAATTAAAAGAAATGAAAAAGAGAACGGCGGTGCAGGCATTTTTGGAGCAGCTCAACGATCCTTTGATCTATGTGCTTCTGGCTGCGGCGGCGATCTCTTTTTTGCTGCGCGAATACAGCGATGCGGTGATCATTCTGGCAGTGGTGTGCCTGAATGCGGCGGTGGGCGTATTGCAGGAGGGAAAGGCGCAGAAGGCGCTGGATTCCTTAAAAAAGCTGACCCGCCCGAAGGCGTTTGTGATCCGGGACGGGCAGGAGAAGGAGATCGAGGCGGCAAAGCTTGTGCGCGGCGACCTTGTGTGCCTGAGCGCGGGCTGTCAGGTGCCTGCAGATTTAAGGCTGACGGAGGCGGAAAATATCAGGACGGAGGAATCGGCGCTGACCGGGGAGACGGTTCCCGTGCGCAAGCACACGGAAGAGATCAGGGGGACAGGCAGAAAGGAAATCCCGCTGGGCGATCAGAAAAACATGGCGTTTATGTCAACGATCGTGACCGCAGGGCGGGCAAAGGGCGTTGTCACGGCGACCGGCATGGAGACACAGATCGGCAGGATCGCCGCCATGATGAGCGAGAGCAAAGAAGAGATGACGCCCCTGCAGAAGCGGCTGGGGGAGCTGGGAAAACTGTTAAGCATCCTTTCCCTCGGCATCTGCGTCGTATTGTTCGGGATCGCGGTATGGCAGAAGCGGGATGTGTTCGAGATGCTTCTGACGGCGATTTCTCTGGCGGTGGCGGCGGTTCCCGAAGGGCTTCCGGCGGTGGTGACGCTCTGCCTTGCCCTGAGCGTGACGCGGATGGTAAAGGTCAACACCATCGTCCGGCGGCTCCCGTGCGTGGAAACGCTCGGGGCGGTGAGCGTGGTCTGTTCGGACAAAACGGGGACGCTGACGAAAAACCGGATGACGGTGGAGCGCTGCTTTGTGGACGGCAGGGAGGGGGAAGCTGCCAAAAGCCCGGTCTGGCAGGAGTTTTTGCGGGCGATGGTTCTTTGCAACGACGCGTCGGCGGGCAGGGAACGCATCGGGGATCCGACAGAGCTTGCGCTGCTGGACTTTGCGGGGAAAAGCGGCGTTTTCCGGGAGACAGAGGAACGGGCGTTTCCGCGCCGGAAGGAGCTGGCGTTTGATTCCGACCGGAAGATGATGACCACCATCCATAAAGGGAGCACAGGCATTGTGTGCTATACGAAGGGCGCTCCCGACCGGGTATTAAATTGCTGCTCGTTTATCATGGAACGGGGCAGGAGGGTACCGATGACAGAGGTGCACAGGCGCGCGCTGGAGCGCTGTGTCCGTCAGATGGCACAAGAGGCGCTTCGGACGCTGGCGGTTGCCAAAAAAGAGCCTGCATCCGAATCCGGGCAGACAGAGCCTTTGGCTGACGCTGAAAGAAACCTGACCTTTTTAGGCGTGGTGGGGATGAAGGATCCGATCCGCCCCGAGGCGCTGGAAGCGGTGGAGACTTTCCGGCGGGCGGGCGTAAAAACGGTGATGATCACGGGCGACCACGCAGGGACGGCGTTTGCCATCGGCAGGCAGCTGGGGCTTGCGTCGCGGGCGGACGAGTGCATGACCGGGGAAGAGCTTTCGGGGCTGTCGGAGGAGGCGCTGGCAGAGCGGCTGGACCGGGTGCGGGTATTTGCGCGGGTATCGCCGGCGCATAAGGTACAGATCGTAAAAGCGTTCAAAAAACGGGGGGACATCGTGGCGATGACCGGGGACGGCGTCAACGACGCGCCCTCCCTGAAGGCTGCGGACGTGGGGATCGCCATGGGGAAGGGCGGGACGGACGTGGCGCGGCAGGCGTCCGACCTGATCCTGACAGACGACAACTTTGCGACGATCCGCAGGGCGATCGAAGAGGGCAGGGGCGTATATGAGAATATCAAAAAATCGGTTATCTTCCTGCTTTCTTCCAATCTGGGGGAGATCATGACGATGTTTGCGGCGGTGCTTTTGGGGCTGCCGTCCCCATTAAAATCCAGCCATATCCTGTGGATCAACCTGATTACCGATTCGCTTCCGGCGCTGGCGCTGGGAGTGGACAAAAATGACGGCAAAAGCCTGATGTCGCAAAAACCGCGGCAGGCGTCGGAGAGCCTGTTTGCCGGCGGGGGAATGGTGAGGACCTGTTTTTACGGGGCACTGATTTCGGGGATTAGCCTGACGGCGTTTTTTACCGTGCCGTGGATTTTGTTAAAACAGGCGGGAATCCCCTTTCAGCCGGAGCGGATCAGGGCGCTTTTGGAAAACGGGGAGATCCTGATGCGCGCCCAGACCTATGCCTTTACGGTGCTGGGCATGTCCCAGCTGTTTCACGCCGTAGGGATGCGGGATGTGAAAAAATCGGTATTCCGAAAGGATCTGTTTGAAAATAAACTGATGCTCATTGCTTGCGCGGCGGGCTTTTTACTGCAGGCGGCGGTAACGGAGGTCCCGTTTCTGGTAGGGATGTTTTCGACGGTGCGCCTGGCGGGGAAGGAGTGGGCGTATCTGGCGGGGCTTGCGGCGTTCCCGTTGATTGCGCACGAGCTTTTTGCGCTGTTTTCAGGGGAGGAGGAAGCAAAAAAGAAACAGTCATATCCAAGCGGGACAGACCATATATTGAAACATGACCGGGACATGCGCCCGGGAGACGGCAGACAGGAGGGATGGATGTGACAAGAGGGATACAGGAGCAGGTGCTCGGGCTGTTTCCGGAATATCTGCGGTTCCGCTGGAAACGGGCAGCGCAGGAGGCGGCAGGGCTGCAGGAGATCCGGCTGCGGGCAAAAAAGCCGGTCATTCTTTTGATCCGCGGGAAAGAGTGGTTCATGGAGGCGTCCGGGGAGCTGACAGAGGATGTGAAACGGGCGCGCGCCCTGCCTGCAGAGGAGCTGGAAGCGGTGTTAAAGCACATCTGCAAATATTCGCTCTACGCCTACGAGGAGGAATTTTCAAAGGGCTTTGTGAGCGCGGACGGGGGCTTTCGGGTCGGGATCGCGGGCGAGGTGATCATGCGGCGGGACGGGACGGTGAAAAATATCCGCAGCGTTTCCAGCCTGAACATCCGCGTAGCGCACGAGGCATGCGGCACGGGAAAACGGGCGCTTCCTTATCTATATGAAAAGGGGCTGCCCGTGAGCACGCTGATCGTGTCGCCGCCGGGCTGCGGCAAGACGACGCTTTTGCGCGACCTGATCCGGCTTGTGTCGGACGGCGACAGCGTCCGTGCCGGCAGGACGGTGGGCGTGGTGGACGAACGCTCGGAGCTGGCAGGCTGCGTGCAGGGAATCCCGGTAAATGATCTGGGCTGCAGGACAGACGTGCTGGATGGCTGTCCGAAGGACGTCGGGATGATGATGCTTCTTCGGTCGATGTCGCCGCAGGTGGTGGCGGTGGATGAGCTGGGAAGCGAGTCGGATGTGCGGGCGCTGGAACAGGTTATGAAATGCGGCTGCAGCGTGCTGGCGACGATCCACGCGGAATCCTATGAAGAGCTTTGCCGGAAGCGTTTTATGGAACGGCTTGTGGAGGACAGGGCGTTTCGGCGGTATCTGATGCTTGGAAAAAAGGACGGGCGTTTCGGGATCGAAAAGGTGCTGGATCAGGACGGGGCATGTCTGGCGGAGGCGCTGTGATGCTGTCGGCGCTGGGCGCGTGTGTGACGATCGCAGGAAGCGCCGGGGCAGGATACTGTTTTTGCCGGGAAAAAAGCGCGCGGGCGCGGCAGCTTTTTTTGCTGGGGAGGATGTTTGAGCTGGCGGCGGGCGAAATCGGTTACAGTCGGAGCTTTCTGCCGGAGATCTTTGCAGGGACGGGCAGGCGGCTTTTTCGGGGCGGGCAAAAGGAAGCAGAAGCCCTTGGAAGCGTCCTTTTGCGCGTCGGGGAGCGGATGCTGGATGAAAAGGGACAGCCTGTGGAAACGATCTGGGAAGAGGAAATGGGCGCTTTTTTAAAAACGCTTTTTTTGACGGAACAGGAAAAGCAGGAGGTGCTTTCCTTTCCGGATGCGGTCTGCTATCTGGACGGGGAGCGCCAGAAGCAGGCGGTGGAGCGTTTTGCGGCGGACTTTTCGGAACGGGCAAAGGACGCCCGGCAGAAGGCGGGGCAGGAAAAAAAGATGGTGATGGCGGTGAGCATGGCGTGCGGGATGATGGCGGCGCTGCTTCTGGTCTAGGAAACCGGTTTACAAAGCGCTGTCCGGACAGGCAGCGGGGGCTGTCAGGGGGCGGCAGAATCAAAAGGAAGGGTACGGGAAAGGCGGATGGAAGTCGGGCTGATCTTTAAAATTGCAGCGGTGGGGATTCTGGTAACGATCTTAAGCCAGGTGTTAAAGCACAGCGGCAGGGAAGAGCATGCGTTTTTGCTTTCTCTGGCGGCGCTGCTTTTGGTGCTTGGCTGGATCGTTCCCTATATTTATGACCTGTTTTCGAGCATCCAGACGCTGTTTTCTTTGTGAGGGCAGGGGAGGAAAGGATGGAGTTTGTGCGGGTAGGGGCGGTCGCCCTTTTGGGGGTAATGATCGCCGTTTCTTTTAAAGGGGGACGGCAGGAATACGGGATTTATCTCGGGGGAGCGATCTGCCTGCTGATCTTTACCTGTACCGTGGCTTATATGGGGCAGGCGGAAAGCCAGCTGGGCGTATTGTGGGGACAGATCGCCTCCGGCGGCCGTTATGCGGCGCTTTTGTTAAAGGTAGTCGGGATCACATGGATCTGTGAATTCGTGGCGGGCATTTGCAGGGACAGCGGATTTTCGGCGGTGGCGTCGCAGGTGGAGCTGTTTGGGAAAATTGCGATCCTGTTTGCCGGAATGCCCGTTTTTCTGGCGCTGGCGGAAACGATCGCCGGATTTGTGGGGTGAGTATGGAGCATTATCTGGAGCAGCTCAACCTGACGGAAATGATGGCGGAGCTGGACGGGTATTTTACGGATTTTTCATGGGATCTGACGGAGATTTTCGGGCAGCTTTTAAAAGGGAATTTCAAGGAAACGCTGGGGCTGATCGGCGGAGGGCTCCGGCAGGGCTTTCTGGCAGAGATCGGGGGGCTTCGGGGGCTTTTTGCTTCCCTTCTTGTTCTGGGGCTTTTGTCCGTCCTTGTGTCGGTTTTTATGACAAGCTTTGAAAATCATCAGACGGCGCAGATCGCCCACTACATTTTTTATCTGCTTTTGATGACGGTACTTTTAAAAATCTTTTCGGCGGGATATGAGCTGGCGCGGCACAGCCTGACGGCAATGACGGGGGTTTCAAAGCTGACGCTTCCGGCGCTGTGTCTGTCCCTTGGCCCGGCGGCAGGGAGCGTCACGGCGGCAGGATATTATGAGCTGGCGCTTCTTTTGATTTTTCTGGTGGAGACGTTCCTTTTGAAAATCTGCCTGCCGCTTCTTCCGGTGTTCATGCTGCTTCTTTTGATGAACGGCGTGTGGGAGGAGGGGCGGCTGTCGCTTCTTTCCGCGCTTCTGGAAAAGGGGCTTCGGGCTGCGGCAAAGTTCTGCCTCGGGGCGGTGACGGGGCTGGGCGTTTTGCAGTCGATGGTCGCTCCGGCGCTGGACGGCCTGAAGCGGACGGCGGCGCAGAAAGCGGTTTCTGCGATCCCGGCGCTGGGGGATCTGGCGGAGGGGACGACGCAGGTTTTGATCGGCTCGGCGGTGCTGGTAAAAAACGGCATCGGGCTGTTTGCGGTGCTTTTGCTGGCAGCGCTTTTGGCGGTCCCGTTTTTCAAGCTGTTTGCATACGGCGTTTTGTTAAAGGCGGCGGGGGCGCTTGTGGGGATCGTGGCGGACAAAAGGCTTGTGGGCTGCATCGAGCGCACGGCGGACGCCGTATTTTTGACGCTCAGGCTGGCGGCGTCCGGGGCGGCGTGCTTTCTGATCCTGATAGCGGTTGTGATCTGTCTGGTGCGGGGAAGCTAGCGTAACGGTGCTTTGAAGTGGGGATGAAAATGGAAAATTTTCTGCAGCTTTTAAAGGATACGGCGGTGTTCCTGCTGGCGGCGCAGATGCTCATGCATTTTCTGCCCGCAAAAAAATATGAAAAATACGGGAAACTGATGGTAAGCCTGATCGTTTTGTCGCAGCTTGCGCTTCCGATCCTTTCCATTGGGAAAAATGACGCGGCAGGGCAGTTTTGGGGCGCTTTTGAGCGGATGGAGGAGGAAAACGAGATGTTTTCGGGAAGGCTTTCCATGCTGGAGGAAACGGGGGAGGATGCGGTCAAAAGCGGGATCCTTCGGTCGGTGGAACAAAAGGTGGAGACGGCTGCGGCAGCAGCGTCGGTGGAGGTGGCGGACGTGCGTCTGAGGGAGGACGGCGTCGTGGTGATCGAGGTCAAAAGGGAAGGGGCAGGACGTCCGGTAAAGATCGAGCCGGTAAAGCGGGTCGCCATCGGGGATCAAAAAACGGGGGAAGCGTCCGTTTCGGCAGGCGGGAACGCTTTGAAAGGAAGCGTCCGCACAGATCTGTCGGCGTCATTTGCGGAGGCGCTTTCCATGCAGGAGACGGCGGTGGAGGTGGTTGAGATTGAGTAGGGCTTACGAATGGTGCAGGGCGCGGATGACGAAGGAAAACATGATCGTGCTGGCGCTGTCGGGGGTGCTTTTGATGGTGGCGGCAATTCCGGCAGACGGCGGGAAGAAGGAGCCTTCGCAGGAGGCAGCGCTGTCGGACGTATCAGAGGACGGGGAGCGGCAGGAGGAAGAAAGCGCTGCAGGCGGATTGGAGCGGCGGCTGGAACAGTTTTTGTCCTGCATGGACGGTGCAGGAAAGGTAAAGGTGATGATCACCTATTCTTCCTCGGAGGAGCAGGTGGTGGAAAAGGATGTGCCCTCGGGCAGCATTTCCCAGACGAGTGAGAACGACGGGGCAGGCGGTGCAAGGAGCGCGGTAACGAAGGAGGCGCAGGAAAGCACGGTCTATGTGACCGGGCGAGACGGGACGCAGTCGCCTTATGTCTCGAAGACGCTTGCCGCAAAGGTGGAGGGCGTGACCGTCCTTGCGCAGGGCGGCGGATCCCGCGCCGTACAGAAGAACATTACGGATGTGATCGAGGCATTATTTGGCATCGAGGCTCATAAAATTAAAGTAGCAAAGATGGCATCCCCGGATCCGGAATGATCGTTGCCGGATCGGTCTTTAGTCCCCGCCAGCGAAGCGCCTGCCAGACGCCGCCCCGCAGCGGGCTCCGGTTTCGCTCACAGGGAATTTGAAACAAATGCCGTAGGGCTGTCCGGGACGCATCGTGTCCGGTCAAACTCGCACGGCAGCGCCGTGCTCAAACAAGTCCCGGACACGAATGCCGGACTGCCCTGCAGCATTTGCAAATTCCCCTTCGCTCGCCAGTCGCCCGCTGCGGGGCGGCGTCTGGCAGGCGCTTCGCTGGCGGGGACGCAAGACGGAAGGCAAAAAAATCCGGATCCGGGGAGGGAGCCATTGTCAAATTTTAACGGGGAAGCAGAAGGGAGCAGAAATTGAAAAACATGTTCAAACGCAATCAGGTCATGATCACGGCGCTGGCTATTATGATAGCGGTCGCAGGGTATCTGAATTTTGCCGGGACACAGATCGGGGAAGAGGAGCTTGTAAGCGCTGGGGCAGAAAATACAGACGGGGATATGGAGGCGCTTTTGGAGTTGTCGGACGAGGATCTGGCGGCGGACATCCCGAGCCTTGATTCGGATACGGAGGGGCTTGCCGCCGAAAATTATCTGGACGCCGATATGCAGGCGGCGGACAGCGCAGACGTGTCGATCGTGACCGATTATATCGACGAAGAGGCGGCGGAGGCAGGCGCAGAAGCGTCGGCACAGGAAGCAGAAGTGCCGGACGGGGAGATTCCGGGCGAGGCGGTTTTTACCAATTCGGAGGGGTTAAACAGCCTGTCGGGGGCGCGGCTGTTAAAGGAGCAGACCCGTGCGAAAAATAAGGAGACGCTTTTGGAGATCATCAATAATGCAAACATCGCGGAGAGCCAGAAGCAGGAGGCGGTGGACAATATGATCGAGCTGACAGACGTTGCAGAGCGGGAGACGGCGGCGGAAATCCTGCTGGAATCCAAGGGGTTTGCGGACGCGGTCGTGACGGTGACGGAGGATTCGGCGGATGTGGTCGTGGGGATTTCGGCGCTGACGGACGCGCAGTGCGCCCAGATCGAGGACGTGGTGGCAAGAAAGACCGGGGTTCCGGCTGAAAATATCGTGATCAATCCGCTGGCGGGGCAGTGATCCTAAAAGACGGCGTCCTGCGGCGGCATGTGTCCCTGTCCGGGAGCCCCTGCACAGCGCAGTCCTCCCGGCAGACGCTTTTGCAGGGCAGGGACCGGCAGACGCAAAAAAGAAATGCGTGCGAAACGGGAAAAAGTGTGTTACACTAGTTCTGATTGTACTGAGACGACAGGAAATGTACATTATATAAATGAAGCAACTGAATCGCTATGAAAGGAGATACGCAATGAAGAGAGTATTTTTGATCGTACTGGACAGTGTGGGCGTAGGCGCGATGCCGGATGCGGCTTCCTATGGGGATGCGGGAACAAATACCTTAAAGGCGGCTGCCTCCAGCCCTTATTTCGATGTAAAAAATATGGCGTCTTTGGGCTTGTTTCGGTTAGACGGGATCGACTGGCATGAACCGGGCGCAGAGTTGTCCGGCAGGATCGCGCGGATGGCGGAAGCCTCCAAGGGAAAGGATACGACGACCGGGCACTGGGAGATCGCGGGCATCTGTTCCGAAAAGCCGATGCCGACTTATCCGGATGGTTTTCCGCAGGAGGTGCTGGACCGGTTCAGCGAGGCGACGGGCAGGGGCGTTTTGTGCAACAAGCCCTATTCCGGCACGGACGTGATACGGGATTACGGCGACGAGCATGTGCGCACCGGAAAGCTGATCGTCTATACTTCGGCGGACAGCGTGTTCCAGATCGCGGCGCACGAGGACGTAGTTCCGGTGGAGGAGCTGTACCGCTGCTGCGAGATCGCCCGGGAACAGCTGCAGGGCGAGCACGGCGTCGGCAGGGTAATCGCGCGCCCGTTTACGGGAGAGAGCGGCAATTATACGAGGACGCCCAGACGGCACGATTATTCGCTGCTTCCGCCGTCGGTGACGATGCTGGATCAGCTGAAGGATGCCGGAAAGGACGTGATCGGCGTCGGCAAGATCCGCGATATTTTTGCGGGCAAGTCGATCACGGAATATGTGACGACTTCCGGCAATGAGGACGGCATCGCAAAGACGATCGAATATATGAAAAAAGACTTTGACGGGCTCTGCTTTGTCAATCTGGTGGATTACGACATGCTTTACGGGCACCGCAGGGACGTGGACGGATACGCAAGGGCGCTGACTTATTTTGATAAAAAGCTGCCGGAGATGCTGGCGCTTTTAAAAGAGGACGACGTGCTGATGATCACGGCGGATCACGGCTGCGACCCTTCTTATACCAAAACGACGGATCACACGAGGGAATACACGCCGTTTCTGATGGCAGGCCCGTCCGTTGTGCCCGGCAATCTGGGAACCCGCAAAACCTTTGCGGACATCGGGGCGACCGTGCTTGACTGGTTCGGGATCGCGCCGGAATTTGAAGGAAAATCCATGCTGCCGTAAAAGGCGGGGGCATCACACAAGAAATACTGTTTTTACCGCATAAGAAATACCATTTTTACCGGAGGAGATTTATTTTGGGCAATCTGAAAGAAGAAATTAACAGAAGAAGGACATTTGCGATCATTTCCCACCCCGACGCGGGTAAGACGACGCTGACGGAGAAATTCCTGCTGTACGGCGGCGCGATCAATCTGGCGGGTTCCGTAAAGGGAAAAGCGACGGCGCGCCACGCGGTGTCGGACTGGATGGAAATTGAAAAACAGAGAGGTATTTCAGTCACTTCTTCCGTTCTTCAGTTTGAATACGACGGCTACTGCATCAACATTCTGGACACGCCGGGACATCAGGATTTCTCGGAGGACACTTACCGGACGCTGATGGCGGCGGATTCCGCGGTCATGGTCATCGACGCGAGCAAGGGCGTTGAGGCGCAGACGCGCAAGCTGTTTAAGGTGTGCGTGATGAGAAAGATCCCGATCTTTACGTTTATCAACAAGATGGACAGGGACGCCAACGACACCTTCGACCTTTTGGACGACATCGAAAAGGAACTGGGCATCGCCACCTGCCCGATGAACTGGCCGATCGGCTCCGGAAAGAGCTTCAAGGGCGTATACGACAGGGAAAAACGCTGCGTGATCACCTATTCCGACACGGAAAAAGGAACGAAGGAGGGCGAGGCGACGGAGATCCCGGTGGACGAGCTGGACAAGCTGACCGGCTTTGTGGGCGAGAACCTGAAAGAAAAGCTGATGGAGGAGATCGAGCTTTTGGACGGGGCGAGCGCGGAATTTGATCTGGAACAGGTGCAGGCGGGCGAGCTGACGCCGGTATTTTTCGGGTCTGCGCTGACAAACTTCGGCGTGGAGGACTTTTTGCAGCACTTTTTACAGATGACGACGACGCCCCTGCCGCGCCGCGCGGACGTCGGGCTGATCGACCCGACGGAGCATGCGTTCAGCGCCTTCGTGTTCAAGATCCAGGCGAACATGAACAAGGCGCACCGCGACAGGATCGCGTTCATGCGCATCTGTTCGGGCAAATTTGAATCGGATATGGACGTAAAGCACATCCAGAGCCAGCGCGTGATGCGCCTTTCACAGCCCCAGCAGATCATGGCAAACGACAGAAAGATCCTGACGGAGGCGTATGCGGGAGACATCATCGGCGTGTTCGACCCGGGCATTTTTTCCATCGGCGATACGCTGTGCATGCCCAAGGAGCAGTTCCAGTATGAGGGGATCCCGACCTTTGCGCCGGAGCATTTCGCGAGAGTGCGCCAGATGGATACGATGAAGCGCAAGCAGTTTGTAAAGGGCATCAACCAGATCGCCCAGGAGGGCGCGATCCAGATCTTCCAGGAGTTCAATACCGGTATGGAGGAGATCATCGTGGGCGTTGTGGGCGTTTTGCAGTTTGACGTGTTGAAATTCCGTCTGGAAAGCGAATACAACGTGGAGATCAAGCTGGAGCCGCTTCCTTACGAGCACATCCGCTGGATCGAGAATAAGGAAGAGGTGGATCTGACAAAGATCGTGGGAACCTCCGACATGAAAAAGATCAAGGATCTCAAAGGAAACCCGCTGCTTTTGTTTGTCAACGCATGGAGCGTCGGCATGGTATTGGACCGCAATAAGGGTCTGGTCCTTTCGGAATTCGGGAAAAACTGACGGACGGCAGCAGCGCAGGCGGAAAATAAACCTATGCAAAACAGACAGATTTTGTTATAATACCCTCAGTGGATAAGAAAGCTTGGATAAGCATAAAGGAGGCGCCATTATGGAGAAGGAAACCAAAAAGAATACCTATGTACTGCAGGAGGATGAGAATATCGGCACCGTGCAGATTGCGGATGAAGTGGTTGCGATCATTGCGTCCTTAGCCGCTACGGAGGTGGAAGGCGTTTCTTCCATGGCCGGCAACATCACCAACGAGGTAATGAGCAAGGTGGGCGTAAAGAGCCTGACAAAGGGCGTTAAGGTAGAGGTGTTTGGCTCCGACGTAAAGGTTGGGCTGGCAGTTTTGCTTGAGTACGGATACAATATCCCCGCGACCTGCCAGAAGGTGCAGGAGCGCGTAAAAAATGCGATCGAGAATATGACGGGCTTAAACGTGACGGATGTGGACATCCGCATTGCGGGCGTCAATATGAACACGGCGAAGCACTGAGAAATACAGGTAGGAGAGCAGATGAACAGAACAGAGCAGAGGGAACAGATTTTTATGCTGCTGTTCCGTGTGGAATTTAACCGGAAGTCCGACATGGAAGAGCAGTGCACCCTTTTTTTTGAGGAAGCGGAGACGGAGATTTCCGAAAAGGATCAGAATTATATCCGGTCCAAATATGAGAAGATCGCAGAACGGCTGCCGGAGATCGACCGTCTGATCAATGAGACGGCAAAGGGCTGGGATACGCAGCGGATGGGCAAGGTTGAGCTTGCGATCATCCGTCTGGCAGTCTATGAGATCAAGTTTGACGAAAGCGTGCCGACAGGCGTTGCCATCAACGAGGCGGTGGAGCTGGCAAAGAAATTCGGTCAGGACAGCTCCGCCGGTTTCGTAAACGGCATTCTGGCAAAATTCGCATGAAAAATGTCTATACGGTAGCCCAGGTAAACTCTTATATCAAGAATATGTTTACCCAGGATTTTTTACTCCAGTCCATTCTGGTGAAAGGCGAAGTGAGCAACTGCAAGTACCATTCTTCAGGGCATATTTATTTTACCCTGAAGGATGAAAAAGGTGCGATCGCATGCGTGATGTTTGCCGGCAACCGGAGCGGACTGAAATTTCATATGCGGGAAGGGCAGCAGGTAGTCGTCGCCGGGACGGTGGACGTCTATGAGCGGGACGGCAAATATCAGCTCTATGCAAGGGAGATCATCCTGGACGGGGCGGGGCTTTTGTACGAGCGCTTTGAACAGCTCAAACGGGAGCTGGAGGACAGGGGACTGTTTTCTTTGGAATACAAACGGCAGATCCCGAAGTTTGTGAGGCGCCTCGGCGTCGTGACCGCCCCGACGGGGGCGGCGGTGCGCGACATCATCAATATCGCAAGACGGCGCAACCCTTATGTCCAGATCATCCTTTATCCTGCCATCGTGCAGGGCGATCAGGCGCCGCAGAGCATCGTCAACGGGATCCGCGCGCTGGAACAGGCGGGCGTGGACGTGATGATCGTCGGAAGAGGCGGCGGTTCGATCGAGGATCTGTGGGCGTTTAATGAAGAAATCGTGGCGCAGGCGATTTTTGACTGCAGCGTGCCGGTCATTTCGGCGGTGGGGCATGAGACGGATACGACGATCGCCGACTATGTGGCGGATCTGCGCGCGCCTACGCCCTCTGCGGGGGCAGAGCTTGCCGTCTATGACGCAGCCCTTGTGGAAGCGCAGCTAAAGGAGGCGGAGGCAGGGCTTACGCGCAGGATGAAACAGAAGATCGCCGCTGTGCGGATGCAGCTGCAGAACAGCCGGACGCGCCTGCGGTATTTAAGCCCCATGGGACAGATCCGGGAAAAAAGAAACTGGCTGTGCCAGACGGAAGAGAGGCTGCAGGACAGGATGGAGCGGAGGCTTCAAAAAAACCGGCATACGCTCTCTTTGTATGTGGAAAAGCTAAAAGGGCTTTCACCGCTGGAAAAGCTGAATCAGGGCTTTTCCCATGTGGCGGACAGGGCAGGCAGGACGGTGACGGACGTAAACCGCGTGCAGCCGGGCGAGCTTTTGACGATTCATGTCAAAAACGGCAGGATCATCGCAGAAGTGAAGGAGAAGGAACAATGGAAGCAGTCAACAGGGAGCTGACGCTGGAAGAGGCGTTTGCCCGTCTGGAAGAGGTCACGAGGACGCTGGAGGATGAGGGGATTTCCCTCGAGGAGTCCTTTGCCGTGTATCAGAAGGGCATGGAGCTTTTGAAATATTGCAATGAAAGCATCGACAAGGTGGAAAAAAAGGTTCTGGTTTTGAACGGGGAGGGAAAGCTGGATGAATTTTAAGGAGGAACTGGCGCAGCGTACCGCAGAGGCGGAAGAGGTGCTGAAACGGTATCTGCCAAAGGAAGAGGGCTTTCAGAAACAGGTGATAGGGGCGATGAACTACAGCGCCCTGGCGGGCGGGAAGCGGCTGCGCCCGATATTGATGGCGGAGAGCTTCCGGCTGTGCAGCGGAGAAGGGACGCTTGCAGAGCCGTTTATGGCGGCGCTGGAAATGATCCACAATTATTCCCTCGTGCATGACGACCTTCCGTCCATGGACAACGACGAGTACAGAAGAGGAAGAAAGACGACATGGACGGTATACGGGGAAGGCATGGCGGTGCTGGCGGGGGACGCGCTTTTAAATTATGCCTTTGAAACGGCGGCGCAGTCCTTTGACCTTGTGGAAAAAATGCCGGAGGACAGACAGGCGGCAGCCTTCCGCGCCGTGGCGCGGGCAATGCAGATTCTCTCTAAAAAGGCGGGGATCTTCGGGATGATCGGCGGTCAGTGTGCCGACATCTGCAGCGAAAGCCTTCCGAAGGAGCAGGCAACAAAGGAGCTTTTATGGTACATCCATAAGAACAAAACGGCGGCGCTGATCGAGGCGGCATTTATGATCGGGGCGGTGCTGGCGGGAGCGTCTGACGAGGATACGGCAAAGCTGGAGCAGGCGGCGGAAAATATCGGGATCGCCTTCCAGATTCAGGACGATATTCTGGATGTGACAAGCTCTCTGGAAGTGCTGGGAAAGCCGACGGGCAGCGACGAGAAAAACCATAAGGCAACGTATGTGAGCTTAAACGGGCTGGAACAATCCCGTCAGGATGTGAAGGCATTGTCGGAAGAGGCGCTTGGGATTTTGCGCGCATTTCCGGAGCGGAACCTGTTTTTGGAGGAGCTTGTCACGACACTGATCAACAGGGAAAAATAGAAGGAGGCTTTGCATGCTTCTGGAACAGATACAACAGACAAATGATATTAAAAAAATAAATCCGAAGGATTATCCGAAGCTGGCGGAGGAGATCCGTCAGTTTCTGATCGAAAAGATCAGCACCACGGGCGGGCATCTGGGCTCTAATCTGGGCGCAGTGGAGCTGACGATGGCGATGCATCTGGCGCTGGATCTGCCGGAGGACAAGATCGTGTGGGATGTGGGACACCAGTCCTATACCCACAAGCTTCTGACCGGGCGCAGAGAGGGCTTTGACCAGCTGCGCAAATACGGCGGGATGAGCGGCTTTCCAAAACGCAAGGAGAGCGACTGCGACAGCTTTGACACGGGACATTCCTCCACCTCGATCTCGGCGGGTTTAGGGCTTGTGCGGGCGCGGGACATTCAGGGAAAGGACAACACCGTGATCTCGGTCATCGGGGACGGCGCGCTGACGGGCGGCATGGCGTATGAGGCGCTCAACAACGCGGCGCGGATGGATACGAATTTCATCATCATTTTAAACGACAACAACATGTCCATTTCGGAAAACGTGGGCGGCGTATCAAAATATCTGAACAATATCCGCACGTCCAATACCTATCTGGACATTAAGGATAATATTTACGACGGCATCCGCAGCACCCGCTACGGGGACGGCGTCGTAACCGGCGTGCGCCGGGTAAAAAACAGCCTAAAGCAGCTGGTGATTCCGGGCATGTGGTTTGAGGACATGGGGATCACCTATCTGGGGCCGGTGGACGGGCACGACGTAAACGGGCTCGTACGGGTCATTAAGGAAGCCAAGCGGCGCAAAAACTGCGTCCTGATCCATGTGCTGACCCAGAAGGGCAAGGGCTACGGACCGGCGGAGAAGCATCCGGCGCGTTTCCACGGGGCGGAGCCCTTTGACGTGGCGACGGGCGTTCCGTTAAAGAAAAAGACAAAGGCGAACTATACGGATATTTTTTCGACGGTCATGGTCAAGCTGGCGGCGCGGCATGAGGATGTGGCGGCGATCACGGCGGCGATGCCGGACGGCACGGGATTAAAGCGGTTTAAAAGCGCCTATCCGGAACGTTTTTTTGACGTGGGCATCGCAGAGGAGCACGCGGTGACCTTTGCGGCGGGGCTGGCGGTCGGCGGGCTGCATCCGGTGGTGGCGATCTATTCCTCCTTTTTGCAGAGGGCGTACGACCAGATCCTGCACGACGTGTGCTTACAGAACGTGCCCGTGATCTTTGCGATCGACAGGGCGGGGCTTGTAGGCAGCGACGGGGAAACCCATCAGGGCATTTTTGACCTGTCCTATCTTTCGTCGATCCCGAATATGCACATCATGGCGCCCAAGAATAAATGGGAGCTTTCCGATATGATGAAATTTGCCTATGCTTATCAGGGGCCGATCGCGATCCGCTATCCGAGAGGGGAAGCCTTCGACGGCCTGGCAGAGCACAGGGCGGAGATCCGGATGGGAAAGAGCGAAATGATCTTTGAAGAAAGCGGCATCGCCCTGTTTGCCATCGGCAGCATGGTAAAGACGGCGATTGAGGTGCGGGAGGCATTAAAGGAAAAGGGAATTTCCTGCACGCTTGTAAACGCGCGTTTTGCAAAGCCCATCGACGAAGAGATGATCCGTTATCTGGCGCAGAACCATGGGCTGATCGTCCCGATGGAGGAAAACGTGGCAAGCGGCGGGCTGTCTGAAAAGGTGGTCACGCTTGTCAATCAGGAGAAGCTTCCTGCAGAGGTTCTTCCCGTAACGATCCCGGACGAATATGTGGAGCACGGGAACGTGGACATTTTAAAGGATGAGATCGGCATCAGCGCGGCAAAGATTGTGGAAAAAATAGAGAGGTTGTTACAGCACAGATGAAGGAACGGTTGGACGTCCTGCTCGTAAAGCAGGGGCTGGCAGAGTCCAGAGAGAAGGCAAAGGCGGTCATCATGGCGGGCGAGGTGTTTGTCCAGGGACAGAGGGAGGACAAGGCGGGTGCGATGTTTGACGAGACAAAGGTTCAGATCACGGTAAAGGGAAGCTCCTTAAAATATGTCAGCCGGGGCGGCCTGAAACTGGAAAAGGCGATGGCAAATTTCCCGATCGTCCTGACGGACAAGGTGTGCATGGACATCGGTGCTTCCACCGGCGGCTTTACGGACTGCATGCTGCAAAACGGCGCGCAGAAGGTGTATTCGGTGGACGTAGGGCACGGGCAGCTTGCGTGGAAGCTTCGGCAGGACGAGCGGGTTGTCTGCATGGAAAAGACGAATTTCCGCTACCTGACGCGGGAGCAGATCGCAGACGACTTAGACTTTGCTTCCGTGGACGTTTCTTTTATTTCCCTGACAAAGATCCTGCTTCCGGCGCGGCGGCTTTTAAAAACGGGCGGCCAGATGGTGTGCCTGATCAAGCCGCAGTTTGAGGCGGGCAGGGAGAAGGTCGGCAAAAAGGGCGTCGTGCGGGAAAAGAGCGTGCACCGGGAAGTAATCGCAAAGGTCATGGATTTTGCGGATCTTCTGCAGTTTGAGGTGCTGGGGCTGACCTGGTCGCCGATCAAGGGGCCGGAAGGGAATATCGAATATCTGATCTTTCTGCAGAAAAAAGACGGCGGAGCCGTTCCGGAAACGGAGCAGGAGGCGGAGGCTCTTCTGAAAAGGGTGCAGGAGGAAAAATCCGGCATTTCCGGGCAGGAAGAGAGAAGGCTTCTGATCGCACAGACCGTGGAAGGCTCCCACGGAGAGCTTCAGGAGTAGGCGGATGAAACATTTTATCATTATTACGAATAAGCCGAAGGATCCGGCGCTTGAGCTGACCGGGAGGGTGCGGCGCTATCTGGAAGAAAACGGCGCGTCCTGTATCGTCTGCGCGGACGAAATGCCGAAAACGGCATGGGATGCGCTTCTTTTAAAAGAAGCGGGACGTACCGACGCGATCCTCGTGCTGGGCGGCGACGGGACGCTTCTGCGGGCGGCAAGGGATACGGTCGGCAGCGGGATCCCGATGCTTGGCATCAATATCGGGACGCTGGGCTTTCTGACGGAGGTGGAACCGGCAAATCTGGAAGAGGCGCTTAACAGGCTTCTGGACGGCAGGTTTTGCGTGGAAGAGCGGATGATGCTAAGCGGCGCGGTGCTGCGGGAGGGCGTGCGGCAGGAGGAAAACTGCGCGTTAAACGATATTACGATCACACGCTGCGGGCATCTGCGGATGCTGTATTTCCAGATCTATGTAAACGGCAAGCTGTTAAAGGAATACCATGCAGACGGCATCATCATCGCGACGCCCACGGGCTCGACCGGCTATAACATGTCGGCGGGCGGGCCGATCGTGGAGCCGGGGGCGCAGCTGATCGTACTGACGCCGGTATGCCCCCATACGCTGCAGACAAGAAGCGTGATCCTGCGGGCGGAGGACGAAATCTCCATCCGGATCATCGGCAAGGCAGGGATGGAGGAAACCGGGATCGAGGCGTGCTTTGACGGCAGCAGGAATATTGAACTGGGCGCAAAAGATGAGGTGCGGGTAACAAGGAGCACGCAGACAGCTTCGGTCATCAAGATCAGCGAGGCGTGTTTTTTGGACGTCCTGCACCGGAAGCTGAGCGAATAAGCGCCGTAAAGAGGAGCAATGGAATGAAGCAGAACAGACATCAGAAAATAGCGGAACTGGTATCGCGCTATGAGATAGAAACGCAGGAGGAGCTTGCCGAAAAGCTGAAAGAGGCGGGCTTTTCCGTGACGCAGGCGACGATTTCCAGGGACATCAGGCAGATGAATCTGTCCAAGCTCCCGGCGGGAAACGGCAGACAGAAATATGTAATCTTAAAGCAGGAGCACGAGCTTTTGTCGGACAACAAATATATCCGTGTGCTCCGGGACGGTTTTGTTTCCATGGATATGGCGCAGAATATCCTTGTGATGCGCACGGTCGCGGGAATGGCGATGGCGGTGGCGGCGGCGCTGGACGCGATCCATTTCGGGGAGGTGGTCGGCTGCATCGCCGGCGACGATACGATCATGATCGCGGTGCGTTCCGCAGAGGATACGAAGATCCTGATGGAAAAAATCAGGGAGCTGATTAGCAAAAGGGAAAAGGAGTAAAAGATTGTTAGTAAGCCTGCATGTGAAAAATCTGGCTTTGATCGAAGAAACGGAAGTTTTTTTCGGACAGGGATTGAATATCCTGACCGGCGAAACCGGTGCGGGAAAATCTGTGATTCTGGGCTCGGTGGCGCTTGCGCTGGGACAGAAGGCGGATCGGGACATGATCAGGACGGGCGCGGAGTACGCCCTGATCGAACTGAATTTTGAAGTGACGGACGCAGTGCGGCAAAAGCTTTTGGAGTTGGACATCCCCGTTGAGGATGATCAGGTGATCCTCCAGCGCCGGGTCATGCCAACAAGGAGCATCTGCCGCATCAACGGGGAAACCGTAAACGCGCGGGTGCTAAAAGAGCTGGCGGGGCTTTTGATCGACATCCACGGACAGCATGACAGTCAGGTGCTCCTGCAGACGAGGAGGCATCTGGAAATTTTGGACGGCTACGCGGGAGAGCAGCTGGCAGAGGCAAAAGCCGCTTATCATAAGGCGTGGCAGGAAAAAAATGCCATCGCGAAGGAAATTTTAGAAAACGGTCTGGATGAGGCGGCAAGAAAGCGGGAAATCTCTCTGGCAGAATTTGAGCTGGAAGAGATCACGGACGCAGCGCTTACGGAGGGCGAGGACGAGCAGCTGGAAAAGGATTACCGGAAAATGGTAAACGGCCGCAGAATCGCAGAAACGCTGAACCTCGTCCATGCGCTGACCGGATATGAGAGCGCAGAGAGCGCGGGAGAGGCGGCAGGACGCGCGCTCCGGGAGCTTTCCGGCATCGTTTCCTATGATGAGAATTTAGAGGAGATCTACCGTCAGCTTTCGGAGGTGGACGGGCTTTTAAATGATTTTAACCGGACGGTTTCGGACTATCTTTCCGATCTGGAATTTGACGAAGAGATGTTCCGGGCGGCGGAGCAGAGGCTGGATACGGTAAACCGGCTGAAGGATAAATACGGAAGGAGCATTTCGGAGGTGCTCCTTTATGCAAAAAAGAGACAGGAGGAGCTGGACCGGCTGAACCATCAGGACGAATGGCTGGCGGCAAGGCGGGAAGCGCTGTTTCAGGCGCAGGAGAATCTTTCCGGTCTGGCGCAGAAGCTTGGAGCGCTGCGGAAAAAGACGGCGCAGGCATTTACCGCCGATATGCAGGCGGCGCTGCAGGACATGAATTTTTTGCATGTGGAGTTTGAGGTTTCCTTAACGCAGAAGGAGGAATGTGGTCCGGACGGCATGGACGACGCCGTTTTCCTGATCTCCACCAATCCGGGCGAGCCGGTAAAGCCGCTGGCGTCCATTGCCAGCGGGGGCGAGCTGTCCAGAATCATGCTGGCGTTAAAGACGATCACCGCCAGACAGGAGACGATCGGGACGTTTATTT
>URRW01000038.1 GCA_900550285.1 uncultured Lachnospiraceae bacterium
GTGGTGGAAGGTTTGTGATTGCAAGCAATGTCTTTCCTACTAAGAATTCTGGCTCGTAATAATCGTGAATTCCGCTTAAAATCACACGATCCACGCCACTTCCGTCGTCTAATACGAACTTCAGAAGCTTTTTAGATTTTGGAACTGCTTCACATTCTTTAACCTTTACAGCACGGAAATCTGACTTACTGAATGTATCGAAATCAACCATATCTTCGAATAATGGTTCTACTTCTACATTAGAGAAATCGATCTCAACCTTCGCTGGTGCAGCTGTTTCTTCTACTGGAACAACTACTTTTGCAGCTACTGGAGTTGTCTGTGCAGCATTGTTAGCTTCGTTCTTAGCAGCTCCCTGCGACTTCATTGTCGGGAACAGCAGCACGTCCCTGATCGCGGGGGAATTGGTCAAAAGCATTACCATACGGTCGATGCCAAAGCCGATACCGCCCGTCGGAGGCATGCCGATCTCCAATGCGTTCATGAAATCCTCGTCCGTCGTGTTCGCCTCTTCATCGCCCTGGGAAAGCAGCTCCTCCTGTGCCTTGAAGCGCGCGCGCTGGTCGATCGGATCGTTTAATTCGGAGTAGGCGTTCGCCATCTCCCAGCCGTTCATAAACAGCTCAAAACGCTCTACATAGTCGGGATCCTCGGGCTTTCTCTTTGTCAGCGGGGAAATCTCCACCGGATGGTCCATAACAAAGGTAGGCTGGATCATATGGGGTTCTGCGTATTCCTCAAAGAACAGGCTTAAGATGTCGCCCTTTTTGTGGCGGTCCTCAAACTCGATATGATGCTCCTTCGCGATCGCTTTTGCCTCTTCGTCGGAATGGATCTCGTTGAAATCCACGCCCGCATATTTTTTAACCGCATCCAGCATGGTAATGCGCTCGAACGGCTTGCCCAGATCGATCGTATGCTCGCCGTAAGTGATCTCTGTCGTGCCAAGCACCTCCTGCGCCACAAAACGGTACAGATTCTCGGACAGATCCATCATGCCGTGATAATCTGTGTATGCCTGATAAAGCTCCATCAGCGTAAACTCGGGATTGTGTCTCGTATCCACGCCCTCGTTGCGGAATACGCGGCCGATCTCGTAAACGCGCTCCATGCCGCCTACGATCAGGCGCTTCAGATAAAGCTCCAAGGAAATGCGCAGCTTTACATCCTCATCCAGCGCATTGTAATGGGTTTCAAAGGGACGCGCCGCAGCGCCGCCCGCATTTGCAACGAGCATCGGCGTCTCCACCTCCATAAAGCCCTGTCCGTCCAGATAGCGGCGGACGGCGCTGATGATGCGGGAACGCTTGATGAACGTATCCTTTACGTCCTGATTCATGATCAGATCCACATAACGCTGACGGTAACGAAGATCCGTATTGGTCAGGCCGTGATACTTCTCCGGAAGCACCTGCAGGCTCTTGGAAAGCAGTACCACCTCAGCCGCATGGACGGAGATCTCGCCTGTCTTTGTGGTAAACACCTCACCCTTTACGCCGACAATGTCGCCCACGTCATATTTTTTGAAATCCGCATAGGGCTCCTCGCCGATGCTGTCCCTTGCCACATAAACCTGAATGCTGCCCTTTAAATCCTGAATGTTGCAGAAAGACGCCTTACCCATCACGCGCTTGAACATGATCCTGCCCGCAATGCTGACGGTCTTTCCTTCCAGCTCCTCAAATTTCTCACGCACGTCTGCGCTGTGCGCGGTCACGTCATATTTTACATGTACGAAAGGGTCTTTGCCTGCCTCCTGCAGAGCCGCCAGCTTTTCCCTTCTTACCTTTAAAATCTGATTCAGATCCTGCTGCTGATCCTTTGTGTTCTTGTTCTGTGCGTCTGCCACTTTTTTCGCTCCTTTTCCTTTGCCGCGCGTCCTGCTTCCTGCCAGGCAGCTGCCCGCCTTAACGTACCGCTTTCCGCTTCCGGCTCTTCCTTAGTTGGACCGCTCGATCTCCAGTACCTTGTATCTGATCACGCCGTCCTGTGTCTCAACCTCCACAACATCGCCGATCCTTGCGCCCATCAGCGCCTTGCCTACGGGAGACTCGTTGGAGATCTTGCCCTTTAAGCTGTTTGCCTCTGTAGAACCTACGATCTTGTAGTCCAGCTCTTCGTCATATTCCAGATCCAGGATCTTTACCTTACATCCGATATTGATGCGGTCTAAATCCACCTCGTCCTCTACAACGACCTCGGCGTTTTTCAGGATCTTTTCCAGCTCCTCGATCCTCGCCTCAATGTCGCGCTGTTCGTCCTTTGCCGCATCGTACTCTGCGTTCTCGGAAAGGTCGCCCTGCTCTCTTGCCTCTTTGATCTTCTGCGCCACTTCCTGACGCTTCACAACCTTCAGGTTGTGCAGTTCATCTTCATATTTACGAAGTCCCTCATAGGTAAGGATATTTTTCTTTTCCATGGTCTTGCCCTCTTAGCCTCCAAAAAATCTCAGGCGCAGGCTCGTCTGCACCTGCGCCCTGTCCGTTTTTTACCGATCAAATCGCATTATACCTTGCTTTGAAAGCAGTGTCAAGGTAATTGCGGGCGGATATATAGGAAATATCCGTTCTTTTTTCGACAATCAGCCGCTTTTTTGACGGGTCGGACGTCAGATCCAGATACAGGCATCCAAAAGCCATCTGCCGCACCGGAGGACGCGCATTTCTGCGAAGCTCCACCACCGTCGTGCGGCGTCCGTCCGTCTCCGGCATTTCTGCCCCGAACCCGGTCAAAAGCCCGCTTTCCTCATAGATCCTTTCCACCAGTCCTTCCATATAAAAAGCGTTTTCCTCCCCGATCAGATACAGGCCGTTTAATCCGCCGAACACTTCCTCCACAAAATCCTCCTGCCAGCGCTGCCCCTCGTTTCCGGTCAGCAGGATCAGATTTTCCCGGAAAGGCTGCTGCCGCCACACATATGCCGCCAGAAGCGCATCCGGCACAGGCTGTCTGAAATCCTTCCACAAACGGTCCAGCTCCGGCGCTATCCACAGCTGTGCCGAAGCGTCGCCGCTGATCTCATCCTTTAGCCGTTCCAGCCTCTTCCTCCCCCAAAAGGCGTCGATCCCTCCGCCCTTTTCCCGGAAAAAAGAGGGCGGAATCCGATATAACTCCACCCTTCTTTCCTGCCAGACAAACCGCTCCGTCAAAATCCGCTGCCGCCTGTCCCCGTATTCTCTTTCCTCTGCCATAAAATAAACGATGTCCTTCATGCCATCAGTCTATGCAGACGCCGGCTGATTCATTCCTCCAAAAGCAGCCGGTGCATTCCCTCCAGCAGCCCGTCCATCGTTTCTATGCTGTTGATCTGCCTGCGCAGCGCCGCCGCATGGGGAAGCCCCGTCGTATACCATGCCAGATGCTTGCGCATCTCGCGCACCGTGATATATTCCCCTTTGTACTGCGCCGCAAGCTGCGCATGGCGCGCGATCATATCGTAAAGCTCCTGCCTCGTGGGGCGCGGCGGGATTTCCCTTCCTTCCAGCGCCGCTGTAACCTCCCGGAAAACCCACGGATTTCCCTGCGCGCCCCTGCCGATCATCACGCCGTCGCAGCCCGTTTTTTTTAGAAGCCGCAGCGCGCTTTCGCCGTCCGTGATGTCGCCGTTTCCGATCACCGGTATTTTTACCGCCGCCTTGACCTGCGCGATAATGTCCCAGTCCGCCTGCCCGGAATAATACTGCTCCCGCGTCCTGCCGTGCACCGCCACCGCCGCCGCACCCGACTCCTGCAGGATATGCGCCATCTCCACCGCATTCACATGATCGTCGTCAAATCCCTTCCGGATCTTGACGGTCAGCGGCTTTTGGATCGCCTTCGCCGTCTTTTCCACGATCCTTCCCGCCAAAAGCGGATCCTTCATCAGGGCGCTTCCCTCGCCGTTATTTACAACCTTTGGCACGGGACATCCCATATTTAAGTCCAGCACCGCAAAGGGGCGCTCTTCAATGCGCTTTGCCATCTCGCTGACGATGTCCGGATCAGAGCCGAAAAGCTGCAGCGATACCGCGCCTTCCTCCGGATGGATCTGCAAAAGCTCCTCCGTATTTTTATTTCCATATAAAATTGCCTTCGCGCTGACCATTTCCGAACACACAAGCCCTGCGCCCTGCTCATGGCACAAAAGCCGGAACGCAATGTCGCTCACCCCCGCCATCGGCGCAAGGATTACCTGATTCGGAAGCTCCACATTCCCGATCGTAAGCTTTTTCATCTCAGTCCTCATACCGGGCGTTACCTGCTGTTTTTCTCATATAAAATGCGCAGTCCTTCCAGCGTGAGCGCGCTGTCGTAAACGTCGATCACATCCGTCTCGTCGGAAATGATCCTGCCCAGCCCTCCGGTCGCGACCACCTTCAGATCCGTCAGCCCGGTTTCCTTTTTTACCTGATTGACGATATATTCGGTCTGACCGATCTGCCCGTAAACAAGCCCCGCCTGCATACTAGAAATCGTCTCCCGCGCAAGGATCGAAGCGGGCTTTTTGATCTCCACCTCCGGCAGGCGCGCCGTATCCTCCCACAGCGCCTTTGCAGAAATGCGGATTCCCGGCGCAGTGATCCCCACGCCGAAGCATCCATCCTCCGTTACCAGATCATAGGTCGTCGCCGTGCCGAAATCCAACACGAGCACGGGGCCGCCGTATTTTTCATAGGCTGCCACCACGTCTACGATTCGGTCGGGGCCGATCTCCTTGGGATTCTCGGAGGTGATCTTAATGCCTGTCCGGATGCCGTTTCCGACGATCAGCGGCTCGGTCTTTAAATAGCGCTTCACAGCGCCCGTCAGCGCGTGCATGACCTTCGGCACGACGCTGGCGATGATCGCGCCGCCAAGCTTTGCCGGGTCGATCTCATTATTGTGCAGCATCGCCATAATGTCGATGCCGTACTCATCCGAAGTGCGCTCCATATTGGAAGACATGCGGAAGGTCGTCACAAGCTCTGTGCCCTCGTACACGCCATATGTGATATTTGTATTTCCTACGTCAATTACAAGAATCATTGTTCTTCTTCCTCCAAAAGTGCCGACAGATCCTCTCCCAGAATAAAAATCCTGTAATACAGCGTCAGCGATTCCAAAAGCTCCTGACGGTTTCTTTTGATCTCCGCGATCAGCAGCCCGCTGGAAATTTCATCATACAAAAGATCGTCGTCCGCCGCGTCCGTCTCAAACGCCAGCGTGCCGTCCGGCTCGAACACGATCGAAAAAACGCCGCCCACTTCCTTCGTAAACAGCACGCTGATAATATGCAGTTCATCCTGTACGGACTGCGGGATCTTTTTGAATTTTTCATTAAAATAATATTTCTGCTCATAGGCGTTTGCCGCACAGAGCACGATTTTTTCTCCCTGATTGGGTGTTTCAGACATAACCGTATATTCCTCTCACCGATACTTCCCCGGCAAAAACCGCTTCCACCGCGCCGTCCTCCCGGCGCACGAGCAGTTCCCCGGTCTTTTGGATGCCGAGCGCAGTCCCCTTCCATGCGCCTTTCGGGTCAAGCACATCCACCTGCCTGCCCCGGTTTGCCAAAAGGGACTCATACTCCTTTTGAAGCCCGCCCAGATCCTCTGTTTTTAAAAAAATCTCATAATACTGGGAAAAGCGTTCCAGCACCTCTGCCAACAGCCGCTCCCTGTCAAGCGTCCGCCCCGTTTCCAGAAAAAGGGACGTCGCCCGCCAGGAAAGCTCCTCTGCAATCTGCGGCTGATTGACGTTGATGCCCGTTCCCACGACCACATAGTAGCCGCGTCCTCCCGCCGTTTCAGACGGAGACGCGTCAAAATACAGCTCCGTCAGGATGCCGCATATTTTTTTCCCACCGAGGACCACGTCGTTCGGCCATTTGATCTGCGCCTCCTGTCCCAGACTGCGGACGCTCTGCGCAACCGCAAGCGCCATCGGCAGCGTCAGCATATGCGCCTTTCCGCCGTCCATATCCGGGCGCAGAAGCACGCTGAAATAGAGGTTGCTGCCCGCGGGCGAAGCCCAGCTGCGCCCCCGCCTGCCCCTTCCGGCAGTCTGCTCCTCCGCCGTGATCACAAGCCCCTGCGGCGCTCCCGCCCGCGCTGCCATCCGGACAAGCGTATTGGTCGAATCCACCGTTTCCCGGCAGTCTATCCTGTCAAACCGAAAGCCCGGCTGCGAAATCTCCCGGCAGTCCGCTCCCATTTCATCCGGCTGCGCTTTTACCCGCTTTTCGTCCAGCAGCGCTTTTATCTGTTTTTCATCCAGCAGCGCTTTTATCCGCTTTTCATCCAGCATCGTTTACGCCTCTTCCGGATGCTTCCAGCCCAGCGTCGCCGCCATGACCGCCTTGATCGTGTGCATCCGGTTTTCCGCCTCATCGAATACGACGGAAGCCTCCGACTCGAACACCTCGTCCGTCACTTCCATCTCATAAATGCCGAAGCGCTCGCCGATCTCCCTGCCGATTCCCGTATTGCGGTCGTGGTAAGCGGGCAGACAGTGCATAAAGATCGCGTTCCCCGCATTCTGCATCACAGAACGGTTGACCTGATAAGGCATCAGATCCTCGATCCGCTCTCTCCACACCGCATCCGGCTCGCCCATGGAAACCCAGACGTCCGTGCAGATCACGTCCGCGTCCTTCGTGCCTGCCTTCACGTCTTCCGTCAGCGTAATGCTGCCGCCGTTTTCCTTTGCGATCTCCATACACTGCTCCACAAGCGCCTTATCCGGGAAATATCTGGAAGGCGCGCACGCCGTAAAGTGCATTCCCATCTTCGCGCACACGACCATATAGGAGTTGCCCATATTATAGCGGGCGTCGCCCATATAAACGAGCTTCACGCCCCTGATCCTTCCCAGATGTTCCTTGATCGTCAAAAGATCCGCCAGCATCTGCGTCGGATGAAACTCATTGGTCAGACCGTTCCATACCGGCACACCGGCATATTTTGCCAGCTCCTCCACGATCTCCTGCCCAAAGCCCCGGTATTCGATCCCCTCGTACATTCTCCCGAGCACGCGCGCCGAATCGCGGATGCTCTCCTTTTTGCCGATCTGGGAACAGGACGGATCCAGATAGGTCGTCCCCATGCCCAGATCATGCGCCGCCACCTCAAAAGAGCTTCTCGTCCTTGTGCTCGTCTTTTCAAAAATGAGCGCCACATTTTTTCCGCGCAGCGTATCTACCAATACGCCCGCTTTTTTCAGGCGCTTCAGTTCAGCCGCAAGGTCTACCAGATATTCGATCTCCTCCGGCGTATAATCCAGCAATTTTAAAAAATGACGTCCTTTCAGATCCATGATTCCCCATACCTCCTGTCATAAAAAAGTGTGCGCATAAAAAAGTGCCATACAGCCATTATACGGCGCACAGCACTTTTTTGTAAATATTTTTTATTCTTTTGTCACAAGCTCCCTTGCGCTGGCAAGCAGCCCCGCCATGCTCTGGATCTCGGACGGAATGATGATCTTGGTCGCCTTGCCGTCCGCAGCCTTCTCGAATGCCTCCAGCCCTTTCAGACGCAGAACCGCCTCGTCCGCGCCTGCTTCCTTAATAAAGCGCAGACCGTCCGCAGTCGCCTGCTGTACCTTCATGATCGCTTCCGCCTGACCTTCCGCCTCGCGGATCATCTTCTCTTTTTCCGCCTCTGCGCGCAGGATCGCAGACTGCTTCTCCGCCTCTGCTTCCAGAATCGCGGATTCCTTCTTACCTTCTGCCACAAGGATCGTGGATTTCTTCTCACCTTCCGCACGCAGGATGGATTCACGGCGCTCACGCTCCGCCTTCATCTGCTTCTCCATCGCATCCTGGATCGCCGCCGGAGGAATGATGTTTTTCAGCTCGACACGGTTTACCTTGATGCCCCACGGATCTGTCGCGATGTCCAGGGACGCGCGCATCTTCGCATTGATCGTCTCGCGGGATGTCAGCGTCTGATCCAGCTCCAGATCGCCGATGATATTTCTCAGCGTCGTCGCGGTCAAGTTCTCGATCGCCATGATCGGGTTCTCCACGCCGTAGGTAAACAGCTTCGGATCCGTGATCTGGAAAAATACGACCGTATCAATACGCATCGTTACGTTATCCTTTGTGATAACCGGCTGAGGCGGGAAATCCGCCACCTGCTCCTTTAACAGGACCCTCTTTGCCACCTTGTCCACGATCGGCACTTTAAAGTGCATGCCGACGCCCCATGTTTCCTGATAAGCGCCCAGACGCTCCACCACATATGCCTGCGCCTGCGGTACGATCTTCACACAGGAAGCCACCACCATAATCGCGATCAGCAAAACAATCAGTAAAATAATGCCTCCAACCATACTTCTTCCCTCTTTTCCGCGGATGTCCCGCATTTTTATTCGCTGTCCGAAACCTCCGGTCAGCCCTCTGTTTTCTCCTGCCCTGCCGGAGATACGATCAGTTTCACTCCGTCAACGGCTTTCACCACGACAACGGTTCCCTCCGGAATGCTGCCGCCGTCCTCTGCGGAACGCGCCGTCCATTCCATGCCGTTTAACGTTACCTGACCGCAGCACTGCACGTTGTCGATCGGCGCCGTCACGATGCCCCTCTCGCCCGTCAGGCTGTCCACGTTCGTTTTTACCCTGTCTTTGTTAAAATAACGAAGCGCGATCGGCCTTGTGAACACCAGCATCGCCACCGATACGATCAGAAACAGCGCGACCTGCAAAAACAACGGCGCGTTGCATGCCGCCGCGACCGTTGCAACAAGCGCCCCGCCCGCAAACCAGATCGTCGTCAGCCCCATCGTCGCAAGCTCGATGACAACCAGCAATACGAGCAAAATCAGCCAGCCAACTACTTCCGTCATAAAAGCCCCTCCTTTCCGGAAACTTAAGCATATTTTACTACAGAACTGCTTTTTTCACAAGTAAAATGAAACGCTGCCCCTCATATTCTTTGTTTCCATATTTCTGTCCGGCAGCGTCCGCCCCGGCACGTCTCCGTCCGGCAGCCCTTTTGCGTCAGCCGACTGACGAGCGAAGGAGAATTTGCAAATGCTGCGGCTCTGTCCGGCATTCTGTCCGGGTCTTGTCTGAGCACGGCATGTGCCATGCCGGGCGAGTTTGACCGGACAGGATGCGTCCCGGACAGGGCTGCGGTGTTTGGTTCAAATTCTCTGTGAGCGAGACTGGATGCTGACGCAAAAGGGCTGCCGGACGGAGGCGTGCCGGGGCGGGCGCTGCCGGACAATTAAACTGCCCCTCATATTTCCCGTTCCTGCCTCATACAAATATTAAAAAATTCCGGCGGTTGATTCCCTTGAAAACCTTGAAAAAATTCAGGATTCCATTGTTTACGGCGCTCTGCATGACTGCCATCGCCCTGCTGCTTGTTTTTTCCCACTTTTTTGACCCTACCCTGTTCCGCCACATGACGGATCACTTTTTTGAAACTTCCCTTGAAAGCGATGCGCTGGGGCTGCACTTTACCCTCGCGGATCCCGAGCGCTTCGGCATCCGTCCTGCAAGCGCCTCGCTTCCTGTCTATTCGGAGCAGTCCCGGCAGAACTCCGTCCGCGCGCAGGAAGCCTTTTTAAAAAAGCTTTCCCGTCTGAACCCGGAGCGGTTAAACGAGCAGGACCGTTATGCCTTCGACCTGCTTACCTCCTCCCTGACGCTGGATCTGGAAGGCGCGGATTACCCTTTTTATGAGGAGCCGCTTTCTCCCTCCGCCGGAACCCAGAGCGAGCTTTTGCTTTTGCTTGCCGAGTATACGCTCTATGACGCAGACGACGCCAAAGCCTATCTCTCCCTGCTCTCCTCCGTCCCGGACTATCTGCAGGGGCTTGCCGATTTTGAATCACAAAAAAGCAGCGCCGGTCTGTTCATGCCCGACGCCGACGCAAAGGAAGCCGCGCGCCAGTGTCAGGACGTCATCTCTAAAGACGCGCTTCTTTCCGGAAACCATTTTTTACAGACAACCTTTGAAAACCGTCTGGACGCCCTCTGTCAGTCCGGGCAGCTTTCCGACGCGCAAAAGCAGGACTTCCTTGCGCAAAACGACCGCATCCTTACAGAGCGCGTGCTGCCCGCCTATCAGGCTCTGGCAGAAACGCTTCTCTCGCTCTGCGGCACGGGCCGCTATGAGGGCGGGCTTGCGGAAAAGCCCGACGGCAGGGAGTATTACGCATGGCTCGTCAAACGCACGACCGGTTCCTCCCTCTCCCCGGAAGCCATGTACAATCTTTTGCAGAAAACCTTCCAAAAAAAATACGGCGAAATGAAATCCGTGCTTGAAAAATACCGCCTGCTCACCGGGAACCTGCCGGATTATGCCCTGCTCTCCGAACAATTCCCGGTTTCCGATCCTTCCGAAATTTTAAATGACCTGCAAAAAAGAATGGCGCAGGATTTTCCCGACCTGGGC
Source organism: uncultured Lachnospiraceae bacterium (assembly GCA_900550285.1). Taxonomy (GTDB): domain Bacteria; phylum Bacillota; class Clostridia; order Lachnospirales; family Lachnospiraceae; genus Gallintestinimicrobium. Next base: position 10,367 of record URRW01000038.1, read on the forward strand.
GCACTTTCGTCCGCTCCCGTCTCCTGCACCGTCAAAAACGTGGACGCCGCGCTGGAAGCCTACACAAGCCCCGCCTTTTATATGACGCCGCCGCTGGATGACCTGACGCACAACACGATCTGCATCAACCGCTCCTCCACCTCCTCCGGCATCGAGCTTTACACCACGCTGGCACATGAAGGGTATCCGGGGCATCTTTACCAGACCGTCTATTCCTCTCTGTATTCCGCCGCCCAAAACGATATAAAGGCGCGGGAGCTGCTTTCCTACGGCGGCTATGTGGAGGGCTGGGCATATTACACGGAGCAGCTCTCCTATGAATATGCGGCGCAGCTTTTGGACGGCGCGGATTCAGACTCTGCGGCTTCCCTTTTGTGCCGCCTCGTCTCTCTCCAGCGGGATCTGCAGATCAATCTTTTTTCCCTGCTGGACATCTCCCTGCACTATTACGGCGCTTCCCGGCAGGATGTGATCCGCTCGCTGGAATCCTTCGGGCTGCCTGAACAGACCGCCCTGCGCATTTATGACTACCTGCGCACCTCGCCCGTCGTCTATTTAAAATATTACGTGGGATATTTGGAAATGACCGCCCTGCGCGAACGCGCCCGGGCGCTGTGGGGCAAGGATTTTTCATTGGAACGGTTTCACCGGTTTGTGCTGGAAGCCGGTCCGTCGGACTTCCCGAACCTGACGAAAAAATTAAAGGGGGCAAAAGCCCCCTTATTCCACGCTCTTTAACGACTCCGCCATGTTGATCTTTTCCAGCTTCACATACATGATAACGTCCACGATCAGCATGAATACAAACGTCAGAAGCACGCTGTTTACAAAGCTCATCGGCAAAATCCTCACGTCGAAGGCGATCATATCAATATTGATATTCGCCATGACAAAGCGGTGCAGCCACACGCCAGCGAACAGCCCCGCCAGCGCGCCCGCCGCCGTCAGCACGACATTTTCGCGGTACACGTACGCCGCCGTCTCCTTCGGGAAAAATCCGAGCACCTTGATCGTCGCGATCTCCCGGATGCGCTCCGTGATATTGATGTTTGTCAGGTTATAAATGACGATAAATGCCAGCGCCCCGGCGCAGACGATGATCAGCAGGATCACCGCGTCAAGGCTCTTCATCATGTTATTGACCTGATTGAGCAGATCTGCGTTTACCGAAACCGCCGATACGCCGTCGCACGCCAGAAGCGTTTCCGACAGCACCCTGCTGTCTGTCCCCTCCGCCGTCTGCAGATACAGCGTCCTATAGCGGGGCGCGCTCCCGTTGTTTTCCTCCCACGTCTCAGGCGAAACATAAACATAATTATATATGAAATTCTGGGACAGCGCCGACACCGTTACCCACAGCTTTTCGCCGTCCTCATTGCGCAGGCTTACCATATCGCCCACACGGATGCCGCAGTTTTGCGCCAGCTTTTCGTTTATGACGGCTTCGCCTTTTTGGGGCCACAGCACCGCTTCGCCCTCATGGGTGTGCAGATCTACATACTTCCCGATCTCTCCCATATCCTGCGGAACGACTACGATCGCAGATTTTGTTGCGTCCTTTCCGGTCAGATCCATCGAAACCTCTGCCGCCGCCGTCCATGCTGCGCTGCTTTCTTCAAGCGCCTGTGCCAGCGCCCCGTCCATGCCCTCTTCTGCGCTGTCCTTTAACGTCACGCCCATATCGTAAAGCTGCACCTCTTCATACTGCATATCCGCCACGTCCGCGATCGTATCCTTTACGCCAAAGCCCGTCACAAGAAGCGCCGTACAGCCGCCGATCCCGACTACCATCATGAAAAACCGCTGCTTATAGCGGAACACGTTCCGCACGGACACCTTTGCCAGAAAAGAAAGCCTGTTCCACAAAAACGGCATCCGTTCCAAAACGATCCGTTTCCCGCTCTTTGGAGACTTCGGACGGATCAGCTCCGCCGCCGTGCCGGAAAGCTCGTAGCGGCATGTCAGCCACGTCGCCCCCATCGAGCACAGCATCGCCGCCGCAAGGGAAACCGCCGCCAGCCGCCAGTCCAGATACAGCGTATAATCGCCCAGATTGTACATGATCCGGTACGCCGACCAGATGACCGTCGGGAATACCGTCGAGCCGATCACGAAGCCGATCACCGAGCCGATCACGCCCGCGCTGCCCGCATAGTACAGATATTTTCCCATGATCCGCCCTTCGGAATAGCCCAACGCCTTCAAAACGCCGATCTGCGTGCGCTGCTCCTCCACCATCCGGTTCATCGTCGTAATGCACACCAGCGCCGCTACCAGAAAGAAGAAAAACGGGAATACCTTTGCAATGCCCGCCACAATGGCGGAATCGTTTTCATAGCAGGCATAGCCCATATTCGTATCCCTGCCCAGCGCATAAACGTCCGGCGCTTCGATCTTTGCAAGCTCTTCTTCGGCGTCTGCGATCTTTCCCTTTGCCTCCGCCGTCTCTTCTGCCAGCGTGCGCCTTCCGTCCTCGTATTCCTGCTGCCCGTCGGAAAGCTCTTTTTCCGCGTCCGCAAGCTTGCCTTCCTGGTCTTCCAGCTCCTTTTCCTTCGCAGAAAGCGTCCGCCTCGCCCCGTCCAGCTGCTCCTGTCCTGCCGCAAGCTGCGCTTCCCCGGCTTCCAGCTCTGCCTGCTTCTGCAAAAGCTCTGCCTCCTGCGCTTCCAGTGCCGCAAGCTGCGCCTCCAAAGCATTCAGCTGCGCCTGCTGCTCAGATGCCTGCGTCTGCCCGCTCCCCGGCAAAGAACTGCTGTCCGGCACGCCTTCACCCGGCAAAGAACTGCCCCCCTGCGCCGCTGCGATCGCCGCCTGAAGCTGAGCCTTTCCTTCCGCGATCTGTAAAAGTCCCGCTTCCAGCTCTGCACGCCCGTCGGAAAGCTCCTGCCGGCTCCGGTCAAGCTCCGCCTGCCGGGAAGAAAGCTCTGCTTTCGCATCCGCGATCTGCCCTCTGCCGTCTGCAAGCGCTGCCCTGCCGTCCTCCAACTCTGCCTGCCCATCGGAAAGCCCCTGCTCTGCCTCCGCAAGCTCTGCCTTTGCCTCCGCCGTTTCCTCCCTCAGCGTCTTTTTGGCATCGTCGATCTCTGCCTGCGCATCCGCAGTAATCCTGTCATAGCGCTCCTGCGCCGCCTGCTCTGCCAGCGGCTCTGCCCACAGTTCCAGCTCCTGCGCCGCTGCCTTGTACTCGTCGCTGTAAATTTCGTAGTCCTCATCTAACCGCAGGAACACTTCCGTATAATAATCGGTATCAAAGCCCTCCGGCAGAAGATAAACAAAGCCGCCGACCCGCCCGTTCCCAAGCGTTGTCGCGCCCCGTTCATAGTTCACATAATATACTGCATGCGCCGTTCCCACGATCTTGTACTCTTTATAGGCAAACAGCTCCGCCGTCGCTTCCGGGTTTTCCTCCGAAATCCGGATCGTGCTTCCGACCGCGCTCTCCGGATACAGGCTCGCGTCCGCCACCACCTCGTCCGGCGCTTCGGGAAGCCTGCCTGCAACAAGCTCCAGCCGGTTCTGCGTTTCCAGAAGCGTCTGCGCCGCCAGCACCCTGTCCCTGCCGTCCGGCTCCGTCGCCAGAAAATCCGCCGACACCGCGCCCTCTGCCGCCTCGATCCCTTCTTTTCCGGCAAACAGCTCCGGCGCGTCCTTTTCAAAGCCCAGCGTGGAAACAAGCCGCATATCGTACAGCTCCAGCCGGTTCATGTAATCGCCGCCCGTCTTTACCATCGCGGGCGTTGTCACCATCAGCCCCACGAAAAATCCCACGCCCAGCGCCACAATCGCCAGGATCGCAAAATATCTTCCAAAGCTCGCCCGGATCTCCCGGCGAGTGGTTTTTCGCATTGAAGATTTCATCCGTAAACCGCCTCCCGATCCTCAGTCACATCCCTGCGCCCCAAACGGCAAACGCTCCAAACGGCAGACGCCTGAAGCCGCCTGACGGCATCTGCCCTGCGCCCTTACCACTCGATCTGCTCTACCGGCACGATGTGATCGTTCATCCGCATATCTGTGATCAGCCCGTTCTTTACTGTGATGATCCGGTCAGCCATCGCCGTGATCGCCTGATTGTGCGTGATCACAACAACGGTCACGCCGCTGTTTCTGCAGGTGTCCTGCAAAAGCTTCAAAACCGCCTTGCCCGTATTGTAATCCAGCGCCCCTGTAGGCTCATCGCACAAAAGCAGCTTCGGATTTTTCGCAAGGGCGCGGGCGATCGCGACGCGCTGCTGCTCCCCGCCGGAAAGCTGCGCCGGGAAATTGCCCGCCCGGTCGGAAAGCCCCACCTTTGCAAGCACCTCCGCCGCATCCAGCGGCTCCCTGCAGATCTGCGACGCCAGCTCCACGTTTTCCAGCGCGGTCAGGTTTCCGACCAGATTGTAAAACTGGAATACAAAACCGATGTCATAGCGGCGGTATTCGGTCAGCTTCCTTTTGCCGTAGGAAGAAATCTCGTTCCCATCCAGAAAAACCTTCCCCTCCGAAAGCGTGTCCATCCCGCCCAGGATATTTAAGATCGTCGTCTTACCCGCGCCGGAAGCGCCGACCACCACGCAGAACTCCCCTTTTTCGATCTGAAAATCCACGCCCCTGAGCGCCTGGATCTCCACCTCCCCCATATGATAGATCTTCTTTACGTTCTGAAACTCCACAAAGCTCATAACACCCTCCGTTCCGAAGCGGCGCGAAGCCGTCTCATTCCTCCATCATCGTTTCCAGATACCCCCTGTCCCATAGCAGGATCTTTAATTTGCGGGCAGCCGCCACCGCCGGCTCCGTAAAATACTGGTTCGTCATGACCGCGCCTACCATCCGGTCGTAATAGTCGCGCCCCGCATACGCCTCCTGCACCGCCTTGACGCCCACAGGCCCGTCGTAGCGCTTGCACTGCACCGCATAGGTCACGCCGTCCTTCTCCGCCAGCACATCCACGCCGTAGTCGCCGCTCCCCCTTGTCACCTCCACGTCAATAAACCCGTTCTGCTCCAGAAGATCCGCGCAGAAATATTCAAAATCGTGTCCCTCCAGCTCGTCCATCCTTCTGCCCCGGAAGCGCTCCCGAAAGCGCTTCGCCGCCCAAAATCCGAGCCAGACAAAAAAAAGCACCACTGCCGTAATGCCAACCACAATGCCGCCCGTTCCGATCACCGACTGCCAATCCATCCTTTTATTTCCCTCCCGGACAGCATCCGGGTCCTTCCTTCGTTCAATCAACTATCCTTCGTCCTATGAAATAAAATAGGCTTTTCTCTCTTTAAAGGTACAATATTCCGTTTCCTATTACAATGCTTTCCGGAAAAATTTCATTTACTTTTCATAAATTGCAGCCTCCTCGATTGCGTTTGACACGCTTTTATGCTATGCTACTTTAAAATAATGAATGAGGGGTTTTCATCATGGAGAAAAGAGAACGGTTTTCCTCCCGGCTCGGCTTTATCCTGATCTCTGCAGGATGCGCCGTCGGCCTGGGCAACGTATGGCGCTTTCCCTATATTACGGGCAAATACGGCGGCGCCGCCTTTGTGCTCATCTATCTGCTGTTTTTGGTCATTCTCGGGCTTCCGATCATGGTCATGGAATTTTCCGTCGGCAGGGCAAGCCAGAAATCAGCCGCCCGCTCCTTCCACGTCCTGGAACCGAAGGGGACGAAGTGGCATCTGCAAAGCTATGCCTGCATGGCGGGCAACTACCTGCTCATGATGTTTTACACCACCGTCGGCGGATGGATGGCTGCCTACATTTTCAAAATGCTCACACGGGAATTTGACGGGCTTGACGCAGACGGCGTTGCCGGCGTATTTTCCGACATGCTCGCGCGCCCCGGCTACATGACGTTCTGGATGGTGCTGATCGTCCTGACGAGCTTTTTTGTGTGCAGCCTCGGACTGCAAAAGGGCGTCGAGCGTATTACCAAGGCGATGATGAGCTGTCTGTTTGTCATCCTGCTCATCCTGTGCGTCCGCAGCGTAACGCTCCCCGGCGCGTCGGAGGGGCTGCGCTTTTACCTGATCCCGGACTTTTCCAAAATGGCGGAAAACGGCATCGGAGAGGCGATTTTTGCCGCGATGGGGCAGGCATTTTTCACCTTAAGCCTCGGCATCGGCGCAATGGCGATCTTTGGCAGCTATATCGGAAAGGACCGCTCCCTGACCGGGGAGACGCTCAACATCTGCGTGCTCGACACGGCGGTGGCGTTTCTTGCAGGGCTCATCATCTTCCCGTCCTGCTTCGCCTTCGGAGTTGATCCCGGAGAAGGCCCCGGGCTTGTATTTGTGACCCTCCCCAACGTGTTCAACCAGATGGCAGGCGGATGGATCTTCGGCGCGCTCTTTTTCATCTTTATGACCTTTGCCGCCCAGTCCACCATCATCGCCGTATTTGAAAACATCATCAGCTTTTCCATGGATCTGTTCGGCGCTTCCCGCAAAAAAGCGGTGCTTGTAAACGGGATCCTCATCATCCTGCTCTCCCTGCCCTGCGTATTCGGCTTCAACCTTTTATCAGGCTTCCAGCCGCTCGGCGCAGGCTCCACGATTCAGGATCTGGAGGATTTCATTGTTTCCAACAACCTGCTCCCTCTGGGCAGCATGGTATACCTGCTTTTCTGCACGAGCCGCTACGGTTGGGGATGGGATAAGTTCACAAAGGAAGCGGACACCGGAATCGGCATCAAATTCCCCCGCAGCAGATGGGTGCGGATCTACGCTTCCTATGTGCTGCCCCTGATCGTCCTGTTCGTCTTCTTCATGGGATACTATCAAAAATTTAAGTAAGGAGATACCACGATTATGAAGCTTTTGGAAGAAAGAATCCGAAAGGAAGGAAAAATTAAAGAAGGAAACGTCCTGAAGGTGGACCGCTTTCTGAATCATCAGATGGACATTCCGCTGTTTGAAGAGATCGGCAAGGAATTTTACCGCCGCTTCTCCGACGCAGGCGTAAACAAGATCCTCACGATCGAGGCTTCCGGCATCGGCATCGCCTGCATTACCGCCCAGTATTTCCACGTTCCCGTCGTCTTTGCCAAAAAGACGCAGACCAAGAACATCGCGGGCGACGTATTCACGACAAAGGTAGAATCCTTTACCCACGGACGCATTTACGACATCATCGTTTCCAAAGAATTCCTCTCCCCCGACGACAGGGTTCTTCTGATCGACGATTTTCTGGCGAACGGCCGCGCTCTGGAAGGGCTTGCCACCCTCGTCCAGTCCTCCGGCGCGCAGCTTGTGGGCGCGGGCGTCGTGATTGAAAAGGGCTTCCAGCCCGGCGGCGACGAGCTCCGTAAAAAAGGCATTCATTTAGAGTCCCTCGCCATCGTTGAAAGCATGGATGAAAAAACCGGAAGCATCACCTTCCGCGAACAGTAAGAAGCACAAAATTCCTCATTTTCCATAGGATAAAGTAAAACGGAAAATGAGGAATTTTTATGTCGAAAAAAACAACCCTGACGCTCGAACAGGGCGCTCCCGTCTACGACACCGCCAACTCCGAAACGCTCGGACAGCGCGGCCCCGTCCTTTTACAGGACGTGCAGTTTATCGAAAAGATGGCGCATTTTGACCGGGAGCGCATCCCGGAGCGCGTCGTCCACGCCAAAGGCAGCGGCGCCTTCGGCACCTTCCGTCCCTACCGCAGCATGGCGGAATACACCAGCGCCGCATTTTTGTGCGACCCAAACGTGTCCACCCGCTTTCTGATCCGCTTTTCAACGGTCATCGGCTCCAAGGGCGCGCCGGACACCGACCGCGATCCCAGAGGCTTTGCGGTCAAATTTTACACCTCCGAAGGAAACTATGACGTGGTGGGCTTAAGCCTCCCGGTCTTTTTCATCCGCGACGCGATCAAGTTCCCCGACTTCATCCATTCCCAAAAGCCCGATCCGTGCACCAATATTAAAAATTACGGGCACGTCTGGGACTTTTTCTCCCTGTCTCCGGAAAGCCTGCACCAGCTCATGTGGCTTTACAGCGACAGGGGCATCGTAAAAGACTATGCCAGAATGGACGGCTTTGGCGTAAATACCTTCGTCTGGGTCAATCAAGAAGGCAGGCGCCGGTTCGTGAAATACCATTTCCTCGGGCAGGAACCGCGGGACGTGATCGACCGCCGCGAGGGCAGGCGGCTGGGCGGGCTCGATCCCGACATCGCCGTCCGCAATCTCCATGCGCGCATCGCTTCCGGCAATCCGCTCCGCTATGAATTCTGCGTGCAGCTCATGGATCCCGCCGTCGCCGAAACGCTTTCCTTCGACCCGCTGGACGATACGAAGATCTGGCCGGAAGATCAGTTCCCGCTTATGAAGGTCGGAATGCTGACCGTCAATGAAAATCCGAAAAACTTTTTCACGGATGTTGAACAGGCAGCCTTCTGCCCCGCAAATATCGTTCCCGGCATCGAATTTTCCGCCGATAAAATGCTGCAGGGCCGCACCTTTTCCTATACGGACACCCAGCGGCACCGGGTCGGCACAAACTTCGCGCAGCTTCCGGTCAACCGCCCGCTTTCGCCGGTGGCAAACCACCAGCAGGACGGCGATATGGCATACTGCAACCCGCCCGGGAATATCAACTACAAGCCAAACTCCCTTGACGGCAATATGCCCTGCGAAGCGCCCAAGCCCTGCTATCCGGGCATGGCATATCCCGGCGGCAGGGTCGTCCGCAAGGAGATTTCCGATCCCGACAACTTTTCTCAGGCACGCGACCGCTTCCTGTCCCTGCCCGACGAGGAAAAGGCCCGCCTCGCAGACGCGATCGGCTGGGAGCTTGCCCAGGCAAACCGGCAGATCCAGAAACGCCAGCTTGACCTGTTTGCAAAGGTCTGCCCCGATCTGGCAAACCGCGTAAGCCGCGAAATCTATTTATTTGAAACGGGGCGCAAAGTCTGAACCTTTTGCCCTGAAAAAGTGTGCGCCAAGCGCAAAAAACGGACGCTGCAGTGTTTGTCCACCGCAGCGTCCGTCTTTTGCGTCCGTTTTATCCATCTGCTCAAAGCAGAGATTCTTTTTTAAAACACGTATTTTTCCAGCCGTCCAAACGCCTCCTGCACTTTGGCATGGGGCAGCGCCAGATTCATCCGGATCGTGTTGTCATAGCCAAACGCCCGTCCGTCCTGCCAGATCACGCCTACGCGGATCCCCGCCCGGAGCAGCTCGTCCATCGTCTTTTTATTTTTTTCGCACCACTTGGAGCAGTCCAGATAGAGCATATAAGTCCCCTGCGGCTCCGAAACCTCCACGCCCTCGAAGTGCTCGGCGATAAACCGGCACGCCCAACGCGCATTTTCGGTCAGCACCTGCTTTAATTCCTTTAACCACTCCTGTCCCTCGCTGCCGTAAGCGCCTACCAGCGCGTGCATCGACAGCACATTCATGGAATTGTAATGGGACAGCGACGACTGCTTTTCCATGCGGTCGCGCAGATAAGCGTTCCAGATCACATGGTACGAGCCCACAAGCCCCGCCAGATTAAACGTCTTGGACGGCGCGTAAACGGCGATCGTCCTGTTTCTGGCGTCCTCAGAAACGCTCTGGGTCGGAATGTGCTGATGCTCCCCCAGCGTCAGATCCGACCAGATCTCATCCGAGATCACGATACAGTCGTTTTTGCGGTAAACCTCCATCGCCGCCTCGATCTCTTCACGCTCCCACACTCTGCCGCAGGGATTGTGCGGGGAGCAAAAGATTGCCAGATGGATGTGGTTTTCCCTGATCTTTTTATCCATGTCCGCATAGTCCATGCGCCAGATCCCGTCCGCATCCTTTTTCAGATCGCTGTGCACGATCTTTCTGCCGTTGTTGTTGAGCGCCCCCGTAAATCCCACATAGGTCGGTGCATGTACGAGGATCGCCTCGCCCGGCGCCGAAAACGCCTGCAGCGCCGCGCATACGCAGCCGAGCACGCCGTTTTCATAGCCGATGTACTCCTTTTTTAAGCCCTCCACGCCGTTTCTCGTTTTCTGCCAGTTGATGATGCTGTCAAAATATTCGTCCGACGGATCAAAATACCCGAATACCGGATGCTTTATCCGCTCTTGCATATGTTCGCAGACCGCCGGCGCCGTCGGGAAATTCATATCCGCCACCCACATCGGGATCCGGTCAAATCCCTCCCCTACCTCCGCGTCCGGAACCGGGATCACGTCCATCGCGATCGAATCCTTCCCGCTTCTGTCAATAAATGATGTAAAATCGTACTTCATAACCCTGCTTCCTCTTTCCTCTTCTGTTCTGTCCGGCATACGGCTTTTCTGATAAAATATGCGAAACGCCGCTGCCCCTTATGCCAGTATAGCGCGTTCGCAAGCATTTGTCAGCAGGAAATTCTGCATCAGAGAAGCATCCGACCGGCAGCGGCAACCGGCGGGGCTGTCCGGCAGATCCTTTTGAGCGAAGGGGAATTTTCAAAGCCTGCCGCACATTCCGGCAGCCTGACCGGGACTTGTCTGAGGGCGGCGCAAGCCGCACGAGTTTGACCGGTCAGGCTGTGTTTCGGAATGTGCGGCAGGCTTTGTACAAAATTCCCTGTGAGCGAAACCGGCATCTGCCGGACAGCCCCCGCCGGTTGCCGCTGCCGGTCGGATGCTTC
>URRW01000039.1 GCA_900550285.1 uncultured Lachnospiraceae bacterium
TGGCAGAAAGGCTTATTAAGGATGCGCCTGCCTCCTCCCGCCCGGGGACGGTAAAGGAAAGCGCTGCCTTTTACGGGGCAAAAACAGCCCAAAAGCAGCCTGCGCCAGAGAAGGGCGGAAAACCGGAAAAGCCTAAAAATGACTTAATCAGTCAACAAAAACCGACTGCCTCCAACACGCAGAAAACCGCAGAAATCCCGGAAATCTTGGAAAAGCCAAAAGCATCAGAAACTGATATGGTCAATGTGACCGATGCGGTCAATAACGCCGATAATGCAAATAACAATACGAATAACAAGAGCAGCAATAATATCAATCATACAAGTACCCCCTCCGCCCTTCCGCCCCAGCCCTTTGAAAAGGCGAGGCTGTCCGAAGCCGTGGACAAACGGCAGCGGGAATATGCGGCAGAAAAAGAGGCGGACGCTGCAGAAGCAAAACAGATGAACTTGTTTGAAGAAAAGCTTCTGACCAAAAAGGCGGTGGACGAATACCGGATCATCGGGCAGGTTTTTGACACGTACTGGATCGCTTCCTATCAGGACAAAATGATCCTGATCGACCAGCACGCCGCCCACGAAAAGGTCAGATACGAGCGGCTGATCCGGAAGTTTCAGGAAGGGAAGGTGGAAAGCCAGAATCTTCTGCCGCCGGTTATTGTGACGCTTACGGGCGCGGAAGCTTCCCTTTTATCCCAGTATGAGGACTATTTTGCGCAGCTGGGCTTTGAGATCGACTCCTTCGGGGGCAGCTCCTATGCGCTGCGCGCCGTCCCCTGCGATCTGTACGGGCACTGCAGCGCGGAATTTTTGCAGGAGGTGCTAAATGAGCTGTCTGCCGGACAGCGTCCCGGCACGCCGGCGGCGGTGGCAGAGCGCATCGCCACGATGGCATGCAAGGCGGCGGTCAAGGGGAACAACCGGATGAGCACGGCAGAGATGCAGGAGCTTTTGCAGCAGCTTCTGACGCTGGACAATCCCTACCATTGCCCCCACGGGAGACCCACGATGATCGTGATGACAAAGCAGGAGCTGGAACGCAAATTCAAGCGGATCGTGTGACCGGTGGATTTTTGCGCGGCAGGCAGATTTTAAGCATAGCAGGAGAGAGTTTATGACAAAGGTATCAGATTCTATTTCGCAGGCGGCGCTTCCTCCGCTTGTGATCCTTACCGGCCCCACCGCCGCAGGAAAAACGGCGCTGTCGGTGGCGCTTGCAAAGGCGGTGGGCGGGGAGATCATTTCCGCCGATTCCATGCAGGTATACCGCCATATGGACATCGGCTCCGCAAAAGTGACAAAGGAAGAGATGGACGGCGTGCCCCATCACCTGATCGACGTGCTGGATCCGGAAGAGGAGTTTAACGTGGTGCTGTTCCAGACGCTTGCCAAAAAAGCGATCGCAGATATTTTAAGCCGCGGCAGGCTGCCGATCTTAGTGGGCGGAACGGGATTTTATATCCAGTCGGTGCTGTATGACATTGATTTTACGCAGACAAAGGAAGACGGCGGATACCGCAGAAAGCTGGAAGAAATCGTCCGTGAAAAAGGGGCGCATTACCTGCACGGGATGCTGGCGCAGGCAGATCCGGAGGCGGCGGGACAGATCCATGAAAACAATGTAAAACGGGTGATCCGCGCGCTGGAATACCATGCCCAGACCGGGGAAAAGATTTCCGCCCACAACGAAGAGCAGCGCCGCAGCGAAGCAGCGTACCGGTTCCGGTATTTTGTCCTGACCGACGAACGGGCAAGGCTGTATGAGCGGATCGACAGGCGGGTGGACAAAATGCTGGAAGCAGGGCTTTTGGAAGAGGTGCGCGCCTTAAAGGAGCGGGGGCTGCAAAAAGGGATGGTATCCATGCAGGGGCTTGGCTATAAGGAGATTTTGGCGTATCTGGATGGGGAATATGATCTGGAACGGGCGGTTTATCTGATCAAGCGGGATACAAGGCATTTTGCAAAGCGCCAGCTGACCTGGTTCAAACGTGAAAAAAATGTGACATGGGTTGACAGGTCTGCCTTTTTGGACGAGAATAGTATTTTACAGTTTTTGATCACACAATCGGAGGAATTAAAGCGATGACACAGGATATTTATGCTTCGATGGGAATTTCCCGCGAGGTTTACGGATACGGGGAAAAGACGCTCGAGGCGCTTGCCCCCCGTTTTGAAGAAATCGACAGGGTGGCGGAATATAACCAGTTAAAGGTATTAAAGGCGATGCAGGACTGCCGCGTCAGCGAAGCGTGCCTGCTGGGAACGACCGGATACGGCTACAACGACATCGGCAGGGATACGCTGGAGGAGGTTTACGCCCACGTATTCCATACGGAATCCGCGCTGGTGCGCCCTCAGATCACCTGCGGGACGCACGCGCTGGCACTGGCGCTTATGAGCAACCTGCGCCCCGGCGACGAGCTGCTTTCCCCGGTAGGAAAGCCCTATGACACGCTGGAAGAGGTAATCGGCATCCGGGAATCCAAAGGATCTTTGAAGGAATACGGCATCAGCTACCGTCAGGTGGATTTAAAGGAGGACGGCAGCTTTGACTGGGATAGCATCCGCGCCGCCATCGGGCCGAAGACGAAGCTTGCGACGATCCAGCGCTCCAAGGGCTACCAGACCCGCCCGACGCTCAGCGTGGAACAAATCGGGGAGCTGATCGCTTTTATCAAGGGCATCAAGCCGGACGTGATCTGTATGGTGGATAACTGCTACGGGGAATTTACCCAGACGATCGAGCCTACGGATGTGGGCGCGGATATGTGCGTCGGCTCCCTCATCAAAAACCCCGGCGGCGGGCTTGCGCCCATCGGCGGCTACATCGCCGGCAAAAAGGAGTGCGTGGAAAACGCGGCGTACCGCCTGACCTCCCCGGGGCTTGGAAAAGAGGTCGGCGCGTCCCTATCCGTGCTTTCGTCCTTCTATCAGGGGCTTTTCCTTGCGCCGACCGTGACCGCAGGCGCGTTAAAGGGGGCGATTTTTGCGGCAAACTTGTACGAAAAGCTCGGCTTTGGCGTTGTGCCAAACGGCAGCGAGCCCCGCTTCGACATCATTCAGGCGGTGGAATTTGGCACGCCGGAGGGGCTGATCTCCTTCTGCGAGGGCATCCAGTACGCGGCGCCTGTGGACAGCTTCGTAACGCCGGAGCCGTGGGATATGCCCGGCTATGACAGCCAGGTTATCATGGCGGCGGGCGCGTTTGTGTCCGGTTCGTCCATCGAGCTGTCCGCAGACGGTCCCTTAAAGCCTCCCTATGCCGTTTATTTTCAGGGCGGCTTAACGTGGCAGCACGCCAAATTCGGCATTTTGAAATCGCTTCAGCAGTGCGTCGATAAGGGCGTCGTAAAAGGCATTCCGGCGCAGCTTTTGCAGTAAAAGGTCGAACGATGCGAAAAAATTTCTCTTTTGTTCCTATACAGTAAATGCCAAGTATGATAAGATGTAACTGTTTGAGAAGCCAAAAGAGCACAGAGTCCGCCGTTTCTTTGGAGAGGGAAATGGAGGATAAAATTGAAAAAATTGGAAAAAACAGCAGAACAGGGGCTTCCCTATGAAAAATTCCTGCAAAAGGGGGCAGAATCCTTAACGGATGCAGAGCTTTTGGCGGTGCTTCTGCGCACCGGACCGAGTGTTCCTGCGGATGCGGCAAAAGCGCACCGGGATTGTCCGGCGCTTGCGCTGGCAGAGGAGGTGCTGCGGCTGCCGAAGGGCTCCCGCAGCGGCATTTCCGGGCTGGCGTGCCTTTCGCCCGCAGAGCTGATGAAGCTTCGGGGTATTGGGCAGGTCAAGGCGGTGCGTATCTGCTGCGTGGCAGAGCTTGCGCGCAGGATGGCGCTGGATACGAGAAAGGAGCTTCCGGCGTTTCCCGACCCGGCGACGGCGGCAGCCTATGCGCAGCCGTTGTTTTACGCAGACGGCGGAAGCGTGGAGCGCGCCGTGCTTTTGCTTTTGGACGGCAGGGGCAGGCTCGTGCACGAAAAGGTGCTGTCCGTGGGGACGGTGGATTCGGCGCTTGTGTCCCCGCGGGAGGTTTTTTTACAGGCGCTGCGCGTGCAGGCGGTCAGCTTTATTCTGCTGCACAACCATCCCAGCGGCGATCCGTCGCCCAGCAGGGAGGACACAGAGATCACCGGGCGGCTTTGCAGGCTTGGGGCAATGATGCAGCTTGACCTGACCGACCACATCATCGTCGGGGCAGACAGGCAGTATTTCAGCTTCCGGGAAGCCGGCCTGATATAAGGAAGGAGAAAGATATGGTGCCAAATTACGCATACGGGATCGATCTGGGCACGAGCAACATCAAGATCTACAGTCAGGCGGACGATTCTGTCCTGATCGAGAAAAACATGATTGCCATTGAAAATAAGAAAAATATTTTCGCTTACGGCAATTCCGCTTACGAAATGTATGAAAAAGCGCCCGCCAATATCAAGATCAGCAATCCGCTGTCCAATGGCGTGATCGCGGACATCAACAATATGGAACGCCTGATCCGCTTTTTTGTTTCGGATATTTCAAAGGGCAATATCCGCCCGGCGGATTTCTATATCGCAGTGCCCACCGACATCACGGAGGTGGAAAAGCGCGCGTTTTATGATCTGATCAAGGAAGCCAACGTCAAGGCGCGCAAGATCATGGTCGTGGAAAAGGCGGTGGCGGACGGCCTCGGCATGGACATTGACGTGAAAAATTCCCAGGGCGTGCTGGTCGTAAACATCGGCTACGACACCACGGAGGTTTCCATCCTGTCTCTGGGCGGCATCGTACTGAGCCGTCTGATCAAGACCGGCGGCCTGAAGTTTGACGAGGCGATCCGGCAGGCGGTGCGCAAGGAATTTAACCTGCTGATCGGGCAAAAGACCGCCGAGAACATCAAGCAGTCCCTTGGAAGCCTTGAAAAAGAAGGAAAGGGCGCGACCGTCTACGGCAGGGACATCGTCGTGGGGCTTCCGGTGGAAAGGGAGATCCCCACGGATCTGATCAACTCCTGTCTGGAAGAGCACTTTAATACGATCATCGACAGCATCAAGGTAATCTTGGAACGCACGCCGCCGGAGCTGGGCGCGGACATTTTCCGCCACGGCATCTATCTGACCGGCGGGGCAAGCCAGGTCAGCCATTTTGCGGAGCGGGTACAGCAGGCGACCGGCTTAAAGGTAAACCTTGCGGAGCGCCCCATGGAGAGCGTTGTGCTGGGCATGGCGCGCATCTTAAAAGACGACAATTACAAATCGGTCGCTTATGCCATTGAAGGGATGGGTAAATGAGTCCTGTAGTCAAAAAGAAACACAAAAATTTCAGCATATCCGGACAGACGCTTTTGCTGATCCTGACTGGTGTGTGCGCGCTTCTTCTGATCCTGTCGTTTAATACGACGGTTTTTGAGGGCGCGTTAAAGGGCGCCGCAGGCTATGTAGTCGTTCCGTTCCAGAAGGGGATCGCAGAGGTGGGAAGCTATTTTTCGGAGCGATCCAAGGAGCTGGCGCAGTTAAAAGACGTGCTGGCGCAGAACGAGGCGCTCAAGGAGCAGGTCGACCAGCTTACGATCGAGAACAACCAGCTCCAGCAGGACCGGTATGAGTTAAACAACCTGCGCAGCCTTTACGAGCTGGATCAGACCTATTCCGACTATGAAAAGGTCGGCGCGCGGGTCATCGCCAGCGAAGCGGACAACTGGTTTTATTCCTTTACCATCGACAAAGGCTCAGAGGACGGCATCGCCGTGGACTGCAACGTAATGGCGGGCAGCGGACTGGTGGGAAGGGTCGTTTCCGTCGGGAAAAATTATGCGAAGGTCATTTCCATCATTTCCGATACGAGCAGCGTCAGCGCTACGGTGCTTGCCACCGCGGAAAACCTCATCGTATCCGGCGACCTGCAGTCCGTGCAGTCGGAGGGGACGATCCGGTTTTCCCAGCTTTCGGATCCGGACAATCAGGTGGCGGCGGGAGATAAGCTTGTGACGAGCAACATCAGCGACAAATATCTGCCGGGCATCCTGATCGGCTACGTGGATTCCATCAGCACCTCGTCCAACAATCTGACAAAGACCGGGACGGTAACGCCGACGGTGGATTTTTCCCATCTGGACGAGGTTTTAGTCATTACCGAATTAAAACAGCAGGCTGAGGACTAAAAAGGAGGCGCTTTCATGAAAAAATTTCTGGTTACCGCCTTTTTGGTGTGGAGCTTTTTCCTCTTACAGACCGCCGTCTGCCCGTGGTTTGCCTTCGGCGGCATCAAGCCGAACCTGCTGATTTTGCTGACTGCCTCCATCGGCCTGATGGAGGGGGAAAAGCCCGGCATGTGGACAGGCTTTTCCTGCGGGCTGTTGGCCGATCTTTTTGCCGCAAACGGCATGAGCCTGACCGCTGCGTCGGGCGTCGGGGCGGGAGATCTGCTGGGCTTTTATGCGCTTTTGTATCTCTATGTGGGATATTTGTGCGGAAAAGCCAACCGCCTGTTTTTCCCGGAGGACATCCTGCTTCCCCTCGGCGTGATCGCCGCCGCGGATACGTGCGTCAGCCTCGTATGCTATATCGTCATGTTTTTCATGCGCGCGCGTCTTGACATCGGGTATTACATACTGCATGTGATCCTTCCGGAAACGGTTTATACCATTGTCGTCGCATTCATTTTTTATCCGCTTCTTTTATTCCTGCACAAACGGATGAGCCTTGCGGATAGAGGGAGTACCGAATAATTGTTAAAAAAGATCAAAAATATACTGCTCAATTTCATAAATTCCAGAACCGTCTTTTTGTACGTCCTGTTTTTTATCATGTCGTGCGTGCTGTTCAACCGCATTTTCCAGCTTCAGATCGTGGAGGGCGCGGACAAGCAGGCGGAATTTGAAATGAAGATCAAAAAGGAACGCTCGATTGCCAGCACCCGGGGCAATATTTTTGACGTCAACGGCATCCCGCTGGCATATAACGAGCTTTCCAGCTCCGTTACGATCGAGGACGTCTATGAATCCAAGGGCAAAAATGCCAAGATCAACGGCATCTTAAAAGAGGTGCTGGGCATTCTTTGGGAAAACGGCGATACGATCAGCTGCGATTTTAATATTTATATTGATGAAAACGGGGAGTTTGCCTACAGCGTCACCGGGACGAGGCGGCTGCGCTTTATCGCGGACGTATACGGCGAGCCCAAGATCTCCGATCTGGAGGAACGGCAGAAAAACGCTACGGCGGACGACATCATCCGGTATCTGGGCGGCACTGCCCGCTATGAGGTCGGGGAACGGACCGATCCGGACGACAAGGAATCCTTTGTGGTCGGGAAGGGATATACCAAAAAGGAGCTGCTCGACATCATTGCGATCCGCTATACGATGAGCACCACCGGCTATCAGAAATATATTCCGGTCACGATCGCGACAAACGTTTCAGAGGAGACGGTCGCCACGATCGAGGAAAATAAAAGCAGTCTGGAAGGGATCGAGATCGTAGACGATACGATCCGCAAATACAAGGACGGTCCTTATTATTCCCAGATCATCGGCTATACCGGCAAAATTTCCACGGACGAGCTTTCCGCCTTAAACAGTCAGGAGGGCATGGAGGGCGTCAAGCAGGCGCCGGACGTAAAGGAATATGAAATGACCGACATCGTCGGAAAAGCCGGCATCGAGAAGGTCATGGAAGAATATTTACAGGGAACCAAAGGCTATGAAACCGTATTTGTCGATAAGATGGGGCGGGAGGTCGAGGTGCTTGACCATGTGGACGCTTCCGCCGGAAACGACGTATACCTGACAATCGACAGCGAGCTTCAGGCGGCTGTATACAACATTCTGGAAAAGTTTGTGGCGGGTATTTTGGTTGATAAGATCGTCAACGTCAAAAATTACGACGCCTCCGACGTTTCCAGCGCCAACTTAAAAATTCCCATCGACGATGTGTATGCGGCGCTTTTTAACAACAATGTGATCGACCTTTCGCGTCTGCCGGACGCTGTGGAGGGCGAGGTGCAGTACGACGTCTATCAGGCGTTTTTGAAACGGCGGACCGAGGTGCTGTCCTGGATAGAAAAGGAGCTGACAAGCGGCTCTTTCGCCTATCAGGATCTTCCGGAGGAGTATCAGACGTACGAAAGCTATATGATCAACGAGCTTCTTCCGGGCGACAATATTTTGACCGGTGTGGACAAAAACGACCAGACCTATATTGACTGGACGACAAACGAGATCATCAGCATCCGGGAATATCTGGAATACGCGATCTCCCAAAACTGGATCGACGTGACGATGCTTCCGCTGGAGGGCAAATATTCCGATTCGGCGGAAGTGTACGGGCAGCTGACGGATTACATCCTGCAGGAGCTGTCAAACAGCCAGGCGTTCCAGAAAAAGATCCTGCAGTACATGATCGAGCAGAACCGCATCAGCGGCGTCCAGATGTGCATGCTTCTGGTAGAACAGGACGTGATCAATCCCAGCGAAAAAGAGATCGCGGATTTAAAATCCGGCGCGGTTTCCGCCTTTTCCTTTATGGTAAACCTGATCCGGAATCTGGAGATCACGCCCGCCCAGCTGGCGCTCGATCCATACAGCGCCTCCTGTGTGCTCACAGACGTCAATACGGGCGATGTGCGGGCGCTTGTAAGCTATCCAAGCTACGACAACAACCGGCTGGCAAACGGCATTGATTCCGAATATTACGCGCGCATTTCCAGCGGCGAGGATCTTTCCCGCCCGATGTGGAACTATGCGACCCAGATGCGCACCGCCCCCGGTTCCACCTATAAAATGGTGTCCGCGTCGGCGGCGCTGATGGAAAACGTGGTGGATCTTTCGACGACCATCGACTGTCCGGGCATTTACACCCGCTTTTCGGACTACCAGCCCCGATGCTGGAAGCGGAGCGGACACGGCACGCTGAACGTGTCGGAGGCGATCACCAATTCCTGCAACGTGTTCTTTTACGAGGTGGGCTATCAGCTCGGTCTGAACGGGGAAAAATACGATCAGGACCTGGGCAATGAGAAGCTTGCAAAATACGCTGATATGTTCGGTCTGACTGAAAAATCCGGCGTGGAGATCGAGGAATCGGATCCGAAGGTTTCCGACGCGCTTTCGGTCGTATCCGCGATCGGACAGGGTACGAACAACTTTACGACCGCAGGGCTTGCCCGCTATGTGACGACGGTTGCAAACAACGGGACGTGCTATGACCTGACGCTTCTGGACAAGGTGACGGACACCTCCGGCAACCTTTTGGTGGATTATCAGGCGAATGTCCGCAACACGGTGGAGATGCCGCAGACTTATTGGGACGCGATCCACCGGGGCATGAGGGGCGTGGTGGAAAATAAGGCGTACTATAAGGATTTCGGCGTAAACGTCGCCGGAAAGACGGGTACGGCGGAGGAGGATAAGAGCCGCCCCAACCACGGCCTGTTTGTGGGCTATGCGCCCTATGAACAGCCGGAGGTGGCAATGGCGATCCGGATCGCGAACGGCTATTCCTCCGACTATGCCTGCCAGCTTTCCAAGCAGGTGATGACCTATTATTTTGATCTGGATGAAAACGGCACGCTCTTAAACAGCCAGACCGCGCTTTCGCCAGAAGCGGTGGTAGGAGGCGGCGACTGATCAAGGCTGTGCGCACGCTGCCGCTTAAACGGCAGAAATGAGAGGGAGAAATGAAAAATCCGGTTATCCTAAAAAGCTATAAAGACGGCATTGCCGTTTACTTAAACGACGAACTTCCCTTTGAGGAGCTGCTTTTGCATGTGGAAGAAAAATTCCGGGATTCCGCCCGCTTTTTCGGGGACATGCGGGTTGCGGTCTCCTTTGAGGGCAGGGACTTAAGCGGCGAGGAGGAAAACGCCCTTGTAGACGCCGTGACCCGCTGCAGCCGCTTGAACGTGATCTGCGTGGTCGGTAAAAACAGGGAACGGCAGGGACAGTTTCAGGAAACGATGGAGGCCTTTGAACGATATTTCCCGAAAGCCGGGAATGAAGGGCAGTTTTACCGGGGCAGCTTAAAAAACGGGCAGATCCTGGAAACGGAAGGGAGCGTCGTTGTCCTTGGCGATGTGGAAGAGGGCTGCTGTGTGATGGCAGCAAAGGACATCATCGTTTTGGGACGGCTCGACGGCAGCGCCTACGCGGGCGGCGACGGTCTGAACCATCATTTTATTGCAGCGCTTGAAATGACTCCGCAGAAATTAAAGATCGGAGATTTCAAATATAAAGCAAAAGAAAAAAGCCGCTGGCACTTAAAGGCGAGACGCATGCAGCCGCTTATGGCGTGCGTGCGCAGCGGGGAAATACAAATGCAGTCCATTACGAATGAATTACTGAATGAACTGCCGCTGTAGCAAAAAACAGCAAGCCTGCGCTTTTGGGGCAGTATTTTTCAGGGAACGCAAATATTTCATGATCGGAGGATCTTATATGAGTGAAGTAATTGTCGTTACCTCAGGAAAAGGCGGCGTTGGAAAAACAACCACCACCGCAAACGTCGGGACCGGTCTTGCCGCAGCCGGGAAAAAAGTGGTTTTGATCGACACAGACATCGGGCTTCGGAATCTGGACGTGGTCATGGGGCTGGAAAACCGCATCGTCTATCATCTGGTAGACGTGGTGGAAGGAAGCTGCCGGGTCAAGCAGGCGCTCATCCGCGACAAGCGCTGGCCGGGGCTGTACCTGCTTCCTTCGGCGCAGACCCGCGATAAGACGTCTGTAAACGAAAGCCAGATGAAAAAGCTCGTGGAGCATCTGCGGGAGCAGTTTGATTATGTGCTTTTAGACTGCCCGGCGGGCATCGAGCAGGGCTTTAAAAACGCCGTTGCGGGAGCCGACCGCGCCCTCGTGGTAACGACGCCGGAGGTTTCCGCGATCCGCGACGCCGACCGCATCATCGGGCTTTTGGAGGCGTCCTGCATCGACCGGATCGACCTTGTGGTTAACCGGATGCGCTACGACATGGTAAAGCGCGGGGATATGATGAGCGTAGACGACGTGGTGGACATCCTTTCAGTGCCGCTGATCGGCGTCGTGCCGGACGATGAAAACGTAGTCGTTGCGACCAATCAGGGCGAGCCCCTTGTGGGGAACCATACGCTGGCGGGACGCGCCTACAGAAACATCTGCCAGCGCATCCTCGGGGAAGAAATCCCGTACCTAAACCTTGACGTGTCCATTTCTTTCTGGACAAAGGTAAGCGGGATCTTTCACAAAAATCAGGAGGGACGCATATGAGACTGCCGAAATTTTTACAGCGCAAATCCTCCCGCGAGGTTGCAAAGGACCGCTTAAAGATCCTTCTGATCTCCGACCGCGTCAACTGTTCGCCGGAGGTTCTTGATATGATCAAGAAGGACATCGCCGCGGTCATATCCCGCTACATGAAAATTGATACGCAGAATATGGAGATCCAGATCAGCAAGGCATCCAGCCGCAGCCGGGGGGACAAAAGCGTTTCCCTTCATGCAAACGTGCCGATTCTGGATCTGCATAAGATCAGCTAAAGGAGCAATATGTTCAGAAACTACAAACTGAAGAACTTTGATTTTTTACTGGTGGCGCTTGTGATCACGTTAAACGTGATCGGGATACTCGCCATCGGGAGCGCCAAGCAGAGCGTGCAGGGCAAGCAGATGATCGGCATGGGCATCGGACTGGTGCTCATGCTTATCGTCGCCTTTCTGGATTATACGAAGCTGCTGAAACTGGCGTGGCTCGGATACGCCTTTGCCATCGTGACCCTCGTCCTCGTCCTGTTTTTTGGAAGAGAGGCAAACGGGGCGAAAAGATGGCTTGATTTGGGCTTTTTTGATCTTCAGCCGTCAGAAACTGCAAAAATTTTGTTGATTTTATTCTATGCACAGTTTATTATGAAGTATAAGGAAAGGTTAAATACGCCGCGTATCCTGCTTTCGGCAATCTGTTTGATCCTGCCGCCGCTTGCGCTGATCCATGAACAGCCCAACCTTTCCACGACGATTCTGGTTGCGCTTTTATTTTGTGTTCTTTTATTTGTAGGGGGACTGAGCTGGAAAATCATTGGCAGCGTCCTTGCGGTCGTAGTACCGACTGTGCTCGTTTTTTTATCTATCGTTGTTCAGGAGGACCAGACGCTGCTCAAAGACTACCAGCGCAACCGTATCATGGCCTTCTTTAACCCGCAGGCTTATGCCGATGCCGAGGCTTATCAGCAGATCAACTCCGTCATCGCCATCGGCTCGGGGCAGCTATGGGGCAAGGGTCTGAACAATACGGACATCGCATCCGTCAAAAATGCGAATTTCCTGCCCGAATCACAGACCGACTTCATTTTTGCCATTATCGGGGAGGAGCTTGGCTTTATCGGCTCCGCTGCAGTCATTATCCTTTTGATGCTCATCGCGGTGCGCTGCGTATCCATCGCACGGTCGGCAAAAGATATTGCCGGCATGGTCATCGCGTCCGGTGTGGGGGCACTGGTCGGCATTCAGGGATTTATGAATATTGCAGTGGCTACCATGCTCATGCCGAACACAGGACTGCCGCTTCCGTTTGTCAGCTACGGGCTAAGCTCGCTCGTCAGCGTCTATATCGGGATCGGTCTTGTCCTGAACGTGGGGCTGCAGCGAAAGAATTTATACAATCTATAGTATGGGAGAGAAGGTATTATGAATATCGCGTTGATCGCACATGATGCGAAGAAAAAACTCATGCAGAATTTCTGCATCGCCTACAGGGGCATCCTGAGCAAGAACAGCCTCTATGCCACCGGCACGACCGGAAGGCTCATCGAAGAAGTTACGAATCTGAACATCCACAAATATCTGGCGGGACATCTGGGAGGGGAACAGCAGATGAGCGCGCAGATCGAGCATAACGAGATCGATCTGGTCATTTTCCTGCGTGACCCGCTGATGCCCAAAAACCATGAGCCGGACGTCAATACCGTTGTACGTCTGTGCGACATGCACAATATTCCGCTGGCAACGAATCTTGCGACAGCGGAGCTGTTGATCAAGTCCTTAGACAGGGGAGACTTAGAGTGGCGTGAAATGTACAAATAAATTTACAGCGCTTTTTGCAGCCTTTTGCGTCTGCATAAGCGCTTCCGGCTGCAGTGACGAAGCGGTCGCTTTCCCCTATGATCCGGACTATAAGGTATCCAGCTTCCGGGTGATCGGGGAAAACGGCTTTGAAACGGCAGATCCGTTTGCAGCGTCCCTTTGCGTGGCGGATGGGGACGTCAATGTGGACGATTCCGTTGTGGATATGTCCGAGGCTACGGCTGCCGGGCTTTTTGATCTGAACAACAATAAGGTCCTGTATGCCAAGAATATCCACGAGCGGCTGGCTCCCGCGAGCCTGACAAAGCTGATGACCGCAGTGGTGGCGCTCAAATACGGCAATCCGGACGATGTGATCACCGTGAGTGCAAACGCCACGCAGTTAGAGAGCGGAGCCGTTACCTGCGGCCTGCAGGCGGGGGACCGGCTGACGCTCAATCAGGCGATGCATGCGCTTTTGATCAAATCTGCCAACGACGCGGCGGTTGCCATCGCCGAGCACATCGGCGGGTCGGTGGAGGGCTTTGCGGAGATGATGAACAAGGAAGCGCAGGCGATCGGGGCGACCAACAGCCATTTTGTAAATCCCCACGGGCTTACGGCGGACAACCATTATGTGACTGCCTACGACATGTACCTGATTTTTAACGAGGCGCTCAAATACGACGGCGTCGGGGACATCATCCGCATGACCAGCTACGACAGCGTGTATACGGACAAAAACGGCAAGGAAAAACAGCTTTCCTTTAAGACGACCAACCAGTATCTGGCGGGCAATTACAGCGCGCCGGAGACGGTTACGGTAATCGGCGGCAAGACCGGGACGACCAATGCGGCGGGCAACTGCCTTGTCCTTCTGGCAAAGGACACGTCGGGCAACCCTTATATCGCGGTAATCCTGCGCTCCAAGGAACGGGAGATCATGTATACGGAGATGAGCGATCTGCTAGAGGAAGCGGGATCGTAAGCCGATGCGGGCAGTTGGCAAAATATTGCGGCAATTCAGCCATAAGAATCTCAAAATAGGGTTGTTTTTTTGGTCAGAATCCACTATAATAAGACATATCCTATATGTGTCCGCACATGGAATGAATATACTTTAGGAGGGATTACAATGGTTCAATTAATC
Organism: uncultured Lachnospiraceae bacterium; assembly: GCA_900550285.1. GTDB lineage: Bacteria > Bacillota > Clostridia > Lachnospirales > Lachnospiraceae > Gallintestinimicrobium. The sequence goes on from URRW01000039.1 coordinate 14,158, forward strand.
GTAGGTGAAAAAGGGGAAGGCAAAACAAAATTTTTGCTGGACAAAGTGAATACGGAGGTAAAGGACGCTCACGGAAGCATCGTCTATCTGGATAAGAATCCGAAGCATATGTATGAGCTTAACAACAAGATCCGTCTGATCGTTGTTCCTGATTACATGGTAGATTCCAGCGATGCTTTTTTAGGCTTTGTGAGCGGCATCATTTCTCAGGATCATGACCTTGAGCAGATGTATTTTGACAGCTTTTTAAAGATCGCGAATCTGGAAGGCCAGAACATCGAGCCTGTTGTGGCAAAGCTGGAGCAGATGAGCGAGAAATTCGGCGTGGATTTCGTACTCAGCGTATCCCAGAACGAAACGGATCTGGCTGACAGCCTGAAATCCAAAATCATTGTATCCATCTAAGAAGAACGTATTCGATATGCACCAGAAAAGCCCCGGAGGATTTGTGCCGGGGCTTATTTTTAGCAGGACATTAACCCGTTCATACCGGAGGAGATTTTTTTGGCATCGAGACAAAACGGCGGAAACATCAGGCAGTACCGCAAGCCCTTGAATATCAATCTGGGAATGGTCATTTTCGGCGCGATTTTTTTGTATATCATCATCTGCGTCGTCATGTACCTGTTCCGCGATGAAAAGGTAGTATCCTACCGCGTGCAGGAGGGCTCCCTTTCCGAGGACAATGTATTTACCGGCATCGCGGTGCGCGATGAAACGATCGTCACAAGCGACAGCGCCGGCTATATCAATTATTATGCCCGGGAGGGGGAGCGGGTCGGAAGCGGCCAGCTCGTGTGCACGGTCGATCAAAGCGGCCAGCTCAGGGAGGTTTTGGACGAACAAAACGCTGACAACGCCTCTCTTTCAGAAAGCGACGTAAGGGAGCTGAGGACGTCAATTTCCAGCTTCTGCGCGGGATTTGACGAGCACAGCTTCGACAGCGTCTATAATTTTAAATATGAGCTGGAGGGCACGGTCTTAAAGCTTGCAAATATCAATGTGCTCAACAACCTTGGCGACATCAACGCGGCTGCCGGAGGGCAGGCGGTTACGCTGTGCCATTCGCCGGTATCCGGGATCATTACCTATTCCATCGACGGGTTTGAGTCAAAGAAGGCGGCAGATCTGACGGCGGAGGATTTTGATGAGACGAAATATGAGAAAACGCAGCTGATCAGCAGCGAACTTGCGGCGGTTTCTGATCCGCTGTACCGGCTTTGCACAAATGAGGACTGGTCAGTGGTGATCCAGACCGACCGCTCTACGGCGGCGAGGCTTGAGGAAGAGGAATTTTTAAAGGTGCGTTTTTTGAAAAACCGCTACGAATCCTGGGCGGAGGTCAACGTCATCGACTCCGGAGGCGACGGGGAAGTGCTTGTGGAACTGAAATTTAATAATTCCATGGTAACCTTTGCAGCGGACCGCTTTTTGGAGATCGAGCTGATCGCCAATGTGGAAAACGGCCTGAAGGTCCCGCTTTCCGCGATCACCACAAAGGAATTTTTCCTCGTTCCAAAGGATTACGTGACAAAAGGCGGAAATTCCGGCGCGACCGGCGTGCTGCGGGAGACTGCCGGAGAGGAAGGCGTGCTGACGACCGAATTTGTGGCGACGCAGATCTATCAGGAAACGGACGAGTATTATTATCTGGACGATTCCGCCCTGCGGGTGGGCGATCATCTGATCATGCCGGATTCCAATGAAAGCATGACGGTTTCCCAGAGCGCCAGCCTGACCGGCGTATACAATATCAACAAGGGCTATGCGGACTTTAAGGAAATCCAGGTGCTTCAGCAGAATGAGGAATACGCCATTATTAAGTCCAATACGACTTACGGCTTAAGCCCCTATGACTACATCGTTCTGGACGCTTCCACCGTGGATGCGGACCAGCTTATCAATGAATAGAATCCGTTTTTGAAATCAGTTTTTTGGGAGGCGTTATGATCCGGGAGAATCTAAAAGAAGTACAGGACAAGCTTTTACAGGCGCAGGAAATATCCTGCCGAAAGGATGACAGCGTCCTTTTGGTCGCAGTCAGCAAGACAAAGTCGGTATCCGATCTACAGGAAGCCTACCGTGCAGGCGTCAGGGATTTCGGCGAAAATAAGGTGCAGGAGCTGTGCGACAAATACGACCAGCTTCCAAAGGACATCCGCTGGCATATGATCGGGCATCTGCAGCGCAATAAGGTAAAATACCTGATCGGGAAAACGGCTCTTATACACAGCGTGGATTCGCTGCGGCTGGCGGAGGAGATCAGCAGGCAGTCCATCAAAAAGGGCGTCGTTACCGATATTTTGATCGAGATCAACTGCGCGGAAGAGGAGAGCAAATTCGGCGTTTCGTTTCAGGAGGCAGAGCCGCTGATCCGGCAGATCGCGCAGCTTCCCGCCGTTTTGGTAAAGGGGCTTATGACGGTTGCTCCCAACACGGATGATCCCGAAGAAAACAGAAAATATTTTCGGCAGATGAAGCAATTATCTGTTGACATCGCACGGAAAAACATTGATAATGTCTCTATGGACGTTTTGTCCATGGGTATGACAAACGATTATATGACAGCCGTTGAAGAAGGTTCTTCCTGCGTTCGGGTCGGAACGGGGATCTTCGGTATGCGCCGACTGGCTGATCTGGAATAAAGGAGATTTTTGAAACCATGGGAGTAATGGACAGATTTTTGGGCTACATGAGACTCAACGATGATGAAGACGACGGATACGATTACGATGATTATTACGATGAGGAAGAGCAGCCTGCAGAAAAGAAATCCAAGATCAAGAGCATAAAAGCAGACTCCTATGAGGATGACGAACCCCGTCCGGCAAAGAAAAATGCCGACAAGGTAACTCCGATGCCAAAGACTTCTTCCCGCACAAGATCCGGGTTCGGCATGGAAGTACGGGTGATCAAGCCCACTACAGTAGAGGATGCCCGTGAGATCACGGAGACGCTTCTGGCAAACCGCACCGTAGTGCTGAATATGGAGGGCATTGACGTTGACGTTGCGCAGCGCATTATTGATTTTGCCTCCGGCTCCTGCTATGCGATCAGCGGCAACCTTCAGAAGATTTCCCATTTTATTTTTATCATCACGCCTGCGAGCGTTGATATTTCCGGAGATTTTCAGGAAATCCTTTCCGGTTCCCTGGACGTTAAATGAGCTGACAGACGATGATTTTCTGGGACAGCTTTTTGGCTGCCGGAGTAAAGTGCCTAAGGCAAAGAACCCTGATCCGCAGGGTTCTTTTTTAAACATTATTTCACATCACGAAAGGACATACAGACAGATGAAAGAAAGACTGACGGTTTCTTACGAAAACAAGCCCTGCTATGACATCGTTTTGACAAACGGCTTTGCAGAGCTTGCGGAAGAATTAAAAGAAAGGTATCAGGATAAAAAGCTCTGCATCGTTACCGATACGAATGTGGAGCCTTTATATGCGGCGCAGGTCAGGGAAGCGCTTGCCCCCTGCTTTGCGGCGGTGGAGGTGTTCGCATTTCCTGCGGGGGAAGAGCACAAAACACTGGAAGAGGTGCAGAAGCTGTACGCATTTTTGATAGAACACCATTTTGACCGGACGGATCTTTTGGCAGCGCTTGGCGGCGGCGTGGTCGGGGACATGACGGGCTTTGCAGCGGCGACTTATCTGCGTGGCGTCGATTTTATCCAGATCCCCACGACCCTGCTTGCACAGGTGGATTCCAGCATCGGCGGCAAGACCGGCGTGGACTTTGACTGCTATAAAAACATGGTGGGCGCGTTCCATATGCCAAAGCTCGTATACATGAACATCGACACGCTGCAGACGCTGGAGGGACGCCAGTATTTTTCCGGCTTTGCAGAGATCATGAAGCACGGGCTCATCAAAGATTCCAAATATTATGAATGGCTCATTTCCAATCTGTACGAGATCTGCGAGCGGGATCCCAAAACGCTGCAGCAGATGATCAAAAAAAGCTGCGCGATCAAAAAGGGGATCGTGGAAAAGGATCCGGAGGAAAAGGGCGAACGCGCGCTTTTAAACTTCGGGCATACGATCGGGCACGCCATCGAGAAGGCGTCGGGCTTTTCCATGCTGCACGGCGAATGCGTGGCGCTCGGCTGCGTTGCCGCCGCTTATATTTCATGGAAAAAGGAACTGATCCCGATGGAGGAGTTTTATGAGATCCGGGATATGTTCGTTCCCTTTAATCTGCCGATTTCTGCCGACGAGCTGGATGTGGAGCAGATCCTTTCCCTGACCAGATCGGATAAGAAGATGCGCGGCGGGCAGATCCGTTTCGTCCTGCTTGATAAGATCGGGCACGCCCTTTTGGACGACACCGTGACGGAGGATGAAATGAGGGCGGCAATTGAAGAATTAAATTTCCGGGATGGAGAATAACAGTCGTATGAAAAATAAAAAAATGTTTTTGCTGGATCTTTTTCTCGCCGCAGTTTTGGTGGGGATCGATCAGTTTACCAAATATCTCGCCGTTGTTTTCTTAAAGGGGCAGGAGCCCCTTGTGCTCATCCCCGGCGTTCTGGAGCTGAAATATCTGGAAAACAGGGGAGCGGCATTCGGCATCCTGCAGGGACAGAAGCTCTTTTTTGTGGGAATGACGCTTCTGATCCTGTGCGCCTGCATTTACGCCCTCTGGCGCATGCCCGCGCAGAAAAAATACGCCTTTCTCCATGTGCTCGGCGGCATCCTGATGGCGGGGGCGCTGGGCAACTTCATCGACCGGATCAGGCTTGATTATGTGGTGGATTTTGTCTATATCTCGCTGATCGATTTCCCGATCTTTAACGTGGCGGATATTTATGTGACATTTATCTGCGCAGCGGGGCTTTTTCTCGTCTTTTTCGGGCATATGAAGGAAGAGGATTTTGATTTTTTGAATTTGAAGAAAAGTGGGAAAAAAGAACAATGACGCAGACGCTTTCAGAGGATCTGGAACTTTTTTGCACCCGGATCCCGGAGGAACAGGAAGGGGAAAGGGTTGATAAGTGCATCGCGTCGCTCATCGGCTCTTTGTCCCGTTCCTTCATCCAGAAAATGATCAAAGAAGGCAGGGTATCCGTAAACGGCGTGCCGGTAAAGGCAAGCTGTCAGCTGCGGGAAGGGGATGAGTTGCGTTTCCTGATCCCGAAGGCGCAGGAGCCTGACATTGAACCGGAAAACATTCCGCTGGACGTGCTCTATGAGGACGGGGACGTTCTGGTTGTCAATAAACCAAAGGGGATGGTCGTGCACCCGGCGGCAGGGCATTATTCCGGCACGCTTGTCAACGCGGTGATGTTTCACTGTAAGGGGCAGCTTTCCGGGATCAACGGCGTGATGCGCCCCGGCATCGTCCACCGCATCGACAAAGATACGACGGGCTCGATCCTTGTGTGCAAAAACGACGCTGCCCATCAGGCGCTTGCAGCCCAGTTTGCCGTTCATTCGATCACGCGGCGCTACCGGGCGATCGTCCACGGCGTATTAAAAGCCGACGAAGGAACGATCGACGCGCCGATCGGGCGGGATGAGAAGGATCGTCAGAAAATGGCGGTCACAGAGAAAAACTCCCGGCCGGCCATTACGCATTTCAAGGTTGTGGAGC
>URRW01000040.1 GCA_900550285.1 uncultured Lachnospiraceae bacterium
GACCGGTCTTGCCATTACTCACAGATGTAAAAACCTGATTCAGATCCTGCTTTAACGCTTCGCTGAGTTCTCCAAGATAGGTTTTCAGCGCGCCCGTTCCCTCGCCCGAGATCTGGCTCAGTTCATTCATATGCTTTGCAAAATTCTGTTCCAGAAGCGTCAGGCTGTTGTTTACGCCCAGATTCAGTTCGCCCAGCTTCTCTGCAACGCCGCCAAGATTCTGGCTGATATTCTGATCCAGCCCGCTGATATTTTGCCCCAGTCCGCTGATGTTCTGATTCAATCCGTTGATGTCAGTGCCAAGCCCGCTGATGTTCTGATCCAGTCCGCTGATGTCAGTGCCAAGCCCGCTGATATTCTGATCCAGTCCGCTGATGTCCTCGCCCAGTCCGCCAAGATTTGCGTCCATCTGATCCATCCGCGTCTCCAACAGGCTCCCCAGTTGATCTACCTTTGCCTGAAAGCTTGCGGTCAGATCTGAAAATGCCTGTGAAATCTGCGTCATGTCCGTTTCCAAAATGATCTTCAGATTCCCTTCCACATCCGTCAGGCTCTGCACCAGAAGCTGATGGTCTTTTTTTAACGCTTCCTGATTTTTGGTTTCTTCTGCCTGCAGCTTTTCGATCAGCCCTTTGATACCGTCATAGGAGCTGTTCAACTTATTTTCGATATTTTCCACCGACTGATTGATCTCCTGAACAGACTGGTTGACACGGTTGATCTCTGTGATCGACTGGTCATGGTCTTTGCCGTCCTGCTCTTTTTGCTCTTCCAGACTCGCGATCACTTTGGAAATCTGTTCCAGCGACGCCTGAATCTCCGCATGGACGCTTTCCATGTCCGTCTGTATTTCATTGACCTTCGTATGTGTTGTTTTTTCCAGCTGCGTGACCCGCTCCGTCATGCCGGAGGAGTTTTTCTCCAGCTGCTTCTGTACCTTTTCCGATTCCAAAAGAGCCTGCTCCCTCTGGGTCAGCCGCTCATTTACCTCATTTAGCTTCTCCCGGTTTCCCGAAATACTCTCGTCCAGCCTTTCCAGATACACGGCGGCGCTGCGCATTTCCTCCTGCATCTGTCCCTTTACGCTGTCCTCCATTTCCGAAAAGGAAAGCGAATTCTCCTCGCTTGCCCGGCGCACGGAATATCCGATCCCGACGCCCGAAAAAATGACCGCGATCGCCGCCACCGCTGCGCATACGGCGATTATTTTCCGTTTTTCCGATTGATTCAGCTGCTTTTTATTTTCCTGTTCCGTATCAGCACGGAAGATTTTTTTGTGATCTGTAGATTTCATGGGACATCCCTCCTCCCATTTTAAAAGGTCCGGCGTTCCCGAATGAACATCGGCGTGAATACTCCCGGACGAAATGACGCGCAAACAAGAAAGGCGTTTCCGGTTTATCCCTCGCCCTGTTCGCGTGCCAGCAAGACTTACGGTCGCGCATAGTCCTCCCGTCCGATGCGCAAAAAAAACACAGCGCATCCCTGCATCCATATGCTGTTTTGATTGTAATAAAGGAATTGTTCTGACGTTTCTGAGCTCTCCGGTCAGACCGGCAAAAGGCTCCCTCTGCGAACCCTGTGCCGTCATAGATCATAACCTGCCTTTTCCAAAAGGCGGCTGAAAATAAGAATTTGAAATGTAACTGCATCTTATCACGCAAGCCCGTCGCCAGTCAAGCGCTTTGACCCAGTTTATAAAAGCTTTAAAAAGAGATGGTTTATTTTATAAAAATTTCAGAGGATACGTTACATCTGGCGGCGCACGATCCGGTATTCGTCCCCCGGCTGATAATAGGGGCACGCGTCAAAGCTGCTGCTCAAAAAACGCACCATCTCATCCTCGTCCAGATCCATTTCGCACACATAACACTCATAATCCTCATCATAGGTAAAATAGGCGCACGCCTCACAGTTTGTCATTTTAACTTACATTCCTTTCCTTCCTGCTAAATCCGCCCCTTTTAAAAAAGCGCTGCGGTATCTCAAATACAAATACGATCCCCAGAACGATCGCGACCGCCACCTTCACCGCCAGAAATCCCTTTGACAGCGCCAGATCCAGCTGGTTTGTCACCAGATAATACGCCGTCCAGTAAATCCCCGCTCCCGGTACAAGCGGCAGTATCCCGCTGATCAGAAAGATCGTTACCGGACAGCGCTTGCGCACCGCAAAAAACCGCGACAGCAAAATCACGAGCACCGTCGCCAGAAACACCACCGTCGGCTCCGACCAGAACTGTAGCGTTTCCCACAGCCCCACATAAACCGCCCAGCCTGCGCTGCCGATCAGCCCGCAGTATAAATAATATTGCGCAGGAACGCCGAACAGCGCGCCAAACGCCACCGTTCCGACGCCCGCCGCAAGCACCTTCATCAAAGCCGTCACAGCATCGCACCTCCCGTCAGATGATGATATACGCTGATCACAAACCCAACGCCCGCCGCAATGGACAAAAATACGAGCAGGGCGTCGATCATGCGGACCGTCCCGGAAATATAATCCCCGTCCGCAATATCGCGTATCCCGTTCGTAAACGCCAGCCCCGGCACGAGCGGCATGATCGAGCCGCTGATGATATGGCTCATGTTCATCCCAAAGGGCAGGCGCACCAGCAAAAGCCCCAGCACCGTGATCACAATGCCGCCGCCGATATTTTCCACGATTTTAGAGCAGTGCCCGCCGACAGACAGCAAATACAAATACAGCACGATGCCGATCCCGAACGCCGCAAGGCAGTCCGCCAAATTTCCGCCGAACATCATGCAGAAGCATCCGCTTCCAAGCCCCGACATCAGCACCCGCAGCTTTTTGGATTTTCCGGGCGCCGTACGGATCCTTGAAAGCTGTCTGCGGATTTCAGGCAGATCATATTTTCCCTCTTCAATTTCGCGGGAAAGCTGGTTTACGGCGGCAACCCGGTGAAGCTGCGCGCCCCGCACCGGAATGTGCTCCACCCGCGCAAACCGCTTCTCCTTCTCGCTTCCCGCCGTCAAAAAAATCCCGTTGCTTAACACAAAGGCGTTTTCCGATTCCACCCCAAAGTGACGGCAGATCCGGTCGATCGTCTCCTCTACCCGGAAGATCTCCGCGCCGTTTTCCAGCAAAATATGTCCCGCCTCCATCGCGGCGTCCAGCACTTCCCTCTGATCGATCCGTTCTGCCTCCACAAAAGCCTCCCTCACCCAAAAACCGGGTTTTTTCAAAAATGATGCACCGCCGGCGCGCCCCTTTTTATGCGCGTTCCAGCAGCTTTTCTACGCTCACGAGCTTTACGCACAGTACAAACAGCTTCGTCGCCTCAATCAGCTCGCCGATCGGCGGGAAGGAGGGCGCGATGCGGATATTGGAATCATGCGGATCTTTTTTATAAGGATAGGTTGCGCCCGCACCGGTCATCACAACGCCCGCCTCCTTTGCCTTTGCCACGATCGCCTTCGCACAGCCTTCCATCGCGTCAAAGGAAATAAAATATCCGCCGTGAGGCTTCGTCCATGTGCCGATTCCAAGATCTCCCAGCTCTTTGTCCAGAATATCCAGCACCGCCTCAAACTTGGGGCGCATGATCTCCGCATGCTTTTCCATCTGCTTTTCGATGCCCTCGATATTTTTAAAATACCGCACATGGCGCAGCTGGTTTAACTTGTCATGCCCGATCGTCTGCACCGTAAGCTGTGTCCGCAAATCGTCCAGATTTGCTTTGGAAGCGGAAATCGCAGCCACGCCGGAGCCGGGGAAGCTGATCTTGCTCGTGGAGCTGAATTTATAAACCATATCGGGATTGCCCGCCTTTTCACATTCGGACAAAAGCTCCAGAATCACATCCTGAGGCTCTCCGTAAAGATGATGCACGTTGTAGGCGTTATCCCAGAAAATACGGAAATCCTTTGCCGCAGGCTTAAGTGCGGCGAACCGGCGCACCGTCTCGTCCGAATAGGTGTAGCCCTGCGGATTGGAATATTTCGGCACGCACCAGATTCCCTTTACCGCCTCGTCCCTGCTTACCAGCTCCTCTACCATATCCATGTCGGGGCCTTCCGGCGTCATCGGAACGTTGACCATCTCGATCCCGAAATATTCCGTAATCGAAAAATGCCTGTCATAGCCGGGAACCGGACAGAGGAATTTTACTTTATCAAGCTTGCACCACGGCGTCATTCCCATCACGCCGTGGGTGTAGGCGTGGCTTACCACGTCGAACATCACGTTTAAGCTGGAATTGCCGTAAATGATGATATTTTCCGCCGGAACCTCGATCAGCTCGCCCAAAAGGCGCTTTGCCTCCGGAATGCCGTCCATCACGCCATAGTTGCGGCAGTCGATGCCTGCCTCGCATTTTAAATCCGTAAAGCTGTCAAGCACGTCCATCATTCCCATGGAAAGATCCAGCTGCGCCGCGCTCGGCTTGCCGCGGGACATATCGAGCTTTAATCCCTTTCCCTGAAAATCCCTGTACTGCGCCTCCAGCGTGCTTTTCTCCTTCAGCAGTTCCTCTTTGCTTCTGTCTTTGTAAGCGGTCATGGCGTTCTCCTTCCTCGTGTCCGGGCAGACATATCCTATATTTGTTATATTAACCCTTCATTTCATTATCCACGATTCCCAAATGCTGTCAAGTTATTTCTTTATCCGTCTGCGCCGTCCTTTCCTGCGCAGCTACCGTCTGCACTGTCCGGCAGAGCGGATGGTAACGCAGCATTGTATCTTTGTAATCGGTTTCTTATTTTTTTATTTTTTTCAAAAAAATGCTTGCAAAATCATGCGGCATCCGCTATAATATCCATTGTTGAGTCCGCTGGAATAGCGCAGTTGGTAGCGCAACTGATTCGTAATCAGTAGGTCGAGGGTTCGAGTCCCTTTTCCAGCTCTGAACTTACAGGAATGCCGATCCGTCAGGGTCGGCATTTTTTTATGCGCACTCGCGCGAAGGGGCTCCATTGCCTGATGGCAAACGCGCCCGGCGCGGGTGTGCGCCAAGGCTCACACTTTTTATATACTGTCTGCAAAAAATGCAGGGGTCGAAAACCAGCTTCGTCCCCTGCATTTTTTACATTCTATTCTCTTTTATTCCAGCTCAAACGCTCCCGTATAAAGCTGATAATACTTGCCCTTCTGGGCGATCAGGTCGTCGTGGCTGCCTCTTTCGATGATGCGGCCCTGCTCCAGCACCATGATGACGTCGGAGTTGCGTACCGTGGAAAGACGGTGCGCGATGACGAATACCGTCCTGCCGTGCATCAAAGCGTCCATGCCGCGCTGTACGATCGCCTCGGTCCTCGTATCGATCGAGGAGGTTGCCTCGTCCATGATCATGACCGGAGGATCTGCCACCGCCGCCCTGGCAATGGAAATCAGCTGTCTCTGCCCCTGGGACAGATTCGCCCCGTTTGCCGTAATCATCGTATTATAGCCTTCGGGCAGACGGGTAATGAAATCATGCGCTCCCGCAAGCCGTGCCGCACCGATACATTCGCTGTCCGTCGCGTCCAGATTGCCGTAGCGGATATTTTCCATTACAGTTCCGGAAAACAGCACCGTATCCTGCAGGATGATCCCTAAGGAGCGGCGCAGATCCGCCTTTTTGATCTTGTTGATATTGATGCCGTCATAACGGATCTTTCCGTCCGCAATGTCATAAAAGCGGTTGATCAGGTTGGTGATCGTCGTCTTTCCTGCGCCGGTCGCGCCTACAAAAGCGACCTTCTGCCCCGGCTCGGCATACAGGGAAATGTCATGCAGCACGATTTTTTCCGGATTATATCCAAAATCCACTTCCGTCATGCGCACGTCGCCTTCCAGCTTCGTATAGGTTACGCTGCCGTCTGCGCTGTGGGGATGCTTCCATGCCCACATCTCCGTGCGCTCTTTGCATTCTACCAGTTCGCCGTTTTCCTCTTTTACATTGACAAGCGTCACATAGCCCTCGTCCGTCTCCGCCTGCTCGTCGATCAGGTCAAAAATACGCTCTGCGCCGGCAAGACCCATGACAACGGAGTTGATCTGGTTGGAAACCTGACCGATATTTCCGCAGAACTGCCTTGTCATGTTCAAAAACGGAACGGTAATGCTGATGGACAGCGCCATGCCGGAAATGCTCAGGTTCGGCGCGCCCGCCAGCAGCAGGATGCCGCCTACGATCGCCACGATCACATAAAGCACGTTTCCCATGTTCATCAGGATCGGCATGAGCATGTTCGCATAACGGTTTGCCTGCTCGGAAACGTGGAACAGCTCGTCGTTGATCTTATCAAAGTCCGCTTCCGTCTCCCGCTCGTGGCAAAATACCTTAACGACCTTCTGACCGTTCATGATCTCTTCCACAAAGCCTTCGGATTTGCCCACCGCCATCTGCTGGTGCAGGAAATATTTTGCGGAGCTGGAGCCGACCTTCTTTGTCACAACGCCCATGAGCACCACGCCCGCCAATACCACGAGCAGCAGCCAGACGCTGTAATACATCATGATGCAGAATACCGTCAGCACCGACACGCAGGAAATGATCAGCTGCGGGATACTCTGGGAAATGAGCTGGCGCAGCGTATCAATATCGTTCGTATAGTAGCTCATGATGTCGCCGTGGTTGTGCGTATCAAAATATTTGATCGGCAGATCCTGCATTCCGTTGAACATTTTGACGCGCAGCTTCTTTAACGAGCCCTGCGTCACGATCGCCATTCCGTAGGCAAAGGCGTAGCCTGCCGCCAGAGACAGCACATAAAAAACGATCAGCAGGGAAACATATTTCAAAATCGGCCCGGATGCGCTGCTCCAGTCCTTCGTCTGCCAGCTCTGCTCCACGATCGCGATAATATTCTGCTGGAATACCGCCGGTATCGAGCTGATCATCGCATTCAGTACGACGCAGACCAAAACCATAGGCAGCAGCACCGGATAAAATTCAAACAGCATTTTAAAAAGTCTTTTTAAGGTTCCTTTTTTCGCTTTGCCCTTATTCTTCATCCGGCTCACCTCCTTTGTTCTGAGATGTGTAAACCTCCCGATAGATCGGGCTTTTTACAAGCAGCTCCTCATGCGTTCCGATGTCGGCGATCGTGCCGCCCTCCATCACAATGATCCTGTCCGCATCCTGCACGGAGGAAATCCGCTGTGCAATGATGATCTTTGTCGTCTCCGGGATATAATCCAGAAACGCCCTGCGGATGAGCGCGTCCGTCTTTGTATCCACCGCGCTCGTAGAGTCGTCCAGAATAAGGATCTTCGGCTTTTTCAAAAGCGCGCGCGCGATACACAGGCGCTGCTTCTGACCGCCGGACACGTTCGAGCCGCCCTGCTCGATATAAGTATCATACTGATCCGGGAACTGCATGATAAATTCATCCGCCTGCGCCAGCCGGCACGCCTCTTTTAATTCTTCGTCCGTGGCATTTTTGTTGCCCCAGCGCAGGTTTTCCTTGATTGTACCGGAAAACAGGATATTTTTCTGCAAAACGACCGCAACCTGATCGCGCAGCGTCTCCAGATCGTATTCGCGCACATCCCTGCCGCCTACCTTTACGGAGCCCTCCGTCACGTCGTACAGACGGGAGATCAGCTGGATCAGAGAGGACTTGGAAGAACCCGTCCCGCCGATAATGCCGATTGTTTCACCCGAAGCGATGTGCAGGTTAATGTCTGCCAGCGCCATCTTTTCCGCATCCCTGGAATATTTAAAGCTCACGTTTTCAAAATCCACGGAACCGTCCGCCACTTTTGTCACGGGGTTTTCGGGATTGGTCAGCGTACTCTTTTCCTCAAGGACTTCCACGATACGCTGCGCGGATTCCTGCGCCATCGTTACCATAACGAATACCATCGAAAACATCATCAGGCTGTTTAAGATCTGGAAGCTGTAAACCAAAAGCGCAGAAAACTGCCCTACGTCCAGATCGATCCCGCCGCTTGTAATGATCGTATAAGAGCCGAAGGACATTACAAAGATCATTACCACATACAGGCAAAACTGCATCAGGGGGCTGTTGATCGCCAGGATTTTTTCCGCTTTTGTGAAATCCTGACACACATCCTCTGCCGCGCGTCCGAATTTTTCCTTTTCATAATCCTCGCGGACAAAAGATTTTACAACGCGCATTCCCTTGATATTTTCCTGAATGGAATTGTTCAGGGCGTCGTATTTGCGGAATACCTTTTTAAACAGCGGGCCAACCTTGTGGATCACCGCAAACAGACCGATTCCGAGCACCGGGATCGTAAACAGGAAAATCAGCGCCATCTTTCCGCCCATGATAAACGCCATCACAAAGGAAAAGATCAGCATCAGCGGGCAGCGGATCGCCATACGGATGAGCATCATGTACGCCATCTGCACGTTCATCACGTCCGTCGTCATTCTCGTCACTAAGGACGAAGTGGAAAATTTGTCAATGTTTTCAAAGGAAAAGTCCTGTATCCGGTAGAACATATCCTTTCTTAAATTGCGCGCAAAGCCGCAGGACGCCGTCGCACAGGTGGAACCCGCGCTCGCCCCGAATGCCAGCGACATTGCCGCCATGATGATCAGCGCTGCGCCATAGCCCAAAATCACACTCATACTGCTCCCGGCTTTGATGTGATTGACAAGCTGCGCCACCACAAAGGGGATAATACATTCCATCACCACTTCCAGCGACACCAGAATCGGCGTCAGGACAGAGGGACGTTTGTATTCCCGGATTGATTTTGTCAATACCCTCAGCATCTTTTCGTCATTTCTCCTTTCAGTGTTCTTGTTATGTCTTTGCGGGACTGCCGATGCCAACGGCACTCCCATAGAAAAAACAGGCAGGCGAATTTGCGTCGCCTGCCGTTTTTGTATCGCTCTGCCGCGATACCTTATGGAATTATACCCGCATTTTTTTTGAAAGTCAAGAGTTGGATTTGATATGGACGTCCAGCTGATTGAACGGGATTTCAATGCCGTTTTCATCAAATCCGTACTTGATCGCCTCCAGCATCTCGTAGCGCGCCTGCCAGTAATCTTCTTTTTTTACCCAGAATTTGACCGCAAGGAGCACGCTGCTGTCCGCAAGGGAATCCACATTGACCAAAACCCCTTTCTCCGCAAGCAGCAGCGGATTTGACATACCTATTTTCTGGATCACCGCCCGCGCGGTACGGATGTCTGCATTGTAGGAAATGCCTACCTTTAAATCAACGCGGCGCACCGGCTCGTCCGTTACGTTGGTCAGCGTCGCATTTGCAAGAGTGCCGTTCGGGATGAGGATAACCTGATTGTCATAGGTGGCAAGCTTTGTGTAAAATACGGAAATCTGCTGGACGATCCCTTCATTTTTTCCGGTATCTTCTATTATATAGTCCCCTACCCGGAAGGGCTTTAAAATCAGGATCATGATGCCGCCGATGCAGTTTGAGAGGCTTCCCTGAATCGCCAGTCCCACCGTCACACCGACAGAACCGATAACCGTCGCCACGCTCGCCGCATCCACGCCGAACAGCCCCAGGATCATAAATACGAGGATCACATACAAAAGCACCTTCAGCGCCGAATCCAGAAATCCCTCCGCTTCCTCGGAAGCCGTGGACTTTGCCATTCCCCTGCGCACAAACCGGCGGATCAGGCTGATGACCCTGCTTCCGATGGCAAAAATCACAAGCGCCAGCACCACCCGGATCCCGAGGCTTAAAAGCCTGTCCGGCAGCTCGTCCAAATACCGCTGGATCAGTCCCAGCTGCTTTTCCACATCCTGTATCGTTTCCTCTGATACCGCTGTCTTAGACAGCAGGCTCACATAGATGAGCGGCATTCTCATGCTTTCTTCTTTCCTTTCCCTGCTCTGCGCCTTTTGGAGCTTTTAGAAGCCGCAGGCTGCGCTTTTTTCGCAGCTTCTTCCTTTGCCCTTCTGCGCGCTTCCTGCTCCTCTTTTGTATAAGGCGTATAGGAAAAAATGCTGACAGACAGCGGCGCCTGACGAATGCTCACAGACAGCTCCCTGCCGTTTGCCGGTCTTTCGTCCGCTTCCAGCACCTTTTCGTTGATTCTGTTTTTACCGCCGAACTGTTCCGCGTCGGAGTTTAAGATTTCGGTATATTTGCCTGCAAACGGCACGCCTACCGCATGGTCTTTTCTGTCCACGTCAGCAAAATTGACGCATACCAGAAGGGTATCCTCCTCCCGCTCTCCCTTTCTCAGATAGGAGAGGCTGCACTCGTTGGCGCTGATGCAGTCGATCCACTCAAAGCCGTCCCAACCGCCGTCCTTTTCATACAGTGCGGGACAGCTTCTGTAAAGCTCATTTAACCGCTTCACATAGCGGCGGATGCCGTCGTGCTTTTTTTCCTTCAAAAGCTCCCATTCCACACTGCGGTTTTCATTCCACTCGTCATATTCCGCAATATCCTGCCCCATAAACAGAAGCTTTTTGCCCGGATGGGTCATCATAAAGCCGTATCCCGCACGCAGATTCGCAAATTTTTCCGATTCCTCTCCCGGCATCTTCCCGATCATGGACGCCTTGCCGTGAACGACCTCGTCATGGGACAAAACGAGCATAAACTGCTCGCTGTAAGCATAGACCATCGAAAACGTCAGCTCATTGTGATGGTAGGAACGGAAATACGGATCATAGTGCATATAATCCAGAAAATCGTTCATCCATCCCATGTTCCATTTCATCGAAAATCCAAGCCCGCCGTCGTTTAAGCTGCCCGTCACTTTCGGCCACGCGGTAGATTCCTCCGCGATGGATACCGCGCCCCTGCCGCGCTTTTTAATCATGCTGTTCGTATGCTTTAAAAATTCAACCGCTTCCAGGTTTTCATTGCCGCCGTACATATTGGCAACCCATTCGCCGTCATTTTTTCCGTAATCCAGATACAGCATTGACGCCACCGCGTCCATCCGGATGCCGTCCGCGTGGAACTGCTCGATCCAGTAAAGCGCATTCGCGATCAGATAATTGCTTACCTGCGGCCTGCCGTAATTATAAATGAGCGTCCCCCAGTGCGGATGCGCGCCCTGCCGGGGATCCTTGTGCTCATACAGGCATGTCCCGTCAAAGGCAGACAGCCCGTAGGTATCCCGCGGGAAATGCGCCGGAACCCAGTCCAGGATCACGCCGATCCCCGCCTTATGGAGCTCGTTTACAAAAAACATGAAATCCTGCGGCGTCCCATAGCGCGCGGTGGGCGCATAATAGCCGATCACCTGATACCCCCAGGAGCCGTCAAAGGGATGCTCCATCACCGGCATCAGCTCCACGTGGGTATAGCCCATCTCCTTTATATAGGAAATGACCATCGGCGCAAGCTCCCGGTAATTATAATACAGCCTGCCGTCCTCCGGCTTTGCAAAGGAACCCAGATACATCTCGTAAACGCTCATCGGCTCCTTTTCAAAATCCTTCTTTTCCCGTTCTGCAATCCAGCCCTCATCCTCCCACGAAAAGCCGTCGATGTCGCGGATCACGGATGCGGTGTCCGGGCGGAGCTGCTGCCCGAACGCATACGGGTCGGCCTTTAAATAGGTCAGCCCGCCCTTTAGCTTTAACTCGAATTTATAATTCTGCCCCTCTTTTGCACCGGGCACGAAAATTTCAAAAATGCCGGAGTCCCACAGCCTGCTCATCTGATGCCGCCTGCCGTCCCAGCCATTGAAATCGCCTACGGCGCTTACCCGCAGCGCGTTCGGCGCCCACACCGCGAAATGCACGCCCGCCACGCCGTCGATCGTCATTTTGTGCGCGCCCAGCATCCGGTATGCTTCATAATGGATGCCCGCTGCAAACCGCGCCGTGTCCTCTTTTGTGATCACCTGCCCGAAGCGGTACGCGTCGTCAAATGTCTCCTTTGTCCCGTCCGCAAATTCTGCCTGCAGCCGGTACGCCCCGATCTCTGTCCTGTCGATCAGCGCCGCATAAAATCCTGCCTCGTCCGCCTGCTCCATCTCCACCGTCTGTCCGTCCGGCAGACATACCCGCATGGACACTGCCTCCGGATAAAAAGCCTGCACCAGCGTCGCCTTTCCCTCCCGGCGCGCCCCCAGAACCCGGTGCGGTTCATCCTCCTCCGAATAGATCACAGCCTCAATCCTTGGCCAGTCCATCAGCCTGTATAATTTATCTGTCATCATCCAAATACCCTCCCGTCATTTCTGTCGTACGTTTGCCGTACATACTTTTATTTTACATTTTGACAGGACTTTGCGCAAGTGTTATTATGGAGCAGATACATTATCATATATCAGTTCAGCATCCCCGGCATATGTATGCCGGGCGAGTTTGACCGGACAGAATGCGTTTCGGACAGCCTGCAGCGTTTGTTCCAAATTCTCTGTGAGCGAGTGTGGAGGCTGACGCAAAAGCCTGCCGACCCCAAGGCTGCGCAGCGCTGAGACCGGGCGGGATGCTGAGCCGATCCTTATCATTCGTATTTAAAGGAGATTTCATATGGCTTTGACCGATCAGGAAAAACAATTCTTAGACCGCATCACCAGCTATGCCAATCAGGCGATGCCCGACCTTGACCCGCAAAAAACGCAGGTTTCGGTGCAGCTTGACCGGATGATGCCCGTTTTTGAAACGATTGCCAAAGAAGAGGGCGTCGCTGTGGAGGATATTTTTATCCGCTATATGGATCTGGCAAACCGTGCGTTTATCGCCAGCGAAGAAAAGCTCAAAAAGTCGCTGGGCGATCTGGAGGACGGTTCCATTACCAGATTTGACATCCAGTGGTAAAACGCAGTGCGCAGACCAAAATCCCTGCCGGGGCATACACCCTTACCGGCAGGGATTTTTTATACGATTACGCGCACTCTTGCGAAAAGAAATGATCGTCTGACAGCAAACGCGTCCGGCACAGGTGTACGTCTTAGTGAACACTTTTTTACATAAATTCGATTTCAAGGTGTCACACGACCTTCCGCACCCGGAACACCCCTTCGATCTGTCCTAACCGTTCCAGTATCCCGTCGTCTGCGTCACTTTCCAGATCCATCATCGTGCATGCCACCGCGCCCTTTGAACGGTTCATCATATTGGCGATGTTTAAGCCGCTCCCGCCCACGACCGCCGAAAATTTTGCGATCATGTTGGCGATATTTTTATGGAATACCACAACGCGGCTGGCGCTCGCGCACACCCCCATATCGCAGTCCGGGAAATTCACGCTGTTTTTGATGTTGCCGTTTTCCAGATAATCCCGCAGCTGGCGCACCGCCATCGCCGCGCAGTTTATCTCCGACTCCTCCGTTGACGCGCCAAGATGGGGGATCACGATACAGCCCTTCTGCCCTGCCGTCACCGGATTGGGGAAATCCGACACATAGCGGCGCACCTTCCCCGTCCGTATCCCCTCTAAAACCGCCCTTTCATCCACCAAAAGGTCGCGGGAAAAATTGAGCAGGATCACGCCGTCCTTCATCTCGGAAACCGCTTCCTTCCCGATCATCCCTTTTGTGGAATCCAAAAGGGGCACATGGATTGTAATAAAATCGCATTGTCCGTAAATTTCCCGCACATCCAGCACATGCCGCACGTCCCGGCTTAAATTCCACGCCGCATCCACGGACACATACGGATCGTAGCCAAGCACCTCCATGCCCAGATGCCGCGCGGCGTTCGCCACCTTCACGCCGATCGCCCCCAGCCCGATGATGCCGAGCTTTTTGCCTGCCAGCTCTATGCCTGCAAAATTCTTCTTTTCCTTTTCTGCGGTACTTGCAATCGCAGCATCCTCCCGGTTTTGTTCCACCCAGCGGATCCCGCCCGCAATGTCCCTGCAGGCAAGCAGCATTCCGGCGATTACCAGCTCCTTGACACCGTTTGCATTTGCGCCCGGCGTATTGAACACGACGATGCCCTGCTGCGCGCAGCGTTCCAGCGGGATATTGTTGACCCCCGCACCCGCCCGCGCCACGGCAAGCAGTTTTTGGGGCAGCTCCATCTCATGCATGGAAGCGCTGCGCACCAAAATCCCGTCCGCTTCACAGATGTCCTCCGTTCTCTCATACTCCTCCGAAAAACGCTCCAGCCCTTCCTTTGCAATCTGGTTTAAGCAATAATATTTCCGCATTTTCCCTCCACTTCTGCCGTTTCGCCGTTTTCGGCTTCAAACTGTCTCATAAAAGCAGTCAGCGCTTCCACGCCCTCGATGGGCATGGCGTTGTAAATACTCGCCCGCATGCCGCCCACGCTCCTGTGCCCTTTCAGGTTTTCCAATCCGTACCGTTTTGCTTCCGATACAAATTTTTCGTCCAGCGCGCTGTTTCCGGTCACAAAGGGGACGTTCATCAGCGAACGGTCCTCTTTTCTGACTGTTCCGGAAAACAGCCTGCTTTCATCCAGAAAATCATACAGGATTTTTGCCTTTCTCCCGTTATATTCCTTCATCGCTTCCAGCCCGCCGCGCTTTTTTAACCACTCAAACACCTTGCCGCACATATAAATGCCGTATGCAGGCGGCGTATTGTATAAAGAATGCGCGTCCGCATGAACCTTATAGCGCAGCATCGTCGGCGTACCATCAAGCACGTCCTCCCGGATCAGATCCTTGCGGATAATGACGATCACAACGCCCGCAGGGCCGATATTTTTCTGGACGCCCCCATAAATTATCCCATATTTTGTCACATCCACCGGCTCCGACAAAAAACAGGAAGAAACGTCGGAGACGAGCGGCTTGCCCTTCGTATCTGGCAGCGTTTTGAATTTCGTCCCGTAGATCGTGTTGTTTTCACAGATGTATACATAATCCGCAGCTGCGTCGACCAAAAGATCGGAGCAGTCCGGGATATAGGAAAAGTTCTGATCCTCGGAAGAGGCAAGCACATTTGCCCTTCCGTACATCGACGCTTCTTTCCACGCCTTTTTTGCCCACTGCCCCGTAATGATGTAGTCTGCGACGCGGTTTTTCATCAGGTTCATCGGGATCATCGCAAACTGCTGGCTGGCTCCGCCCTGCAAAAACAGCACCTCATAGTCGTCCGGGATCCCCAGCAGCTCCCGCAGGTCTGCCTCCGCCTTTTCGATGATCTGCTGATACATCTTCGAACGGTGGCTCATCTCCATCACAGACATCCCGCATCCTCTGTAATCCAGCATTTCCTCCGCCGCTTCCCGCAAAACCTCCTCCGGCAGAACCGCCGGACCCGCGCTGAAATTATAAACTCTCGCCATGTCCTCTCCTCCCTGTTCCAGTCATACCGCAAAAATATGTCAAATAAAAAGTATGCGCCCTGCCGCACACCCGTGCCGAGCGCGTTTGCCGTCAGGCAATAGGCTCCCTTCGCGCGAGTGCACATAATCGCATTTTTTATTCGATTGGAAAAGAACTTTTCAATCGAATAAAAAATGCAGGTACAGCCTTTTCGCCTATTGTACCCGCATCTTTCGCTTTAGTCAACTACTACGTTAAATTATTTGGCAACTGTTACATCATATTCCTACGCTTTTTTAAGTCGTCCCCGTCGAACACCTCGCTGATCGCCGCCCCTGCCGGAACCATCGGAAATACCTTATCGTCCTTCGGGATCTGGCAGTCGATCACCACAGGCTTATTCAGCGCGATCGCCTTTTTCAGCGCAGGGGCAACCTCCTGCTTTGTCCGCACGCGGATCGCCTCACAGCCCAGCCCTTCCGCCACTTTGCAAAAGTCCACGCTGTCCTCCAAAACGGTCTGGGAATAACGCTCCCCATAAAAAAGCGTCTGCCACTGGCGCACCATTCCGAGCACATGATTGTTGATCACGATCTGGATGATCGGGATCTGATAGCGGCTCGCCGTCGCCAGCTCGTTTAAATTCATGCGGAAGCACCCGTCTCCCGCGATATTGACGCAGATTTTTTCAGGGCAGCCCATTTTTGCCCCGATACACGCGCCAAGCCCATAGCCCATCGTGCCAAGCCCGCCCGACGAAAGGAAGGTGCGCGGTTTTGTATAATGATAATACTGTGCCGCCCACATTTGATGCTGTCCCACGTCGGTCGTGATCACGGCGTTTCCCTCCGTGATTCGGTCAAGCTCCTCCATAATGTAGGGGCAGCTCAGCTCCGTTTTGTCATATTTTAACGGATATTTCTCTTTCAGCTTTCTGATATGCGCCGTCCATTCCCCGTGGTCTGCCTGATCCATGGCAGCCGTCAGCTTCTGCAGCACCTCTTTTAAATCGCCCACAACAGAAACGTCCGCATGCACGTTTTTGTTGATTTCCGCCGCGTCGATGTCGATATGCAGGATCTTCGCATTTTTTGCAAAAAGAGACGCATTGCCGACGACGCGGTCCGAAAATCGCGCGCCCAGCGCCACCAAAAGGTCGCACTCACTCACGCCCAGATTCGAGGTTTTCGTGCCGTGCATACCGATCATCCCGGTATAGAGCGGATCGTATCCGTCGTATCCGCCTTTTCCCATCAGCGTATCGCACACCGGCGCATCCAGCCTTTTGGAAAAGGCGTGCGCCTCCTCAGACGCCCCGGATAAGATCACGCCGCCGCCTATACAGATGTAGGGCTTTTTGCTGGCTGCGATCAGGGAAAGCGCGGCATCCAAATCCGACTGCGCATATCTGCTCTTTTTCACAGCTGCTGCCGGTTTTTTCGGCGTAAATTCACATACTGCCGCCGTCACATCCTTTGTCACGTCCACGAGCACCGGCCCCGGACGCCCCGACTGTGCGATATGGAACGCCCTGCGCAGCGTTTCCGCCAGAATAGCCACGTCCTTTACAATATAGCCGTGCTTTGTGATCGGCATTGTCACGCCCGCAATGTCAACCTCCTGAAAGGAGTCCTTTCCCAGAAGCGGCAGGTTTACGTTGCAGGTGATCGCCACCATGGGAACCGAATCCATGTATGCCGTAGCGATCCCCGTTACCAGATTGGTCGCGCCCGGCCCGCTGGTCGCCATGCACACGCCCACCTTCCCCGTGGCGCGCGCATAGCCGTCC
>URRW01000041.1 GCA_900550285.1 uncultured Lachnospiraceae bacterium
AAAATCGAACAAATTTCACGGTTCAGGACGTATGTCCCCTTGTACACTGAGGGTACCGGATCTTCCGGAATGAAAATCAAAACTTCCAGATATTATTAAAAATAACGGACGATCTGAACCGCCGTCTGACGATCGTAGAACAACAAATCGCGGCGGCTTAGGTTTTGATGCTTCCCGCCTGCGCCCCGGGACACCCGGCGCAGGCAGGCGGGTATCTCAGGGCTCTTCTTTTCCCGCTTCTCCCTTTTTACTGCTTTTTTCTTTTTACCTAAGTCCCATTCCGACCTTTACAAGGCGGAACATGTTCAGCGCCCCCTGAAAATAAAGCTCTTTTGCGCGCGCCATTGCCATTTCCAGCGGCATCGGTGAATTGACTGTTGCAGTCATCGCGCAGATTCCGTATTTGACAAGCTCCTCTGCCCCCTCACCCAGAGAGCCCGACAGCCCGATCACCGGAATTTTCCTTTCTTTGGCGCGCCTTCCGATCCCATACATCACTTTTCCATGAACCGTCTGCCCGTCCGTGCGCCCCTCGCCGGTCACAACCAGATCTGCCCCTTCCAAAAGGCGGTCAAATTCCAGCATATCCAGCACCGTTTCCACGCCCGGCCGGATCCTTCCCCCGCAAAAAAGTGCCAGCGCAGCGCCCAGCCCTCCTGCCGCGCCGCCTCCACAGATTTCCTGCGGGTCTTTCCCAAAGGTTTTTGCAAGCACCCTTCTGTAATTTAACATTCCCGCTTCCAGCGTTTCCAGCATTTCAGGCGTCCCGCCCTTCTGCGCCCCGAACGTATGCGTTGCCCCTTCCGCGCCGCACAGCGGATTGTCCACATCGCACATGACCGTTATCTCTGCCTTTCTTAACCGAGGATGCAGACCGGACAAGTCAATTTTTTGTACCTGCTCCAGATCCTGTCCGCAGCCCTCCAGCTCTGCCCCTGTCCCATCCAAAAAACGTGCGCCAAGGGCGCGCATCGCCCCCATCCCGCCGTCATTGGTGGCAGAGCCTCCAAGCCCCACAACGATCCGGCTAAAGCCTTTTTCCAGCGCATCCCTAAGCAGCTCTCCCGTCCCGTAGGACGTCGCCTTAAGCGGATTTTGCAGACCGTCCGGAAGCTGCGGCAGGCCAGAGGCTTCCGCCATTTCGATCACCGCATATTTCTGACCGAACATGCCATAAGAAGCGCTGACAGGACGCATCCGCGCGTCATGCACCAAAACCTCTGTCTTTTCACCCCCGCATGTTTCCAGAAGCGCTTCCACCGTTCCTTCCCCGCCGTCCGCAGCCGTTATTTTAACTGCCTCAATCTCTCCGAAAACCTGCCGCGCCGCCTTCTCCAGCAGCTCTCCTGCCTCCCTGCCGGAAAGACTGCCCTTGAAAGAATCCGATGCAAAAACCATTTTCATCCGCCTGTCCATGTTTCCTCTCCTTTATATCCCTCTCTTTTTTGATCCATGCCGCCCATTTTCCTGCAGCATCCTGCTTTACAGCCGTATTTCTGCCGCTATATGCAGTCCGGCGGGGAAAGCGTTTCAGCCGTCCCCGCCGGAAAATACCCGTTATATCTTTGTATTTTTAGCGTTTCAGCGCACGCCCTTTATCTCATGCCGACCGTCACGATTTCAAAGCCTCTTACCGGAAGCTCATACCAGCCGTCTGCGCCTGCGCTGATCTCGGAAAGCTCTTCCTCCAAAATGTTGGAGAAATACAGCTTGTCAAAGGAATCGTCCTTTTTGATCCGCAGGACCGTCTCCTTGCCGGAGCAGTTGACAAAACGTGCCATCCGGTCGGTTCCCTCGCCTTTTTCCTTAAAGTTGGAGAACATCATCCGCTCGCCTTCCCATGTCAGCCATGTTTTTGCTGCCGGGAGAACGCCCGTATGTGCCTTTGTCTGTACGACAGTCGCCGGAACCTGATACTGATAAGCTTCGCGGAAGCTGTTGGAATCCACCAAATCCCCTGCAAAGAAGGTCAGCGCATATTCTGCCGTGATATGGCGCAGCTGCTGGGACAGCTCTGTGGGGAATACGCCCCAGTCGCCCATCTCGCCTGTGCTGCGCAGTACCGTTACCGCGATCGCATTGTTTTCTTCCGGCAGGATCTCATATTCATACAGACCGATATTGGATACGAGCATACCGCCCTTTTCATCATTTACGCCCGTAAAGCACTGCTGATGCTCGCACTTGCTCGGATTTACCCACAGCTTGCTGTGCTCGTTGGGGCGCTTTACAACCTCGAATACGCTGTCTGCATAATGATGCGTGCAGGAAATCCCTGTGGGCATCACAACGCGCAGCCTGTGATCCTTTGCCTTGTTGTCAAATTCTGTCTTAAATTTCAGGGTGCGGCTGTCCTTCTCCAACGTCATAACCGTGCGGATCTCCAGATCCACCGTCTCGCTGCTGCGTCCGCAGGTACGGTTATAAAATCCCACAAGGCTCTCCTGCTCCTGCTTTAACTTCTCATCTGCGGAAACCGGAACGGTCAGCACATGCGTGATCTCCACTGCCGCCTCAAAGCTGTTGTTCTCAACCAGCTTCACGCATGCCTTGCTTCCCTTTGTCAGAATCGCAGGGCTTGTCTTGGGGCAGAAATAAATATACTCGTTGCCCGCGTCCAGCGTATCCACAAAATATGCAAGACCCTCGTAATTTTTGCCGGTCTGCTTGTCCAAAACATTGACTGTTCCGTCCTCATTGACAGAAACGGACAGATATTTGTTTTCCAGATGCGTCCCGTCCTTTGCGATCGTGCAGCCTGCTGCCTGTGCAGACACCTGATCTGCCGGAACGAGCGCATAAGCTGCATAGCCCAACGCCGGAACATTTTCTGCAAAGAAGGAAACCTCCACCTGTCTTGCCATATAAGGCTGACGGAATTTGTCGTCTGGCAGGTCATAGCCAAACTTCACGCCTGCGTCCTTCACGGAAGCTTCCAGCACATTGCCCTGCGCGTCTACCACGCGGTATTCCGGCATCGCCCATGCGTTCATATCCCGATGGCCGTCCCAAAGCCACTTGTTATAGTCGCGCTTTGCATCCAGCACTGTGCTGACCGTTCCGGTACGCGCATCGCCCGTGGTGTTGAATACGATGAAGGGAACTGCGTTTTCGCCGTATTTTTCAAAAGCGGACGTATCGATCTGATCTGCCAGATAAGCGGATGCCTCTTCCGAAACCGTATGGGCAACCTCGGTGCTTCTGTCAAAACGTACTTCGATCTCTTTATTGACCTGATCCACGCTGCAGCCGCAGATGCTGTCGTGAGGATGGTTCTGCATCAGGATCTTCCACGCATAATTCAGGCGGTCATGGGGATATTCCCTGCCGCACTCTGCCGCAAATGCCGCCAGAGGCTCCGCCACGCGCTCCAGCGCCACCTCGTTCTCACGGTTCTGTCTCTTTAACACAACATGGGAAGAGCAGGTGTTTACAAGCGTATACCAGCCGTCTGTCTCCTGGCTTGTCAGCTCGCCCTTTACCGTGGAAAGCTTGTCTCCCACCGCTTCCTCTACGCATTTTACATAATCTTCAAAATTAGAGTGTACAAATTCAATGTCCGGATAGAGCTTTCTTGCCGTCTCGATCGCGGCGGTCAAATCTTTCTGGACGGGCTGGTGGTCGCAGCCGTTCATAAACAGAAGCTCGTCTGTGGAAGCAAACATTCCCGCGCTCTCTAAACGGCTGTCCCAGTATTCCTTCGCCGCCTTTTCTTCCACCGGGATCTCCATGCCGTTGCAGTACCAGTTTGCAAACAGGATGCCCAGAAGTCTGGAACCGTCGGGGGATTCCCACTGCATCTCGGAATAAGCGGACTCGTATTCGCCACCCTCCTTTAACTCATTGTTAAAGCCCACGGGCTTTACGCCGCGTCCGAACGCAACCGCCTTCATTCCTGCCTGCTTTAACAGCTGGGGCATCTGACCCGCGTTGCCGAAAGCATCCGGGAAATAACCAACCTTTGTCAGATTGCCGTACTTTTTCGCATCGCGCATACCGGTCTGGATGTTGCGGACGTTCGCCTCGCCGCTTGTCAGAAACTCATCCTGCAGAATATAAAACGGTCCTACGCGGAAACGTCCCTCCTGAATATATTTTTCCAGCTCTGCCCGCTTCTCCGGACGGACTTCCAGATAATCGTCCAGAACGATCGTCTGGCCGTCCAGATGAAAGCTCTTAAATTCCGGATCGTTGGCAAACAGCTCCATGTTCGCATCGATCAGATCCAGCAGCTTCATCTTATGCCGCTCCAGAGGCAAATACCACTCTCTGTCCCAATGTGAATGAGAAATGATGTGTACTGTCTTTTTCTTCATATGCTTCTCCCTCTTGTCATCCGGTATTCCCGGTTTCTCTGCTTTAATATTGGCGTATTTTTTTCAAAAATGCAAGACCTAAAATGAAGTTCTGCCTCCGTCACAGGATCCTGCGGATCCACCCCTTGGGCGCTTCGATACGGCCCATCTGGATGCCGGTCAGGGTATCGTAAAGCTTTTTCGTGACAGGCCCGATCGTCTCTTTGCTGTCTGCAAAACAGATCTCCCTGCCGTGGTCTATTACCCTGCCCACCGGGCAGATCACCGCCGCCGTGCCGCAGACCCCGCACTCTGCAAAATCTTCCAGCTCGGAAAGCTTTACCGGGCGTTCCTCCACGTCCATTCCCAGCATGTTTTTTGCCACCTCTGCCACCGAGCGGCGCGTGATGGAAGGAAGGATGCTGTCAGATTTCGGGATCACGATCCGCCCGTCCTTTGTCACGAACAGGAAATTTGCCCCGCCGGTTTCCTCCACATAAGTGCGGGTCGCCGGATCCAGAAACATGTTTTCGTCGTATCCCGCCTCATGGGCTGCCACATAGGCATGAAGGCTCATCGCATAATTTAAGCCCGCCTTGATATGGCCTGTCCCCCGCGGCGCGGCGCGGTCAAAATCGCTGACGCAGATCGTAAGCGGACGGATGCCCCCTTTAAAATAAGGGCCCACCGGCGTCACCAGAATGCGGAACTGATATTCCTCCGCGGGCTTTACGCCGATGACCGGGGAACTGGCAAACATATACGGGCGCACATACAGCGTCGCCCCGCTTCCATAGGGAGGAACCCATGCGGCGTTTGCCTTTACCACTTCGTCGAGCGCCTCCAGAAAGCGCTCTTGCGGAAACGGCGGCATTTCCAGCCGCCGCGCGCTGTCCTCCATCCGGAGCGCGTTTAAGTCCGGGCGGAACGTCACGATATGGCCGTCCTCGGTCGTATACGCCTTCAGCCCCTCAAATACTTCCTGACAATACTGCAAAATCCCGGCGCACTCGTTGACCCGTACCGTCGGATCGTCCGTCAGGCAGCCCTTCTTCCACTCCTTGTCCCGATAATCCGCCACATAACGGTAATCCGTCGTCATATAGCCGAATCCAAGATTTTCCCAGTCAAGATTTTTCTTCTCCATTTCTCCCACTCTCCTTTTCCATCTGCTTTAACACAAAACGGTACGCGATCCATAAAAAGATCCCCGCCATGCACCATGCGCTTGCGTTTGCAAAGCACACGCCCGTATAGCTGAGCATCCTCGCCGCCACAAATGCCGCCACCGCGCGGCTCACAAGCTCCACGACGCCGCCCATCATCGGCAGAAAGCCAAAGCCGCAGCCCTGCATCACGTTCCGGTAAATAAAGATCATTCCAAGCGTCGTAAAGAACACGCCGCAGATTAAGATATATGTCCGCACATAGGGCAGCACCTCGGTCAGATCCCCCGTTAAAAAGAGCCTCACTACCCACGGCAGGGCGGGCAGAAGCGCTATATAAATAACGACCGAATAAACCGTAGACATCCAGAACGCCGCCTTCGTGCCCTGCCTGATCCGCTCCACGTTCCCGACGCCCCTGTTCTGGGCGCTGTACGTCGCCATCGTCATGCCCATCGCCGCGTGCACCTGCGTCACAAACTGCTCCACCTTGCACGCCACGGTATAGGCGGCGACCACGACCGATCCCAGCATATTCAGCGCCGTCTGCACCATGATCGTCCCGACCGCGGTAATGGAAAACTGCAGCGCCATCGGGATCCCAATGGAGAGCTGATTTTTCACGCACCATTTTTCCAGCCGGAAATGCCGTCTCTCAATGCACAGCAGCGGTACTTTTTTCAGAATATAGACAAAGCATAGCAGCCCGCTCACACCCTGCGCCACGATCGTCGCAAGCGCAGCGCCCGCCACGCCCATCCGGAATACGATCACAAAAAGCAGATCCAGTACCACATTCAAAAGCGCCGCCAGGATCAGGAAATACAGCGGGACCTTACTGTTCCCAACCGCTCGCAGCATGCTGGAGAGCAGGTTGTAAAGGATATTAAAGCCCATACCCCAGCAGATGATGATAATGTAGGTATAAGCCATCCCGTAAATGTCCTCCGGCGTCTGCATCAGGCGAAGCAGCCAGTTCATCCCCGCCACGCTCAGGGCAGTCATCAAAACAGTCACGATGATCGCCAGCACATAGCCGCAGCCAACGCTTTTTTTGACGCCTTCCGTATCCCCTGCCCCGAACCGCTGGGACGTCAGGACGGTAAAGCCCGTCGTCAGCCCCTGCATAAAGCCCAGGATCAAAAAAGAAATCGTGCCTGTCGCGCCCACTGCCGCCAGCGCCTGCATGCCCACGACCTGTCCCACGACGATCGTATCTACCACATTATAAAACTGCTGGAAAATATTTCCCAAAATGATCGGGATGATAAATTTTACGATCAGGGAAGCCGGACTGCCCTTTGTCATATCCAGCTCCATCCTGCGCTCTTTAGTCCTCCGGCGAAGCATCCGTCATTTCCCCCGTTCCGATGTCGAGCATATTCAGCGTCCTGCGCTTTACCCGCGCCTTTTCCGATGCTTCCAAAATAAAGTCCTTTACCGCCTTGGCATTTTTAATATGATGCAGGTACAGCTCCGGGCTGGACGTATCCCCGGTAAAGCATCTTACCGTTCCGAGCCTAAATATCCGCTCCCAGACGGAGCACTGCAGCTCCACATCCTGCACCTTATACATGTAGCAGTCGTTTTCTTTCCTGTTTAAAAAGCCTTCGTTTACCGTGATCATATCCTCCCTGACCGTGTAAACGGTAAACGTAAAGGGCAGTCCCAGAAAAACCCACCGTTTTCTTTCCTGAAATTCCATATGTCCTCCTCCCGCCGCCTGCGCGGCGTTTTCTCCTCACAGCCTGCCCTGCCGCTTCACGACGCTGCCCGGTCAAACTGTGCCCCTATTATAAATCATCCCGTCACTTTTTTCAATTCTTCCTTGCATTCATTTTAGCCCTATGCTATACTATGGCAAGCATATACGGAAGCACGACAGGAGGAAGAGCGTATGACAGCCCATGTTCGTATTTTCAACCGAATAGAAGACGATCGTGATTCCGTATTTTTTCCGTTTTTTGAGATTGGGCAGCTCGATCAAAACACTTTTTCAAAACCGCAGACATTTTTCCATATGGACTGCCGCCGTTCATCGTCCGATGCGCGCCGGCTCTTTACCGATTGATCGAAGGGAAATATTTCTCTTCGATTTTGTTTGGTCAAAAATGCCTGCCCCAAATACGCAAAGGAGGATTTTCATTCATGAGACACCTGATGAATCCACTGGATTTTACCGTGGAAGAACTGGATCAGCTCTTTGATCTGGCAAACGACATCGAACACAATCCTGCAAAATACGCGCACGCCTGCGACGGCAAAAAGCTCGCCACCTGTTTTTACGAGCCGAGCACGCGCACACGTTTAAGCTTTGAGGCGGCTATGATGAATCTGGGCGGCAATGTTCTGGGATTTGCCGACGCCTCCAATTCCTCCGCCTCCAAAGGCGAAAGCGTTTCCGACACGATCCGCGTCATTTCCAGCTATGCCGACATCTGCGCCATGAGACATCCCAAGGAGGGCGCGCCGATCGTCGCCGCATCCAAATCCGGCATCCCGGTCATCAACGCGGGCGACGGCGGCCATCAGCACCCCACCCAGACGTATGCCGACCTGCTGACCATCCGTTCCCTGAAAGGACGTTTAAACGATCTGACGATCGGCCTGTGCGGCGACTTAAAATTCGGGCGCACCGTCCATTCCCTCGTAAACGCGCTCTCCCGCTACAGCGGCCTGCGCTTCATTTTTATCTCTCCCGACGAGCTGCGCGTGCCCGATTACATCACGGAGATGCTGCGGGAAAAAAATATCCCCTACGAGGAAGTGATCCGCCTTGAGGACAAGCTTCCCGAGCTGGATGTGCTCTACATGACGCGCGTACAGAAGGAACGCTTCTTTAATGAAGAGGATTATGTCCGCCTGAAGGATTTTTACATCCTTACCAAGAAGAAAATGGAGCTTGCCCCCGCCGATATGCTGGTGCTCCATCCCCTCCCCAGAGTCAACGAGATTTCCGTGGACGTAGACGACGACCCCCGGGCGGTTTACTTTAAGCAGGCGCAGTATGCGGTCTATGTGCGCATGGCGCTGATTCTGACCCTTTTGGACATTCATGTAGATTAAAAGGAGGCTTTCCATGTTAAACGTAGGAAAAATTGAAAACGGCTTCGTGCTCGACCATATTCAGGCGGGCATGGCGATGTCCATTTATGACCATCTGCAGCTGGATAAGCTGGACTGCACCGTGGCGATCATCAAAAACGCCCGCAGCAACAAAATGGGCAAAAAAGATATTTTAAAGGTGGAAGGCGACGTTGAAAAGATGGATCTGGACGTGCTCGGCTTCATCGACCACAACATTACCGTAAACGTCATCAAGGATGGGGAGATCACAGAGAAAAAGGAACTGCACCTTCCCAGCCAGATCCAGAATGTGATCCTCTGCAAAAACCCCCGCTGTATTACCTCCATCGAGCAGGAGCTTCCGCACATTTTCGTGCTGGCTGATCCTAAAAAGGAAGTTTACCGCTGCAAATACTGTGAGGAAAAATTTGACAAACGCAACCTTTGATGCGAAAGGAGGCTGACGCTGATGTCTTTTATTGACGAAATCAAAAATGAGATCCAAAATGAAAACAAGGAAGCCCCTGCAAAAAGCGGTCAGCTTCCCCACGCAGACCGCCTTCAGGAGTTCATCCGCGAAGAGCTCGGCTTTTTAAAAGAAGAAATCCGGCAGGCAGCCAAGACCGGGCAATATCGCACCCGCGGCGAGAAACACGTTCTGGAAGGAAGCCGCCTCTGGCACGAAGGGGATTACCGCCACGGCACACAGTCGCTGGCGTCCTTTTACCCCTTCCTGTCCTGCGACACCATTCTGGAAAAAGAAATCCTCACCCAGAGCAAACGGCTCCTGTTCGGCTACCGCTATGAAGTACGTTTTTCCCTGACAAAAGAGGGCGAAGCCTATTACCAGCTCTTCACCGAGGCGATGGCAAAGGAAGGCATCCGGGTAAGCCCGCTCTTTGTCCGCAAAGAAGATCAGAGCGCCGCGCCCCTGCCCTATACCGCAAGTGGGACAGTCCGCTATGATTTTGAGCTGGAACATCATTTAAACGATTACCCGAAGCTGTATTATTCATGGGAAATGGAAATTTAAAAACGGCTCTTTCCAAACCGAAAAAGAACAGGGGGCGGCGGACGATCCGCTGTCTCCTGTTCTTTTTCTTCTCTTTTTTACTCTGCATCCGTCTTTATATATTCCATCATATCGGGATGGATGCGGATCTTTATCTCTTTTACCGTCGCCGTTTCAAAGGACGCCATCTTTCTTTCCCTCAGCATCGACAAAATCCGGTCTTTATGCTCCATCAGAATCTCAAAATCGCTCCCTTCATAAGAGATCCAGATTTCCAGACGATCAGCCGATACTTGCGGCTCCGGCTCTTCCGGCTCTGTTTCTTCTGTCACTGTTTCTGTCTCTTCCGTCACTGCTTCCAGCTCTTCCGTTACCGGCTCTTCTTCTATTTCCTCCGTCCATTCGACAACCGGCTCCAAAGACACATAGGGCTCGTACACCGCTTCATTGTATGTAACATCGACTGCCACTTCCCCAACCGGAACGCTTTCGTCTTCGACCAGCTCCACGTTCCAGTCACGGGGATAGTTTCCCAGATTGATCCTGAGCTCCTTATTTGCCCCCGGCTCCCACTCGCATGTGAGCGTATCCGTTTTCCAGTATTCCTCTCCGATCAGGATCGTCCCCTCATATTCCATGGACGAATATTCTACAAAAGCTGCCCCTGCCCCGACACCGGTTACAAGCATTCCGACCCCCAGCGCGGCAAGCAGCGCGATCTGTGATTTACGCATGATTTTCCTCCTCTTCCGGCGCTGAAACGTCTGCCGTCTTTTGCTTCTTTTTCCGTTTCTTTTTTTCCTGACCGATCAGAAAGGTAAACGGCAAGCCTGTCAGGCTGACCGCCACCAGACAGATTCCCGCCATGCCGATCGTCACGCCCGTCACCGGATAGCCCTGCGCCCCAAGCACCAGAAGCGCCCCGAGGAAAAACAGACAGAATGCCGCTGCAACGCCCATCATTCCTCCCGCTGCGATCCAGCCGATATTCCACGTCCATTTCACACACCAGATCCCTGCCTTTATACAAAACAGGATCAGCCTTCTGCAGCCGTCAAAAAAGCTTCTGATCCCCTTTTTCGTCCCATTCCACATGCCTGACCAGATTCCGCCGGTTCCGGTCTGTCCTGCCGGCTCCCGTTCCTGCGTATATTGCGCCATCTTTTGTTCCTCCCTTTCTTTCCGCAGGCTCTTTGGGGACAGCCTTCCAAAATCCTTTTCCTTTGCCTGCGTTTCAGCGTCATCCTCTTTTCTGCCAAAATAACGCCTAAACAGCCGCTGCCAAAAGCTTCTGAAACGCTCCCAGCCTGTCCTGCACCAGCTTTCCATCCGGCAGGCTCCGCTTTTCACCTTTGCCGCCATCTGGTCCATTCCCTCCCTGAAACGCTCCCGCATCCTACCGCCGGAAGAAGTGCCCTCCTTTGCATAGTCCGAGCGTACATGATAGGCTTCCAGAATATCCGCCGCCAGATCATCCACATTGCCAAAATCCGCAATCGCTTCCTCTTCCGACATTGCGCCCGCCGTTTTCATATCGATATGCTGCTCGTATTCGCTTAAAATATCTTCCATTTCCCGATCATCCAAAATGGAAAGCCTTTCCCGCAAAATACGCAGAAACTCCTCTTTGTTCATCCTCTTCCTCTTTTCTGCTCCTCCAGAAAGGAGCTTACTTTATGGCTGAATTCATTCCAGTCCTCTTCCAGACCGTCCCGGTACAAAATTCCCGCCGCCGTGATATGGTAATATTTCCGCGGCGGTCCTTCCGTCGATTCCCGCAGATAGGTTTCAAAATACCGCTCGTTGGTCATCCGTTTTAACAGCGGATAAATCGTGCCTTCGTTTACGTCCACTACCTTGGACACCTCTTCCACCAGCTCGTACCCATACATATCCCTCTGCCGCACCGATTCCAGAACGATCAGCTCCAGAACTCCTTTTTTAAACTGTGCGTTCATGGTTTTCTCTCCTCCCGTATCCACTAAGGACACTATCATCATATATCCAGTACTTTGCAATGTCAAGTACTATTTTTCTAAAGATACCGTCTTTCGTTCCGCTCTTTCGTTCTGCCCCTCTTTATCCCAGCGCCACATCCAGGATCATCATCAGCGCAAAGCCTGCCGCAAATCCGATCGTCCCGATATTGGAATGCTCTCCCTCCGACGCCTCCGGGATCAGCTCCTCTACCACTACATAAAGCATCGCCCCTGCCGCAAACGCCAGCAGATACGGCAGGAACGGCTCAATCAGTCCCGCCAGCAAAATCGTAATAAAGGCTGCCGCAGGCTCCACTACGCCGGACAAAACGCCGCATGAAAACGCCTTTTTGCGTCCCATGTGACCCTCACTTTTTAAGGGCATCGAAATGATCGCCCCTTCCGGGAAATTCTGGATCGCGATCCCTGCCGCCAGCGCAAACGCCCCTGCCAACGTAATCCCCGTATTTCCCGCCAGCGCGCCCGCAAAAACAACGCCTACCGCCATGCCCTCCGGAATATTGTGCAGCGTTACCGCAAGGACAAGCATTGTCGTTTTTTTTAACGAGGTTTTGGGTCCCTCCGATTTTTCAGCCCCTATGTGCAGATGTGGGATCATCCGATCCATAAAAAGCAAAAATCCAAATCCCAGCAGCAGTCCCACCGCTGCCGGCACAAACGCAAACCGCCCCATTCCTTCCGCCATATCCATCGCAGGGATCAAAAGCGACCACACCGACGCCGCTACCATAACGCCCGATGCAAAGCCAAGCAGTCCCTTCTGCACAAGCGGATTTATTTTATTTTTCAGGAAAAAGACGCACGCAGAGCCTGCCGCCGTCCCGATCAGCGGAAGCATCAGCCCCCAGAAAAATTTCATTTCCATAATACTCCTCTTTCGCCGCAGTCCGCGGCCCATAATCTTTTTTTCTATTGCCATTATATGCCGTTTTAACACAAAAAGCCGCCGTCTGTGCAAAACAGACAGCAGCCTCCCTATTATTTTTCCCCGTTTCCCTTCTTTTTATAATCCGCAGCGGATTTTTTCAGTTCTTCCAGGGCATCGGCAAACTTCTTCGATACCATTCCCGGGTTTCCCGAAATCATGGAACGCTTCCAGAAATTGCCCACGAAATGTTTCATCTCTATACGCTCCTGATACATGCGGAATCTGGAACGCAGATCGAACAGCTCTTCCCGTCTTTCGCTCAGGCGTCCCGCGGACAAAAGCTCCCTCGCACGGTCAAAGCGCTTCTCGAGCTCTTCTGCAAGCTCTTCCCTGCGCCGCCCGATCCTCTCTCGTTTCCGGTCGAGCTCCTCCCTGCGGTTTTCCCAGTTTTCTTCCGTTACCGCAATGATCACATCCAGACGCTTCTGCATCTTTTCCAGCTCATATTTCGCCTGATCCATCTTAACAAGGACATCCTTCAGATCCAGCGCCGCGCGGAATGACAGCGTAAAATCTGCCACAAAATAGATGCCGATCAGCACCGTTACCGCCGTCAGAAGCTGATCCGGCAGCCACAGCGCAAAGGCTTCCACCGGTTTATGCACAAACCGTGTCATCAGGATCGTCAGGCCGCCCCACGCAAGCGTCGATCCAAGGCAGATCTGCCCCTGAAAATTAAAGGGCTGATCCGAATAATCCCAGTAGCGCACCTTAAACAGCGCCTCCATCGCCACGCCGGTCACATACTCCAGAACCGTCGCGCCGATGCAGCCCGCCACAAAGGTCAGCAGCAGATTATCCCGAAACGGGCTTGAAACCACGAGCATCATCACGCCCCCGGTCCCATAAAGCGGCAGGAAGGGGCCGTGGATAAACCCTCTGTTTACCAGCCTTTTTTGTTTCAGCGAAACATATGCCGATTCAAAGCACCATCCGAAAAAGCTGTAAAAGAAAAAGAAAAACGCCCACTGAATCCATGTATATCCCAGCATAAATCCTCCAGTCACCTGTTATTTTCCCGGCTTCTCACACAAACACATCGACCCCTACTACAAGCTTTCCTTTTCTTGTCGTATGCTTTTCGCCCCGGAAAATAAATTTTCCAAATCCCCGCACGGAAACGGTATCGCCATCCTTTAGCTGCCGGCTGCCGTTTTCTGTCAAAAGCCCGTTCACGAATACCTTTTTCTGGGAAAAAAGCGTCTGGCTCTGACTTCTGGACAGTTTCCAGACAGCCCCCACGATCCCGTCGCTGCGCAGGCTCGCTACGTTTTCTTCCCGATACGCAAATTTACGTTCCGGAAGCCCTTCTGCCGTTTCCAGCCGGATGCAGCGCACCTTTGTATGGCGCACCTGAACCATATTTTCCTGCAGAAAAGGGGCGATCGCATCGGTACAGAACACATAGGCGCTTTTACCTTCCACCCAGATGTCTCCCACAGTGCTCCGTTCAATGCCCAAATTTAAGATCGCCCCCATGAAATCCCGATGGCTGAAATTTTCCGCAAACTTCTCCGCCAACGGTTCGATCCTTAAGCATACGACCGGAAACGGCTCTTCATATCCCATTTCCTCCGGATCGCCAAACCGCCCCATCCGGCGCTCTGCATAAGGCGCGCCTCCTTCCAGACACACCAAAACCCGCGCCTGCTTTGCCGCCCGCAGAAGCACATCCTGCTCTGCCAGCGATAAAAATCCTGTAAATGTAAAAATATTCTGCTGCCAGGAGCGGTTTGCCAACTCTGCAAAACGCTTTTCCAAAAGCTGCAGCTCCTTATCCGTTTCCGCCATAGCCGTCCCCAATCCGCTCAGGTAAAGCTGATGACAGGCTCTTTGGGCTGCTTTGCCTTCGTTACGGACAGTGCGTGGAGCACCGGTCCTTCGCCCTCATAATCCGCAAAATATTCTTTTTTCACAACCGCAGTCACTTTTACCCAGTCGCGCTCCTGATAAATGCCGATCCCGTCATACACGCACGCAAATCCGAGGAAGGTCATATCCTCCGCGCAGCATGTCATCGCCATACGCCCGGGCACAAAATATCCCTTCGGAAATTCCTCCGGCTTCATTACCATCGCCACAAACTCGATCGTCTTGCCCACATACCGGTCCAGATGATCCAGACTGTCCAGATACCAGATGCCATAGCTCTCATCATCCAGCACGATCTTGTCCGCCTTCAGATCATACGGCAGATCCTCTTCCATGATCTCGTCGATCTCTCCGTCTTTATCCTCAAAAATAATATCCGCCGCCTGATTCAGCGCCTTTACGTTGCGCTTGTAGCTGTTTAAGTCCTCGATACCGTCGCAGCGGTTAAAAATGATCATCTCGGACTTTCTCAGCATGTCTGAAACCATGGATTTCATATTATTGAAATACATCGGGAAGGTGGACGCGTCGATCGTCGTGATCTGCTGCTCCACCCTCCAGTGCCACGGCAAGCGCAGGTCGCGGAATTTCCACATACCGTTATATTCGATAATGATCCGCTCCGGGCGGTATTTTTTTTCCAGCTCCACCATCCTCTCGGCTGTAAAATCCGCTTCCTCTTCAAAAACCTCCACAACCGTCTTACTGCGCTTTAATACGGCGGGATCATATTCCTCCTCGCCTTCCTCGCACAGAAGAAGCAGCGTCTTGCCGGAGCACTGGAAATAGGGCTGATCCAGCGTAAAATTGATGAATTCCGTCTTACCGCTTCCCAGAAATCCATTGATAATATAAACTGGCTTCATACGCCCTCCTTATTTCTTTAACAGCTCTTCCAGAGCATCTTCTTTTAATTTGGAGCCGATCACACAAATCTTGCCCGTCACATCCGGTCTGCCCTCACGGACATTGCTCTCTTCCGGAACATAATCAAAATAGATCCAGCTTCCGTCCGCCGCCGGAACCATGCCCTTTGCGCGCAGCACAATGCCGTACTTTTCATCATTCTCCAATTCCTTTAAGAAGCCTTCCACCTCTTCTTTGGAATAAACGGCAGGGGTTTCAAAGCCCCAGCTTGTAAACACCTCGTCCGCATGATGATGGTGATGTCCGCCGTGGTGATCGTGTTCGTCATGGTCGTGATGCCCGTCATGATCATGGTGGTGTTCGTGGTCGTGACAGCCGCAGGTGCAGCTTTCATCGTGATGATGCCCGTCGTGGTGATCGTGATGGTCGTGGTGATCATGGTCATGATGCCCATGCTCGTGATGATCTTGGTCGTGATCGTCGTGGTCATGACAGCCGCAGGTGCAGTTCTCATCATGCTCATGATCGTGATGATGCTCCTCCTGCATCGCCTTTACCTGCTCCATCAGCTCTGCTTCCAGATCCGTCGCGCCCTCGATCGTCTCGAGCACCTCTTTGCCGTCCAGCTGTGCCAGAGGCGTCGTGATGACAGTCGCCTTCGGATTATGCTCGCGGA
This sequence comes from uncultured Lachnospiraceae bacterium, assembly GCA_900550285.1. GTDB lineage: Bacteria > Bacillota > Clostridia > Lachnospirales > Lachnospiraceae > Gallintestinimicrobium. The sequence goes on from URRW01000041.1 coordinate 15,883, forward strand.
TCAGCTCAACCGCAAGCTTTACCTTCTCAGCGGAAGCCACATCCGTGCGGCTCAAAATAATCGTCCCTGCGTGCTCGATCTGGTTGATAAAAAATTCGCCGAAATTACGGATATACATTTTGCACTTGGAAGCGTCCACAACAGCGACTGCGCTGTTTAACTCCACCTCCGTCCCAAGCCCCGCATCCTGCACCGCCTTCATAACGTCGGAAAGCTTGCCCACGCCGGAGGGCTCGATCAGGATCCGCTCCGGATGATAGGTATGTAAAACTTCCTTTAAAGAAGTGCCGAAATCTCCTACAAGGGAACAGCAGATACAGCCGGAATTCATCTCTTTGATCTCAATACCGGAATCCTTTAAAAAACCTCCGTCAATACCGATCTCGCCAAATTCATTCTCAATCAGCACAACCTGACTGTCCGCCAGCGCTTCTTTTAAAAGCTTCTTGATCAGCGTCGTCTTGCCCGCGCCCAGAAAGCCGGACACAATATCTATTTTTGTCATTGTCATATCCTCCGTTTCTTTTGCTGTTCTATATTGTGCGCCAAAACGGGAAGATTGTCAACCTCAACGCTGTAGCTTCTGCCGTGTCCCTCAGTGCACAAAGGGTATGGTTTTCTGATATTCTTCTTTAATCAGGGGCTTTCAGATGCTCGGTTTCTCTGTAAAGTCAAAAATAGGAGTACGGAATATGGCGTTCTTCGGACTGCCTGATTCATTTTGCAGTCTGCTTCAAAACAATCACTTTCCCCATGCCGCAAAGCTGTTGCTTATCCACAGGCTGATAAACAGATTCTCAATTCAAAATCCATTCTTTCACAACTTCCAGATCGGTGCTAACCGCCAACGCGATCTGCTCTGCCGGAAGCCCCATTTTTGCCAGCGCGCAGGCAGTTTCCTTTGCTTTGCGCAGTGCCCCGGAGGCTTCGCCTTCCTGCCTACTATCCTCCATCATCTCTTCGATTGCCTTGCACATGTCAACTTCCTCCTCTTCTTCCCGAA
>URRW01000042.1 GCA_900550285.1 uncultured Lachnospiraceae bacterium
TATGGTAAAGGTGGCAGAAAATACGTTCCGGGACGTGGACGTTATTTTGTGGCTGGTAGAGCCCACGACCTATATCGGGGCGGGGGAGCGGCATATTCTGGAGCTGTTAAAGCGCTGCAAGCTTCCGGTGATCCTTGTGGTCAATAAGATTGACACCGTGCCGAAGCAGGCGGTGGCAGATGCGATGGAAACCTACCGCAAGGAGATGGATTTTGCACAGATCGTGCCCGTGTCGGCGCTTCGCAGCAACAATACGGATACGCTGCTGGATTTCATTTACAAATATCTGCCGTACGGGGACCCTTTTTACGACGAGGACACGGTAACAGATCAGCCCCAGCGTCAGATCGTGGCGGAGATGATCCGGGAAAAGGCGTTGCGCTGTCTGGAAGAAGAGATTCCCCACGGGGTCGCGGTGGCGATCGAACGCATGGAATTTAAGGAGCATATCGTCAATATCGACGCGACGATCATCTGCGAGCGGGATTCCCACAAGGGCATCATCATCGGAAAGCAGGGAAGCATGTTAAAAAAGATCGGCTCCCAGGCACGGCGGGATATTGAGGACATGCTGGAGAGCAGGGTCAACCTGCAGCTCTGGGTCAAGGTCAAAAAGGACTGGCGGGACAGCGATTTTCTTTTGAAAAATTTCGGCTACAACCCGGCGGACACCAAAATGGGAAACTGACCGAATAAGACGGCTCCGGAAAGCAAACCCTAAAGACAGACGCTTCCGCAAAAGCGCAGGCGTCCGGAAATGTCGGGAGGCTTTGGAATGAAACAGACAGATTACTGGAACCGTTTTTTAAGGACCGGGAAGGTGGAGGATTATCTGCATTACCGGGCGGATGCAAGGCAGGAAACGGCTGCGGCGGGAAACGTGCGGCAGCATGAAAGCGCTTCTTATTCCGCTTCGTGGCGGGAAGGGCGGCAGGAGGACGGGAGAAAAGATGGAACGGCTGCGGGTGCTGGGGATCGTTCTGAAGGCGGAACCCATCGGGGAATATGACAGAAGAGTGGTGCTGCTGACAAGGGAACGGGGAAAAATTTCAGCATTTGCGCGGGGAGCCAGAAAGCCGACCAGCGCGCTTCTGGCTTCGACCGGCCCGTTTACCTTCGGAACCTTCGAGCTGTATGAGGGCAGAAGTTCCTACAGCGTATGCGAGATAATGGCGGACAGCTATTTTGAAGAGCTGAGGCAGGATTTTGAAGGCGCTTATTACGGGATGTATTTTCTGGAACTGTGCGATTACTGCACAAGGGAAAATAATGACGAGCGGGAGATCTTAAAGCTCCTGTATCAGTCTCTGCGGGCGCTGACGGTCAAAAGCCTGCCAAGAAAGCTGGTGCGGGCGGTATTTGAGATCAAGCTCATCGTGATGTGCGGCGAATTTCCGGGGCTGCCGGGGACGGACTGGCTGCCGGCGGCGGTCTATGCGGTGGATTTTATCGTGCGCACGCCGGTGGAGAAGCTGTATACGTTTACGCTTGCCGACAAGGCGCTGGAGGAGCTGATCTGCATTGCGAAGAAATACCGGGCGCAGTGCCTGCCCGGGGAGTTTAAAACGCTTGAGATCCTGCAAACTTTATAAAATGGTTGAAAAAGCGGGTCGGATTATATATAATAAGCGGAGTGATAACCGACAGAGGGGAGCAGAGATTCATGCGGAAATTTATGGCGCATATCCTCGCGGTACTGTGCTTTGCAGCGTTTCTTACGGGCTGCACGGACAGTCAGGACACGGCGGACAGGACTTTGATCGAACTGAAAAAAAACGGCAGCGTCGTGCATACGATCGTGGAGGATTTTGCGGAAAGTTATTATGATATTGAAGAATTGAAAAATGCCATCGGGCAGGCGTGCGATACTTATAATGAGACGGCAGGCAAAGAAGCGGTAAAGATGGAGAGCGCAGAGGTGTCGGAGGGCACGGCAACGGTCGTCATGACATACGACAGCACGCAGTCCTATTCGGATTTTAACAGGCAGGCGCTGTTTGCAGGCACGGTCAAGGACGCCTTTAAGGCAGGCTACGACCTGAACGTGACGCTTTTTCCCGTAAAGGAGGGGGAGGCGCCGATCGGAAAGGACGAGCTGCTTAGCATGGGAGAAAAGAAGATTGCGATCGTGCGCGAGGCGGTGGATGTGACCGTATGGGGAAAGATCCGCTACGTTTCAGGAGACGCAGTTCCCGGCAGTAAAGCGGATACCGCTTCCGTGACAGACGAGAATTCGCTTACCTATATCCTGTTTGATTAAGCGGGATACGGGGGCATATTTTAAATCAAAGGAGATAAGAAATGGAAAAGTCAATGGAGAAAATTGTATCGCTTGCAAAGGCGAGAGGTTTCGTATATCCCGGCTCTGAAATTTACGGCGGCCTGGCAAATACATGGGATTACGGCAATCTGGGCGTTGAGTTAAAAAACAACGTAAAGCGCGCGTGGTGGCGCAAATTCATTCAGGAGAATCCGTATAACGTAGGCGTTGACTGCGCGATCCTGATGAATCCCCAGACATGGGTGGCGTCCGGCCATCTGGGCGGCTTTTCCGATCCGCTGATGGATTGTAAGGAATGTCACGAGCGTTTCCGCGCAGATAAGATCATCGAGGATTTTGCGACGGAAAACAACATCGACCTGGGCGGTTCCGTAGACGCGTGGAGTCAGGAAGAGATGATGGGCTTTATCAAGGAGCATCAGGTTCCCTGCCCGACCTGCGGCAAGCACAATTTCACGGACATCCGTCAGTTCAACCTGATGTTCAAGACGTTTCAGGGCGTAACGGAGGATGCAAAAAACACCGTTTATCTGCGTCCCGAGACAGCGCAGGGCATTTTTGTAAACTTCAAAAACGTACAGCGTACTTCCAGAAAGAAGATCCCCTTCGGTATCGGTCAGATCGGCAAATCCTTCAGAAATGAGATCACGCCCGGGAACTTTACCTTCCGTACAAGGGAATTTGAGCAGATGGAGCTGGAATTTTTCTGTGAGCCCGACACGGATCTGGAGTGGTTTGCATATTGGAAGCAGTTTTGTATCGACTGGCTGCAGACGCTTGGCATCAAGCCGGAGGAGATGCGCGTAAGGGATCATGAGAAAGAGGAGCTTTCTTTCTACTCCAAAGCGACGACGGATATTGAATTCTTATTCCCGTTTGGCTGGGGCGAGCTGTGGGGCATTGCGGACCGTACCGATTACGACCTGTCCCGTCATGCGGAGGTTTCCGGTCAGGATCTGACTTACTTTGACGATACGAAGAATGTGAAGTATGTTCCTTATGTGGTAGAGCCCTCTCTGGGCGCAGACCGCGTAGTGCTGGCATTTTTGTGCGCGGCATACGATGAGGAAGAGCTGGAGGGCGGCGACGTGCGCACCGTGCTTCATTTCCATCCTGCGCTGGCTCCGGTCAAGATCGGCGTGCTTCCGCTTTCCAAGAAGCTCAACGAGGGCGCGGAGAAGATCTATGCGCAGCTTTGCAAAAAATATAACTGCGAATTTGACGACAGAGGAAACATCGGCAAGCGTTATCGCCGTCAGGACGAGATCGGGACGCCTTTCTGCGTTACATATGATTTTGATTCCGAGACAGACGGCTGCGTAACCGTGCGTTTCCGTGACTCCATGGAGCAGGAGCGCGTGGCGATCGCAGATCTGGACGCATATTTTGCGGATAAATTTGAATTTTAATGCAATCGGGGTAAAACAGTTGCATTTTAACATCTGAAAACAGGGCGGAGTGGAGACATTCTGCCCTGTTTGTTTAAAAAGAGGGCAGCGATATGGATGAAAAGAGAAGCTTTGCTCTGCTTGGCATCGGGCAGACAAAGGATGAGAATGCGATCCGGCAGGCATATTATGACAGGCTGCCGGAATTTAACCCGGAGGATGACCCGGAAGGCTTCCGGCGGCTGCGTACCGCCTATGAAGAAGCAATCGCCTATGCGCGCGCTGTGGAAGAGGAAGCAGAGGCGGAAGAGGATGAAACGCCTTCGGGGCAGTTTGTGAAAAAAGCGGCGCGGCTTTATGCGTCGATGGAGGGCAGACAGGATGCAGAGGCGTGGCGGGAGCTGTTTTTTGACGAAGCGTTTCTGGATCTGGAGGAAGAGGAAAACTGCCGGGAAAAGCTGCTCGTCTTTTTGATGCAGCATTATTATTTTCCCACCGGCGTCTGGAAGGTGCTGGACGAGCGGCTCAGGATCCGGGAGGGGCGGGAGGAGCTTTGCGAAAAATTCCCGCGGGATTTTGTGGACTACATAGCGCGCAAGGCGGCGCAGGGGGAGGATTTTCCCTTTGAACAGCTGACCGGGCCGGATGATGCGGATGTGGATCAGTTTCTGATGCTGTTTTCCCAGGCGAACGGCCAGGAAGCGAAGAAAGAGGATGCGGCGCTGGAAAAAACGCTGATCCTTGCCCGGGAAACGGGAATCAGCCATCCGGATATGGAGATGAACCGGGCGAGGCTGTGCCTGCGTAGAAAGCGGGAGGGCGAGGGAAGGCAGATCGTGGAGGGGCTTTTGAAAGGTCCTTTCTGCCGCGCCCAGAACGTATTGTACCAGTGTGCGGAATTTTTCTGGGAAGCCGGGGAAAGGGAGCGGGCAGCAGCGCTTTATGAGACGTTAAAGGAGGACAGCCCGCGGCACTATATGGCGAATTTCAGGCTGGCGGAGATTTACGCGGATCAGGATGAGCCGGAAAAGGCGAAGCGCTGCGTGAACACGCTTTTGTCTTATCCGATCGGCGAAGAGGGCGAACAGCTGGCAGACCGGGTAAACGCGCAGCTGGAAAAGAAGCTGCGGGGACGGCTGGAGGAGGATCCGGACGATTTTAAGGCGCGCATGGAGCTTGGATGGTGCCTGCTCCAGACCGACCGCGGAAAAGAGACGATCGCGATGATGGAGGCGCTTGCGCCTGCCCCGGAAGAAGAAAAGGATTACTGCAACCTGATGGGAAAAGCGTATTTTTACGCGGAACGCTATGAAGAAGCGGAGACGCTTCTTCGCAGATGGGAGGAGCTTTTGCGAAAAGGTCTGGAGGGCGTTGATCTGACGGCTCCGGATTTGACGGAGGAGCAGCGTTCGGAAAAGGAGCGGATCTGCACCGCCCATTCCATGCTGGCGCAGATTTTTGCGGAGCGCGCAGAGCAGAAGGAAGGCGCGGAACGGGACAGGGATTTTGAAGAGGCGCTCCGGGAGATCGGGGAAGCGCAGCGCGTGGAGGATCAGGAGGGATTCAAGTATACGAAGGGGCAGTTTTTGTTCCAGTGGGGGCACTATGAGGAGTGCATCGCGCTGATGGAAGAGATGGAGAAGGATTATCCGGAGTTTGCGCCGGCGTTCATCCTGCATCAGAGGGCGAGTGCAAAGCGTTACGACGGAGCCGGGGTAATCAGATGCCATGGCGTGCTGCGAAGGATCGCTCCCAACTACAGCGGGACGTGGGAAAACGCGGCGGAGGTCTGGTTTCAGACAGAGCGGGAGGAAGCGCTTGCAGAGCTGTTAAAGGACGCCCGGGAAAATGGCGTGGATACGGGACGGTTAAGGCAGTATGAATTTTTTCAGGCAGCCCGAAGCGCAGAGACAAAGGCAGAGCTTTCGGACGTTATCGCAAAAGCTTCCGAAATCGTTTTAACATGGGAAGAAGAGGAATGGGAGCCGGAAGAAAAAGGAAATTTTTCGAGCGAAATGGCGCGCAGCCTGTGGCGGCTGGAAAAGTATGGCGAGGCGAAGGAATGGATCGGCAGGGCGCTGGAGCTTGAGCCGGGCAACACCTCCTATCTTTATATCCGGGCGGGCATTTTGAAGGATGAAGGGCACTATGAGGGCGCGCTTGGCATTTATGAGGCGTGCCGCAATGATTATGATGAAACGCCGCATTTTTATGCAAATATTGGGGAATGCCTGTACGAGATGGGAAAGTATGAAAAGGCGCTGCCCGTTTTGCAGAAGGCGGTGGACATGCGCGAGAACGACCCCAGAAGCTGCTGGTACATCGTGCAGTGCCTGAAACGGCAGTTTGAAGAGGACGAGGATCTGGAAAAGCTCCGGGCGGGAATCCATTATGCAAACCTGATCATCGAATACGGATACGCTTCGCAGGGCTTTGTGGAAAAGGGGCATTTTTATGTACTGATGGGAAGCTACGAAAGCGCGAGGGCAGAATTCCAGAGGGCGGTCGAAAAGGATCCGGAAAATCCCTTTGCCTACAGCAATCTTTCGAGGATGCAGCGGCTGACCGGATATTTTGACAAGATGGTGGAGACGGCAAAAAAGGCGGTGGAGCTGTCAGAAAACGACCCTTCGCCGTTCCATCACCAGATGCTGGCAAAGGCATATCTTGCAAAGCACTGTTATCCCGAGGCGCTGGAGACGCTTAAGGAGCTGTGGAGGCGCTATATCAATATGCAGACCGCTTATCTGGACGACATGGTAAACGCCCTTTTGTTAAACGGCAGGTGGCAGGAAGCGCTGGAATGCGTGCAGAACAAAAGTGGGGAGCTTGAGCGTATGGACTATGAGGAGAAGATCATAGATATTTATCTCCATACGGAGCGGTACGAGGAAGCGGTTAAATATGTGAAGCGCTATTACCGGGCTGCTGGATTTTCCGTGAGCGAGGTGGCGGAGGCGCTGGCGGACATCCGCTGGTACAGCGGGGAGCTGAAAGAAGCGGCAAAGCTGATCGATTCTGCGGCGGCTGGCATGACAAAAGAGGATTCCCGCTACGACGACGTCTGCTATAAGGCGGCGCGGATCTGGTTCTATCTGGGGAACCGGGAACGGGCAAAAGAATACGCCCTCCGGGCGCTGGCGTACTATGAAGAAAAATACGGCATCGAAAAATATATGGAGTCGATGAAATCCAGACCGTGGCATGTTTATCAGATCGCCGTGCTCAAGCTCTATGCAGGGGAAACGGAAGAAGCGCGTATGCTGGCAGGGCGGATGAAGGCGCTGCCGCTGTGCCTGGGCTGCAAATTTAAAATCTGTACGGACGCGATGGAGCTGGAAGCAGGGGTGTTGGAAGCCCTTGGGGAGACAGAGACGGCGGCTGCCCTGTATGAAAGGATTCTGGAAGAAAGCAGGGGCGATATGGACGTCAGGATGAAGCTGGCGCGTCTGAAAAAAACGGGGAAGAGGCCGTTTTTCGGAAAGAAACGCTGACGCAAGCCCGCCTCAGGCGGGTGCGAAAGCGTACACTTTTTAAATAAGAATAAATGAGGTGATCAGATGATCATTGGGATCGATCTTGGAACAACGAACAGTCTTGCGGCGTGTTTTACACAGAACGGGCCGCAGATCATCCCGAACCGTCTCGGAAAGCCGCTGACGCCGTCGGCGGTAAGCGTGGACGAAGAGGGAACGGTATATGTAGGGGAGAGCGCGCTGGAACGCCGGATGCTGTATCCGGATACGGTGGCGGCTGCATTTAAGCGGAGCATGGGAAGCGACCGGGAATTTCGGCTCGGAAAGCAGAAATTCAAGGCGGAGGAGCTTTCTTCCTTTGTGCTGCGCGCCTTAAAGGAGGATGCGGAAGCATATCTTGGGGAGCCGGTCACGGAAGCCGTGATCAGCGTCCCCGCATATTTTGACGATAAGCGCAGAAAAGCGACGAAGCGCGCCGGAGAGCTGGCGGGGCTTAAGGTGGAACGCATCATCAGCGAGCCGACTGCGGCGGCGGTGGCTTACGGCCTGTATGAAAAACAGAAAAATACCCGTTTTCTCGTGTTTGACCTCGGCGGCGGCACGTTTGACGTGTCGATTTTGGAGCTGTACGGTACGATCCTTGAGGTGCGCGCGGTGGCGGGGGACAATTATCTGGGCGGGGAGGATTTTACGGAGACGCTGGAAAAGCTGTTCCTAAAAAAATGCAGCCTGACCGGGAACGATCTGTCCGGAAAGGAGAGATCCCGCCTTTACCGGGAGGCGGAGAGATGCAAGCGGCTGTTTAACGACGCTTCCTCGGTAGAGATGGAAATACACCGCGACGGGGAAGAGGGTGCAGCGCAGACGGCGCAGATCACCCGGCAGGAATATGCACAGGCATGCGAGCCGCTTCTGGAAAAAATCCGCCAGCCCGTCAAGCGCAGCCTTTCGGATGCGCGGCTGAAGCTTTCGGATATTGACGTGATCGTTTTGGTGGGCGGGGCGACGCGGATGCAGATCGTGAGGGAATTTATCATCCGGCTGTTCCGCAAGTTCCCGGATACCAATATCAACCCGGACGAGGCGGTGGCGCTGGGCGCGGCTGTCCAGGCTGCCATGAAAGAGCGCAAAAGCGAGGTAAAGGAAGTGATCCTGACAGACGTCTGCCCTTTTACCCTTGGGACGGATGTGGTCGTAAGCCTCGGAAACGGCGCGCAGGAGGCGGGGCATTTCTGCCCGATCATCGAGAGAAACACGGTGATCCCGGCAAGCCGGACGGAGCGGTTTTATACGGCGCGGGACGGACAGGAAAGGATTAGCATCAAGGTGCTGCAGGGAGAAAGCCGTTTTGCGGAAAACAATCTGTATCTGGGGGAGCTGGAGCTTGAAGTGCCCAAAGGCCCCGCCGGAAAAGAGAGCGTGGATGTGACCTATACCTATGACATCAATTCCATTTTAGAGGTGGAGGTTACAGTAGTTTCCACCGGGGAGACAAAAAAGGCGATCATCAAAGGGGAGGAATCGGAGCTGACAGACGAGCAGATCGCTGCGCGGATGGAGGAGCTTTCCTATTTAAAGATCCAGCCCCGCGACCGGGAGGAAAATAAGCTGGTGCTTTTGCAGGCGGAACGGGCATACGAGGAGCTTTTAGGAGAGGAACGCCGGAAAATGGAATGGCAGATTCAGCGTTTTGAAGAGGCGTTAAAAGACGGGGACCGCGACAGGATCCGGACAGAACGGGAGGCACTGAAGGAGCAGCTCGATGAATTGTGGTGAATATGCACAAATGAACTGGCTGAATTTTAGGAAGAATTGTGCATTTGATTGTGCTATAATATAAAAAGTACGAGACAGGAGAGCCAGACAGCGGGGAAGTACGAATAAATTCAAAGGGGGAAACCTATCATGGCAAAATGGGTTTACTTATTCAGGGAAGGAAATGCAGATATGCGCAACCTTCTGGGCGGAAAGGGAGCGAATCTGGCAGAGATGACCAATTTAGGGCTTCCGATCCCTCCCGGCTTCACCGTGACAACAGAAGCCTGCACCGATTATTATCATAACGGAAAGACGATTTCCGAAGAGATCCGGGGGCAGATTTTTGACGCACTGGCGATTTTGGAGGAGCAGCAGGGCAAGAAATTCGGCGACGTGGAAAATCCCCTGCTCGTCTCCGTCCGCAGCGGCGCGAGGGCTTCGATGCCGGGCATGATGGACACGATCCTGAACCTCGGGCTGACGGATATTTCTGTGGAGGGCTTTGCAAAGCGCACGGGCAATCCCAGATTTGCATATGATTCCTACCGCCGTTTTATCCAGATGTTTTCGGATGTGGTAATGGAAATCCCCAAATCGCTGTTTGAGCGTGTGCTGGACGAGATCAAGGAAGGCAAAGGGGTTCATTTTGATACGGAGCTGACGGCAGAGGATTTAAAAGAGGTGATCGTCCGTTTCAAAAAGATCTATCAGGAGCGGATGGGAGAGGAATTCCCGCAGGAGCCGAGGGTGCAGCTGATGGAGGCGGTAAAAGCCGTATTCCGTTCGTGGGACAACGAAAGGGCGATCGTTTACCGGCGCATGAACGACATTCCGGGCGATTGGGGGACGGCTGTCAACGTACAGTCGATGGTATTTGGAAATATGGGCGATACGTCCGGCACGGGCGTTGCCTTTACCCGCAACCCTTCCACTGGTGCGAAGGGGATTTTCGGGGAATATCTGATCAATGCGCAGGGCGAGGACGTTGTGGCAGGCATCCGGACACCGCAGCCGATCACGTGTCTCGAGCAGGAGCTTCCCGAATGCTATGCGGAATTTTTAAAGATCGCGAACCGTCTGGAACAGCATTACCGCGACATGCAGGATATGGAGTTTACGATTGAGAACGGCAGGCTGTTCTTTTTACAGACAAGAAACGGCAAACGTACCGCCCCGGCAGCCCTGCAGATCGCCTGCGATCTGGTGGATGAGGGCATGATCACGCCGCAGGAGGCGGTATCCAGAATTGAGGCAAAATCGCTGGATCAGCTGCTTCATCCGACCTTTGATCCGGATGCGTTAAAGAACGGGACCGTGATCGGGCAGGCGCTTCCCGCATCGCCGGGCGCTGCTGCCGGCAAGGTTTATTTTACGGCGGAAGAAGCCAAGGAAGCACATGAAAGAGGGGAGCGCGTGGTGCTGGTGCGCCTTGAGACGTCCCCGGAGGATATTGAAGGCATGCACGCGGCGGAGGGCATCCTGACCGTGCGCGGCGGAATGACGTCCCACGCGGCGGTCGTTGCAAGAGGAATGGGAACTGCGTGTATTTCGGGCTGCGGCGATATTGTGATCAACGAAGCGGCAAAATTTTTTACGCTGGGCGGAAAGACGTATCATGAAGGGGATTATATCTCGCTGGACGGCTCCACCGGCAAGATCTATGACGGGGACATCCGGACGCAGGAGGCGTCCATCAGCGGCAATTTCGGCAGGATCATGGACTGGGCGGACTCGTTCCGTACGCTGAAGGTGCGCACCAATGCGGATACCCCCGCAGATGCGGCAAATGCGATCCGTCTGGGGGCAGAGGGCATCGGGCTGTGCCGGACAGAGCATATGTTTTTTGAGCCGGACAGGATTCCGAAGATCCGCAGGATGATCCTTTCAAAGACGGTGGAGGAAAGGGAGAAGGCGCTGGAAGAGCTGATCCCGTTCCAGAAGGGTGATTTCAAGGGAATTTATGAGGTCATGGAGGGACGGCCCGTCACGATCCGCTTCCTCGACCCGCCGCTGCATGAGTTCGTTCCGACCGAAGAAAAGGATATTCAGGAGCTGGCAAAGGATATGGGGCTTTCGGCTGCGGAAGTGCGCACGACCTGCGAGGAGCTGCACGAGTTCAATCCGATGATGGGGCACAGGGGCTGCCGCCTTTCCGTGACCTATCCGGAGATCGCGCGGATGCAGACGAGGGCGGTGATCGAAGCGGCAATCGAGGTAAAGCAGGAAAAGGGCTTCGACATCGTGCCGGAGATCATGGTTCCCTTAGTGGGCGATAAGAAGGAGCTGAAATTTGTCAAGGATGTGATCGTGGAGACGGCAGAGCAGGTAAAAGCGGAAAAGGGCTCCGACCTGCGCTATATCGTCGGCACGATGATCGAGATCCCGAGGGCGGCGCTGCTTGCCAATGAGATTGCGGAGGAAGCGGAATTTTTCTCCTTTGGGACAAACGATCTGACCCAGATGACGTTCGGTTTCTCCCGCGACGACGCAGGCAAGTTCCTTGTGGACTACTATAAGAGCAAGATTTATGAATCGGATCCGTTTGCAAGGCTTGACCAAAACGGCGTGGGGCAGCTTGTGGAGATGGCGGCAAAGAAAGGGCGCGCCGTAAAACCGGGCTTAAAGCTCGGCATCTGCGGAGAACACGGCGGCGATCCTTCCTCCGTGGAGTTTTGCCATAAGGTAGGGCTGGATTATGTGTCCTGCTCGCCGTTTCGGGTTCCGATCGCAAGGCTTGCGGCGGCGCAGGCAGCGATTGCCAATGCAGGAAAATAGAAAATCGCAAGTATTTCTACTTCACAACGCTGGTTGTTACAAGGAAAGATGTGCAGGAATATATGAAGCATTGTTTTGGCTTCCCTTTCCTTATATCTCAAAAAGGGCTAAATCCTAAAAGCTATGGCTTTAAAGGACTTAGTCCTTTTTATATGCAAAAAATTAAATGCTTGGCGATAAAAAAACTCAATAATGGACTTGACAAAATATAAAAATTAGGATAAGCTAACTTGTGTGAATGAAGAATAACTTATCTGATACATAAAATAAATATATAGATATAAAAGGAATGGAGTGTGCCAAAGGTTTATGAATTTATCAGAGGCTAAAGAAGGAAAAGAATATATTGTCAAAGATATATTGACAGATGATGAAGAATTAAATGAGTTTTTGTTTTCTCTGGGATGTTACAGCGGAGAGCCGATTACTGTGATCACGCATCGAAAAGGCGGCTGCGTGGTATCTATCAAAGATGGCAGATATAATATTGATACTGATTTAGCGCAGGCTATTTCAATATAAAAATGGTGATTTTGCTGATGAAATTACACAAATCACACCATTAGGAACATATTTCTTATCACTTAAAGTTACTGATCCAGCATTAGATAATGCTAAAGTAAGAGAAGCTATTTCACTTGCTATTAACCGTGAAGAGTTATGTAAAACAGTATATTAATACAATAGAGAATCAAAAGAAATTAAGAAAAGATCAAAGGATGAAAAAACTCTTTTTGATGATGGCACTTTTAGCATCCAGCGCGATTGCAGTGATCATCGTATTTATCAGTATCAAAGGCATAGCACCTTTTCTTCCCAATTATACGTATGGCAGTGTTGATTTTCTTCCGTTTATAACTGGTATGACATGGCGCCAAGATCAGGGGATTTACGGTGTTGGATTTATTATCGTTAATACGCTCATTTCTGCTTTTGGGGCTATGCTGCTATCCTTTCCGATATCCGTGCTCACTGCTCTTTATATCGCAAAAATAGCGCCAAAGCGTATTGCCGTACTTTTGAGTTCTGTTATCGAATTACTAGCATCTATACCTTCTGTCGTATATGGCGTATTTGCTTCTGGTACGATCACTTTGCTTGATAGTTCCTTAGCTGCTAATTTCGGTTTTGTTACAGCAGGGGGAAGTTCTTTATTGGCTGTTATTCTATTATTGGCAATTATGATTTTCCCTACAATTACAGCCTTAAGTATTACGGCTATTCGCTCTGTCGATAAGGAAATAGAGCTTGGTTCATTGGCC
>URRW01000043.1 GCA_900550285.1 uncultured Lachnospiraceae bacterium
TTACGGATTACAGCCTGACGCCGCTTAGGATTGAATGGGAAGCGGGCGGGAAGGTTGTGACAAGGATGGGGGAAGGAGGGCAGGATGAAGAAAAATAGGGGATATGGGATTTTTGACGGATGCGGGAGAAAGACTATGAAAAAGTATATTTTATCAGTCGTATGTTGTATTGCCGTTTTGGCATTATGCGCATGCGGAAAAAAGGCGGAACCGATTGTATTGCCTGATGCAGAGGACGTTTTTTCTGTTGATATAAAGATTGGGGAAGATACGGTAAGCTATTCAGACGAAGCGTGGATAGGCAGATTGATCGAGGATTTTTCCGGGGCTGAACCAACCGGAGAGGAAAGTGTACAGGATGCTCCGGCGGTTGAAAATTATATCAAAATGGATTTTCAGTTTGGAGAGGGGACAAGTACCTTATTCGCCTATGAAAAGAACGGAAAATATTATATAGAACAGCCGTATCAGGGAATTTATCGGATAAAGGAAGAAACGTATCGGCAGCTTCAGGAGGAAAAGTAGCATAAAATATGTGTAATGTTAAGATCCTTTGCGCAGATTCCGGCAGTCTTTGGTAGCGCTGCAAATGCCGTTTCAGGGATACTGCAGGGGAAAGGAGAATACAGCTATGGAGCTTGGAAAAAATATTTATGCCTTCCGAAAGGAACAGGGATTATCACAGGAAAAACTGGCGGAAAGAGTCGGCGTTACAAGACAGACAATATCAAACTGGGAGTTGGGGGAAACTGCGCCCAATCCGGAGCAGCTGATTTTGCTGTCGAAGGTATTTCAAAAAAGCATAGACGAATTGGTCGGAAATGAAATAAAACCGGAGAGAAAAAGCCCGGAACATGACGGAACAGAAAATTTTAGAAATATTTACATAGGGTTTGCGGTTCTCTGCGGAGTGACGGCGGGCGTATGGGCATTTTGCGCAAACAGATTCCGGAACGTTGAAATTTTGGGAATCATGCTTGCGGGAATGGCAGCAGGTCTGTGTCTGGGGTTGATCTGTCATGAAATATTGAAGTGCATAAAAAGCAATAACGGTAAATAAAGAAGCTTATCAGAAAAAGGAGCGGAATATGTGGATTTTAACAGGATTTCTGAGCGCGGCGGCGACAGGGCTGACCCTGTTTTTGGCATGGAAAAATAATGAGAAAAAAAGCTGGTCTGCATTTGCGGCGGTTTCGTTTGCGGCATTTACGATATTATTGGAGTATGGGCTGGCAGAGACGTGGGTAGCCCATGAGGACTGGGGCGCGCTGATGGACGTGATTCCGGGAATGTATGCAGGCTACCGGAATTATCTGATTTTTATTGTGGCGGTCAATGCAGCAGCGCTTGTGCTGAAAAGACCCCGAAAGAAGTGACTGCAAAAAACGGTTGCATCCCGCAGAAAAGTTTAGTACACTGTAGATTGATAAGTTATGACATTTTTCGCGCTTTTTTGCGGCGTGGAACCAGATCATGATAACAGGAGGAGATACAATATGGCACAGGTCAGTATTGTGATGGGCAGCGATTCCGATATGCCCGTTATGGCAAAGGCGGCGGAGATTCTTGATAAATTCGGCATCACTTATGAGATGCGGATCATTTCTGCGCACCGGATGCCCGATACCTTTTTTGAATATGCGCAGACTGCGGAAGAAAGAGGCGTAAAAGTGATCATCGCAGGCGCAGGCATGGCGGCGCATCTGCCGGGCATGTGCGCGGCTCTGTTCCCGATGCCCGTCATCGGCATCCCGATGCATACGACGTCTCTGGGCGGCAGGGATTCCCTGTACTCCATCGTTCAGATGCCCTCCGGCATCCCGGTGGCAACGGTAGCGATCAACGGCGGAGCAAACGCAGGCATTCTGGCGGCGAAGATCCTTTCGGTTTCCGATCCCGAGCTGCTTAAGAAGCTGAAGGATTACAGCGCCGAGATGAAGGACGGCGTTCTGGCAAAAGACGCAAAGCTGCAGGAATGCGGTTATCAGAACTATACAAAATAAATCAAACAGTGCACAGGCACGGTATGGAGGAACAGATGGATTACAAGAGCTCTGGAGTGGATATTGAAGCAGGTTATAAGTCGGTAGAACTGATGAAGCAGTATGTGAAAACAACCATGCGCCCCGAGGTTTTGGGCGGTCTTGGCGGTTTTTCCGGCGCTTTTTCCCTTGAAAAGATCAAAAAGATGGAAAAGCCCACACTGGTATCCGGCACGGACGGCGTCGGCACGAAGATCAAGCTGGCGTTTCTTTTAGACAAGCATGATACGATCGGTATCGACTGCGTGGCAATGTGCGTAAACGACATCGCGTGCGCAGGCGGCGAGCCGCTGTTTTTCCTGGATTATATCGCATGCGGCAAAAATGAGCCTGAAAAGATCGCCCAGATCGTAAAGGGCGTGGCGGAGGGCTGCGTGCAGTCCGAGGCGGCGCTGATCGGCGGCGAGACTGCGGAGCATCCCGGTCTGATGCCGGAGGACGAGTATGATCTGGCGGGCTTTGCGGTAGGTGTTGTGGATGAGAAGGATCTGATCACCGGCGAGAATTTAAAGGCTGGCGACGTGCTGATCGGCATGGCAAGCTCCGGCGTACATTCCAATGGCTTCTCCCTCGTGAGAAAAGTATTCGAGATGACAGCGGAAAGCCTGAATACATATTATGACGAGCTGGGCGCAACGCTGGGCGAGACGCTGCTTGCACCGACCCGTATCTATGTCAAGGCGCTCAAGGCGGTAAAGGAAGCGGGCGTGACCGTGAAGGCGTGCAGCCACATCACAGGCGGCGGCTTTTATGAGAACGTGCCCCGTATGTTAAAGGACGGCACACACGCTGTTGTAAAAAAAGACAGCTATCCGGTTCCTCCGATCTTTAAGCTGCTGGCAGCAAAGGGCAATGTGGAAGAACAGATGATGTACAACACCTACAACATGGGGCTGGGCATGATCGTTGCGGTTGACCCGGCGGATGTGGATAAGACGATGGAAGCGATGAAGGCTGCGGGAGAGACTCCTTATGTGGTAGGCTCCATCGAAGAAGGTGAAAAGGGAGTGACCTTATGCTGAGACTGGCAGTCTGCGTTTCCGGCGGCGGAACCAACCTGCAGGCAATCCTTGACGCGATCGACAGCGGGAAGATCCGTGATGCGAAGGTAGAGGCGGTCATCAGCAACAACGCAGGCGCATACGCTTTGGAGCGTGCGCGCCTGCACGGCGTAGAAGCGGTCTGCCTTTCCCCGAAAAGCTTTGAGACGAGGGCGCTGTATAACGAGGCGCTGACGGAAAAGCTCAAAGCGCTGAATCCGGATCTGATCGTGCTGGCAGGATTTCTGGTGGCGATTCCGGCGTCTTTGATCGAGGCGTTTCCAAACCGGATCATCAATATCCATCCGTCCCTGATCCCGTCCTTTTGCGGCGTGGGATTTTACGGGCTGCACGTCCATGAGGGCGTTCTGGCGCGCGGCGTGAAGGTAACGGGCGCGACGGTGCATTTCGTGGACAGCGGCATGGATACCGGGCCGATCCTTTTACAGAAGGCGGTTGAGGTCAGACAGGGCGATACGCCGGAAATTTTACAGAAGCGGGTAATGGAAGAGGCGGAATGGCAGATCCTGCCGGAGGCGATCGACCTGATCTCGCAGGGGAAAGTCCGGGTAGAACAAGGAAAGGCGATAATCATATGAACATTCTGATCGTAGGAAGCGGCGGCAGGGAGCATGCGATCGCGGCAAGCGTGGCAAAAAGCCCCCGGGCGTCGAAAATATACTGCGCTCCGGGCAACGCGGGAATCGCGCAGGTGGCGGAGTGCGTGCCGATCGGCGCGATGGAATTTGAGAAGCTGACGGCTTTTGCAAAAGAAAATAAGATCGACTTAGTCATCGTCGGCATGGACGATCCGCTGGTGGGCGGTCTTGTGGATATGCTGGAAGCGGCGGGCATCCGCGCCTTCGGCCCCCGCAAAAATGCGGCGATCCTGGAGGGAAGCAAGGCGTTTTCCAAAGACCTGATGAAAAAGTATAATATTCCCACGGCGGCGTATGAGGTATTTGAAAGCGCGGAGGATGCGCTGGAATATCTTCACACGAAAGCGAAGTTCCCGGTTGTATTGAAGGCGGACGGGCTGGCGCTTGGAAAAGGCGTGCTTATCTGCAATACGCTGGAAGAGGCAGAGGACGGCGTGTGCACGATCATGACGGACAAAAAGTTCGGCACGGCGGGCAACCGGATGGTCATTGAAGAGTTTATGACGGGCAGGGAGGTTTCCGTCCTGTCCTTTACCGACGGCAGGACGATCCAGATCATGTCCTCTGCGCAGGATCACAAGCGCGCCAAGGACGGCGATCAGGGGCTGAACACCGGCGGCATGGGAAACTTTTCTCCCTCTCCCTTTTACACCAAAGAGGTGGATGATTTCTGCCGCAAGTACATTTATCAGGCGACGGTGGACGCGATGGCGGCGGAAGGACGCGAGTTTAAGGGCGTGATCTTTTTCGGGCTGATGCTGACGCCGGACGGCCCGCGCGTGCTGGAATACAATGTCCGCTTCGGAGATCCCGAGGCGCAGGTTGTGCTTCCCCGCATGAAAAATGACATCATCGACGTGTGCGAGGCATGTATCGACGGGACGCTTGACAGCCTGAAGCTGGAATTTGAAGATCAGGCGGCAGTCTGCGTCGTGCTGGCGTCCGACGGGTATCCGGTATCCTATGAAAAAGGGCTTCCGGTTTCCGGGCTGGAAAAGTTTGAAGGCAGGGACGACGTATTCTGTTTCCATGCGGGAACAAAATTTGCGGAGGACGGCAGGACGATCCTCACAAACGGCGGCAGAGTGTTCGGCGTGACGGCAAAGGGCGCAGACTTAAAAGAGGCGCGCCGCAAAGCTTATGAAGCGACGGAATGGGTGGAATTTTCCAATAAGTACATGCGTCATGACATCGGAAAAGCGATCGACGAGGCGTGAGGACGGATTTTTTGAAAGAGGAATCAAAAGAGGTAACAACATGATCAAAGATAAGAAGCTGATGAAATTTATTTCCGGGCTTGGCACGACGGCATGCTGTCTGCTGGCGGCAGGTTTTCTGTTTGCGGCGGCTCCCATGACGGCGCATGCGGTGCCGCTGGGTTCCAATCCGGGCGGCGCGAGCACGAACACGGATGAGGGCGCGGCAGGCGACGATGCAGAGGCAGGCGGAGCAGAGGATACAGGCGATACAGGGAATGAGGGCGCAGGAGAAGCGGCAGGCGGCTCTGTGACGAGCGCTACCGTGACAAGCGGCAGCGTCAACGTCAGAAGCGAAGCTTCCACGGACGCAAGCGTGGCGGGAAAGGCGACGCAGGGCATGGAAGTGACTGTGACCGGGGAGACCCAGGGCAGCGACGGCAAGACATGGTATGCGGTATCCTTTGAAAGCAACGGCTCTACCGTTACAGGCTATATCCGTTCCGATCTGGTAGAGGCGCATGTCGCAGAGCCGGAGCCTGCTCCGGAAGAGCCTGCCCCGCAGGAGACGGAGACACCGGAAGAGCAGCCGGCAGCTCCCACGGAAGAGTACGGGGTCGTTTATGAGGACGACGGTACGGGCACGAGCTACTGGTATCTGCATGACAACACGATGGGGACAAAATACAAAGTAGAAGATCTGTTGAATGCGGAAAAGACAAACCAGAGCAATATGGACGCAATGGAGAAAACAACGTCCAGCATGCGTCTGGTAATTATCATCATGGCAGTGGTGATCCTTGTCCTGATCGTTGTCGTGACAGTGTTTATCATCAAGCTGAAAAATGCGTATGAAGGCGCAGATTATGACGGCTATGATGATGACGATGAAGACGACGAAGAAGAGGAGGACGACGAGGACGAAGACGAGGAAGAGGAAGAGCGTCCGCGCCGCCGCAGCTTCGGCAGCCGCTTCGCATCCCGCCGCGACGAAGAGGATGAGGATGACGAGGAGGATGAAGAGGATGAGGACGAAGAGGACGACGAGGAAGAAGAACGTCCGCGCCGCCATAGAAAGCCTGCTCCCAGAAAGGCATCCCGCCGCGTAAGATACGAGGATGAGGACGAAGACGAGGAAGATGAGGACGAGGACGACTATGAAGAGGAGCGCCCGCGCCGCAAGGCTTCCCGTTCCAAGGAGAAGGGCTGGCAGTCCAAAAACTTTTTAGACGACGATGATCTGGAATTTGAATTCCTTGATCTGAAATAAAAATTTCCGGAACAGGGAAACTGTCAAAACGGCAGATCTGTGTGGCATGACCGCAAAACGGCGCATACAGGTCTGCTGTTTTTACTTGACGCAGCCCATTGATTTTGTTATATTTTTTCTATAACACATTGAGGCGAAAGTACAGGAGATAAAGAAGGTGGCAAAATGATTCTGGAAGTGGATTTTAACAGTGATGAAGCGCTTTACATCCAGCTTCGCGATCAGATCATCGTAGGGATCGCGACCAACCGCCTGAAGGAAGGAGACCCCCTGCCCAGCGTGCGCCAGCTGGCGGAATCAGTCGGCATCAATATGCATACTGTGAATAAGGCGTACACCGTTTTAAAGCAGGAAGGGTTTGTGAAGGTGGACCGGCGCAGGGGCGCGGTAATCGCGATCGACGCGGACCGGATCCAGGACGTGGAGGAGCTGCGTCAGGCGATGCGGGTCATTCTTGCCCGCGCAAGCTGCAGGAATATTTCCCGGCAGGAGGTGCATGCTTTAATTGACGAGATTTATGAGGAAGAGGAATACGGGACGATCTGACCCCGGTTCCGGTATTTGGAGGTAACGGATGCAGTCACAGTTTACGGACAAGGCAAAGACCGCCCTGCTTTTGGCGGGACGGGCGGCAAAGAGCCTGCATCAGAATTATACGGGTACGGAGCATATTTTGCTGGGACTGATCCGGGAAAAGACGGGCGTTGCGGCAAAGGTGCTTTTGGATAACGGCGCGAAGGAGGAGACGATCCGGGAGATGATCCGCGATCTGATCGCGCCGGAGACGGGGACGTCTGTGATGGAGCGGGACGGCTATTCCCCGCGCGCGCAGGAGGTTTTGCGGGAGAGCCACAGACAGGCGGCAAAAGCGGGCAGCCTTTTGACGGGCACGGAGCATATCCTGATGGCACTGATCGCGGACGGGGACAATGTGGCGGTGCGGATCATGAACACGCTGTCCTTGCCGGTGCAGAAGATTTTTGTGGATACGCTTTTAACGCTCGGGCTGGATCCTGCGGCATACCGTGAAGAGACGGGCAGCCGCCGCAAAAAAAAGGGACAGACCGCAACGCTCGATCTTTACAGCCGCGACCTGACCGCGCTGGCGGCGCAGGGAAAGCTGGATCCGGTGATCGGCAGGGATGAGGAGATCGCAAGGACGATCCAGATTTTGAGCCGCCGGACGAAGAACAATCCTTGTCTGGTGGGAGAACCGGGCGTCGGAAAGACTGCGATCGTGGAGGGGCTTGCGCTGCGCATTGCCGGAGGGCATGTGCCGGAAACCGTCCGGGAGAAGCGCGTGCTCATGCTGGATCTGTCCGGCATGGTGGCAGGGAGCAAGTACCGCGGCGAGTTTGAGGAGCGGATCAAAAAGGTAATACGCGAGGTAACGGAGGCGGGCAATATCCTGCTGTTTCTGGATGAGATCCACACGCTGATCGGCGCGGGCGGCGCGGAGGGGGCGATCGACGCTTCCAATATTTTAAAGCCGTCCCTGGCGCGCGGCGAGATCCAGCTGATCGGTGCGACCACGCTGGAGGAATACCGCAAATATGTGGAAAAGGACGCGGCGCTGGAGCGCAGGTTCCAGCCTGTGACGGTGGAGGAGCCGTCGGAGGAGGAGTCGGTCGGGATCTTAGAGGGGATCGTGTCCCGCTATGAGGAGCACCACAGGGTAACGATCACCAAGGAAGCGCTGGAGGCGGCGGTAAAGCTGTCCGCCCGCTATATCAACGACCGCAGGCTCCCCGACAAGGCAATCGACGTGATGGACGAGGCGGCAGCGGCGGTCCGGCTGGAGCGGATGCAGCTGCCGGACCAGGATGCAGAGCTGACAGACCGGTTAAAGGAGCTGGACGTCCGTCTGGAGGAGGCAATCCGCGCCGGAGACTATGCTCAGGCGGGCGTCTGGAAGAAGCAGCAGGATGAGCTGTATGCCGGATATGAGCGCAGGCAGAAGCGTCTGGAAAAGAAACGGGAAAAAGACATGCCGCAGGTAACGGCAGAGGACGTTGCAAAGGTGATTTCCGTCTGGACAAAGGTTCCGGTAAACCGTCTGACGGAAAAAGAGGGAGAGCGGCTTTTGAAGCTGGAATCCATTCTGCACAAGCGGGTGATCGGACAGGAAGAAGCGGTCAGCGCGGTGGCGCGGGCGATGCGCCGCGGGCGCGTGGGGCTTCAGGATCCGAAGCGCCCCATCGGCTCATTTTTGTTTTTAGGGCCGACGGGCGTTGGAAAGACAGAGCTTTCCAAGGCGCTTGCAGAGGCGGTATTCGGCTCGGAGAACGCCCTGATCCGCGTGGATATGTCGGAATATATGGAAGGCCATTCGGTTTCCAAGATGATCGGCTCTCCGCCGGGCTATGTGGGCTTTGACGACGGCGGACAGCTTTCGGAAAAGGTGCGGCAGAATCCCTATTCGGTCGTCCTGTTCGACGAGATCGAAAAGGCGCATCCGGATGTGTTTAATATCCTGCTTCAGGTGCTGGACGACGGGCACATCACGGATTCCAAGGGACGCAGGGTAAGCTTTAAAAATACGGTAATCATCATGACGTCAAACGCCGGCGCGCAGCGGATCGTGGAGCCTAAAAATCTTGGCTTTGCGGCAAAAGAGGATGCACAGAAGAGCTACGAGCGGATGAAGGGCGGCGTGATGGAAGAGGTAAAGCGTCTGTTTAAGCCGGAGTTTTTAAACCGGATCGACGAAGTGATCGTATTCCATCAGCTGACGAATGCGGATATGAAGCAGATCATCGGGCTGCTTTCGGGAAGTCTGGTCAGAAGATGCCGGGAGCAGATGAACATCCGCCTGACGCTGACGGCGGCGTTAAAGGATCATATCGTAGAAAAATACAGCGACCTGAAGATGGGGGCAAGACCCTTAAAGCGCGCGATCCAGACGCAGATCGAGGATAAGCTGGCAGAGGAGATCCTCTCCGGGCGCATCGTAAGCGGGGACAGCGTAAGCGCAGGCTTCCGGGAAGGAAAGGTCACTTTTTTGGTGCACGCTGACCGGGCAGAGGGTTAAAGCAGCCCCTGAACGGTTTTACAAAATAAAAAGGATCCGCCGTCAGGGCGGACAGGAGGACAAAAGAATGGCAGCAGTAGAAGAACTGATCAGAACAGAAGCGGACGGCAGCATCAGCTTCGGCAATCATCTTCTGGAGGAAAAGAGCAAGAAGGAGGGCTTCGAGAGCGGCGGCGACGAATATAAGGTAAAAACCTGTCATGAGCTGACAAGGCTTGAGAGAAACGGGATGTTCGTATATGAGTCCGTTCCGGGCACGAGCGTGGAGCATTTCTGCGAAAGCGACAGCACCGTGCGCTTTATTGTAGAAGGAAACGACGACGCGCAGATCACCCTTGGTCTGGAAGAGGGCGCGGAATATGACGTGAAGATCAACGGCGAGGACGCCGGACGCATGAGCACCAGCATGGGCGGCAAATTAAACGTAAGCGTGGAGCTTGCGGGCGTCGGAGAGGTAAAGGTAGAGATCACAAAATAAATGGCGACGAAAATCAAAACGAGATATTTCTGTCAGGAATGCGGTTATGAATCGGCAAAGTGGCTGGGACAGTGCCCCGGCTGCCGGGCGTGGAACACGTTCGCAGAGGAGCCGGTGGCGGTGACCGCAGGCGGAAAGGAGATCAAAAAGCCAAACGCGGGCGGCCCACAAAGCCGCCCTGCTGTATTAAATGAGATTTCCATGGAGGAAGAAAGCCGGATCCCCACGGGCATCGGGGAGCTGGACCGGGTGCTGGGAGGCGGCATCGTAAACGGCTCGCTGACGCTGGTGGGCGGCGATCCGGGCATCGGCAAATCGACGCTTCTGCTGCAGATGTGCAGGAACCTGTCCTTTTCCGGGAAAAAGCTTCTGTATGTGTCCGGGGAGGAATCGCTGCGCCAGATCAAGATGCGCGCGCTGCGGATTGGGGACTTTGCGGACTCCATGGAGCTGTACTGCGAGACGAACCTGACCCAGATCGAGGCGGTGATCAAAGCGCGCAGCCCTCAGATCGTCATTATCGACTCCATCCAGACGATGTACAATGAAGAGGTAAACGCCGCGCCGGGCAGCGTTTCGCAGGTGCGGGAATCCACCGGCGTGCTTTTGCGGCTGGCAAAGGGGCTTGGCATTTCGGTATTCATCGTCGGCCATGTGACGAAAGAAGGCACGGTGGCGGGGCCGCGCGTGCTGGAGCATATGGTCGATACGGTGCTTTATTTTGAAGGGGACAGGCATGCTTCCTACCGGATTTTGCGGGGCGTGAAAAACCGCTTCGGTTCGACCAATGAGATCGGCGTATTCGAGATGCGTCAGGAAGGGCTCGTGGAGGTAAAAAATCCGTCGGAATTTATGTTGAACGGCAGGCCCGAGGGCGCAAACGGATCCGTCGTTTCCTGTTCGATGGAGGGGACAAGGCCGATGCTCACGGAGATCCAGGCGCTCGTATGCCATAGCAATTTCGGGATCCCCCGCAGGCAGACGACGGGAACGGATTTTAACCGCGTCAATCTTTTGATGGCGGTGCTGGAAAAGCGGCTGGGCATGCACATCGGCGGCTGCGACGCCTATGTGAACATTGCGGGCGGCATTAAGATCACGGAGCCTGCGATCGATCTGGGGATTGTTCTGGCGATCATGTCAAGCTTCCGCAACCGCCCCGTGCCGGAAGGGCTGATCGCCTTTGGCGAGGTGGGCTTAAGCGGCGAGGTGCGGGCGGTTTCCATGGCGGAGCAGCGCGTCCGGGAGGCGGCAAAGCTGGGATTTACGGAGTGCATCCTGCCGCAGGTATGTCTGGAAAAGCTGCCGGAGATAAAAGGGATACGCCTGACCGGCGTGCGCAGCGTGGCGGATGCGGCAAACGCGTGGTAACATGGAAACGGAAAGGAGTTCATGGGAATTTCATGAGTTTTAACATTGTTTTTTCGTTATTTTAATGCTATGATAAGGAAGTAATAATGGTTCTGAAGCCGGAGGAAGATCCGGCGGACAAATTCAAAGGAGGAATTTTCATTATGAAAAAGTTTTTCAGTGTAGCGCTTGCGGCTGCAATGGTATTTTCCATGACAGCATGCGGCAGCAGCAACACAGAGACACAGCCTGCGGCAAGCGAGCCTGCAGCGGCAGAGTCCACAGCAGCGGCACAGGAGTCTGCTCCCGCAGAGACAGCGGCTGACACAGCGGAAGGCGAAGGCTTAAAGATCGCGATCGTATCCAGCCCTTCCGGCGTGGATGACGGTTCTTTCAACGAGGACAACTACAACGGCGTTCTGGCGTTCATCGAGAACCATCCCGGCAGCGAGGTAACTCCTGTTAAGGAAGAGAGTGGCGACACCGCGGCAGCTGTTCAGGCAGTAGCCGACATCGTGGCTGATTATGACGTTATCGTATGCTGCGGCTTCCAGTTTGCAGGCATCGGCACAGTAGCTCAGGATAACCCGGAGACAAAGTTCATCCTGGTTGATAGCTACCCGACAGACGCAGAGGGCAACGAGATCGAAGTGGAGAACATCTACGCAATGCAGTTTGCAG
>URRW01000044.1 GCA_900550285.1 uncultured Lachnospiraceae bacterium
CTGACGGAAGGGACGCCGACGGCGCAGAGCTCGTAAAGGGTCGTCCCCCCTGCGGAAAAGGCGAGGTCGCAGGACGCCATCAGGGACGCCATATCCTGAACGCCTTCGCAGAGCACGATGCGTCCGTCTGCCTGCGCCATATTAAGAAGCCCGGCGCGGTGGACGTGCATCGGCCCGGTAAGCACGTGGAACGTCACATTTTGCCAGCGGGGGGACGCGGTCAGGCGTTTTAAAAGCCCTCCGGCGATGTTGAACGGATCGGTCCCCCCGGTGGAAATGAAAAGATCCCGGACGGTATCCCACACATGATAGGAGCAGGCGGAAAACTGCCTGCGAAGCGGCGTGTAGGCGCTGCCGCCCAAAAGCCGCCCCGCCTTTGTATAAAAGCCCGGGTCTACGGTCAGGTCATAATTGATCACAAGATCCGCCGGCGGATCGAACGCCTGCAGGTCGTCGATATAGGCGGTGCAGGTCAGCTTTTGGAGGGCGGAAAGGTAGCCGGGCGTGGCAAAATAGGAATCCACCAGCACCGCGGCGGCATTGTGCGCAGAAAGGATGCTCTGCATGGCGGGCAGCTCCTGATCGGGATTTTTGTAATCCGTCTGCAGCTGAAGGATCGGAAAGGCGCGGTCCGCCCGCTCCTGTGGTGTGAACATATCGGTAAGCAGGGAGACGGAAAGGCTGTCGGAAACGATAAACGCAGCGACCGCCTTGCGCCTGCGCAGGGCGCGGGCGATGGAAAGGCAGCGCATCAGATGCCCGGTGGCGATGTCGTCGTTTCCGTCCGCGCGCAGATAGACTAACGGATGAGATTCCATGACAGCGGAGTCCCCTTTCCGATCGGGCGGGAAGCCTTTTTGCCCAGGATCTCTTCATAATACATGGTGTGCAGCCCGTAGCCGGGACGGATGGAACGCACATTTTCGGGGGTGAAAGCCTCCCCTGCCTCCATATCCTTTACGACAAAGAGGGAGCGGGAGCCGTTTCGCTCCTTTTCCTGCTTGGGGGTAAGGCGGTATTCGGAGGAACCCAGCGCTTTTTCAAGAATGCGGATCTGATCGACCATCTGCTTAAACTCTTCCGGCTCCATGGAAAAGGCGCCGTCCGGACCGCCGTCCGCGCGCCGCAGCGTCAGATGCTTTTCCACCATCCGGGCGCCGAGACTGACCGCCCCGGCGGGCACTGCTGCCCCCATGGTGTGATCGGAGAGCCCGGTAAGGCAGTGAAAGGTCTGCGCAAGGGTCGGGATCACGCGCAGGTTCACGTCCTCGTAGGGAGTGGGGTAGGCGGAAACGCATTTTAACAGGATCACGTCCTCGTTGCCCTCTTCCCGGCAGACGCTGAGTGCCCGCTCGATGTCGTCCAGGCGGGCGATGCCCGTGGCGAAGATCATGGGCTTGTGAAGCCGTGCCGCCCGCCGGATCAGCGGGATGTCGTTGATCTCATAGGAAGCGATCTTATAGGCGGGAGCGTCCAGCTTGTCCAGAAAATCGACCGCCGTAGCGTCGAAGGGGGAGGAAAAGCAGATCAGCCCCAGTTTTTTGGCTTCGGCAAAAAGGTCAGCATGCCATTCCCACGGGGTATACGCCTGTTGATAAAGCTCGTATTCGGTCATGCCGTCCCAGAGCCCGCCCTTATTCACAAAATAGTCCGCGTCGCTGTCCACGGTCATGGTGGCTGCGGTGTAGGTCTGCAGCTTGATCGCATCCGCGCCGGCCTCCTTTGCGGCGTGGAGGATTTCCAGTGCACGGTGATAGTCCTGTAAGTGGTTGGCGGACATTTCCGCCACGATGAAGGTGGGGGAATCGGCGGCAATGCGCTTTCCCCCCAGAATGATCTCTTTATTCATGTGTCTGTTTCTCCAGCATTTTCTGATATTTTACTTCCGCCACCGCCCAGTCCTCTTCGGTGTCAATGTCCTGAACCTCCATCTCGGGAAAAAGAAGCGGGATCATGCCGGGCGTATCCGTTGTTCCCTCCCGGAAAAAAGCGTCCGTCCGGCAGGCATAAAACTGCCCGCAGTCATGGTAGAGCGTTTCCAGATCCTGACTTCTGGCGGCTGCATATTCGGGCCATTTGTAGCCGACCGTGCCGTTTTCCCGGATGGAAAGGCTGCGCAGCACGGGATAGGGGAAGGTCGTGACGGGCATGACGGATTCTGCGGTTTGGAGCATTTCCATCGCTTTGGCAAGCTTTTGGGCGGTTACGAAGGGGGCGGTGGGGTAGATGCAGCAAAAGCTGTCAAAATGCCTGCCCTGCGCTTCGTAGCAGGAAAGCACCTCGCAGATCACGTCGTCGGTGGAAGCATAGTCGTCCGCGGCAGCGCTGCTGCGCAGGAAAGGAACCTTCGCGCCCGCCTGTCTGGCGATTTCTGCGATCTCGGGATCGTCGGTGGAAACCATGACCTCGTCAAAGATGCCGGACGATAAAGCGGCTTCGATCGGGTAAAGCAGGATCGGTTTTCCCAGAAAGGGACGTATATTTTTGCGGGGAATGCGCTTGCTTCCGCCGCGCGCCGTGATAATGGCAAGTGATGACATAAAAAACCTCCGTGATTTTAGAAAACAGCCTTACCGCGCATATGGGCGCGGAAAAACTGTCATACTTCAAATTCTTCGCATACTTCGTCAAAAAATACGATGCCCACGATGCCGCGTCCGGTGTGGGCACCGATGGCGCAGCCGATCACCGACTCCACCAGCTCTCCGGGGCGGACGCTGTCCAAAAGGAGCGCCTTTGTATAGGAAAGGGAATCAGGATCCTCTCCGTGGCAGATGCCCATGACAGAGGGAGCAGGATCCGCGATGTGCTCCTGCACATATTCCACAAGGGCTTTCAGCGATTTCTTGCGGCCGCGGACGGTTTTTAAAACCTGCAGGCTGCCGTCCTTGTCCACGATCAGGACGGGCTTCATGTCCAGCAGCTCCCCGGCGGTTCCCTTAAATTTGGAAAGCCGCCCGCCCTTGATGAGGTATTTGAGGGTGCTGACCGTAAAGACGTGGTGGATGTGCTCCACGAAAAAGCCGGCGGCGCGGATAAGCGTTTCCTTGTCTGCGCCCGCCTCCTGCAAAAGAAGCAGCTTGTAAACGATCAGCCCGAAGCCGATGGCGGCGGATTTTGAGTCGATGATCGTCAGGTCAAAATCCGGGAAGTCCTCCAGCACGTTTTGCTTTGCGATGTTTGCGGCGTTGTACGTTCCGGCGATTCCGGTGGAAAAGCACAGATAGATCACGCTGTCGCCCTGCTCTGCATACGGGCGGAATGCCTGCTCGAACATGTCGGGGTTGATGTGGTAGGTTTTGATGTCCCGGTTCACATCGTCCAGAATCTCATAAAAGTCCTTTGTCCGGATGGTTTTTCCATCCAGATAGTCCGTGCCGTCGATGACGACGGGCGTGGGGATTACGTGCAGGTCAAAGCGCTCCACAATGGAAGCAGGCAGATCCGCAGCAGAATCGGTAATGATTTTAAGCATAGTCCCTCCAAATAAGAAAAGCTGAAACTGATAAATTATACCCGGCTCATTTCGTTGAGCAGGCTGATTTTCATGTCGTAGAGCTTTTGGGAAAGATCCACATGGACGCCGTGGGGATTGACAAGACGGCGCGTCTCATCCCAGAGCGTATCCAGCTCCTTCTGACAGTAGCTGCGGATGTCCATGACCTTCGGGGAGTGATAAATACAGCGGCCCCTGTCAAAGACCTGCACCATCATTTCGCGCAGCTCATAGGAGCCGGGCTGCAGCTTTGTCTTTTTCCACGGTTCGTTTGGATCGAACAAAACGAGCGGCTCGTTTTCGTCAAAGGTTTCCCCGACAAGACAGATCAGGTCTGCCTTTATTTTGCCGGTGGCTTTGTCATAGATCCGGTAAATCGTCTTGTTTCCGGGGTTTGTGATCTTCTCGGAATTTTCGGAAAGCTTGATCTTGGGGATAAAGCGTCCGGTTTCGCTGTCCTGAATGGCAGCCAGCTTGTAAACGCCGCCAAAGGAAGGCCAGTCCTTGCTTGTGATCAGGTGCGTGCCGACGCCCCAGGAGGTGATCCGGCAGCCCTGCGCCTTTAAGCTGTCGATCAGGTATTCGTCCAGATCGTTGGAGGCAGAAATGACCGCGTCCGGAAATCCCGCTTCATCCAGCATCCTGCGGGCTTCCTTGGAAAGATAGGCGAGGTCGCCGCTGTCCAAGCGAATGCCGTAAAAGGAAAGCGGGATGCCTTTGGCACGCATTTCCTGAAATACGCGGATGGCGTTTGGAACGCCGGACCGTAACGTGTCATAGGTATCGACGAGCAGGATGCACGCGGAAGGGTACATATCCGCATAGGTTTTAAAGGCAGTGTATTCGTCCGGAAAGCTCATGATCCAGCTGTGGGCGTGGGTGCCCTTTACGGGAACGTCAAAAAGCCTGCCCGCCAGCACGTTGCTCGTGCCGATACAGCCGCCGATCATCGCGGCGCGTGCTCCGTATGTACCCGCGTCGGGGCCCTGGGCGCGCCGCAGCCCGAATTCCATGATGCCGTCGCCCCGCGCCGCAAAGCACACTCTGGACGTTTTGGTGGCGATCAGGCTCTGGTGGTTGATGATATTTAAGATCGCAGTTTCCACAAGCTGCGCTTCCATGATGGGCGCGATGACCTTGATCATCGGCTCGCGGGGGAACATCACGCTTCCTTCCGGAATGGCGTAAATATCGCCGGAGAAGCGGAAGTTTCTGAGATAGTCGAGAAAATCCCCGTCGAAGATCCCGAGCCCTCCTAAATAGTCCAGATCCTCCTCGGAAAAATGGAGGTCGTTGATGTATTCGATGACCTGTTCTAAGCCTGCGCATACCGCGTAGCCGGAATCCATCGGGTTGCTGCGGTAAAAGGCGTCAAAGATCACAGTCTCATTGCGGTCCTTGTTGCGGAAATAGCCCTGCATCATCGTCAGCTCGTAAAGGTCTGTCATGAGGGTAAGATTTTGTTTTTCCATTTGGTGTCCTCCGTTCATGGCGCAGATATGGAAATGCGGAATTGATGTCGTTTGCTGCCTCTTATTCTAGCACACCGCTATGGGGATGACCAGAAGGTTTTGCCGGAAAGAAGGGATCAGCCCTGCTTTTCGGAAAGCGTGATCAGAAGGAAGCCTGCGGCAAACAGGACGATCAGGGAGAGCACGCCGTATTTGGAATCATTTAAAAAGTATGCGCACGCCGCGATGATGAGCGGGCCGAAAAAATCTGCGAATTTGCCGAACACATCGAAAAATCCGAAATATTCGCTGGATTCGTCCTTGGGGATGAGCTTTCCGTAGTAGGAGCGGGACAGCGCCTGAATGCCGCCCTGACAGATGCCGACTGCGACCGCAAGGATCCAGAATTCTGCCTCTGTGTCCAGACCGTATCCGAATACGCAGATGCCCATATACATGAGGATAAAAATTTTGATCATGCGCATGGAGCCGAATTTTTTGGCGAGCGTGCCGCTTAGGATCGAGCAGGGAAAAGCGACAAACTGGGTCAGGAGCAGGGCGAGCACCATGGAGTTGGAATCAATGCCGACCTCGCCGCCATAGGTGGTCGCCATGGAAATAATGGTGTATACGCCGTCGATATAGCAGAAGTACCCGATGATGAAAAAGAGCATTTTTTTATCTTTGGAGAGCTTTTTAAAGGTATTTCCCAGACGGCGGAAGGTATGGGAGATCACATGCTCCTGACGGGGGATGCTGTAGCGCTGGCGGACGTTTTTGTAGAGCGGCACAGCCATGATGACCCACCATACCATAGTGATGATAAAGGAAATCCGCGTCGCGGCGGTCATGGAAATGCCGATGGAACCGCAGTTCAAAATAAGAAGGAGCCCTGCGACAAAGGGGATGCAGCTTCCCACATAACCGAAGGCATAGCCGAAGGTCGAGATCTTGTCCATCCGTTCGTCGGTGGTCACATCGACGAGCATGGCGTCGTAAAAAATATTGCAGGCGGCATAGCCGATCCGCGCCAGAATAAAAAATACGAGAAAGGAAATCCAGCCGGGCGCGAAGGTAAACAAAAGCCCGCCGCCGATGGCAAGCACAAAAAAGACGGTAAAGATCTTCTTTTTCATGTTTTCATAGTCGGCGATCGCGCCGAGGATGGGCGAGAGCACCGCAAGGATCAGGATGGAAATGCTCGTGGCGCTGCCCCAGAGAGAGGAAGCGGCGGTGCTGCTGACGCCTGCGCCCTCCGCCAGAGAGCGGAAATAAATCGGGATGGTGGCGGTGACGATCATGATGAAGGCGGAGTTGGCAACATCATAGAGGATCCAGCTTTTTTCCGCTTTGGTAAGGTGGGTGTCGTTGCTTTGTCTCATAAAAATACGCTCCTTTGTCTATTATTCCGCTTTTTTGTTCACATAGCGGTTTTCAAATTTGGAGTATACGATCGTCTGGGAATGATACAGGCTGTAATAGCCCGAAAGCATGTAGCTGATGGCGACGGCGAGCAGGAAATAATAGGCGTTGCCAAAGCCAAACAGTTCGAGGCTGATCAAAAGCGCCGTGATGGGGCAGTTGGTAACGCCGCAGAATACGGCGGTCATGCCGATGGCGGCGCACAGGGGGGCGTTGGCGCCCAGAAGGGGGGCGACGATACAGCCGAAGGTCGCCCCGACAAAAAAGGACGGGACGATCTCGCCGCCTTTATACCCTGCGCCGATCGTAAGCGCCGTAAACAGGATCTTAAACAGGAAGGCAAGCGGGACAGCGTTTCCGTGGAGCGCCTCCTCCACGACGTGCATGCCGGGGCCAAGATAATCGTCGGTCCGCAAAAGCGCGGTCAAAAGGATGAGGATCACGCCTCCCGCTGCGATCCGGAGCCACGGGTTTGGCAGGAAGCGGGCATAAAGTTTTTTGACGGCGTGCATCGTGCGGCAAAACAGAATGCTCACAAAAGCGCAGAGCACCGCAAGGACGATGACCCGCCCGAAGGAGAGCAGATTGAGCTCGAGGATCGTATGGATCGTGAAATCCTCGAAAGGGGAATGGAGCGCTTTGCCAAGGAGAAAAGCGGTCAGCGACGCCCAGATACAGGGCACGAGGGCGGCATAATACATGATGCCGATGCTGGCGATCTCCATCGCAAGGAAGGCGGCTGCCATGGGCGTGCCGAAAAGGGCGGAAAAAGCGGCGGAAATACCGCACATGAGGATGATCTTTTTATCCTTTTCATTGAAATGGAGCGCTTCCCCGAGCTGCTCCCCGATGCTGCCGCCGATCTGCATCGCCGCGCCCTCCCTGCCGACGGAGCCGCCGCAGAGCACGGTCAGGATCGTGGAAATGAAAATGAGAAAGCTCATCCGCAGCGGGATGTGCGCCTGCTCGTGGATGCTGTCGATGACCGTATCGGTCCCGGCATTGTTTTCATAATGGAACGCCTTGTACAAAAATACGATGATCAGCCCGGCGACGGGAAGAAGCAGAACGACCCACAGGTGGCTGCGTCTGAAATCGACGGCGTATTTTAAGCCGAAATTGAATAATGTGCTTACGGAGCCGACGACCAGCCCGGTGATGGTGGCGATGAGCATCCAGCGCGCAAACTGGAAAAAGTTGCTGGCGCTGATCAAAAACGGGGGGCGCTTGGGCTGACCGGAGACAGAGCTGGAATCCGGCTGCAAAACAGTATCAGTGGAAGAATTGTCTGGCATGATGTTACCTCTTTTTCGTAATGTTGCTTTTATCATACCATGTCTTAACCGTGTCGGAAAGAAAAATAAAGGTAAAATAGGGAAAAGTGTGTGAAAAAGGGAGGGCGCTGCTTGCAGCGCCCTAAAAGGAGAAAGTAGTGAGGTTGAAGGAATAAACCCTTCGATAATAAGATGTAAGCAAATTAAAGGTTTAAATCTCTCGCCTTGTTAAAGGCTTCCTGAACAGCTTTTTTAACCACAGGATCCTGCTCCTGGGTAAGCTGATAACGGACGCGGGTCTTGATATAGTCCGTGCCGATTCTTAAAGCCGCTTCACATGCGGTTGTACGGATCTTCGGATTCTCGTGATCCAGAAAATGAGTAAGCTCGTTGGTGGAATCCTCGTCCGCAATGTCTGCAAGGGCGTTGAGCCCTGCGCAGAGGACTTCTTCGTCCGCATGCTTGGATCCCATCAGCTTGATAATGCCTGCGCTTTTGCGCTTGGAAGCTAATTTTTTAATCTTGTCAACTGTTGCCTGTTCGCTCATAACAGATCCTCCCTGGTAATGTCAAACCCGTCGAAGTAGTAAATGAGGATAACCATACGGGCTGTCCATGCTGCCCGGCGGCGTCTGTTTTGTTTTGATGACTCTACTTTAAACCGAAAGTTTGTCCAAATTGTGACAGCTTTCTAAAACGTCGATAAAAGAAAGCGGGATCGGGTCATTTTCTGTTTATAATTGCAGGGAGAAATTTTAGAATCGGCGGTATTGCGGCAGCCGGATGGATGTGATAAGCTGTAATTGAGCATAATATTCATGAAAATCAGGCTGTCTGGGCCATCTTTGAGCGGATAAAGCTGCATTCGGCAGGTATGCCGCATCTGTTTTCTTTTCTGGACTCTATGCTTATTACCACAGTAACAACAAAGGGAAGAACGAAAAGGGCGGATGAAGAACCGGAGAGTTGCTCCCACAGACAGGAAATGGCAAACCATTTTTAAGTGGGCTGTCATTTTGAGGAGCGATTTTTTGGGAGAAGACCGGACAAAAGTTTCTGTAAACAGGGAGCATAAGGATACGGTATTCAGGATGCTGTTTGGAAACAGGAGGATTTGCAAAAACAGAGCACATCGGGGAGGCGGTGGATCATGCGGTAACGCAGTGCATTAAAAATGGTATTCTGAAGCAATTTTTACAGCAGCAGAGAGCGGAGGTAGTCGCAATGTCAATTTTTGAGTATGATGAAGAAGAGGAAAAGCGCAAGCTGCGGGAAGCGGAATATGCATATGGCAAAGAAGAGGGAACAAGACAGGGAGAAGATATTTTAAGCCGTCTGATTGCTGTTTTGCTGGAAAAAGGCGATATGGACAGCGTGCAGCGCGCGGTAAAAAGCAGGCGGGACCGGGAAGCGCTGTATAAAAAATACGGAATCCATTAGGACGGCAGGAGGCACGGCATACTCCGTAAGAGGAAAAGCGATCCGGATTGCCGGAAAGCCCTGAAAGGGCGTTTTGTGAAAGGGCGCGGGCTGAACTGCAGCAAATTCCCGAAAATGCCCCTCCGGAAGTCTTGACAACGCACGAATTTGCGCCGTATAATGAGAAAACATGAGAGACAAAGACTTTGACGAAGACAGTAGGCCAGCGTTGAAAGCTTCAGCGAGCCGGTAAGGGTGCAAGACCGGTGCGAGTAGAGGTGGCTGAACATCCCTTCCGAGTTGTGCGGTCAAACGATCCCGGCGTATTTTTCAGAAGCTCCAAAGCAGTTTGGACATCTGGCACATCGGATCTGGTAGGCTGCAACGCCGTTTCCGGCGTTATTGGAAAGCATATTTCCCGGCGCATTCTGGGCGGTCCGGGCGTATGTTGTAACGGGTGGTAAGCGAAGTCACGATCACAGGTGCCTCGTCCCTTTACAGGGACGGGGCTTTTTATTTTTTTACAAAGAATGAAAGAAAGATAAAAGCCCTTCCGGCACCGTTTTTT
This sequence comes from uncultured Lachnospiraceae bacterium, assembly GCA_900550285.1. Classification (GTDB taxonomy): domain Bacteria; phylum Bacillota; class Clostridia; order Lachnospirales; family Lachnospiraceae; genus Gallintestinimicrobium. The sequence continues at coordinate 9,631 of URRW01000044.1, forward strand.
CAAAAATCAGAAAGGAAGAATGCCATGTACAGCAAAGTTGACACAAACTTAAATTTTGTGGAGCGCGAAAAGAACGTGGAGAAGTTCTGGCGCGACAACGACATTTTCAAAAAAAGTATGGAACAGCGCAGGCAGGGACCTACCTACACCTTTTATGACGGACCGCCGACCGCAAACGGAAAGCCGCATATCGGTCATCTGGAAACCCGCGTGATCAAGGACATGATCCCCCGTTACCGCACGATGAAAGGCTACTATGTGCCCCGTAAGGCAGGCTGGGACACCCACGGGCTTCCGGTTGAGCTGGAAGTGGAAAAGCTGCTCGGGCTGGACGGCAAGGAGCAGATCGAGGAATACGGCCTTGTCCCTTTCATCGATAAGTGTAAAGAGAGCGTGTGGAAATATAAGGGGATGTGGGAGGACTTTTCCGATACCGTAGGCTTCTGGGCGGACATGGACAACCCTTATATTACCTACAATGACGATTATATCGAATCCGAATGGTGGGCGCTGAAGCAGATCTGGGATAAGGGGCTTTTATATAAGGGCTTCAAGATCGTTCCTTACTGCCCCCGCTGCGGAACCCCCCTGTCTGCGCAGGAAGTGGCGCAGGGCTATAAGGATGTGAAGGAACGCTCCGCGATCGTGCGGTTTAAGGTTGTGGGTGAGGACGCATATTTCCTGGCATGGACGACGACGCCGTGGACGCTTCCTTCCAACGTGGCGCTGTGCGTGAATCCGGACGAGTCCTACTGCAAGGTAAAGGCGGCGGACGGCTATACCTACTATATGGCGGAAGCGCTGCTGGATACCGTTCTCGGAAAGCTTGCCGGCGAGGATACGCCCGCTTACGAAATCCTTGAGCGTTATACCGGAAAGGATCTGGAATACAAGGAATACGAGCCGCTGTTTGACTGCGCGGCAGAAATCTGTGAGAAGCAGAAGAAAAAGGCTTATTTTGTAACCTGCGACCGCTACGTTACGCTGACAGACGGTACGGGCGTGGTACATATCGCCCCTGCCTTCGGTGAGGACGACGCAAATGTGGGACGCAACTATGATCTGCCCTTTGTACAGCTTGTGGACGGCAAAGGCGAGATGACAAAAGAGACTCCGTGGGAAGGCGTTTTCTGCAAAAAAGCCGATCCGATGGTTTTGCAGGCGCTGGAGGAAAAAGAGCTTTTGTTTGCGGCTCCCAAGTTTGAGCACAGCTATCCGCACTGCTGGCGCTGCGACACGCCCCTGATCTATTATGCGCGTGAATCGTGGTTTATCCGCATGACCGCCGTAAAGGACGAGCTGATCGCGAACAACAACACGGTCAACTGGATTCCGGAATCCATTGGCAAAGGCCGTTTCGGCGACTGGCTGGAAAACGTACAGGACTGGGGCATTTCCAGAAACCGTTACTGGGGAACTCCCTTAAACG
>URRW01000045.1 GCA_900550285.1 uncultured Lachnospiraceae bacterium
AAATACAGTAACTATGTGGCTTTCAGCCACATTCGTGGCAAAGTCGTGAATAATTTAGGTTTTTTTTATTTTGCGGGAAAAAAGGATTAACAAAAGCCGGTTACCTATGCTAAAATAAAAGAAATCAGATCCTTGTATACAGGAGGTTTTTCAATATGGATGCGCAGGGAAAATATGTTGCCTATGTCTCCACCTATACGATGGGGGACAATCACGGCATTACGATTTATGATGTGGATGTGGAGAAGGGGAGATTTTCGTTAAAGGACAGGGTGGAGATCACAAACTCTTCCTATCTGACGATTTCCCACAACCGCAGATGGCTGTATTCGATCACGGACTTTGGCGTGGAGGCGTATGAGATCCAGCCGGACGGCACGCTGAAGGTGATTAACATGGCGGGGATCAACGGCATGAGAGGCTGCTATCTTTCGACCGATTATGAGGATAAATTCCTGTTTGTGGCAGGCTGGCACGACGGCAAGATCACGGCGCTTCGGCTGAACGAAGACGGAAGCGTCGGGGAGATCACGGACGAGATTTTCCACAGGGGGCTTGGCAGCATCGCGGAGCGCAATTTCCGTCCCCATGTAAGCTGCGTGAAAATGACCCGCGACAACCATTATCTGTGCGCGGCGGATCTGGGGATGGACCATGTGAAGGTTTACCGTCTGGATCACAGCACGGGAAAGCTGGCGCTGGCGGACGTGATCCGTAGCGAGATGGAATCGGCGCCCCGGCATTTGAAGTTCAGTCAGGACGGAAGCATCCTTTATATCGTCCATGAGCTGAAAAATATCATCGACGTTTATACATACCGGGAAGAGAAGGGCAATCCGTTCTTTGAAAAGATCCAGACGGTTTCCACGGTAAATGATTATCATGCGTCCAATTCGGCGGCGAGCGCGCTGAATCTGTCGGAGGATTTTCAGTATCTGGTCAGCTCCAACGCGGGCGATAACAGCGTGATCATGTACCGGATCGACCAAAAGACAGGGCTGCTTGAACGGATCTTCTGCCTGCCGATCAGCGGCGAATATCCTAAGGACGCGGCGCTGTTTCCGGATAATAAGCATTTGGTTTCCTTAAACCATGAATCCAATACGATGACGTTTTTCAGTGTGGATACGGAAAAAGGGCTGATCGTCATGAACGGCCCGGAGATCCATGTGGATCAGCCAAACTGCGTGATCTTCCACAGGCTGTGACCGGAAGGGAGAGTAGGATATGGATGAGAAGCTGCGCCGGGCAGGCTTAAAATGCCATGTGCATCCGCTGGGAAGCCTTTCGGATTATAAATATGTAGTGATCTGTACGTCCTATCAGGGCAGATGGGTGCTTTCAAAGCATAAAAAGCGCGATACGTGGGAGACGCAGGGCGGGCATATCGAAAGCGGGGAGACGCCGCTTATGTGCGCAAGGCGCGAGCTGTTTGAAGAAAGCGGGATCAGGGAAGCAGAGCTTTATCCGGTCTGCGATTACTGGGGCTTTGATGAGGAGGGCGGCTCCGCCGGGGTGGTATTTCTGGCGGTTGCTGATCATCTGGGGGAGCTGCCGGAGAGCGAGATGGAACGGATCGGGGTGTTTGACGTTTTGCCGCAGGAGCTTACCTATCCGCAGACGTCGCCGGTTTTGTATGCGGAGGCGGGAAAGCTGCTGGCAGGCTTGGAAAGGGAATAAAATAAAGAGGTGTGCGCCTTGGTGCACACCTCTTTTTGGAATACGGTTTTCTTTCCGAAGTCGTTCAGACAGCGGATGCTTAAACGGTCAGATGGGTTTCAACGGTCTGCCTTGTAAAGCTTTTCTAAGTTTTCCATCCTTGCCCCGAGGTTTGCGAGCAGCAGATCCAGAACGGTCAATGCAGCCATACTCTCCACCACGACGACGGCGCGGGGGACGATGACGGGATCGTGGCGGCCTCTGATCTGCAGGGTGCGCTCCTGATGATCCCTGCCTACCGTCTGCTGGGGCTGGAAAATGGACGGGGTGGGCTTGATGTGGGCGCGCAGGAGGATGGGAGAGCCGTCGCTGATGCCGCCTAAGATGCCTCCGGCGTGGTTTGTCTTTTTGGAAACGGAGCCGTCTTTGATGCAGAAGGCGTCGTTATTCTGGGAGCCTTTCGCCAAGGAAACAGCAGTTCCGTCGCCGATTTCTACCGCCTTGACAGCGCCGATGGACATGACAGCGGCAGAGAGCCGCGCGTCCAGCTTGTCAAAAACGGGTTCCCCGATCCCGGCAGGCATCCCGGTGATGCGGCATTCGATGACGCCTCCCGCGGAATCCTGCTCCTGCATACACCGGGAAAGATACTGTTCTGCGCACGCGGAAGCCTCCCGGTCGGGCATGCAGGTGGGCGTTTCAAGGATCGCAGCAGCATCAAAGGCCGCAGGATCGATGGAAACAGGGCCGATGGATTTGGTGTAGGCGCAGACCTGTATGCCCAGCTGGCTTAAAACGCGCAGGGCAATGGCTCCTGCGGCGACCCGACCGGCGGTTTCGCGGCCGGAGGAGCGTCCGCCGCCCCGGTAATCCCGGAAGCCGTATTTTTCATCGAAGGTATAGTCCGCATGGCCGGGACGGTAATTTTGCGCAATATCCGAATAGTCCGCAGAGCGCTGGGACGTATTCGGAATGAGCAGGGAAATGGGCGTCCCGGTCGTTTTGCCTTCAAAGACGCCGGAAAGGATCTGTACGCAGTCCCCTTCTTTGCGCTGCGTGGCAAACTGCGTGGAGCCGGGCTTCCTGCGGTCAAGACAGGGCTGGATGTCGGCTTCGCTCAGGCAAAGCCCCGCAGGGCAGCCGTCCACCACCGCGCCGAGGGCGGGACCGTGGGACTCTCCCCATGTGGTGACTCTAAAATAATTTCCAAATGTTGAACCGGACATATGGCTACTCCTTTTTCCTATTTATATGATAATAAGCTTCGGCAGCAGTTCCGGTTTTGCCTGCGTCTGGCGCTGCACAGCCCCTGCCCGGTACGCTGTCTGCGTAAGCCGACTTACGAGCGAAGGAGAATTTGCAGACGCCGCCGCTTGTCCGGAACCGCTGGAAATTTTTTTTAGTATAAAACATTTTTTTGACGGATACAAGGGAATCTGTTATACTGGCGGAAGGAATATTGCAGCAGACGGACTTTTGCGGGAGGAAGGAATGAAAAAGACAAGGCAGGCGAATCTGGAGCTTCTGCGCATTTTCGCCATGGTAATGGTAGTAACGGCGCATCTGGTCAATCACGGCAATCTGATCGGGGCAGCGCAGCTGGGGACGGCGTCCTATTATATTGTATGGACCCTGTTTGGCGTATCCTTTGTGTGCATCAATATTTATCTGCTCATCAGCAGCTACTTTCTGGTGGAGTCGCGGTTTTCCTTGTGGAAACTTGTAAAAATGGTCGCGCAGGTCTTTTTTTACGCGTTCGGGATCACGCTTTTGTTCTGGCTGTTTACGGATGTGCCCCATGAGCTGAAATATATGGTTTATTCGGTGCTTCCGGTTTCGTCGGATTTTTACTGGTTTGTGTCGATGTATGTGGGCATGTATGTGCTTGCGCCGCTGATGAATAAGCTGATCCGTGCGCTGACAAAGCGTCAGCTGGAATGCGCCATGGCGCTGGGCTTTGTGCTCGTGTCCGCGTGGCCGAATATTTTTTATTTTTCGTCGGCGCTGAATACGGCGGGCGGCGTGAGCATCGCGTGGTTTTTGGTGGTGTATCTGTTCGGTGCGTATTTGAGGCTTTACTATGTGCCGGATCAAAAGGCGGGCAAATGGTTTCTGCGGGCGGCAGCGGCAGCGCTTCTGATCCCGGCAAGCCGCTTTGTAATCGAAGCCCTTTTAAAAACGCCGCTTGGCAAAATCGGTATTCTGGAAGATCTGATGTGGGGCTACAGCGTATTTTTTACATACAGCTCCATGCTCGTGACGGCAGCGGCGGTATTACTGTTTATCGCGTTTTTGAATCTGAAAAGCCCGGGCGGCAGGATCGGGGCGTTTATCAATCGGGCAGCGGGCGCGGCATTTGGCGTATACCTGATCCACGACCATTATTATATCCGGGAAAGCCTCTGGACGCAGATCGACGGGGCGGCATGGCTTGGAAAATGGTATCTGCTCCCGGCGTGCATTGGGACGATCGCAGCGGTTTATGCGGTTTGTACGGTCATCGAGCTGATCCGGCAGGGGATTTTTTACCGGTTTGAGCACAGCGTAAGCATCGCAGGATTTTTTGGCAGGATGGATGAAAAGCTGCGCAGCATATGGAACGGCGCTTCCGGAGCAGACAAAAACGGAGCGCTGACAGAAAATAAAAGGAATTAAAAAACGCAGGAAAAGGAGAGGACGCACTTGGAAAAGATGAAATATGAAGTTTTAAAACGGGAGGGGCGCGCGAAAAGGGCGGTCATGGAAACGGTCCACGGCACAATCCAGACCCCGGTATTTATGAACGTGGGGACGGTAGCGGCGATCAAGGGCGCAGTGTCCACGGAAGATCTGGAGGGGATCGGCACGCAGGTGGAGCTGTCCAATACGTACCATCTGCATGTGCGTCCCGGCGATGAAAAGATCAAGGCGCTGGGCGGGCTCCACAAATTCATGTCGTGGAATAAGCCGATCCTGACGGATTCCGGCGGATTTCAGGTATTTTCCCTGTCGGGGCTTAGAAAGATCAAAGAGGAAGGCGTGACGTTCCGCTGCCATATCGACGGGCATAAGATCTTTATGGGGCCGGAAGAGAGCATGCGGATCCAGTCCAATCTGGCGTCCACCATCGCGATGGCGTTTGACGAGTGCGCTCCGGCAAAAGCGGAAAGAAGCTACGTGCAGCCGTCCGTTGACCGTACGACCAGATGGCTGGCGCGCTGTCAGAAGGAAATGGAGCGTTTGAACAGTCTGGAGGATACGATCAATAAGCGCCAGCTTTTGTTCGGGATCAATCAGGGCGCGATCTATCCGGACATCCGCATCGAGCATGCAAAAAGGATCGCGGACATGGATCTGGACGGCTATGCGGTGGGCGGCCTTGCGGTGGGCGAGACGCACGAGGAAATGTATCATATTCTGGAAGAGACGGTTCCGTATCTGCCGGTGGATAAGCCGACCTACCTGATGGGCGTCGGGACTCCGGCGAATATTTTGGAGGCGGTGGAGCGCGGCGTGGACTTTTTTGACTGCGTTTATCCGACCCGCAACGGCAGGCACGGGCATCTGTATACCAACTTTGGAAAGATCAATCTGTTTAATGCGAAATACGAGCTGGATACAAAGCCCATCGAGCCGGGCTGCCAGTGCCCGGCGTGCAGGCGCTATTCCCGCGCCTACATCAGGCATCTGTTAAAGGCAAAGGAGATGCTTGGCATGCGCCTGTGCGTGCTGCACAATCTGTATTTTTACAATACGATGATGACGGAGATCCGGGACGCTCTCGACAGGGGAGAATTTGCCGCATATAAGAAGCGAAAACTTGACGGAATGCAAAATATTGTGTATGATGGACAGTAGACCTTACAAACACGGATTTGAATAAGGTAGTACAATGCAGGAGGAATGACAAAGAATGGGTATTTTACTGACAGCAGCTCAGGCGGCACCTGGCCCCGGCAGCATGATTCCGATCATTTTGATGTATGTCGTGATTTTCGGCGTATTTTTCTACTTCGTGCTTTACCGCCCGCAGAAGAAAGAACAGAAGAAGACAGCGGCGATGCTGTCCACGCTGGAGATCGGCGACTGCGTATTGACCAGCAGCGGTTTTTATGGAATCATCATCGACATCACGGACGACACGGTGATCGTAGAGTTCGGCAACAACAAAAACTGCCGTATCCCTATGCAGAAAAGTGCGATCGCGCAGGTAGAGAAGGCTGACGCAGAGAGCGCGCCGGAACCTGCCAAGAAGAAATAATACAGGCAAACAAAGGAATCGGGCAGCCGGTTCCTTTTGTGTATTCCATAAGCCGTCCCGCAAAGCGCGGCGGCGTCTGACAAATCCGTGCCTGCATAAGCGGGGGAAAGGAAGGAAAATGAGAGTAGTAGACATGCACTGCGATACGATCGGGGCGATCTTTGACAATCCGCAGAAAAACTGGACGCTGGCGGACAATGGGCTGCATATGCGTCTGGATAAGATGAGGGAGGGCGGATATTTTCTGCAGAATTTCGCGCTGTTTGTGTATGCAGCGCAGGGCGAAAGCTATTTTGAAAAGGGAATGGCGATGGCGGACTGCTTCGACCGCCAGATGGCGCTGTTTCCGGATCAGATCTGTCAGGTAAGAAGCTGGGCAGAGATCGAACAGAACCGGAGGGACAAAAAGCTGAGCGCCCTTTTGACGGTGGAAGAGGGCGCGGTGTGCGAAGGAAGCATCGAAAAGCTGCACGCTTTTTATGACAGGGGCGTGCGGATGATGACGCTGACATGGAACTTCCCCAATGAGATCGGTTTCCCGAACGTACACATGCCGGAGGACGGCGGGGAGCCGGATTTTACCGTGCCGGAGACGAAAAAGGGGCTGACGGAGTTCGGATTTGACCTGATCGCGGAGATGGAGCGCATCGGGATGATCGTGGACGTATCCCATCTTTCGGACGCGGGCTTTTACGATGTGGCGTCCCATGCCAAAAAGCCGTTTGTGGCAAGCCATTCCGACGCGCGCACGGTGTGCAGGGCAGTCCGGAACCTGACCGACGATATGATCCGGACGCTGGCGGAAAAAGGTGGCGTGACAGGCTTAAACTACTGCGCGGATTTTCTGGCGGAGGGCGTGCCCGGGCAGGAGAATAAAGGGACGATCGAGGCAATCGTGCGCCATGCGAAGCATATCGTGAACGTGGGCGGCGAGGACTGTCTGGGGCTTGGAAGCGATTTTGACGGGATTGAAACCCACGCGGAGCTGACCGGGGCAGATAAGCTTCCGCTTCTGGACGACGCGCTGGCAAAGGCGGGATTTACGCAGCGCCAGCGGGAAAAGATCTTTTCGGAAAACGTGCTGCGGGTCTACCGGGAGATATTATAGGAGCATGCTGCGTCCTGTCGATGAGGCGGCAGAACCGGCAGGGCGCATTGCCGGCACGGTAAGAATTTTTTAAGATTTGCTTTGGAAAACCTTCTTCAAATTCTAACGGTCATATTCAGTAATTCCGTTTATCCTTATCTCATCAAGAGAAAGGGAGGAACGGAAAATGAGCACCTCATGTGATACTTCACACATTCATGAAAACAATAAAAACAGAATATGGCGGACGGTCCTGATCGTGGTGCTGGCAGTGTGTGCGCTGCCGGTGCTGCTGCCTCTGGCGGTATGTCTTGGAGCGGGCGGCTTGGGAATTTTGGCTGTGGCAGGAGCCGGGATCACCGGGCTGGCAGTGATGGCGGGCGCCTGTGTGATCGGGCTGATCGCGGCGGGCATCGCCTGTATTGTGGGAGCGGCAGCCTGCATGGCAATGATGCTTCTTGGCGGTGCGGCAGGCGTCGGCGTCGGTATCGTGGCGATGTTTCGGACACCGGCAAGCGGTCTGGCGATCGCAGGCGCGAGCCTGATGCTTTTATCCGGCGGGATTCTGGGCGGCGTTGCGGTCGCAGCCTGTATCATACTTTTGAAAAAGGCGGTGCTGTGGGCGAAACGGAAATCGGCGGACAGAAAGAAGCGCAGGGCGGCAAAAAAAGCGGAGCAGGCGGCACGGGAAACGCTGGTAAAAAAGGCGGAAGCGGCAGAAGAACAGGCAGCGTTTTTGACAGAGGAAGAGGAGAGGGAGGATGCAGGCGATGAAGAATAAATGGTTCAAACGGTTTCTGGTCATTTCCATGACGGGACTTCTTGTGGGAGGGATCTGTCTGGGCGCAGGCGTTGCGATGGGAGGCTCACCGATGTTTTATGTGAATGCGGAGGGCATCCATGTAAAAGAGAACCAAACGCCCGAGGACAGCGCAGATTACAGGCTGGAGAGCACGGAAACGGGAACGCTTAAAAACATCCGCATCGAAACGGCGGAGGCGGACATCAGGATCGTTCCGGGAGATCAGTTTCTGGCAGAATATGTCTTAAACGGACAGCGGCTTTCACCGCAGTACAGCGTTTCCGACGGGACGCTTACGCTTCGGGAAAGCGGCGAGTGGAAAAGCAGCGCGAATTTTGGCTTTTTGGGAGGGATATGGGGAAGCGGCAAAGAGGCAAGCGCCCCTTATATACAGATTACGGTCCCGAAGAACGCTGCCCTGTCTGAGGTGGAGCTGTCAGCCCGGTATGGGGATATTTCCATGGATTCCGATTTAAAAGCCAAAAGCCTGACCGTATATGCGGAAAGCGGAGACGTGCGCATGGAGGACTGGAACGGCGGCAGCTTTGAGCTGGAGATGGATTACGGGGAATTTTCTGCGGGCAGCCTGTCCGGGAAAAATGTGGATATGGAAAACAGCAACGGGGATATTTCCATCGGCGGGCTTAAGGCGGACGCAGCGGAGGTGGAAATGGAATACGGGGAGCTTGAGGCAACGCTGGAAAAGCCGGGCAGCTTAAACATCCGGAACGGGAACGGCAGCATTTTCCTCTTTTTAAACGGAGAAGAAAAGGACTATGGGCTGAATCTTTATACGGAATACGGCGTGATCTCCACACCGGGAAAAAGGATAGAGCCGGATGAAGCCGGGCAGTACAACGGCGCGTCTTACACAAGAGGGGCGGACGGCCAGACGGCGGTATATGCCGAAACGGAGTACGGGGACATTACCGTGCGGGAAATGAAGCGGTAAAAGAAAATTTAGGACAGTCAGGGCCGCCGGTAAAAACCGGCGGTCTTTTTCCGCTATCGGCAGTCTGCCGCCGATGCCGTGACTTTTTCATAGTTATGGTTGAAAAAAACACGGCAGTACGTTAAACTGTTATAATAACACAGAGAAGAGCCAAAGGAGGCAGGCAGCTATGAGAAGTGACAATGTGAAAGAGGGCGTACAGCAGGCGCCGCACAGAAGCCTGATGAATGCGCTGGGAATGACGCAGGAGGAGCGGAGAAGGCCGTTGATCGGCATTGTAAATTCCTATAATGAGATCGTGCCGGGCCATATGAATCTGGACAAGATCACGGAGGCGGTAAAGCTGGGCGTGGCGATGGCGGGCGGGACTCCCGTGGTATTCCCGGCGATCGCAGTGTGCGACGGCATCGCGATGGGGCATGTGGGAATGAAATATTCGCTTGTGACCCGCGACCTGATCTGCGACAGCACGGAATGTATGGTGCAGGCGCATCAGTTTGACGGGCTGGTATGTATTCCCAACTGCGATAAAAATGTGCCCGGACTTTTAATGGCTGCGGCGCGGGTAAATATCCCGACAATCTTTGTGTCCGGCGGCCCGATGCTGGCGGGGCATGTGCACGGCAAAAAAAGAAGCCTGTCTTCGATGTTTGAGGCGGTAGGCTCCGTGGCGGCGGGCACGATGGATATGGAAGAGCTGGAAGAATTTGAAGAAAAGGTCTGCCCTACCTGCGGCTCCTGCTCCGGCATGTATACGGCAAATTCCATGAACTGCCTGACGGAGGCACTGGGCATGGGCTTAAAAGGAAACGGTACGATCCCCGCGGTATATTCCGACCGCATCCGGCTGGCAAAGCATGCCGGCATGCAGATTATGGAGCTGGTGCGCCGCAACATCCGCCCGCGGGACATCATGACAAAAGAGGCGTTTTACAACGCGCTGACAGTGGATATGGCGCTTGGCTGCTCGACAAATTCCATGCTCCATCTTCCCGCCATCGCCCATGAGGCGGGCGTGGAGCTGAATATGGAGATCGCAAACGAAATTTCCTCCCGGACGCCCAACCTGTGCCATCTGGCTCCGGCAGGCCCGACCTATATCGAAGATTTAAACGAGGCGGGCGGCGTGTATGCAGTGATGAACGAGCTGGATAAAAAGCAGCTTTTATATACGGATCTTTTAACGGTAACGGGCAAAACGGTCGCAGAAAACATCGCCGGCTGCAAAAATAAGGATCCCGAGGTGATCCGTCCGGTGGAAAACCCTTATTCGGAGACAGGCGGGATCGCCGTCCTGAAAGGGAACCTTGCGCCGGATACGGGCGTGGTAAAGCGCAGTGCGGTCGTGCCGGAGATGATGGTGCACGAGGGCCCTGCACGGGTGTTTGACTGTGAGGAGGATGCGATCGAGGCGATCAAGGGCGGAAAGATCGTGCCCGGCGACGTGGTCGTGATCCGCTATGAGGGACCAAAGGGAGGCCCCGGCATGCGGGAAATGTTAAATCCGACTTCCGCCATCGCGGGAATGGGGCTTGGCTCCAGTGTGGCGCTGATCACGGACGGAAGATTTTCCGGCGCGTCCAGAGGCGCGTCTATCGGGCACGTTTCGCCGGAAGCGGCGGTGGGAGGTCCGATCGCCCTCGTGGAAGAAGGCGACATCATCAGCATCAATATTCCGCAGAACCGTCTGGATATGAAGGTTTCGGAAGAAGAGCTGGCAGAAAGGCGCAGAAGGTGGCAGCCCAGAGAGCCGAAGGTAACGACCGGATACCTTGCCCGCTACCGGGAGATGGTAACGAGCGGCAACCGGGGGGCGGTTTTAGAGATCAGGAAATAGCCGGAAAAGAAAGACGGTTCCGGGAAGAGAGGAAACTGTCGGGGAGGAAATACATATGCTGTTAACAGGAGCGGAAATCATCATTGAGTGTCTGAAGGAACAGGGGACGGACGTCGTGTTCGGCTACCCGGGCGGCTCGATCTTAAATGTTTATGACGCTTTATATAAGCACAGGGATGAAATTTTCCATGTGCTGACTTCCCATGAGCAGGGGGCTGCCCACGCGGCGGACGGCTAT
>URRW01000046.1 GCA_900550285.1 uncultured Lachnospiraceae bacterium
GAAGCGTATTCTGCAGCGTTTGCAAATTCTCTTTCGCTCGCCAGTCGTCTGACGCAGAAACCGTATGGGGCAGGCTGCGCAGACCCCGGTGCGGAAGGAATGCCAAGCGGCAAAAAGAACGGTAAAAAGAATTGCATAAAAATTGAAAGTTTTTGTGGATTTTTTCAGGAAAAGTATATATAATAAAAAAGAACCGCAAGTACAAAAGCGGTTACCTTACATAACAGGAGGGACTTGTTTTATGAAGATGATTTTTGCAATGCTGCATTCTGAAGATGTGGATGAGGCAGTAGAAGAGTTAAACCGGGAGAAATACTGGGTAACGAAGCTTTCCACCACAGGCGGCTTTCTGAAAAATAAAAACGTGACGCTTGTAATCGGTACCGAGGATGAGAATGTTCCCGGCGCACTGAAGATTTTAAAGGAATGTGCCGGCGCGCGTCAGTCCGTGAAGTATACGATGCCGTCAATGTCCTCCGGCAGTTTAGGACCCGGAGCCAATTCCATGATCCCGATTGATATGCAGGTGGGCGGATGCACCGTGTTTGTGGTGGATGTGGATCAGTACGAGAAGTTCTGATTTTGGATTGTATAGAAAGACTTGCAATAGAGGCGTCTGGATTCGTATGAATCCGGACGCCTCTGCGTTTATCAGAGCGCATTTATTAAGGCCGGTTTTCGGAACTTTCCCCGCCGCTCCAGTCAGGCGTATCCTGCGGGATAACGGTAATGTCGTCGCCCTCGGGCGTCCTGCCCTGAAGCATCACGGCGATATGGTTGATCTGCTGCATCGCCCGCAGATAATGGGTGTGCGCGGCGTCCGCGATCTGGGAATCGAAGGATTCCCCGTCTCTGCAGGCGTCGCGGTAAAGTGACCCCGCCTCTGCCATATGATCTGCCGCGGAGGCGGCAAGGTCGGAAACGCCCGCCTCCCGGTAGCTGTCGGGGACTTCGATTTCGGCAAACTGACCGGTCAGCTCTGCAAGGCCGTCCAGCGTAGCCAACAGCTCGTCAGCCGCCTGCTCAGAGGAGGAATCGATATTTTCAAGCTGCGCCGTCTGTGCAGAAAAGCTCTCATAAAACTGCCCGAGTTCTTGTTCATAAGCGGACAGCGCAGGATCGCCGCTGCATCCGGATGCCGTCAGAAGGGCAGCGGTCAGAAAAAGAATGCCAAAACGCTTTTTCAACGCAAAAATCTCCATTCCGTTTTCGCTTGGGCTTTTTACTCTGCAAGGGATGCCGTGATGCTGGAAGCCAGCGCGTTGAGCTGCTCGAGGGAATCGCCCTTTAATGCGGACTTCACGGTTACGGAAGGCTCCAAAACAGTCATCTGCTTCATGCCTTCTAAAAGCTGGCGCATCTGTTTTGCGGTAGTGGGACCCCATGTGCCGTTTTCGATCAGGCCGACCGTGCGGTTCTGCAGGTTCAGCGCCGCCATATCATGCAGGAAGTTGAGCATGGCAGGGTAAATGCCGTTGTTATAGGTAGGAGCCGCAAATACCAGATGGCTGCAGCGGAACGCTTCTGCGATCAGGGTGGAAACATGGGTTACGGAAACGTCGTACATTGCGATATTTTTTACGCCGCTGTCCGCAAGACGGGCTGCAAGGATGTTGGCAGCGTTTTCTGTCTCGCCGTACATGGAAGCGTAGAAGATCGCAACGGTTTTGTCTTCCGGCTCGTATCTGCTCCAGAGATCGTATTTGCCGATCAGGTAGTTTAAGTCATTGCGCCATACGGGACCGTGCAGCGGGCAGATGGTGCTGATGGGAAGCGCAGAAAGCTTCTTTAACGCAGCCTGAACCTGCGGGCCGTATTTGCCGACGATGTTGCAGTAGTAGCGTCTTGCGTCGGAAAGCCACTCACGGTCAAATTCCACCTCGTCGTTGAACAGCGCGCCGTTTAATGCGCCGAAAGTGCCGAATGCGTCTGCGGAAAACAGGATCTGTTCGGACTGCTCATAAGTAACCATAACCTCGGGCCAGTGAACCATCGGGGCAAAATAAAAGGCGAGGGTATGCGCGCCTAAGGAAAGGGTATCGCCTTCCTTGACTGTAACGGTGCGGCCAGTCAGATCCACATCATAAAACTGGTTGATGAAAACAAACGTCTTTGCGTTGCCGACCAGCTTCATTTCGGGAAAGCGCAGCATCAGCTCGGCGATGTTGGCGCAGTGGTCGGGCTCCATATGGTTGACGATCAGATAGTCTAAGGAGCGTCCGTTTAAGGTGTGGTAAACGTTGTCCAGAAACTGTCCGGTAATGGAAGCGTCCACGGTGTCGATGAGGGCGGTCTTCTCGTCCAGGATCAGGTAGGAGTTATAGGAAACGCCGCGGGAGATCGGGAAAAGATTCTCAAACAGCGCAAGGCGGCGGTCACTTCCACCGACCCAAACTACGGAGTCGGATACATTTCTTGTACAATACATGATATTGTCTCCTTTCTTATTGTAAAACAGTTCAGTTCCTATAGGATACATCATTTTGGAAATTCTGACAAGAGATATTGTTTGTCTTTTCTTTTGTACAAAAGCGTGATAGAATAAAAACATTATTTATCCATGTAAAGCGGAAAAGCGGAGTGGAAAAGACGGACGATAGGAGATCAGCATGACAAAAGAACAATTTCGACAGATGACCGATAAAAAGCTTGTTTTTCTGGACGGGGCGACCGGATCGAACCTGCAGAAGGAGGGGATGCCCTCCGGCGTCTGCCCGGAGCTGTGGATTACAGAGCATCCGGAGATCCTGAAAAAGCTGCAGCGGGAATACGCAGACGCCGGCGCAAATATTGTTTATGCCCCCACTTTTTCGGCAAACAGGATTAAGCTGAAGGAATTTGGCCTGGAGGAGCGGGTCGGGGAATTAAACCGCAGGCTGGTGGAGCTTTCAAAAGAGGCGGTGGGCGACAGGGCGCTGGTGGCAGGCGACCTGACGATGACAGGAGAGCAGCTTTTTCCGATCGGCAGGCTGGACTTTGAAGAGCTGGTCGATATCTATAAGGAACAGATCGGGTATCTGGCAGAGGCGGGGGCAGACCTTTTGGTGATCGAGACGATGATGAGCCTGCAGGAGACGAGGGCTGCCCTGATCGCGGCAAAGGAAACTGCCCCAAAGCTTCCGGTAATGGCGACGATGACCTTTGAGGACGGAGGCAGAAGCCTGTTCGGGACGGATGCGGTGACAGCTGCGGTAGTGCTTTCCTCCCTGGGCGCAGACGCGGTGGGAGCAAACTGCTCGACAGGCCCCGACCGGATGGCAGAGGTGATCCGCCAGATGGCGGAGGTAACGGATGTTCCGATCATCGCAAAACCCAACGCAGGGCTTCCGCAGCTGGATGAAAACGGGCAGACGGTATACGGGCTGGACGCAGAAGGCTTCGGACGGGAAATGGAAGCGCTCTGGGAGGCAGGCGCGGCTGTTTTGGGCGGCTGCTGCGGCAGTACGCCGGCGCATATCCGGGCGATGACAGAGCGGCTTTCCGCGAAAAAACCGCTTTCTCACGGGAATACGGGGCGCAGCTATCTGGCTTCGGAAAGAAGCTGTCTGGGCTTTGGGCTGTCCGATCCGTTTCTGATCGTTGGTGAACGCATCAATCCGACGGGAAAGAAAAAGCTGCAGGCAGAGCTTTTGGAAGGCTGTTTTGAAACAGTGACCCGCTTTGCGCAGGAGCAGGAGGAGCGGGGGGCGTCGGTGCTGGACGTAAATATGGGAATGAGCGGCATCGACGAGAAGGCGGCGATGCTGCAGGCGCTGGAAGAGATCGCGGGCGTTACGAAACTCCCGCTGTCCATTGATTCCAGCCACGTCGAGGTGCAGGAGGCGGCGCTCAGGCGCTATCCGGGCAGGGCGCTGATCAATTCCATTTCGCTGGAAAAAGAGAAGCTGGAAAAGCTGCTGCCGCTGGCAAAAAAATACGGCGCGATGTTCGTGCTTTTGCCGCTTTCGGACAAGGGGCTTCCGGAAAGTCTGGAAGAAAAAATCTCGATCATAGACACGATCGTGGAGCGGGCGCTTGAACTCGGGATGAAAAAACAGGACATCGTCGTGGACGGGCTTGTGACGACCGTAGGGGCGAACCCGAAAGCTGCGCTGGAAACGCTGGAAACGATCCGCTACTGCAGGCAAAAGGGGCTTGCCACGACCTGCGGGCTGTCCAACATTTCCTTTGGGCTTCCGGAAAGAAGCTGTGTGAATACGGCGTTTCTGACAATGGCGATTCAGGCGGGGCTGACGATGGCGATCGCGAATCCGAGCCAGGATCTTTTGGTAGGGGCTGCTTTTGCATCGGATCTGCTTTTGAACCGGGAAGGAAGCGACCTGCGCTATATCGGCTTTGCGCAGGAGTATGACGAGAGGCAAAAAAAGCGTCAGGCAGCGCCGGTGCGGCAAGCAGCGGCAGGGGAAAGAACGGACTGCCAGCCCATGCCGGAAAAAGGAGCGCAGCCGGAAAAACAGGAAAAGACGGCGCAGCCAGAACATCAGGAAAAAGCGGCGCAGCCCGGCGAAGGCAGCCCGGCAGACGCAGTGTTTGAAGCGGTTTTAAAGGGAAAGCGCAAAAACGCAGAGCCGCTGACAAGACAGGCGCTTGAGGCAGGATACGGCGCCCCGGAGCTTTTAAACGGCTACCTGCTGCCTGCCATCAATCAGGTGGGCGAGCTGTTTGACAAGGGCAGATATTTCCTGCCCCAGCTCATCGCCAGCGCGGAGGCGATGAAGCGGGCGATCGGCGTGTTAGAGCCGCTTTTATTGGAGGAGTCGGAGGGTGCAGACAAGCCTGTGGCTGTGGTCGCGACCGTGCACGGCGACATCCATGACATCGGGAAAAATCTGGTGGCGCTGATGCTGAAAAATTATGGCTTTGAGGTGGTCGATCTGGGCAAGGACGTGCCAAAGGAAGTGATCGTAGAGACGGCGCTTGAAAAGGGCGCGCAGCTCATCGGGCTTTCCGCGCTGATGACGACTACGATGCAGGAAATGAGAAATGTGATCGCCTATGCGAAGGAAAAGGGCGTAACGGCAAAGATCATGATCGGCGGCGCGGTGATCACGCAGGAATACGCCGACGAGATCGGGGCGGACGGCTATTCCAGAGATGCGGCGGAGGCGGTAAGGCTGGCAAAAAGGCTTTTGCAGATACAGGAAAAAGAGAGTCTGGAAGAGAAAAAGGCTTGACAGATAAAAAGCGGGAGGGAAGGCTTATGAATGGGGCAGAGGCAATCGTAAAATGTCTGGAACTGGAAGGCGTAAAACTGGTATTCGGGTATCCCGGAGTGGCGATCTGCCCGTTTTATGACAGGATTCTGGATTCCTCCATCCAACCGGTGCTGATCCGGACGGAGCAGAACGCGGCGCACGCGGCAAGCGGCTTTGCGCGGGTAACGGGGCAGGTGGGCGTATGTGCCGTGACAAGCGGCCCGGGAGCCACAAATCTGATCACGGGCATCGCCACGGCGTTTGCGGACAGCATCCCCCTCGTCTGTATTACCGGGCAGGTAAACAGCAAGCTGATCGGCAGCGACGTGTTTCAGGAGGCGGACATCACGGGCGCGGCGGAATCCTTTGTCAAATACAGCTATCTTGTAAAACGGGCGCAGGACATTCCGGAAATTTTAAAGGAGGCGTTTTATATCGCCAATTCCGGGCGGAAGGGGCCGGTTTTGATCGACGTTCCGATCGACGTGCAGAATGCGCCCGTCGAAAGCTTTGCGTATCCGGAAAGCGTCAGCCTGCGCACCTATAAGCCGACCGTGAAGGGGCACGCCGTACAGATCAAAAAAGTGCTGGCAGAGCTGGAACGGGCAAAACGTCCCGTGATCTGCGCAGGCGGCGGCGTTCTGCTTGGCGGCGCGCAGAAGCTTTTGCGGGAATTTGCGCACAAAAACAGCGTGCCGGTCGTAACGACGATGATGGGGATCGGTACGATGCAAACGGAGGACGGGCTGTATTTCGGCATGGTCGGCAACAACGGTTCCCCTTGCGCAAACCGGATCATGAACGAGGCGGATATGATCATCATGGTCGGCGCGCGGGTGGCGGACCGCGCGGTTAACCAGCCGGAGATCATTACAAAAAACAAGGTTTTGGTACATATCGACATCGACCCTGCGGAGATCGGCAAAAATGCCGGCCCCACGATCCCAATTGTAGGGGATGCGGCGCATATTTTTGCGGATCTTTTGGAACAGGAGATCTGCTGCAGCTTTGCCGCGTGGCTGGAAACGATCCGCAGCTACCGCCAGCAGGCAAAAGAGCCGGGAACAAAAAAGGACGCTTCAGCGCAGATAGACCCGGCAGCGTTTGTGCGCTGCCTGAGCAAACGGATGGAAAAGGACGCGGTATATGTGGCGGATGTGGGACAAAACCAGATCTGGTCGTGCAGAAACTGTATCATCCGGGAAGGAATGTTTCTGACCTCGGGCGGCATGGGGACGATGGGATATGCGATCCCGGCGGCGTTTGGGGCAAAGCTGGGACAGCCGGACAGACAGGTGGTGGCAGTGTGCGGGGACGGCTCCTTCCAAATGTCCATGATGGAGCTTGCATCCATGCGCCAGCACGGCGTCGCAGCAAAGATCGTCGTGATCTCAAACCATTATCTCGGCATGGTGCGGGAATATCAGCAAAATACTTATGGGGGCAGATATTCCGTTGTGGAGCTAAGCGGCAGCCCGGATCTGGAAAAGCTGTCGGAGGCTTATGGAATGGATTATATCCGGCTGGAAAACCCGGCGGATATGCAGCGTGCGGTCGATGCTTTTTTGCAGGATGATAAAGCGGTTTTGATGGAATGCGTGATCGATCCGATGGATACGGTAAAGTGACGGGAGGCGAAACGGATGAAAAAAATATATTCTGTGCTGGTAGAAAACCGCTCCGGCGTGCTCTGCAAGGTGGCGGGGCTGTTTTCAAGAAGGGCGTTTAATATCGAGAGCCTCGTAGTCGGGGAGACGGACGATCCGACGGTTTCCTGCATGACGATCGTTTCCGAGGGCGACGAGCATACGCTGGAACAGATCGCCAAGCAGCTCAACAAAAAGCTGGACATCATTAAGGTTAAAACCTTTCGGGCACAGGCGGGGATCAGCAGGGAGCTTGTGCTTGTCAAAGTAAAATATGACCGCGAAAGCCGCCGGGACATCATGGAGATCTGCGGGATCTTAAAGGCGCAGATCGTGGATATGAGCCGGAATCAGATGATGATCCAGATGTGCGATGAACCGGAGAGGATCGGGCTTCTTTTAAAAATGCTGGGCAGCAGGAATATTGTGGAGGTGGCGCGCACCGGGACGGTGGCGCTGCAGAAATGCTGCGACGGGAAAGAATGATGATTGACACCGGGGTAAAACATTGCTATGATAGTGTGTGAAAGTGAAATCCGCACAGCCGTGCGGGAGGATGGAGGTCGGGATGCATAAAAAAGCGTTTCAGTTGATCGTAGACAATACCTCCGGCGTGTTGAGCCGGATTTCCGGGCTGTTTTCGCGGCGCGGCTATAATATTGAAAGCATTACGGCAGGCGTGACGGCGGATCCGCGTTTTACGCGCATTACGATCGTTGCCAGCGGGGACGACGAGATTTTGGATCAGATCGAGAAGCAGGTCGGCAAGCTGGTGGACGTCAGGGACATCCGGGAGCTTGAGCCGGAGAGCAGCGTATTTCGGGAGCTTGCGCTGATCAAGGTAAAAGCCGGCGCGCAGGAGCGGCAGGGCATCATGGCGGTGGCAAACGTATTCCGCGCAAAGATCGTCGATGTGGGAGCGGAAAACCTGATCATCGAGCTGACCGGCTCGCAGAGCAAGCTGGAAGCATTTTTAAAGCTTTTGGACGGCTATGAGATTTTGGAGCTGGCGCGGACGGGCATTGCGGGTCTGACCCGCGGCGTGGACCGGCTGGTGCATATCGACGAGGACGAGGGCAGCTTTTAACGCCCCGGATTTTGGGACTGCTGATTGGGAGAATTCCCGTTTACATATGGATGCCGCAGATGACATCCGCAGCTTTTGGGAAGCTGCAGGCAGAAAAATATATGGAGGAAACCATTATGGCAAACACAGCAAGGATCTTTTATCAGGAAGACTGCAACCTTTCTTTACTGGAGGGCAAAACGATCGCGGTGATCGGCTACGGCAGTCAGGGACATGCGCATGCGCTCAACGCAAAGGAATCGGGCTGCCATGTGATCATCGGCCTGTACGAAGGCTCAAAATCCTGGGCAAAGGCAGAGGCGCAGGGCTTTGAAGTATATACGGCGGCAGAGGCTGCCAGAAAAGCGGACATCATCATGATCCTGATCAATGATGAGCTGCAGGCGGATATGTACAAAAAAGACATCGAGCCGAATTTGGAGCCCGGAAACATGCTGATGTTTGCCCATGGCTTTAATATCCACTTCGGCTGCATCAAGCCTCCCAAGGATGTGGACGTAACGATGATCGCCCCCAAGGGCCCCGGCCATACGGTGCGCTCCGAATATCAGGCGGGCAAGGGCGTTCCCTGTCTCGTTGCGGTAGAGCAGGACGCCACAGGAAAAGCGCTGGACATCGCGCTGGCATATTCCCTTGCCATCGGCGGTGCAAGAGCGGGCGTTTTGGAAACCACGTTCCGCACAGAGACGGAAACAGACCTTTTCGGGGAACAGGCAGTTTTGTGCGGCGGCGTGTGCGCGCTGATGCAGGCGGGCTTTGAGACGCTGGTAGAAGCCGGATACGACCCGAGAAACGCATATTTTGAATGTATCCATGAGATGAAGCTGATCGTTGACCTGATCTATCAGTCCGGTTTTGCGGGCATGAGATATTCCATTTCCAACACCGCAGAATACGGCGACTATATTACCGGCCCCAAGATCATCACGGAAGATACGAAGAAAGCGATGAAAAAGATCCTGTCCGACATTCAGGACGGCACTTTTGCAAAGGAATTTTTGCTCGACATGAGCCCGGCGGGACGTCAGGTTCATTTTCAGGCGATGAGAAAGCTGGCGGCAGAGCATCCGTCCGAGAAGATCGGCGAAGAGATCCGCAAGCTTTACAGCTGGAACGGCGAAGACAAACTGATCAACAACTAAGCCAAAAAAGAGAACCGCAAGGTTCTCTTTTTTGGCGCTACCCTTGAATTCTGAAAGAATTCAAGGGTTTCTATTTTTGGCGCTACTACTGAATTCTAAAAGAATTCAGTAGTTTCAATTTTGAACGCTACTTTTGAATTCTGAAAGAATTCAAGGTTTTCAATTTTGAGCGCTGCCCCACGCTTTTATTTGACGAAGCTCCCATACAGATGATATACTGACCGAAATATTATTTTGAATTTCATCCGCGGCAAAGGCTTAAAGGGATGGGAAGAAGGAAACACATGAAAAAAATCGGGGATCGTTTAACAGACGGCGCGCTTGTCATCCGTACCGCATCGCCAAAGGATGCGGAGGCTTTGCAAAACATCTATGCGCCCTATGTGGAAAAAACTGCGGTAACATTTGAATATGAAGCGCCTTCCGTGGAAGAATTTGCAGGGCGCATCGAACGGACGCTGCAAAAATATCCCTATCTGGCGGCAGCGCTGGACGGCGGGATCGTGGGATATGCCTATGCGGGCGCCTTCCATGAGCGGGCTGCCTACGACTGGGCGGTGGAAACCTCGATCTATGTGCGGGAGGACAAAAAAGGCGCCGGGATCGGCAGGGCGCTTTATGAGGCGCTGGAACAGGCGCTTTTGCGGCAGAATATCCTGAACGCAAACGCCTGCATCGCATATCCGGCGCAGGAGGATAAGTATCTGACAAAGGACAGCGTTTTGTTCCATGAGAGGATGGGATACCGCATGGTCGGGAAATTCCAAAAATGCGGCTATAAATTCGGGCGGTGGTACGATATGGTCTGGATGGAGAAGCATTTAAAAAGCCATCCGGAAAATCCGGAAAGGGTCATATGGTTCCCGGAAGCCGATATGCGATAAAGGGATGGAAAAGGAGTATCTATGGAAAACCAGTTTATCAGAACGCAGCTTTTGCTCGGTGAAGCCGGAATGCAAAGGCTGGCAAAGGCAAGGGTGGCAGTGTTCGGCATCGGCGGCGTCGGCGGCCACACAGCAGAGGCGCTGGCAAGAAGCGGCGTAGGGACGCTGGATCTGATCGACAACGATACGGTATGCGTAAGCAATTTAAACCGTCAGATCATTGCGACTTACGAGACGATCGGAATGGACAAGACGGATGCGGCAAAGGAGCGGATCCGGCAGATTTCGCCGGGTACGGCAGTGAACGTCCACAAGACATTTTTTCTGCCGGAGACGGCGGATCAGTTCGATTTTTCCTGCTATGATTATGTGGTGGACGCGATCGACACGGTAACAGGAAAGCTGGAGATCATTTTGCGGGCGCAGGCGGCGGGTGTGCCCGTCATCAGCTGCATGGGAGCCGGGAACAAGCTGGATGCGACGGCTT
>URRW01000047.1 GCA_900550285.1 uncultured Lachnospiraceae bacterium
GTGATCCCGGGAACAATCTCAATCCCGATCTCAGGGTAATCTCTCCCGATCTCATAAATCAGACCTGCCATTCCATAAATCCCGCTGTCACCGCTGCATACCATTGCCACGTCAACGCCTTTTTTTACCTCCTCAAACGCCATCTTACAGCGGTCGGCTTCTTTTCGCATCGGAGTGCTCAAGAACTGCTTTTCCGGAAATAAAGGACGGACAAGATCAATATATACCGTATATCCGATAATGACCGGACATGCGTCAAGAACTTTTTTTGCCTGTACTGTCATCTGATCTCCTGCTCCCGGGCCGAGTCCTACAACATATATTTTATTCATTCTTTAGTATTCTCCTTTTCTGCCTTTCCAACATGAGAAGATGCTTTCCGAAATTCTGTTGTAAATGTCGGATCATATAATTTTGACCGTTCATACTTTCCATCTAAAACCCTGCCTACTACAATAAGCGCCGTCTTCGTTACGCCTGCCTCTTTTGCAGTCTGCGCCAATGTTTTTACCGTACAGTTGAGTACTTTTTCCTCCGGCCATGACGCCTTATACACGATCGCGGCAGGAGTGTCCTGTTCATATCCTCCGCTGATCAGCTCTTCGGAAAGTTCTTTTAGCATCCCTGTGCTTAAAAAAATAACCATTGTTGTGCCATGAGCCGCAAAACTTCTGATCGACTCCTTTTCAGGAACCGGCGTTCTTCCTGCCATTCGGGTAATGATCACACTCTGAGATACATCCGGAAGGGTATATTCCAGATTCAAAGCGCTGGCCGCTCCACAAAAAGAACTGACCCCCGGGCAATAATCAAAAGGAATCTTCTTTTCTTCCAGCACATCCATCTGTTCCCGGATCGCCCCGTAAAGGCACGGATCGCCCGTATGCAGGCGCACGACCTTTTTTCCGGCGCGCTCCCCGGCGATCATCACCTCCATTACCTCTTCCAGCGTCATATAGGCGCTGTTGTATACCTCGCAGCCTTCTTTTTTTACGTCCAGCAGACGGGGATTTACGAGGGATCCCGCATAAATGATGACGTCTGCCTCCTTTAAATACCGCTGCCCGCGCACGGTGATCAGATCCTCCGCCCCGGGGCCTGCTCCTACAAATGCTATCATGTTTTTTCTCCGATTACTCTTTTATGATAAATAAGGAATAGTAGCTGGGCTGATCCGGGATTTCCTCTGCCGAGGCATATCTTTTTTCCGTATCCATGCCGCAGTTTTCCACCATGCTCACTTCCAGCTGCTGCGCCCTTACCGCCTCTTTGACATAGGGAACCTTTTTCCCCGCCTTCATCAGCACCTTTGTGCCGGGCAGCCTTAACGCCTCTTCAATCCCGTAGGACGCCGGGATCACGTGCAGCTCGTCCCTGTTTTCCACAAGGCTTTCATCCAAAGCCGCAGCCGCCGCGCAAAATGACGGCACGCCCGGCACGATCACCGTATCATATCCCATCGCCTTGATCCGTTTATGGACATACATACAGGTGGAATAGACCGTCGGATCCCCCAGCGTCAGAAACGCTGCGTCCATGCCCTGATCCAGAAGCCGCGCCGTTTCTACCGCGCCCTGATCGTGCGCCTCACAAAGCCTTTCCCTGTCCTTGATCATCGGCATCGGCACATAAAGCTTCGGCTTGTCTGCAAGCCTCGCCCCCGCCCCGACCGCGATCCGGTAAGCCACGCAGTTTTCCAAAAGCCCTGCATATGCCCCGTCCTTCCCGCCTGCGTCATACACAGCCTCCGTAAAATCTGCGGCGGACACCGGCAGGACGATCGCCTGACACGCTTCCATGATCCGCAGCGCCTTTAACGTCACAAGCTCCGGATCCCCCGGCCCTACCCCGATTCCGTAAAATGTTCCTTTCATCGCCCTGCTCTCCCCTGCTCTGTCTGCTGTTCTGTTTCTTGTTCTGCCTGCTGCTCTCTTTGCTGCTCTGTTTCCCGTTCTCGTTCCGGCTTCCCGCCGCCCCTGATCTTTTCCAGAAGCAGATCCGCCTCCCCTGTCTTTCCGAGGATCCCGTGCTCACTGGAAAAAAGGATCGCCTCTGCCCTGACCGCGCCCCCGCACCTGTGATCCAGATAAAAGGCGACCTTTTTCATCACGGTCTGCATCACCGCCTCAAGCAGCCCGTTTTCGATCAAAAGACCGATCGCCTCCGTCGTATTGATGCAGTCCATGATCCTGCACACAAGCGCCCGGTCTGCGCCCGCCATCGCCGCGTGGGAGGCAAGCACCTCCATCCGGCAGTCCGCCTCTCTGGAATGGGTGTTCATCACGCCCGCCGCCAGCTTGATCAGCTTTCCCACATGGCCGATCAGCAAAATCTCCCGCATCCCAAGCTCTGCAGCGTAGTCCAGCGCCTCTCCGATGTAGTTGCTGCACTTGACCGAAAGCCTTCCGTCATAGCCCAGCTCCTCCCTCAAAAAATCGCTTCCGTAATTTCCCGGCACAAGATAGCAGCTGTCATAGCCGTCTGCCCGAAGCAGCTTCATTTCCAGAAAAATCGTATCCGTCAGCGCCTTTTCACTCATCGGCTCCACGATGCCGCTCGTCCCCAGCACGGAAAGCCCGCCCTGTATCCCGAGCCTCGGGTTAAACGTCCGCTTTGCGACCTCTTCCCCGCCGGGAATAAAGATCTCGACGAAAAGCCCGCCGGTATAGCCGTATTTTTCACATTCGCCCGTTACCGCTTCTGTGATCATCTGCCGGGGAACCCTGTTGATCGCCGCCTCGCCGACCGCCTGCTCCATCCCCCTGCGCGTCACCCTGCCGACTCCTGTACCGCCGTCCAGAACGATCCCCGTCCCTTCTGTCTTTTCTGCCTTCGCGCAGATCAAAAGCCCGTTTGTCACGTCCGGGTCGTCCCCCGCATCCTTGCGCACCCCGCAGCTGACCGCCTGCGGGCTGTATGTGATCTCCTCAATATCCAGCTCCAACAGGATCCCCTTGGGCGTCATCAGTGACACCTGACTGACCCTTTCCCCGGAAAAAAGCATCCGCGCCGCAGCCTTTGCCGCAGCCGCCGCACAGCTTCCCGTGGTATATCCCATCCGCAGCTTCTTCCGGTTTTTCCAGACCGTCCCAATCTCTGTCATCTCTCACACTGCCGCCTCAATATGCTCGATAAAAATACGCCGGATCCCGGGAAGCTCCCCGAGCCCTTTCAAAATCGGATGCACCTCATAGCCCGCCTCTTCCAGCTCGCATTTCCACGAATCCTCATCGCCCGCCATATCGTTTTTGGCATGATCCCCCGCCACGAGCATGAACGGCAGAAGCACCGCCTTTTTGATCTTCCGGTTCCGGAGCTTTCCCATCACGTCCTTTAATTCCGGAAAGCCCTCCACGGTCGCCATGTGGATCCGGTCATAGCCCAGCGCCTGCAGCGTGTATTCCATCGCCGGATAGGCGCTGTTTGCCGGATGATCCGTCCCGTGCCCCATCAGGATCAGGCACTCGTCCGGCGCAAGCTCCACCGATTCCATGACCGCGTGCGCCGTCTTTTTATAATCGTCGGGAGCGGATAAAAGCGGCGCTCCCAGCCGCACCGTTTCAAACAGCTCCCGGCAGGCTTCCACGTCCGCACGCATCCAGTCATATTCCACGCCGTTGATGATATAGGTCGGCTGGACGATCACCTCCGTAACCCCGTCGTGCTTCATCCGCTCCATCGCCTGACGCACGTTGTCAAACACAAGCCCGTTTTCGCGTTCCAGCTTTTTTAAAATGATCCCGCTCGTAAACGCCCGGTACACCAGATAGTCCGGAAACGTCTCCCGGATCTGATCCTCCAGCACCTGTATCGTCTTTTCCATCGTATCCAGATGGCTTGTCCCGAAGCTTACCGCCAAAATCGCCTTCTTTTTCATGCTCACACTCCTCCGATCCTGTTTTCCAAAACCATATGCTTATGCTTACGAAAGCTGCGCCTCAAGCTCCTCCCACGTCCGCGCAGGCTGTGCGTCCCCGCCGATCACGCCGTGTCTTTTCAGGCAGTCAGATAACCGCAAAAGCTGCGGCTGCTCCAGATTATTCTCTGCAAGCAGCTCCTTTTTCTGGCACACCTTTTGCGGGCTTCCCTGACAGAGCGCCCGTCCGCCGCCCAGAAGCACGATCTCATCCGCCCAGCTGTAGGCGTAATCCATATCGTGGGTCGAAACGATAACCGTGATCCCCTGCCCGGTCAGCCCTGCAAGCAGCTTTTTTACGAGCCGGTCGTGCTTCGGATCCAGCGCCGCCGCAGGCTCGTCCAAAATGACGATCTCCGGCTTCATAACCAGGACGTCCGCGATGGACACCTGTTTTTTCTGCCCGCCGCTGAGCGCGTGCACCGGCTGATCCTGAAACGGCGTGATCTCCATCTCCTCCATCACCCGGTCAACCGCCTCTGCCGCCTCTGTTTCGCCTGCGCCGAGATTTAAGATCCCAAAGGAGATCTCCTGCCTCACGCTCGCCGAAAACAACTGGTTGTCCGGATCCTGAAAAACGATCCCAACCTTTGCCCGCAGGGAAAGCAGCTCCTTTTTCGTATACCGCAGCGGCTTTCCATGAAACCGGATCGTTCCCTTCTGCGGCCTTAAAATGCCGTTGCAGCACAGAAAAAACGTCGATTTCCCGGAGCCGTTCGCTCCCACAAATGCCACCCTGCTGCCCTTTTTGATCCGCACATCCAGCCCCCGCAGGGCGAAGCTGCCGTCGTCCTCATAAGAATACCAGACGTCCTCCGCCTCTAAAATAATTTCATCCGTCATAGCAGTTTCTCCCAAACGGCTGCCGCAGCCAAAAGCGCCTCAAATCCTGCAAGCGCCCATACCCGCCGCCGGCTTACCGCATATTTTTTTCCCAGTACCTTAAGCTGCCCGTCATAGCAGCGTGCTTCCATCGCATGATACAGCGCGTCCGAACGCTTTAACGCCCTCACAAACAGCACCGACGCCATCTGCCCGAAGGAGCGCACCGCGGTTTTGACGTCCCGGTTCCCAAGCCTCGCCTTCTGCGCCGTCAGCACCGCCCTTGCCTCCTCCAGCAAAATAAAAATAAACCGGTAGGTCAGAAGCATCAGCTCGATCAGTACCGCCGGGACATGGAGCTTTTTTAACACATCCAGAATCTCCGTCATGGGCGTATTGAGCGAAAGCACATACAGGCAGGAGATCGACGCCATCGCCGTCAGGATCATCTGCATCCCGTTTAAAATCCCCCGCCTGCTCGATGTGATATAAAAATGCCCCACCGCAACGGCATAGGCGTCCATCGGCGTTTCCGAAACATTGACGAACACCGCAGGCGTGCTCAAAACCAGAAACGCCAGCGGAACCATCAAAAACCGCAGATAGCGCCCTGCAGGCATTTTCCCTTTTTTCACATTCAGGAAAGCGCTCGCGGCAAGCGCGATCCCCGCCGCCAGCACGGAACGGCTCACGACGCACACGAGCATCGTCGCCGCCGCATAAGCGAACTTTTCCTCCGGGCTCACATGGGAAAGCCCCGAGGAATAGCTCCATTTGTCAATGCCTGTCATTCTGCCACTTCTTCCGTTCCACAAGACGTCCCATGCAAAATGCGATCACGCCCACGCCGATCCCCGTCTGGACGCAGAACAGGAGCGATTCCACCTCGCCGGGGATCTCTTTTCCGAGGAAGCTTTCTGCCACCGGCGTAAACCACGGCTCATATCCTTCCTCAATCTCTTCGATCATTACGCTGCCCGCGTCGTCGGAGCCGCCAAATTCCGCGTCCTTAAGCGTAAGGAGCGGAACTGCCGCAAGAAGCACAGTAATTATCAGCAAAATCCACACAAGCCTTTTATTGCTTTTTGTCATTCCTGCACCTCCTTTAAAAAACCGACCGCCTTTAACTCCGGCTTCGCGTAGGATTCCAGCGCAATGAGGATGATCACCGTAAGCAGCCCCTCCATCACCGCAAGGGGCAGCTGCGTCGGTGCAAAAATCCCCAGAAACTTCACTGCGGAAGCGCCGATACCGCCTGCTTCCGACGGATATGCTATTGCAAGCTGCAGGCTCGTCACGCAGTAGGTGAACAGATCCCCCACAAACGCCGCGCAAAATACCGCTGCCTTCCGGTTCCATTTCAGCTTTTTGCCAATCCGATAAACCACAAACGCTGCCAAAGGCCCTGCGACTGCCATGGAAAACGTATTGGCTCCAAGCGTCGTCAGCCCGCCGTGCCCCAGAAGGATCGCCTGAAACAAAAGCACGATCAGACCGAGCACGCCCGCCACGCCGGGGCCAAAAAGGATCGCCGCAAGCCCCGTCCCCGTCATATGGGAGCAGCTTCCCGTCACGGACGGGATCTTAAGCGAGGAGATCACGAACACAAAGGCTCCCGACATCGCCAGAAGCAGCAGCGCTTTTCTATTCTGTTTTAAAATTTTCTGTATGGAAAAAAATCCTGCGATCAGAAACGGCAGGCAGACCACTCCCCATGCGACACACCATGACGGAGGAAGATACCCCTCCATAATGTGCATCGCGTTGGAAACCGGCGCGACAGAAAACAGTACCGCGAACGCGATACTTGCTTTCCACAATAGATTCTGTTTTTTTGTCATTTGCGTTCTCTTCCTTTCTTTTGACAAATTTGCTGATTCTGTCAGCATTCCCTGAAATATTCCAGGCTGTCAAAAGATCCCGAAGAGGATGCTTGCCTGGTCATATTCCCGTAACCTTCCGGATTCCTTTAAAAGCGGGTGTTCTGACTTAGGCATCAAACACGTTACTTCGCCTTCCCATAAGCATGCTTACAGTGACCTCATGAAATAACGCTACTCCAATACAGCAACGGGTATTGTCCGGGATTCCCACCCGGTTCCCCTGCCGCCTTTTTTCGGACGGCATCTTTTAAATCTGCTTTGATAAATTCTTTCTTCATCTTGCTCCTCCTTATATTCTCCCACCCAAGAAAGTATTCATGATCTGCTCTTTCCAGTCCTGCTGCCCGATTCGGTTTATCTGGCGGTTGAGTTTGTATTCCATCTGAGATTTAATCTCATCCTCTTTGTTGTGCTGGATCGCCAGCTGGGCGATCATGATGATTACATCGGCACACTCGCTCCAGGTGTTATCTGTCAGATATATCATGTTGGGGTCTCCTAAAGGGTTGCTTCCCTTGTAGAGTTCGTCTTCCAGCTCTGTTACTTCTTCGATGGCTTTTTCATATTGCTCCTTTTTGGAGTAATGATTTGCCAGGTATTCAATCTTCTTTCTCATGCTTCACCTCCATCTCAAAGATCACTGTATAAAACAGACTCATAATCTTTTTATAGATTGCTGCCTCGATCTTATATTTAAACGTCCTGCTTTTACGGTATGTACCTCCGGTAAAATGATCCACACCAATCAATATTACTTTATACAAAATTCTACCTCCAAGCGCTGTCCGCAGCACGAACAATATTTATTCGGGCGGATAATTGCTCCGCATTGGCATTTCACCCACATTTCTCCTCGGGGTTCCACCTTTGTCGGGGTATTTTTCTTTTTGAGCTGTTCAAATTCTTCTACAGATCCGATTTTCCAATAACGCTCTACCTCTGCTATGATATTTAAAATTTCCTCTTTTACGGGTTCATCTTCTGCGTTATATGCTGCATACAACAT
>URRW01000048.1 GCA_900550285.1 uncultured Lachnospiraceae bacterium
TGCTGCTGTAAAGCATATCGATAAATTCCGTGCTGGTAAGCGGATTTTCAAATTCGCTGTCCGCACGGGTTTCAAAAAACGGGAAAAATGCCGTAAAACAACCGGTCAGTACGAGAATTGCCGCCATCGCGATGCCGACGCTTTTGGCTTTACTGTTTTTCCATTTTGTATCCAACGCCCCACACCACCTTTAAATACTTCGGATTTTTTGGATCGATCTCAATTTTCTCACGGATCTTGCGGATATGGACCATGATCGTATCCGTGTTGATCGCCTTTTCATTCCAGATGCGCTCATAGATCTCATCAGCAGAAAATACCCTGCCCGGATTTTTCATTAAAAGAAGCAGGATCTTAAATTCGATGGGAGTCAGGCGCACCGGGGAACCGTCTACAAAAACCTCCACGGTTTCTTCATTGAGCTCGATCCCACCAATCACATGATACGTGTCCTTCTCCGGCTCTGTCCGCGACAGCGCCTCCTTATAACGGTTATACCGCCTGAGATGGGAATTTACCCTCGCCAAAAGCTCCAACGGCGTAAAGGGCTTTGTGATGTAGTCGTCCGCTCCCATATTCAGCCCCATGATCTTATCGACCTCTTCTGATTTGGCAGAAAGCATGATCACGGGAAAATCATGTCCTTTTTCCCGAACCTTCATCATCATGGTAATGCCGTCCATGCGGGGCATCATGATGTCCACAATGGCAAGGTCGATCTCTTCTTTTTCGATTGTCTCCAGCCCTTCGACGCCGTCCTGCGCCTGCAGCACGTCATAGCCCTGATTTTTCAGATAAATCTCTACGCCTCCGCGGATGTCCGCGTCATCTTCTACGATCAAAATACGATTCCTGTCCATGGATATAACTTCCTTTCCGACTGTCCTGATTCAGAAACAGCCGTCAGGCTGCCCTGTCTTACAAGTATACCATGGGAAATGCCGGAAATGCAAACGCCGGCGCCGGGTTTCCCTTATGTATAAGGGGATGATAACAGAAAAATCTTGCTTTCCGGTTCAGGAAAAACGAAAAAATTTCTAAATATATTCCGAAAGACAGATAAAAATCAGGTCAGCGGAACTGCTCGCTGTAATAAGGGACAATCAGATAATCCCCCGCCTGTATCTCATCAATATCCGTCAGGTTGTTCGTGGCGCGCACCTCCTCGATATAAGCGTCCAGCGACTCGTAATGGTGATCTGCATAGCGGGAAGCAATGGATGTGAGCGTATCGCCGGAGCGAACCATAATGCTTGAAAAATACTTGTAGGATACCGCATCTTCCTTCTCTTTTGCCAAGGATAAAAACCCGGACACAGAAAATGCTGCGGCAATGAAAAGGACAAGGGTCAGGCAGAGCATAAGCGGACGGTAAAAACCGGTGCGGCGGACAGATGATTTCATAAAATTCCCTCCTCTGAATCTATCGAACATAAGTTGCGAACATTTGTTCCTTACAGTTTCATTATATCGAACGTATTTTCGGATGTCAAGTGAGGAAGAGCAAAAAAATCGAACATTTTTTCGGAATGCATGTTTGCTTTTTTGATATTGATATGTTATACTGATAAAAAGACTTGTTTTTTCTACAGGATGCAGCAGCCTGCAGATCCTTTGGAATACAGACATCAGAAAGGGGCTTTTACTATGGCACAGGGAAAGATCACTGCCAAACAGCAGGAGATTTTAGATTATATCAAGGATGAGATTTTAAAGAGAGGTTATCCCCCGGCAGTCAGGGAGATCTGCGAAGCGGTTCATTTAAAATCGACCTCTTCCGTCCACTCCCATCTGGAGACGTTGGAAAAGAACGGATATATCCGCCGCGACCCTACCAAGCCGCGTGCGATCGAGATCACTGACGAGAGCTTCCAGACGGTGCGCACGGAGATGACCAGCCTGCCTGTAGTCGGCAGGGTCGCCGCAGGGCAGCCGATCCTTGCAGAAGAGAATATCGAGAGCTATTTCCCGATCCCGGCGGATGCGGTCCCTACCGGAGCGCCCTGCTTTGTCTTAAACGTGAGCGGGGAATCCATGGTAAACGCCGGTATCCTAGACGGCGACCAGATCTTTGTCCAGAGCTGTCAGGACGCCCAGAACGGTCAGATCGTAGTAGCCCTTATCGACGATTCCGCTACCGTCAAGACTTTTTACCGCGAGAAGGATCATATCCGCTTACAGCCGGAAAATGATACGATGGATCCGATCATTGTAGACGACTGTCAGATCATCGGGCGCGTCTTCGGCGTGATGCGTATTTTCAATTAAAGCTTTTAAAGTTTTTTCCCTTACCATTACAATAGGGAACTTTCCCTACCGCATAAAAGGCGCGCAGGTGATTCGGGGAAATCACTTCCGCCCGATTGCCTGCGCGCCTTTCATATCACTTTTAGTTTATAAATTCTTTCCCCTCAGTCTGCTGTGGGTCATGCTTCTTCTTTGCAGAATTCTTCCGGATCGATCTGCTTTCCGTCTCTCCAGATACGTTCCAGATCATAGAACAGACGGTTCTGACGGTCAAAAACATGGACGATCATGTCGCCGTAATCCATCAGGATCCAGTTTCCGGTCTGATAGCCTTCTACATTTTTTACGGTAAATCCGGCTCTTCCCAGCTGCTCTTCCACATTGTCCGCCATCGCCTGTACCTGATTGCGGTTATTTCCGCTTGCGATCAGGAAATAATCGGCAAGAACGGATACTTCCGAAATATCGATCAGGGAAAGGTCTTCTGCTTTTTTGTCTTCCAGCGCTGCGATGGCAAGCCTGGTCATTTTTTCTGCCTGCGTCATACGGTTCCTCCATTTTTATAAAAATCATAGGTTTTCTGCGTCATGGAATCCACTTCCATATTTCCGCCGTTTAAATAGCTCAACGTATCCTCAAGCGCCATCAAAAGGGCTTTATCCAGATCCTCGAAGGCGATCCGGCGGATCTCGGTCAGATTCGGCGCCTGCTTCCTGCCCGGCTCAATATAATCTGCCAGCCAGATGATTTTTTCCAGCAAAGACATGCCCGGACGCCCTGTCGTATGGTTTAAGATGGCGTTGATCACATCCTTATCCGTAACGCCATATTTTTTCATGGCGAGAAAGCTGCCGACCTTTGCGTGCAGCAAAAACGGATTTGCCTGTTCGTAGGCGTTGATTGCAATATTATACTTTTCACAGATGGAAATTTTCTTTTCATTGGTCAGGCATTTCGCACAGTCGTGGAGCATACCCGCCAGAATGGCGTTATTGACGTCCGCCCCATAGCGCATGGCAAGGGACGCTGCCGTATATGCGACGCCCAGCGTATGCTCATAACGCCTGGGATCGAGATTTTTTTCCATTGATTTGCGGATCTTGCGAATATCCGGCTCTTTCATGCAAAAAAACTCCTTTCAGCTCTCTGTATAGTACCCGTTTTCTTCCAGAAAAAGACGGACGCTTTCCGGAACCAGATAACGGACGGATTCGCCCTTTTTAAGGCGTTCCCGGATCTGGGTGGCGGAAATGCCGATGTGGGAAGCCGGAAGGAAGCGGATGTCAGCGTTATATTTGCCGGACAGATATTTTGCCTGAGCGATCAGATCCGCCGCCCCCTTTTCATCCCTTACCGCGGCAACGGTAACGCAGCTTTTAAAAATCCGCTCCGGATGCTTCCAGCTTTCCATATGAAACAACGTATCGGCGCCGACGATAAAATAGAGCTCGCTGTCCGGAAGCTGCTTTTTTAAAGCGTCCAGCGTCTCATAGGTATAAGAACTGCCCGGACGCACAACCTCCATATCGGATACCTTAAAAAAGGGATTGTCCTGTGCCGCCAGCGCTGCCATACGCAGGCGGACGCTGCCCGGAAGGATCCGGGAAGCATCCTTCATATAAGAGCAGCCGCTTGGAATGAGCAGCACCTCGTCCAGACCGCAAAAGATCCTGGCATTCTCCGCAAGGATCAGATGCCCGGTATGGATCGGATTGAACGTACCGCCTAAAATGCCGATTTTTTTCATATATGCACCGCCTTATTCTTTGTCAGAAACAGATTACAGAGGCAGTTCGATCTTTTTATGGTCTTTGCT
Organism: uncultured Lachnospiraceae bacterium; assembly: GCA_900550285.1. Classification (GTDB taxonomy): domain Bacteria; phylum Bacillota; class Clostridia; order Lachnospirales; family Lachnospiraceae; genus Gallintestinimicrobium. The sequence continues at coordinate 4,064 of URRW01000048.1, forward strand.
TTCTTTATATAAAACAATCTTTTTGCCGATGACCTGAACGACCGTAGAATGGGTGCGTTCTGCTACGATATTTGCAATCTCTCTGGGATCGTCGAAGCAGTTTTTCAAAACGGCGATCTTGATCAGCTCACGGGTATTGAAGGCTTCCGAAATGGCAGCCGTTCCTTCCGGCGTAAGGCTGGATTTCCCGATCTGAAAAATGGGATCGAGGCTGCTTGCCAGCTTCATCAGATATGCTCTCTGCTTGCTTTTTAATTCCTTCATGGATGTTCTCCTATTTATAATAATCAAAGGAAAGCCCGTACATACGCACCGTGTCGCCTTCCTGAATGCCAAGTTCTTCCAGCTTTTCCAAAATGCCCGCATCCTTTAAGAAGCTCTGGAAAAAGGCGAAGCCCTTTTCGGATTCCAGATTGGTATATCCGAGCATTTTTTCGATTTTGGGACCTTCCACGACATATTCCTGCTCCAGCTCGTCGTAGGTAACGGTATAAGGATCGTCTGATGCAGAAAGCGCCATTTCCGGGAAATATTCCTGCTCGAAAACAGCAGGCTTTTCATCTAAGCCGTCCAGCATCCGGCGCACATCATACAAAAGCTCCGTAACGCCCTGTCCGCTTACGGCGGAGATCGGGTATACCTTAACGCCCTTTGGCTCAAATTCCGCCTTTAAGCGTTCAAAGCCGGATTCCTCCAGATCGTAGATCGCGTCCACCTTGTTGGCGGCGATCACCTGAGGCTTTTCCGCCAGCTCTGCGCTGTAATTCTGAAGCTCCGCGTTGATCGCATAAACGTCTTCCACCGGGTCGCGTCCCTCTGTCCCCGCCGCATCGACCACATGGATGAGCACCTTCGTGCGTTCCACATGGCGCAAAAATTCATGGCCGAGCCCGATCCCTTCCGAAGCGCCTTCGATCAGTCCGGGAATATCCGCCATGACAAAGCCCTTCGCATCGTCGAGGTCAACGACGCCCAGATGGGGATTTAAGGTTGTAAAATGATAATTGGCGATCTTTGGCCGCGCATTGGAAACACGGGAGAGCAGGGTAGATTTCCCGACGTTCGGGAAACCTACAAGCCCCACGTCCGCGATCACCTTTAATTCCAGCAAAAGCTCCAGCTCCTGCGCCGGCTGGCCCGGCTGGGCGTATTTGGGCGCCTGCATGGTGCTCGTCGCATAATGCTGGTTTCCGTTGCCGCCCTTGCCGCCCTTTAATAAAACGACTTCACGGTTGTCACCGGACATATCGACGATAACCTTGCCGGAATGAAATTCCTTGATGACAGTGCCTTCGGGAACCTTGATATAAATATCGTCCCCGTCTTTGCCGCGGCAGTTTTTCTTGCCGCCTTCCTGCCCGTCTCCGGCTTTATATTTTCCGACATGGCGAAAATCGGTCAGGGTATTCAAGCCGTCGTCCACCACGAAGATCACATCGCCGCCGTGCCCGCCGTCACCGCCGTCGGGTCCGCCTGCAGGCACATATTTTTCACGCCGGAAAGAAACGTGCCCGTCGCCGCCCTTCCCGCTTCTTACATAAATTTTCGCTCTGTCTGCAAACATTCGATTCTCCTGTTTATTGAATCTGTTAAAAGTTTTGTTTCGTGATACGAAAAGACCCCAAACAATGCGTCTGGGGCCTTTTTCTCTGGAAATGCGGCCCGCCTTGGCGTCCGCTTATGATTCATAATGATGCTTACTGTTCTACCGGATATACGGAAGCCTGTTTCTTGTCTCTTCCTTTTCTTTCAAATCTCAGCACGCCGTCCACTTTTGCAAATAACGTGTCATCGCCGCCGATGCCTACGTTAATGCCGGGATGAATCTTGGTTCCACGCTGTCTGTAAAGAATGTTGCCAGCCTTTACAAACTGTCCGTCCGCTCTCTTTGCACCAAGGCGCTTGGACTCGGAATCTCTGCCGTTCTTGGTAGAGCCGACACCCTTCTTATGAGCAAAAAACTGAAGGTTCATATTGAACATTTGTTACACCTCCTCGAATTTCAGTCGCAGGTATTTCTTCCCGTACTGTTTTTCAATGTCTGTCAGACCAAGGATCATCGTATCCATCAAAAGAGCCGTCTGCTCATTGACCGGATTTAAAAATACCACATCGATCACGCCGTCTGCTTCCCCTGCCACAACCTCCATCGGATCTTTGGTAAAAGCCTCGATCGCATTGATCGTGTTGATGACAAGAACCGAAACGGCAGCGCAGACGATGTCATTGCCGCTTTCGGCATAGCCGGCATGGCCGGTACAGGTAAATCCCCGATAATTGTCCTTTGTCTTCTTTACTAGAATTGTCGTCATAAAACATACCGCAGCGCTTTCCTGAAAGGATTAAGCGTTGATTTTCTCGATCTTCACCTGAGTGTATGCTTGTCTGTGACCATTCTTCTTGTGGTAACCGGTCTTTCTCTTATACTTGTAAACGATGACCTTCTTGCCTTTGCCTTCACCTACTACTGTAGCGGTTACGGTTGCACCTGCTACGTCAGCGCCGACCTTTAAGCCGTCATTGCTCACTGCGATTACCTGGTCAAATGTAACAGTCGCGCCAGCCTCTAAGCCCAGCTTCTCAACCTTTAATACATCGCCCTCAGCTACCTTGTACTGTTTGCCACCTGTTGCAATAATTGCGTACATCTAGGACACCTCCTGTCAAGCGTTAAAATAAATTAACGTTACTCGCTAACTTTGGTGACGCCAAACGGCGTACTTTTACCTCGTTATGCGGCATACTCATAGAGTGTAGCATCCTGTTTAAAATTTGTCAATCCTGTTTTTACAAAATTTTGAGCAGATGCTGAAAATATTCCGGCAGGGGCGCGCATGTCTCCACATATTCCCCCGTGGAGGGATGCTCAAAGCCCAGAATCATTGCGTGCAGCGTCTGTCCCTCCAGCTTCGGATAGGGACACTTTTTCGGGCCGTATACGATGTCGCCCAAAAGCGGATGCCCGATGGACGCCATGTGCACGCGGATCTGGTGGGTGCGCCCGGTTTCCAGACGGCATTCGATATAGGTATAGCTGCCGAAGCGTTCCAGCACCCGGTAATG
>URRW01000049.1 GCA_900550285.1 uncultured Lachnospiraceae bacterium
GGGGCAGGCGCAGGCGGCGGCGCGGGAGCCGGGGGCGGACTTTCCAACAAGGGCGCGGGCGAGAAAAAGCTGGAGCTGGACCGCAGAAGGATTGAAAAGCGCATCAGCGAATTAAACCGCGAGCTAAAGGTCATCGAAAAGGACTGCCAGACCCAGAGAAAGAAGCGGCAGGAGAGCGAATTGCCGTCCGTTGCGCTGGTAGGCTATACGAACGCGGGAAAATCCACGATGATGAACCGGATGCTGGATACATGGATGGACGACGCAGAGAAAAAGGTGCTGGAAAAAAATATGCTGTTTGCGACGCTGGACACGACGGTTCGCCGCATCAGCCCCGGCGACAACCGGGATTTCCTTTTGTCGGATACGGTCGGCTTTATCGACAAGCTTCCCCATGCGCTCGTAAAGGCGTTCCGCTCCACGCTGGAGGAGGCGTGCTGCGCGGATCTTCTGCTGCAGGTGGTGGATTTTTCCGACCCGCACCACAGGGAGCAGATGAAGGTGACGGCGGAGACGCTAAAGGAGCTGGGGGCGGGCGCGATCCCGTGCATTTATGTGATGAACAAGGCGGATCTTGTGATGGAAGAGGCAGAGCTTCCGAAAATATCGGGCGACCGGATTTATATGTCCGCCAAAAAGGGGATCGGGCTGGACGGGCTTCTGGATCTGATCCGGGAAAAGCTGTTTGCAGGCTATGAGGAGGCGGCGCTTCTGATTCCCTATACGGACGGGGCGGCGGTATCGTGGCTGCAGGAAAACGCGCTGGTAAGGAAGCTTTCCTACGAAGCGGAGGGCGTTTATCTGGAGGTTTCCTGCAAAAAAAGTGACGCCGGGCGCTTTGCAGGCTACCGGATACCGGAAAGAAAAGGAGGCAGCAGGCAATGAGGCGGATGGAGTTTAAAATGGAGCGCCCCGGGCTTTTAAAGGAGGGCGACCATGTGACGGTAACGGAGGGCGTGCTTCCGAGCAACTACTATTACACGATCGACCCGTCGCTTGCGATGTCCGGCAATTACCCGTTCCGGGAGCGGATGCTTGCCCGGGAGGGCAGGGTGATCAGCGTGGTGGAAAATCCGCGGGGATTTTATGTGACGGCAGAATTTGATGAGTGACAAACGGGAAGCAGGCGTGCTATACTGAAAGAGAAAAGCAGGGCGCTTTTGCGGGCGCACTTTGATGAAAAACGACAGGAGGACATGGACCATGTTTCAGAAAATTTCGACAACCAAGGCTCCGGCGGCGATCGGACCTTATTCTCAGGCGATCCGGGCGGGAGAGTTTTTATTTGCATCCGGTCAGATCCCGATCAATCCGGAGACGGGCGCGGTAGAGGCAGAGGGCATCGAGGCGCAGACCGAGCAGGTCATGAAAAATATCGGCGCGATCCTTGCAGAAGCGGGAACGGATTATGAGCATGTGGTAAAGACCACCTGTTTTTTGGATGATATGGGAGACTTTGCGGCGTTTAACGGCGTATATGAGAAATATTTTACCGGCAAGCCCGCAAGAAGCTGCGTGGCAGTAAAGAAGCTTCCGAAGGATGTTTTGTGCGAAGTGGAAGTGATCGCTTATTTAGGCGAGTAAGCCTATGAAAAATCTTGTTTTGATCGGGATGCCGGGCGCAGGCAAGAGCACGGTCGGCGTGGTGCTGGCAAAGCAGCAGGGGCTTTCCTTTGTGGATTCGGATCTGGTCATTCAGGAGCAGACGGGGCTTTTGCTGCACGAGATCATCAAGCGGCAGGGAGACGACGGCTTCCGGCAGGTGGAGAACCGGATCAACGCCGGTCTTTTTGTGAAGCATTCGGTCATCGCTACGGGAGGCAGCGTGATCTACGGCAGGGAAGCGATGCAGCATCTTAAGAAGATCGGGACGGTCGTTTATCTGAAGCTGTCCTGTGCTTCTATTGCGGAGCGGCTGGGCGATTTAAAGGAGCGCGGCGTGACGCTTCGGGAGGGGCAGACGCTTGCGCAGCTTTACGACGAGAGGGTTCCGCTGTACGAGCGGTATGCGGATGTGACGGTGGACTGTGAAAACAAATCGATCCGGGAGATCGTTGCAGAGATTGTAGCGCGGCTGCCGAGATAATGCGGAAGAATAAGAAAGTGTGCGCCGGGGCGCACACTTTCTTGACTTTATAGGAAAGTTTGATTTTTATTGAGCTTTTGAATGAAAAAGGGTTGTCGCTTTCATTTTTTGAAAAATCAGAGCATTCCGTTTTTGATGATATTGTGCTCCCTGAGAAGATCTTCGATGACCGTTCCCTGTACGGCTTTCAGCAGGGGCTTTTTGAGCCGGTTGAGCGGCCCGGGAAGCTCGATTTCCAGCGGGGAAACGCCGTCCATCAGCTTGACGGAGCTGTCCAAAAGCTCGCGCACGTCGTACACGCTGCCCCATACCTCCGGCACACCGCGGTCCACATGGAGCAGACCGTAAACGGCTTCCATGGCGGTGCGGACGGAATACTCGGTCGTAAAGATCGTATCACGGGGCGTTTCTGCAAACTGGCCGATGAAGGCGAAGTTGGTGCAGCCGTCCGGGATGACGTCGGGACGGTCGCCTGCCGCCCTCGGCATGAAGAAGGACGTAATATAAGGCATCATGGTCGGAACGCAGACTGCGCTGTGTTCTGCCAGATCGTCGATCTCTTCAACGGGAACGCCCAGATGGTAGAGCCATTCTGCGGTGATCTCCTTACCGGTGCATTCCTTCATGGGCTTTTTGATATAGTCGCCGGGCACGTCGGTAAACAGGGAGTATACCCAGACGCACACCTGCTTTTTGTCCTGATCCTTAAACTGTCCCTGACGGTTGATCGTCCAGCTCAACAGCCATTTGGAATCCTGACAGCTTACGATGCCGCCGGTAACAACCTTTCCGGTGCGGGGATCGCGCTGGCAGATCCGGGTGATATAAGGGATGATCTTATCGTCGAGGGTCGTGACGGTAGCGGATTCCCAGTTGGTCTTTTTGATGTCGGAGCAGAATTTCTCCGGATGCCCGAAGGAAGGATCCTGCTTTGCGATATTTTTCCAGAGATCCCAGACGCCGCTGTTTCTGACTTCCGCATTGCCGACAGGGGCGTGGTTCTGGTCGCCGTAAATTGTGCCCTCGGTGCAGCTTCCGTTTGTGACAAACACAAGGTCGTTTTCGGTCAGGCTGATCGTCTGCTTTTCGCCGTTTACTTTACACTCGATCGTTTTTGCCAGCTTTTTGCCGTTTTTGATTTCGAATACGACGTTGGTTACTTCGGTATTGAAGCAAAATTCCACGCCTGCGTCCTCCAGATATTTTTTCATCGGAAGGATCAGCGATTCATACTGGTTGTATTTGGTAAATTTTAAGGCGCTGAAATCCGGCAGCCCACCGATGTGGTGGATAAAGCGCTGGAAATAACGCTTCATTTCAAGGGCGCTGTGCCAGTTTTCAAAAGCGAACATCGTGCGCCAGTACAGCCAGAAGTTAGAGGAAAATACCTCGTCGTCAAAAACGTCCTCGATCGCCTTGTCATAAAGATCCTCGTCCTTTGTCAGAAACAGCTTCATGATTTCCATGCAGCCCTTCTGGCTTAAGCCGAATTTGCCGTCGGTGTGCGCGTCCTGACCGCGGTTTTTGGTGGCGCGGCAGAGCGAGTAGTTGGGATCGTGCTTATTTAACCAGTAATATTCGTCCAGCACGGATGCGCCGGGAGTTTCCAGCGAGGGGATGCTGTGGAACAGATCCCACAGGCATTCAAAATGGTTTTCCATTTCCCTGCCGCCGCGCATGATATAGCCTCTGGACGGATCGAAGATGCCGTCGCAGGCGCCTCCGGCAACGTCCATCGCTTCTAAAATATGGATGTGGGAGCCGGGCATCTGGCCGTCCCGCACCAAAAAGCACGCCGCCGCTAAGGAAGCGAGGCCGCTGCCGACCAGATAGGCGCTCTTTTCTTCGACGCCCTCGGGCTTTTCCGGACGGGCAAAGGCTTCGTAGTTGCCGTTGGAATAATAAATGCCTTTGGAATTTCTTTCGTGCATGCCGCGTTCGGTATTCCGGTATGCGGGATCGGGGGCGGGCATCCGGATGGATTTTTCCGCGCTCTGGATCGCCTTCTCCTTTATCTGCCCGGTCAGGGTCTTTCCTTCTTCCGAAAGTTCTTTATGCTTTTTGAATGCGAATGCAGCTGCGCCTGCGCCTGCGGCGATGACGGCTGCCTTGCCGATTCCTGAATGTTTTTTTGCCATAAGATTTCCCTCCGTTTAGTTGTTGTTTCCATTTTGGAAAAATATATGTGCGGCGGCTTCTGCCGCCCTTGTATGAATTGGATTGTAACGTGGGGGAGGGATGGCTGCAATTTACAAAAGCGCGGGAATGGGAAAAATTTTACCAGTTTCGGGGATTTGTGGGGATGCAGGATGTGACCGTGCGGTTTTATTTGCGCGTCCGGCTCTGCGCCGCCTCCGTGCAGCGAAAGGTTCCGCCAGCCTCCGGTCTTGCTCACAGAGAATTTGAACCAAACAGCGCAGGATTGTCCGGGACGCGCTCTGTCCGGTCAAACTCGCGCGGCATAGCGCATGCCGCGCTCAGACAAGTCCCGGACAGAACGCCGGATAATCCTGCGCTGTTTGCAAATTCTCCTTCGCGCGCCAGTCGGCTGGCAGAACCCTTCGCTGCACGGAGGCGGCGCAGAGCCGGACGCGCAGACAGAGCCGCAAGGTTATATCCTGCAGAAAGGAGCGTGGTGCGGACAGCAACGTGCGGCTGTTTTTTCATATGTTTTTTTCACATAGGTTTTTTCACATAGGCTTGAATTTTCGGGGCGGAATTTATATAATATTTTTATATAGTCGTCGTTTCCCTTATGACGGGGAAGCGGTCAAATGATAAGAGAGGTAAAACACGATGTATGCAGATGAAAGTATGATCAAGATCAAACACGAAGTCCTCTACGAAGTAGCAAAGCTTGCATGGGCAGGCGAGCTGGAGGCGAAGAGGGACAACATCGCGGTAGAGTTGATTCCCGGGCCGCAGGCGAAATTCCGCTGCTGTATTTATAAGGAAAGGGAGATCATCCGTCAGAGAGTGCGTCTGGCAGAGGGCAAATCCGCAGGCCCTGTGGACGACGGCAATGTGATTCAGGTGATCAGCTCCGCGTGTGAGGACTGCCCGATTTCCAGCTATACCGTGACGGAGAACTGCCAGAACTGTCTTGGAAAGGCGTGTATCAACGCATGTAAGTTCGGCGCGATCGAACCCGGCAGGACACGCTCCCACATCGACTCCACAAAATGTAAAGAGTGCGGCAAGTGCGCCCAGGCATGCCCTTACAATGCGATCGCCCATCTGCAGCGTCCGTGTAAGGCAAGCTGCCCGGTAGACGCAATCAGCTATAATGAATACGGCATTACGGTGATCGACGAAGAAAAGTGTATCCGCTGTGGCAAATGTATCCACAGCTGTCCGTTCGGCGCGATCGGTTCCAAGACGTTTATCGTATCCGTGATCGAGGCGATCAAAGCGGGCAAGCACGTTTATGCGATGGCGGCGCCTGCGACAGAAGGCCAGTTCGGCGCAGACATTACGATGGCAAGCTGGAAGAAGGCGATGAAAGAGCTGGGCTTTGAAGATTTTTATGACGTTGGACTGGGCGGCGACATGACGGCGGCTTACGAGGCGCAGGAATGGGCGGAAGCTTATAAAGAGGGCAAGAAGAAGGTAACCTCCTGCTGTCCCGCGTTTGTCAACATGGTGCGCAAGCATTATCCGGAGCTGGCAGACTGCGTTTCCACAACGGTTTCCCCGATGTGCGCGGTTTCCAGACTGATCAAGGCAAGAGATCCCGAAGCGGTTACCGTATTTATCGGGCCCTGCCTTGCAAAGAAATCCGAGGTTGTGGATCAGAAGATCGAAGGCAATGCGGATTATGTCCTGACCTACAGCGAAATCCGCGCGATCATGAAGGCGAAGGGCGTTGCGCTGGAGCCTTGTGAGAATACAGACCAGATCGCTTCTGTATACGGTAAGCGCTTTGCAAATTCCGGCGGCGTAACGGCAGCCGTGCTGCAGAGCCTGAAGGAATCCGACAACGAGATCGACGCAAAGGTATGCAGGGCAAACGGCGCGGCAGAATGTAAGAAAGCCCTTCTGCTGTTAAAGGTTGCGAAGCTTCCGGAGGACTTTATCGAGGGTATGGTCTGCGACGGCGGCTGCGTGGGCGGCCCCAGCTCCTTTAAGGATCAGCTGGTTTCCAAGAAAAACCGCGATACCCTGATCGGTCAGGCGGATGACCGCGGCGTATGGGAAAACCTGAAAAATTATGACATGGACAGCTTTTCGATGCACAGAGAGTAAGGCTGTATGAAAAAAGACTGCGCAGAACGGCGGGATAGCCTGCCGGACTGCGCAGTTTTTTTATTCGCACCCTGTTTTATGCGCCAAGGCGCGCGCTTTTTATTTCGGGACAAACGTGTGCCGCCGGTACTGTGTCGGCGTCATGCCGGTCCGCTGGCGGAACTGCC
>URRW01000050.1 GCA_900550285.1 uncultured Lachnospiraceae bacterium
CCATGATCAGGCTGTCACCGTTGTCATAAATCTCACGTACTTTACCTTCTTTGATCGGTTTTAACTCCTGCATGCTCTTCTCCTCATTTTTAAGTATGTCTTTTTAAAAATTGCACAGTAACCGTACCACTATTTGCCGCAGGTTGTCAAGATGCCGCGCAATTTTCTTCCAGCTCTGCCTCCTTTTCCCGCTGTCCAAAATGCCGCCCGATCAGAAGTGCCATTCCTTCCGTCACCGGGAACGAAAGCCAGATCCCATTCATTCCAAAAAATGCCGCAAATACCGCAGCGCTTACGATCACACCGGCACATCCCCTGAAAAACGAGATAAAAAATGCACTTCCCGGCTTCTGCACCGAGGCAAACAAAGCCGCCGTCAGCACGTTTTGCCCGGCAAATAAAAATCCGATAAAATACAGCCTCATCCCGCTTTCTGCGATCATCTGCAGCATCGGGTCATTTTCCCTGTTAAACAGCGCTGCAAGCTGCCCTGCAAACCCGTACGCGATCGCCAGCGTACCGATCCCGATGCAGGCACACAGCAGCGCCCCTGTCCGGTACAGGGTTTTTATTTCTGCCTCGTCCCCTCTGCCGAATGCCCTGCCCAAAAGCGGCTGGATGCCGTGCGAGATCCCGGTAAACACCGCCATGACCACCAGCGCGAGATTTGCCACGATGCCATATGCCGCAACGCCCGTATTGCCGGAATGACGCAGGATCAGCAGATTATATACGACCAGCACGACACTGGCAGAACATTCATTTACAAAAGATGACAGCCCGATTGACACAATCCTGCCAAGCTCTCCCAGCCGAATCCCCGAACATGCAAAATGAAACTGATTCTTTTTCAAAAGCAGATGCATTCCGCAGATACACAGCCCGATCGCCGGCGAAAGTCCCGTTGCCAGTGCCGCGCCAAAAATTCCCATATTCATCGGATACATCATCACAAAATCCAGAATGATGTTGGAAAAGCTCGCCGTCAGCATGGCCAGCGCCGAAAGTCTCGGGTTTCCATCGCTTCGGATAAAAATCATGAAAAAATGATTCAGCACAAAAAACGGGGCAAAGCATAGAATCGTTTTTAAATAGATGCTGCACATCGGAAGCACCGACGCATCTGCCCCTAAAAGCATCGCCAGCCTCTCTGCAAACAACATCCCGCAGCCCCAAAACAGCATTCCCGCCAAAAATGCGCCCAGAAAAGCGATCGTAAATACCTGATCTGCCTCCCGCTTTTTCCCCTGTGTTTTCAGGATCACATACCTCGTTGCCCCTCCGGCTCCCAGCATCATGCCGACGCCGTTTATCAGCCCGAACACCGCGATCGCCAGATTCAGCGCGGTCAGCCCCTGCGCTCCCAGCCGATCCGACACAAAATAAGTATCCGCCAGAATCGTTCCCGCAGACCCGAGCATCCCTGCAACGCTCAATGCAATATATCTTGAAAAATCAGATCGTATTTTTTTCATTTCATCCTCCTTTTTCATAAAAAAAGAGATGCCCGGATGCATCCCTTCTATGATCTACGGAATACATTCAAGCACCTCTGATGGTATCCATCCGATGACGGATACACGCATGCACCTATAAAGTTCACTGCCGGCGGCGGGACTTGAACCCGCACTATGTCACCATAAACAGATTTTGAGTCTGCCGCGTCTGCCATTCCGCCACGCCGGCATGTGCTGATTCATCAGCACTGAAAATTATGATACCATAACTTTCCCCTATTTGCAAGAACATTTTTTACAGCTTCAGCTTCCCGTAAAAATCCCCGAAGCAGTCAAATGTGGCAAAATAGTCCTTCGGCGTCTCTGCCCGGCGGATCAGCTCCACGCTGCCGTCCTCTTTCAGCAAAAGCTCTGCGCTGCGCAGCCTGCCGTTATAATTGTAGCCCATGGAAAACCCGTGCGCGCCCGTGTCGTGGATAAACAGGTAATCGCCCTTTTCGATTTCCGGAAGCTTTCTGTCCACGGCGAACTTATCGTTGTTTTCACACAGCGAGCCCGTCACGTCGTAAACGTGGTCGCAGGGCGCGTCCTCCTTGCCCAGCACCGTAATATGATGATAAGCGCCGTACATCGCGGGGCGCATCAAATTCGCCGCGCAGGCGTCCACGCCGATATATTCCTTATAAATATGCTTTTCATGGATCGCTTTTGTGACAAGCGCCCCGTAAGGCCCCATCATAAAGCGTCCCATTTCCGTATAGATCGCCACGTCGCCCATCCCGGCGGGAACAAGCACTTCCTCGTAAACTTTGCGCACGCCTTCCCCGATCGCAAGGATGTCGTTTGGCTCCTGCTCCGGACGATACGGGATGCCGACGCCGCCGGACAGGTTGATAAAGGAAACGTCTGCGCCCGTCTCCCGTTCCAGACGGACAGCCAGCTCAAACAGCTGCTTTGCCAGCTGCGGATAATATTCGTTTGTTACCGTATTGCTCGCTAAAAATGCATGGATCCCAAAGTGCTTTACCCCTTTTTGCTTCATGATCCGGTACGCCTCGAACATCTGCGCCTCGGTCATTCCGTATTTGGAATCGCCCGGATTGTCCATGATGCCGTTGCTCATTTTAAAAATGCCGCCGGGGTTAAACCTGCAGCTCATCGTCTCCGGAAGCCTGCCAAGGATCTGCTCCACAAATTCAATGTGCGTAATGTCGTCCAGATTGATGATCGCGCCCATCTTTGCCGCCAGCGCATATTCCTCTGCCGGCGTATCGTTGGAGGAAAACATGATCTCCTCCCCCTTTGCTCCAATCGCCTCGCAGAGCATCAGCTCCGTATCCGAAGAGCAGTCGCAGCCGCAGCCGTATTCCCGCAAAAGATCGATCAGAAACGGATTGGGCGTCGCCTTTACCGCAAAATATTCCCGGAAGCCCTGATTCCATGCAAACGCTTCCTTTACCCTGCGGGCGTTCTCCCGGATTCCCTTCTCATCATAAATATGAAAAGGGGTCGGATATGTTTTTACGATCTCCTCAATCTGTTCCTTTGTCACAAACGGTCTTTTTTCCATAATATCTCCTCAAAATTCCTCATTTTATGCTTGAAAACCCATCAGCGGTTTTCGATCTGCCAGTCGATCGGGGCCACGCCGTGCGCCTTTAAAAATTCGTTTGCCTGACTGAAATGCCTGCATCCAAAAAAGCCCCTGTAGGCAGAAAGCGGACTGGGATGGGGCGCTTTTAAGATCAGATGATTGGGATTGTCCAGCATCGCCGCCTTCTGCTGCGCCGGCCTTCCCCAGAGCAAAAATACGATCGGCCTGTCCTGCGCGTTTACCGCCCGGATAACCGCGTCCGTAAACTGCTCCCAGCCCTTCCCCTGATGGGAATTTGCCTGATGCGCCCGCACGGTCAGCACGGTATTGAGCAAAAGCACGCCCTGACGCGCCCATTTTTCCAGATAGCCGTTGTTGGGCACATAGCAGCCCAGATCGTCGTGCAGCTCCTGATAAATGTTGACCAAAGACGGCGGAATATCCTGTTCGGGCTGTACCGAAAAGCACAGCCCATGCGCCTGACGCTCGTTATGATAAGGATCCTGCCCCAAAATAACAACCTTTACTTCGCTTAACGGCGTAAAATGGAACGCATTAAAAATATCATCCGCCGGAGGATAGATCACCTTCGTCGCATATTCTTCCTTTACAAAAGAAAACAGCTGTGCATAATAAGGCTTCCGAAATTCATCCTTCAGCGCCGGAAGCCAGTCGTTATCAATCATTGACATCTAACCGCTACCCCTTTCTGTCTTAAGTATTCCTTGACCTGCCCGATCTCCAGTTCTTTATAATGAAACAGCGAAGCCGCCAGCGCCGCATCCGCATGCCCTTTGGCAAACGCCTCATAAAAATGCTCCTTCGTCCCTGCGCCTCCCGAAGCGATCACAGGAATACGGACCGACTGCGCCACTGCTTTTGTCAGGGCAATATCATATCCTGCCTTCGTCCCGTCACAGTCCATGCTGGTCAGCAAAATTTCGCCTGCGCCGAGCTGCTCCGCCTTTTTCGCCCATTCCACGGCATCCATTCCGGTATCGAGCCTGCCGCCGTTTTGAAAAACGCTCCAGCCGCCGTCCTTCCTTTTCCTTGCGTCGATGGCAAGCACAACGCACTGGCTTCCAAACTTGTCCGCCGCCTCTGCGATCAGCCCCGGATTGGAAATTGCCGCGGAATTAACGGAAATTTTATCTGCCCCGGCGCGCAAAATTTCCTTAAAATCCTCCACGGTGCGGATTCCTCCTCCGACCGTAAACGGGATAAATACCTGCTCTGCAACGCGCCGTACCATATCTGTGACCGTCTTTCTTGCATCAACAGAAGCGGTGATGTCCAAAAATACCAGTTCGTCCGCTCCCGCCCTGTCGTATGCCGCAGCGATCTCTACCGGATCTCCCGCATCCTTTAGATTTACGAAATTAACGCCCTTTACGACCCTGCCCCCGTGTACGTCCAGACAGGGAATGATCCGTTTTGTATACATATTAGTTTCCCTCTCTTCCAAGCTTCACGAAGTTTCGCAAAATCCCAAGTCCTGCCTCCGAGCTTTTTTCCGGGTGGAACTGACATGCAAACACGTTTCCTTTTTCCACGGAAGCATCAATGGAAACACCGTACTGCGTCCTCGCCGTTACCACGTCTTCCTCAGCCTTCAGATAATACGAATGGACGAAATATACATATGGCTCCTGCCCGATCCCCTCAAACAGCCGTCCCTTTTTCGGGAATGTGAGGGAATTCCACCCGATGTGCGGGATTTTAAGCGGTTCGTTGTCCGCCCCTGTTCCCTCCGGGATTTTGACGATCCTTCCCTTTAAAATGCCGAGCCCTTCTGCGCCGGGGCTTTCCTCACTGGATTCAAACAAAAGCTGCAGTCCCAGACAGATCCCCAGAAACGGCGTATTCCTGCGGACAATTTCACGGATCGGCTCCACAAGCCCGTATTCCTTCAGCCGCTCCATCGCCTCTCCAAAGGATCCCACGCCCGGCAGGATCACTTTTTCCGCCGAAAAAAGCGTTTCCGGATCTCTCGTCACAACCGTCTCTTCTCCCAGATACCGAAGCGCCTTTTCCACACTTGCCACATTTCCCGCATCATAATCGATGACCGCGATCATTTTCGCTCACCCCTTTTTATTCTTTCAAAAGATCCGCCGGGTGCATCGCAACGCTGCAGCCGCGCCCCTTTAATTCTTCCGTAAGCTGCGGAAATCTGGAATGCACCCGGTACAGATATGCCTTCTGATTAAAAAACGTCACTTTTTCAAAGGCGAACCGGATCACCTGAGGCGCTTCCATCCCTGCCCCCAGCTCCAAAATACAAAGCTTTTTATTCAGAATCCCCTGCAGCCATTTCATATACCGCTGCCAGTCTGCTTCCTCATAACCTGCAGGAGCCGGCGTTTCTCCGTTTTCAGGCTCCTCTGCCTTTTCTGCCTTTTCTGCCTCTCCTGTCCCGTCTTTGTCTCCCGCTTTGTTTCCACGCGGCGTCACGATCCTGTCTGCGCAAAGCCCGGCTTCGTCGATCAGCCCGTCGTCGCACAAAGATACCACAAAATAGTTTTTCCCTTCCAAAAGCCCTGCCAGCCTTTGATACGCTGCCAGCAACTCGCTGCGGGATCTCGCCCCCTTTTGCCGCGCCTGCATAAACGTCAAAAGCTGTGCCGCCGCAGGGTTGCTTTCCGCCTGCGCCTTCAGCGTTTCCAAAAAAGCTTCATCCTGTCCCTCTGCGGCAGCATCCATCTCGGCGCCGATCCCTACAAGCACCATCTGTGCGTCGTCAATGGACTGTTTGATTTCATCCAACATATATTTTCAACCTCTCCGGAATTTTTCTTTCCTATTATATCAGACTTTAACAGAGTAAACAATAAAAATATTTTGACACGAAAAAAGGCGACCTATTATCTAAGTCACCCTCTTTTTTCTTTATACCTTCAAAACTGAACACTGAAACTGCTTACCTTCCGGCTCGCTCTCTTGTATCTTCCATTCAACATCTTCCTATCAACCTGTCAGGATAAGCCCTCGACCGATTAGTATCTGTCAGCTCCATGCATTACTGCACTTCCACCTCAGACCTATCTACCTCATACTCTTTAAGGGGTCTTACTTATTGGGATAACTCATCTTGAGGGGGGCTTCACGCTTAGATGCCTTCAGCGTTTATCCCTGCCGGACTTGGCTACTCTGCCATGGCTTTGGTAGCCAACAGATGCACCAGCGGTCCGTCCACCCCGGTCCTCTCGTACTAAGGGCAGCTCCTCTCAATTATCCTACGCCTGCGCCGGATAGGGACCGAACTGTCTCACGACGTTCTGAACCCAGCTCGCG
>URRW01000051.1 GCA_900550285.1 uncultured Lachnospiraceae bacterium
GACGCAAGGGACTTAAAATCCCTCGGTGGCAACACCGTACCGGTTCAAGTCCGGTCACCAGCATTGTGAAAACTCTCGAATTTCGGGAGTTTTTTTGTTTTATCAACTTTTAATTGAATAATATTTTCAAATATGTTTGATATGACAAAGATAGGACGTAATATTGCAGAACTTAGAAAAGAGCGTAATATGACGCAAATGGAACTGGCAGATAAGATGGAAATCAGCTTTCAGGCAGTGTCCAACTGGGAACGGGGAGTTTCCATGCCTGATATTGCCAAATTACCGGAGCTGGCGTCGGTTTTGGAGGTTACGCTGGATCATTTGCTGGGGGAACATTCGGAGGTGCTTGAAAGCTCTGCAAAGGGGAAATTGAAGCAGGCTTTTGAAGGGCATGAAATTACACTGTCGGAGATTTGTGCGGCTGCACCTTTGTTGAAACCGAAGCAGATAGACGAAATCGCAGAAGGAAGTGAGGAGCGGAAGCTGAAGGACATTGAAGATCTGCTTCCTTTTGTCGGAACTGATGTAGTGGACAGGATTGCCATGAAGCTGGTAGAAAAAGGGGAATGGAAGGATCTCGATATTGTTCTGCCGTTTGTGAGCGGAAGCTGCTTAAATGATCTTACAGAGCGGCTGTATGAGTCTGGCGGAGTAAAAGCACTGGAGGCTGTAGCACCTTTTTTGGATAAGGGGACATTGCTTCATTATATAAAAGAATATTTATAAGCACAGTGTATAAGAGTGTATACCGCAGAAGCCCTGAAACAGTCATTTAAAGCTTCTTTTATGAGAAATTCTGAACTATATAGGAACTTATAGGAAGATGGCTCAGAGACGCTTAAAAAGCAAAATAGAAGGGAAGGAAGATATAAGATAAGGAGGAAGATAAGGAAGAGAAGGAAAGGAAGAAATAAGGGGTATACGGCGGATACGAGGGCGTATACGAGGACATATACGGGCAGATAAGGGATAAAGGCATGGAGAAAGCGATACGGCATTTTTCCATGCCTTTTTGCGTGCTGCAGGCAGCGCAGGAAAAATGCCGATTGAAAGAAACCCCGAACCCGAACCGGAATGCTCCATGTGAATGAAGGATGTGAAAGAGGAAAGGCATGAAGGGCATAAAGAAGAGAGATGAAAAAAGGACATGAAAAAGGGTATGAAGGGAGAGGGAATAATACAGCAAATATAGATCGGAAAAGATCGTCCGGTAAGCCAGCCAGATTTGGGCAGAACTTCTGATGCTTTTGGACAGGCGCGGCGCGCAATGCAAAAAAGGTGGCAAAAATGGCAGAAAACATGAAATGTAAGTGCTTACAAAATATAATGTAACAAGGGATTGTAAGAGAATGAAAGAAAGTGTAAGAAAATGTAAGACGGAAAGAAAGACATTTGGAAAGACAGGTCAAAAAATCGGGAAAAAGCTGTAGTTTAAAGGAAAAATGGCATTGAAAATCTGTACAGATATGTTACAATGAAAAATGTAAGTGCTTACAAAATGGAGGAAAGCGCCGTGAATATTTATGATATTGCGAAGCTGGCGGGGGTTTCTATCGCCACGGTTTCAAGGGTAGTCAATGACAGTCCGAAGGTAAGTGAAAAGACAAAGGAAAAGGTGCGGCGAGTGATGGAGGAAAACAGCTATACGCCGAACGCCTTTGCCAGAGGGCTGGGACTGGATACGATGCATCTGGTCGGGATCGTATGCCCGGACGCAGGAAAGCCGCATATGGCGGTCATGATTTCCGGACTGGAAAAGAATTTGGGAAGCCATGGATACGGATGTATTTTGGCGTGCAGCGGTTATGGGACAGAGGAAAAACAGAAGGCAATCGAGGAGATGCTGCAGCGCAAAATAGACGCCCTGATCCTGATCGGGGCAGAGTATGCAGATGGACGGCTGGCGGGGATCGGAGCTGCGGCAAAGGAGCTGCCGGTGTTTTTGCTGAATGGCTGTGTTGAAAATAAGGATGTTTACTGTGTGTTTCCGGATGAATTTCAGGCGGTATATGATGTGACGCAGGAGCTTTTGATGGCGGGAAGGAAGAAAATCCTGTTTTTGGGAAATGCAGGCGAAGGGCAGACGGATCAGTGCAGGGGCTATGAAGCAGCGCTGGAGGACTGCGGGTGCGCGGCGGGCGAAAGGCTGGTCATAGAATCGGAGCGGGGGATTTTGGCGGCGAGGGATCAGCTTTTTAAGAGCAGGGAGCAGGAATTTGACGCGGTGATCGCGGCGGATGACAGCCTTGCGGCGGGCGCGCTTAAATTTGCGGCGGTAAAAGGGCGGAAAGTGCCGGAGGAGGTCTGTATTGTAGGATTTTACAATTCAGAGCTGGCGGTAAGCTGCGAGCCGGAGCTGAGTTCTGTGGATAACAGGGCTGAGGCGGTCTGCCGGATAGCGGTTGAGCAGCTGATGGCTGTTTTTGCGGGAGAGGCGGTTTTAAAAAGGCGGAAGCTGAAATGCCATCTGGAAAAGCGGGGAACGACGGATTTTTAAGTGACAGCAGGGGGAAAATGTGGTATTCTGAAAAGGTCGTATGAGGATATGGCAGACGGGAGTGAGAAGGAATGGAGAGCAAAAAATATGATTGGAAGGCAGTGGCAAAAGAGACGCTTATTTTGACGGCGGCGGTGGCGGTCATCGCGGCGGGCGTGTATTTTTTCCTCGTGCCGAGCAAAGCGTCGGTCAGCAGTATTTCCGGTCTGGGAATGGTGCTCACAAATTTTATACCGCTGCCGCTGTCTGCGATTACGATGGTTTTGAATGTGGTGCTTCTGGTGATCGGATTTTTTACATGCGGCAAAGAGTTCGGGGTAAAGACGGTTTATACGAGCATTATGCTGCCGCTGTTCATCGGGCTGTTTGAAAAGATTTTTCCGGCGTATACCTCGATCACGGGAAGTCAGGAGCTGGATGTGCTCTGTTATATCCTCGTGGTAAGCGTAGGGCTGAGCGTCCTTTTTAACAGGAATGCGTCTTCGGGCGGGCTGGACATCGTGGCAAAGATCATGAACAAATATCTGCACATGGAGCTGGGAAAGGCGATGTCGCTGTCCGGGATGTGCGTCGCGCTGTCGTCGGCGCTTGTGTATGACAGCAAAACGGTTGTTTTGAGTATTTTGGGAACCTATTTTAACGGGATTGTTCTGGATCATTTTATTTTCGGGCAGAATATCAAGCGGCGCGTGTGCATTATCACGAAAAAGGAGCAGGAGCTGAAACGGTTTATCGTGGAGGATCTGCACAGCGGGGCAACGATCTATGAGGCGATCGGGGCGTATCAGATGGAGAAGCGCCGGGAGATCATTACGATCGTGGACAAGCGGGAATATCAGAAGCTGATGGATTTTATCAACCGGGAAGATCCGGATGCATTTATTACGGTATATAACGTATCGGATATGAGGTACAGGCCGAAGGTGTAAAAGAAAAACGGATGGAGGATGCCTCGAAGGCACACGGGTTTCAGAAGAAAACGGTGCTTCGGGGCATTTTTAGTTGAAGGGAAGCCTTTTTCTGCCGGATTTCATATACTGGTTGAAACGCCGTTGACCGGATTAGTTCTGCAAAAGAAAAAATGAAAGAAAAATATCATAAAATATAAAAAATGCAGGATTTCAGTTATTCTTGTTCCGGATGGGCAGTTTTCTGTGAGGCGGCGGGGGTGCGGAGCAGGGGGATCCTTTATATGACTTATGCGGAAAAGAGGGAAAATGACAGGCATTTTGTGCATGGAAGATGCCTTTGACATAGAAGGATTTTTCGCTGAGAAAGCGGATGCCGCGCAGGCGGCGGAAAGTGAGGAAAAACATGACGAAAATGACAGGAATAAAACGTTCCATTATCACGGCGGTATGTATTGCGCTCTGTGTCGTGCTGCCGATGGCAGTCCATTCTATCCCGAATGGGGGGAAAATGCTTAGCCCGATGCATCTTCCGGTGCTTTTATGCGGTCTGGCGGCGGGATGGCCCTATGGGCTTTTATGCGGTCTTGCCGGGCCTCTTCTTTCTTCCATGACGACGGGAATGCCGGCGGCAGCCATGCTTCCGTCCATGATGATAGAGCTTGCGGCTTACGGGGCTTTGGCGGGGCTTTTGATGCAGGTCATCCATACGGGAAAGCTGTATGCCGATCTGTATATCAGCCTGGTATGCGCCATGCTGGGAGGGCGCATCGCGGCGGCAGTTGTGAGCGCATTTATTTTTTCGGCGGGAAGCTTTTCTGTCAAGGCGTGGGCGATGGGGTATTTTGTGACGGCGCTCCCGGGAATCGTATTGCAGCTGGCGCTGATCCCCGTGCTGACGGCGGCGCTGATGCGGGCGGGACTGATTCCGGGCAGATATGGAAGAAGAACCGGTAATAAGACGGAAGCCTGAAAAGAAGAGGAGGCATATAAAAAGGGGCTGTCGGGAAACAGATGGTTCTAAATAGGGGCAGATGCAGCTTGTGCGAGTCACATCTGGCAAGTACATCATCATCTCGACCAACGCCGCCTTTTGTGGTATAATCCAACATCATGCAGCCATGGAGGGATGTATTCATATAGGGCTGTTTGTGCCTGAAACGTGCAGATGGCCTTTGAAGGCACTCCGGTGATTTCAGATTCTGAATGGAGATTTTTATGGGCGGACAGAAATGTGAAAAAACAAAAAAACATATATGTGCTGGTCTGTTGGCCCATGTGGACGCGGGCAAGACGACGCTTGCGGAAGCAATCCTGTATCGGACGGGAATGGTGCGCAGGCTGGGCAGGGTGGATCATCAGGACGCTTTTCTGGATACGAATGAAATGGAGCGCGTGCGGGGAATTACCATCTTTTCCAAGCAGGCGCGGATGACGCTGGGAGACTGCAGCGTGACGCTGCTGGACACACCGGGACATGTGGATTTTGCGGCGGAAATGGAGCGCACGCTGCAGGTGCTGGATTATGCAGTGCTGGTGATCAGCGGGGCGGACGGCGTGCAGGGGCATGTGGAAACGCTCTGGAGGCTTCTTGCGCGCTATCAGATCCCGGTTTTTTTGTTTGTAAACAAAATGGATCAGGAGGGGACGGACGAAGACCGGCTCATGAAAGAGCTTCAGGAGCGTCTCGACCAAAGATGCGTGCGGCTGGTGTCTGCGCCGAAGCAGCCGGACGAAGAGGAAAGGGCAGGGGCAGAGCGGCATTTTGGAAGCGATATGCTGGCGGTAGACGCAGAGTTCTGGGAAAATGCCGCGATGTGCGACGACGCTGTTCTGGAACGGTATCTGGAAGGAGAAAAGCTGGAATGGGAGGAGATCGCAGCTCTGGTTTCAGAGCGGAAGCTGTTCCCGTGCTTTTTTGGATCGGCGTTGAAGGTGTCCGGCGTGGACGGACTGCTTGCCGGAATGGAAACGCTGATGCGGCAGAGAAAATATCCGGAGCGCTTTGGCGCGCGGGTTTACAAAATCACGCGGGACAGTCAGGGAAACCGGCTGACCCATTTAAAGATCACCGGAGGAAGCCTGAAGGTAAAGAGCTTTCTGGATCAGGAGCAGACGGAAAAGGTCAACCAGATCCGGATCTATTCGGGGGAAAAGTTCGAGTTGGCCAGTGAGGCGGAGGCGGGCTGTATCTGCGTGGTCACAGGTCCATCAGATACCCGCCCGGGACAGGGCTTCGGTGTGGAGAGATCGGGGAAGAGCCCGCTTCTGGAGCCGGTACTTACCTACCAGGTGATCCTTCCCGATGGGGCAGATGCCCATGTAATGCTGAAAAACCTCCGGCTTCTGGAGGAGGAGGATCCCCTGCTCCATATTGTCTGGGATGAGACTCTGGGAGAGATCCG
>URRW01000052.1 GCA_900550285.1 uncultured Lachnospiraceae bacterium
ATACAGGACAGCAGAAAGCAGCACAGGCACGCGGCCGTGTTGATAAGTTCAATAAGAAATACGGTATTAAATAAGAAGCGAATGAAGCAGGCTGAGGTGGGATCATCTCAGCCTCTTTTCTTTACTGAGAATACGTTAGTTTTTCAGTAATTAAAAATCTGTACAGGTCAGACTGAGAAAGCAATTCTCTTAGTTAAGATTCCGGCAGACAGTAAAGGAGAAAGCAGGGAAATTATGCGATCATCGAATATTGGCGGACAGGCAGTGCTGGAAGGCATTATGATGAGAAACGGCGGAAAGTATTCTGTGGCAGTACGAAAGCCGGATGGAGAGATAGAATCAGAAGTGTGGGATTATCATAGTGTGATTCCGTGGAAAGTTCTTCTGAAAATTCCTTTTATAAGAGGAATATTTAATTTTGTGGATTCTCTTGTTCTTGGAATGAAGACGTTGATGTATTCTGCTTCGTTTTTTGAGGAAGAAGAGGAAGGCGAACTTTTGACGAAAGAAGAGGCGCAAAAGAGAGAAAAGAAAGAGAAGATCATTATGAACATTACGGTAGTCATTTCGTTGCTGGCGGCTGCGGCATTGTTTATGATACTGCCCTATGTGCTGAGCGGACTTTTGAAACGGGTGACGTCATCCCGTGTTGCGGTGACTGTTTTTGAAGGTGTGATCCGTGTTGCGATCTTTTTGATTTATATTTTTCTTATTTCAAGGACAAAAGATATAAAAAGAACCTTTATGTATCACGGGGCAGAGCATAAGTGTATTAACTGTATCGAACACGGATTAGAACTGAATGTGGAAAATGTGAGGAAAAGTTCAAAACAGCACAAACGATGCGGAACAAGTTTTCTCTTTTTTGTGATGATCGTAAGTGTGATATTTTGCTTTTTTATTACGGCGCAGTCACAGGTGATGCGCATTGTTATCAGGTTGGCGCTTCTTCCTCTTATTGCAGGTGTTTCTTATGAAATCATCAAATTGGCAGGCAACAGTGACAATCCGGTTGTGAATCTTTTGAGTAAGCCGGGAATGTGGGTTCAAAATATGACGACGAAAGAACCGGATGACAGTATGATCGAAGTGGCGATCTGTGCGGTAGAGAAAGTGTTTGACTGGCGGGAGTGGCAGGAGAAGAACAATGAATTATAAAGAAGCGTATGCATGGGGCGTCGAATTGTTAGAAAAGGCATGCGTCGAAGAGTCAAAGATCGATGCATGGTTTTTATTAGAATATGTGACAAAGATCAGCAGGGCAGTATTTTATGCATACCCGGAAAAAGAATTGACTGAAGAAGAAAAAATACAGTATGAAGAGTGTATCAAAAGGCGGGCAGAGAGGATTCCGCTCCAACATATTACCGGGGTACAGGAATTTATGGGACTTCCGTTTCTGGTAAACGAACATGTACTTATTCCCCGTCAGGATACAGAAGTTCTTGTAGAACAGGCTTTGTGTCTGCTTGAAAAAGAAAAGAAACATAAGGAAATAGTCCGGATTCTTGATCTTTGTACCGGATCAGGCTGCATTCTTTTGAGTATGCTGCATTATGTAAGAAGGAAACGAAAAATAGATATTTACGGCGTCGGCTCGGATATTTCAAAAGAAGCGCTGGCTGTTGCGGTTGAAAATGCGAAAAAGCTCGGTATAGAAGCGAAGTTTGTGCAAGGAGATCTGTTTGAAAACGTAGAAGGAAGTTTTGATATGATTCTTTCAAACCCGCCTTACATACGGACATCTGAAATAGAGCGGCTCCAAGAGGAAGTCAGATTTCACGATCCTATCAAGGCATTGGACGGAAAAGAGGACGGTCTTTATTTTTATCGGATCATCGTGAAAGAAAGCAGACAGTATTTAAAGCGCGGCGGATGGCTTATATTTGAGATCGGAAGCGATCAGGCGGAAGCGGTAAAAACGCTGCTTCAAGAGGCTGGGTATGAAAATATTGAAGTGAAAAAAGATCTTGCAGGACTTGACCGCGTCGTATATGGCATGTATAGTTGAAAATAAGTTTGCCGCAAGCCCATTAGCTTTAGACAGTGGGTAGTTTTACAAAGTGTATAGAAAATATACAGGACAGTATACAGATAAGGTGTACAGGAAAGGATAAGAGAAATGTTTGACAGATTAGAAGATTTGTTAATTCGATATGAAGAAGTTATGGGAGAGTTACAGGAGCCGGGTGTGGCGGACGATCCTGTAAGGTTTAGAAAACTGATGAAAGAGCAAAGTGATCTTGCGCCGATCGTAGAGGCTTACAATGAGTACAAGCAGTGCAGGCAGAACATCGAAGACAGTCTGGCGATGCTGGAGGAAGAGAGCGATCCGGAGATGAAGGAGATGCTCAAGGAAGAGCTGGGCGCAGCCAAGGCGCGGGTTGGGGAGCTGGAGCAGGAGTTAAAGATCCTCCTTTTGCCGAAAGACCCCAACGATGAGAAAAATGTCATCGTGGAGATTCGGGCAGGCGCAGGCGGCGATGAGGCGGCACTGTTTGCCGCGGAAATCTACCGGATGTATGTGCGCTATGCGGAGCGGCAGCGCTGGAAGGTGGAAACGATGGACGTGGAAGAGATCGGCATTGGCGGCATGAAAAATGTGAGCTTTATGATCTCCGGCCAGGGAGCCTATTCCCGTTTGAAATATGAAAGCGGCGTACACCGGGTACAGCGCGTGCCGGAAACCGAGAGCGGCGGGCGTATCCATACATCCACGATCACGGTGGCGATCATGCCGGAGGTCGAGGATTTTGACGTCCAGATTGATATGAACGACTGTAAATTTGACGTGTTCCGCGCATCCGGCAACGGCGGCCAGTGCGTCAATACGACGGATTCTGCCGTCCGGCTGACCCATCTACCGACCGGAATTGTGATTTCCTGTCAGGATGAAAAGAGCCAGCTGAAAAATAAGGATAAGGCGTTAAAGGTGCTGCGCGCAAAGCTGTATGACTTAGAGCAGCAGAAGCGCCATGACGAAGAGGCAGAGCTGCGCCGCAGCCAGGTCGGCACGGGCGACCGTTCCGAGAAGATTAGGACGTACAATTTCCCGCAGGGACGTGTGACCGACCATCGGATCAAGCTTACCCTGTATAAAATCGACGCGATCATGGACGGCGACATCCAGGAGCTGATCGACCACCTGATCGCCGCCGATCAGGCAGCAAAGCTTGCAAAATTGAATCAGAACGAAATTGCCTGATCGGCTTGGATCAAGGCAGCGAAACTGGCAAAGTTGAATCAGAATGGAATTGCCTGATCGGTTCCGATCAAGGCAGCAAAGCTTGCGAAGTTGAATCAGAACGAAATTGCCTGATCATTACCGACTCTGTTCCAGTTCCAGCAGGAATTTTTTGACCTGATCGCCGCAGGCATAGCCGCCAAGGTTGCCGTTTTTATGGATGACCCGGTGGCAGGGCACAAGGATGATGAGCGGATTGCGGTTATTTGCCTGACCGACGGCGCGGACGGCTTTGGGGCTTTGGATGGAGCAGGCGATGTCCTGATAGCTGCGCGTCTGCCCGTAGGGGATCGCGCACAGGGCGTTCCAGACGCGCAGCTGGAAGGCAGTTCCCCGACAGCGGATGGGAAGCTCGAAAGCCCTTCTTTGTCCGGCAAAATATTGTCCGAGCTGTTTTTTTGCCTGTCTGAAAAGTTCCGTTTCCAATCCGGGAGCTGCGGAGGGGCAGCGAGGGTTAAAGCTGCCCGGAATATCGGCTGCTTCCCGCAAAGACAGCTCCGTGATAAAGCCGTTTTCCTCCGTCATGGACAAAAGCCCGATGGGGCTGGGAAAAAGATGGCGAAGGATCATTGCCGGCTGTCCCTTTTTTTGTAAAGAAGGAGTTCAGGATCGCTTCCGTTGCAGCCGTAGCTGCATACGAGCAGCATATCCGTGTCCGCCACGACGCCAAGGCATCTGTCGCTGCCGGGAATTTCAATCTGGTTTCCGAAGTAGATCCGGTTGTCTTCCAGAAATTTTACGGAGCTTTTGTCCGGAAGGGAATACGCCAGATTCACATAAAAACCGTTCAGCAGATTCAAGCCGTCTACATGGAGATGCAGGATGCCGAGAGAGTTGATTTCGTCGATCAGCTCTTTTTTTAACGCGTGAAAAGCGTCAAACCCGCCCTGCCGGATACGTTCGGCGGCAACACAGGTCCCGCCGAAGGGGCGTCCGTCCGTTTTGATACAGCCGCCGCACTCTGTCTGGCGGGGGCATTCGGAGCAGCAGTCAGTGCCGCAGATAGATAACATAACGATACCTCCTGAGAAAATGTTTTTTATGGGAAAATTATACTACGTTTAGGGGGAGGCTGTCTATCCGGATAAAGCAAGGCAGCGTAGGTTTTCTTTCCGGAAGGGTATTGCATTTTGACAGCTATGTGCGTATAATATAACCGGAGTTAGTCGTATAAAGCTGCGGTTTGGTTACAGCTTAAAAATAGGCGAAAAAAGTAGAATCAGAGGAAGAATCAATGACGTTAAAAGAGTTACCGATCGGGAAAACGGCGACCATACGGACTGTGGGCGGAGAAGGTGCGCTGAGGCAGCATTTTCTGGACATGGGGCTGATCCCGCAGGGCGATGTAACAATGGTAAAATACGCGCCGATGGGCGATCCCATGGAGCTGAGGATCCACAGCTACGAGCTGACGCTGCGTCTGGCGGACGCGGAGAAGATCGAAATCGAGAATGTGCGGGATGCACAGCGGCCGGACGGCAAAAAGCTTCAGAAGCCGATTCCGCATCCGGGGCTGGGGGAAGAAGGAAAATACCATCAGAAGGAGCATGCAAATCCGCTTCCGGACGGGGAACTGCTGACGTTTGCGCTGGCGGGCAACCAGAACTGCGGAAAGACGACGCTTTTTAACCAGCTGACGGGTTCCAGCCAGCATGTCGGCAATTTTCCCGGCGTGACGGTGGACAAAAAGGACGGGACGATCCGCGGGAAGAACAATACGCTTGTGACGGATCTGCCGGGCATTTATTCCATGTCCCCCTATTCCAGTGAAGAGATCGTGACGAGAAATTTTTTGCTGGAGGAGCATCCGAGAGGGATCATCAATATCGTGGACGCGACCAACATCGAGCGCAATCTGTATCTGACGATGCAGCTGATGGAGCTGGACATCCCGATGGTGCTGGCGCTGAACATGATGGATGAGGTGCGGGAAAACGGCGGCTCGATCCTTGTCAACGAGATGGAGGAGCTGCTTGGAATTCCGGTCATTCCGATCTCCGCGGCAAAAAATGAGGGAATCGACGAGCTGGTATCCCATGCGCTCCATGTGGCGAAATATCAGGAGCGACCGGTGCAGGTGGATCTGTGCGACAGCAAGGATGACGGCGGCGCGGTTCACAGGTGTTTGCATTCGATCATGCATTTTATTGAGGATCATGCAAAAGAAGCCGGGATCCCGGTGCGTTTTGCGGCGTCCAAGCTGGCGGAGGGCGATCCGCTCATTCTGGAAAGCTTGAAGCTGGATCAGAATGAAAAGGAGACGCTGGAGCATATCATTTTGCAGATGGAGGCAGAGCGCGGGCTGGACAGGGCGGCGGCGATCGCCCATATGCGGTTT
>URRW01000053.1 GCA_900550285.1 uncultured Lachnospiraceae bacterium
ACTGTTTTCCGCGCGCCGATCCTTGTAAAGGGCATCCAGCCCTGCGTGCGCAACTGGGAAAAGCCCATCACCCTTGCGCGCCACGCTTACGGCGACGTTTATAAAAATACGGAGATCCGCGCAGACCGTCCCGGAAAGGCGGAGCTTGTGTTTACGGCGGAGGACGGGACCGAGGTGCGGGAGCTGATCCATACGTTCGACGCCCCCGGCGTGCTGCAGGGGATGCACAACACGGACAAGTCCATCGGAAGCTTTGCCCGCGCCTGCTTTAATTATGCAGTGGATACGAAGCAGGATCTGTGGTTTGCCACAAAGGACACGATCTCCAAAAAATACGACCACACCTTTAAGGATATTTTTCAGGAGATCTTTGAGGAAGAGTACAAAGAGAAATTTGACGCCCTCGGCATCGAATATTTTTATACCCTCATCGACGATGCGGTGGCGCGCGTCATGAAGGCGAAGGGCGGCTTTATCTGGGCGTGCAAAAACTATGACGGCGACGTGATGAGCGACATGGTCAGCTCCGCTTTCGGCTCCCTTGCGATGATGACCTCCGTTCTCGTTTCCCCGGCGGGCGTTTATGAGTACGAGGCGGCGCACGGCACGGTACAGCGCCATTATTACAAGCATTTAAAGGGCGAGGAGACGTCCACCAATTCGGTTGCGACGATCTTTGCATGGACGGGCGCGTTGAGAAAGCGCGGCGAATTAGACGGCATCGGCGCGCTGTGTGAGTTTGCGGACAAGCTGGAAAAGGCGACGCTTTCTACCATCGAGGCGGGCAAAATGACAAAGGATCTGGCGCTGATCACGACACTTTCGGATGTGACGGTTTTAAACAGTCAGGAGTTCATCCGGGCGATCCGTGAGACGCTGGATAATATGTGACGGGAGGAAGGTTTGGTTTGGTCAAGAAATTTTTAAACAGCAAGCTGGGACAGCAGATCATGAAATTCGGGGTCGTGGGGCTTTTGTGCTTTGCCATCGAATACGTCCTGCTGATCGTAATTAAAGAGGTGCTGGGCTGGAATGTGATCCTTGCCAACACGATCGCCTTTACCGTTTCCGCGGTCGTGAACTATATCCTGAGCATCGTTTTTGTATTTGACACCGACAAAAAGGCGAATAAGGGAAAGCAGTTCGCAGTCTTTTTCCTGCTTGCCGTGGGCGGTCTGATCATCAACAATATTGTTTTAAAGCTGGGCACGATGGTGCTGGATCCCTTCTGGAGCCGTTCATATATTATCGTCAAGCCCTTTGCGACGGGCGTTGTGATGGTATACAATTTCATTACCAGAAAGCTTTTTATCGAAAAGAAGGAAAAATAAAACATAAGAAAGTAACGAAAATGCCGCTGCCGCGGGAGCTTTTCCCGGTGCAGCGGCATTTTTCGTGTCAAAAAACAGATCGGGGAATCTGCCGGCTCAGTCCAGCTCTTCGCTGAGCGTTTCCCACTGATCCATCAGTTCCAGAAGCGTTTCTGCGATTTCTTCCTTTTCCCGGGAGAGCTTCTGTAAGGCGGCTGCGTCGGTGGCGATGGAGCCGTCGGACATTTCTTCGTCGATTTGGGCGTCCCGGGCTTCGAGGGAGGCGATCTGCTCCTCGCATTTTTTCAGGGCGTTTTCCCGTTTGCGGCGGGCAGCTTCCTTTTCCTTCTGCGCCTGCCACGAAAGCTTTGAGGCAGAAGCGTCGTTAGAAGGGGCGGCTGCCTGCAAATCCTGTCCTGCGGCATTGTTCAGGGAAGCTGAGGCAGCGGCGTCCTGCGCCTGCTGGGCTTTTTTCTCCAGATAATAGTCATAATTGCCGAGATACTGGGTCAGCGTGCCGCCGGAAAGCTCCAGAATGCGGTGCGCCGTCCGGTTGATAAAATAACGGTCGTGGGACACATAGAGCACCGTGCCGCTGTAGCTGTTGACGGCGTCCTCCAAAATCTCCTTGGAGGCGATGTCCAGATGGTTTGTCGGCTCGTCGAGGATGAGGAAGTTCGATTCGGAAAGCATCAGCTTTGCCAGGGAAACCCGTCCCCGCTCGCCGCCGGAAAGCTCCTTGATGCGCTTGAATACATCCTCGCCGGTAAACAGAAACGCCGCCAGCGTGTTGCGGATCTCCGTGTTGTTTAAGTACGGGTAGGCGTCGGAAATCTCTTCAAACAGCGTTTTGTCCGAATGGAGCACATGGTGCTCCTGATCGTAGTAGCCGACCTGTACCTTGCTGCCAAGCGTGATCGTTCCGTTATCGGGCGCCGTAAGCTGGTTGATCATTTTTAAAATGGTCGTTTTGCCCGTGCCGTTGTCCCCGATGATCGCCACATGTTCGCCGCGTTTTAGGGCAAAGGACAGATCCGTAAAAAGCGTGTTCCCGTCAAAGCCTTTGGCAAGATGCTCTACGGTGAGCACGTCGTTGCCGCTCTGGATGCGGGGCACAAGCTCCAGATGCATGTCGGTGCGGATCTCTGCAGGCTTGTCCAGTACCTCGATCTTATCCAGCATTTTTTCGCGGCTTTCCGCGCGCTTGATGGATTTTTCCCGGTTAAAGGAGCGCAGCTTTGCGATCACTTCCTCCTGATGCTTGATCTCTGCCTGCTGGTTTAGGTAGGCGTTTAATTGCGCCTGCCGAAGCTGCTCCTTTTTGGCGGCGTAATCGGAATAGTTCCCGGAAAAAACAGTGACTTTCGTATTGTCGATCTCAATGATCTTGGACGCGATCCTGTCGAGAAAATACCGGTCGTGGGAGACGATGAGCACGCTGCCCTTGTAGTTGAGCAGATAGGTTTCCAGCCATGCGATGGAGGACATGTCCAGATGGTTTGTCGGCTCGTCCAAAATGATCAGGTCGGGGCTTTGTAAAAGCAGCTTTCCCAAAGCAACGCGGGTTTTCTGACCGCCGGAGAGGGTGGAAACGGAGCGGGAAAATTCGCTTTCCGCAAAACCGAGCCCTTTTAAAACGCCCACCAGCTCGCTTTTGTAGGCGTAGCCGTTTTCCATTTCAAAGGCGTGGGTTAAGTCGGCGTATTTTGCCATCAGCGCTTCCAGTGCCTCCCCGGAAAGGTGCTTCATTTCAAGCTCCGCGCTGCGCATCCGGCTTTCCAGATCCAGAAGATGCTGTTTGACGGACAAAAGCTCTTCGTAGATCGTATTTTCCGTATTAACCGCGCTGTCCTGCGCCAGATAGCCGAAGGTCTTGTCCTTTGCAAAGGCGACTATGCCGGAGTCTGCGTCCAGTTCCCCGGTGATGATGCGCAAAAGGGTGGATTTGCCCGCGCCGTTGATGCCGACGATGGCTGCCTTTTCATAATCCTCTATGTGAAAAGAGCAGTTTTTTAAAACCTGCTTTTCCAGAAATGCTTTTTCAATATTCTGACAGGAAAGTATCATGATAATTCTCCTTGTAAATTCTATGCAGATATAGTTTAACCGTCCTTTCGGGCGGTGTCAAGAAGCGGGTTTGGATACGATCCTTTCATTGACATTTTTTTAACACAGGGTATAATAAAGACGGAATATTTTTGCATGCGATCAGTGGCAAAAGCGGACAAGGAGGCAGCAGGAAGTGGCAGACAGGGAAATTTCGCAGGCCGTTATCAGCAGGTTGCCCAGATATTTCAGGTATCTGGGGGATTTGAGGGATCAGGGCGTAGAGCGCATTTCGTCACAGGAGCTGTCGGGGATCATGAATGTGACCGCGTCCCAGATCAGACAGGATTTTAACAATTTCGGCGGCTTCGGGCAGCAGGGCTACGGCTATAATGTAGAATATCTGTATCAGGAGATCGGGCGGCTTCTGGGGCTTGACAAAACCCATCACCTGATCATCATCGGTGCGGGCAATCTGGGGCAGGCGCTTGCCAATTATATGAATTTTGCCCGCAGGGGCTTCATTTTTACGGGGATCTTCGATGTGGATCCGGCGCTTTACGGGCATAAGATCCGGGGCATCGAGGTGCGCCCGATGGAGGAGCTTGCAGAGTTTGTCCGCAAAAACAATGTGGACATCGCCGTTTTGACGATCCCGAAGGCGGAGGCGGAGCGGGTTTCTGAGCAGCTTGTGACAGTCGGCATCAAGGCGATCTGGAATTTCGCCCATGTGGATCTTCAGGTTCCGGGCGGGGTGCAGGTGGAAAATGTCCATCTTTCCGACAGCCTGATGAAGCTGTCCTATATGCTTGAGCGTTACGAACAGGAAAAGGGCGGGAAAGAATGACAGGAAATACGGAACAGTCCCCGATCCGCTGGCTGACGGATTCGGAGGAGATGAAGCGGTATGATAAAAATACGTCGGAGCATTTCGGCATTCCGGAGGCAGTGCTCATGGAGCGGGCGGCGCTTGCCTGCGCGCAGGTGATCTGCGAGCGCCAGCAAAAGATCGAGGCGCAGACAAAGGCGCTTTCGTACCGCCCCGGCAGGCGGGTGCTTGTTATGGCGGGGCGCGGCAACAACGGGGCGGACGGCCTGGCGGTAGGCAGGCTTTTGCGGCAGGAAGGCTTTCTGGTGGATTTTTTTCTGGCAGACGGCAGGAGGGAAGCGCTTTCTTTTGCGGCGCAGGCGCAGCTTGCAAGCGCCCTTGCATACGGGGGAAGCGTCAGTGACAAAATCCCGGAGCGGGAATATGATATTATCGTAGACGCATTGTTCGGCGTGGGGCTTTCCCGTCCTCTTTCCGGGCGGTTTCTGGAAGCTGTCGAGTGGATCAACAGGCAGGACAGTTTCGTGTGCTCCGTGGATCTTCCCTCCGGGGTCTGCGCAGACGACGGCAGGGTAATGGGCTGTGCGGTGCAGGCGGATGTGACCGTGACCTTTGGCTTTTACAAAAGAGGGCATTTTTTGTATCCGGGCAGGCGCTTTGCCGGAAAGGTCGTGTGCGCTCCGGTGGGGATCACGCAGGACAGCTTTTTGGGAAAGCCTCCGGGCGCGTTTACCTTTGGAGGACCGTTAAAGGAGCTGATGCCTGCAAGGAGCGTCACGGGCAATAAGGGGACGTTTGGAAAGGCGCTTTTTTTAGCGGGAAGCAAAGAAATGACGGGCGCGGCGCTGCTGTGTGCAAGGGCGGCGTTTAGCGCCGGCTGCGGCATGGTGCGGGTGCAGTTCACCCCGGATCTGCTGCCCTCAGACATCGTGGGCATGAACATTTACAGCCAGAAAACCGGGGAGATGGTCTTCACCCCCGGCCCCATCATGACCAACATCCTGCTGGCGGACGAGATCAACCGGGCCATCCCCCGCACCCAGTCCGCCCTGCTGGAGGCCATGGAGGAACGGCAGGTGTCCGTAGACGGCGTCACCTATCCCCTGGCCCCACCCTTCATGGTCCTGGCCACCCAGAACCCCGTGGAGACGGAGACCACCTTCGCCCTGCCCGCTGCCCAGCTGGACCGCTTCCTCTTCAAGCTCTCCATGGGCTACCCCACCCCCAGGGAGGAGGCCGCCATGCTCCGAACCGTGGGAGATGGAG
>URRW01000054.1 GCA_900550285.1 uncultured Lachnospiraceae bacterium
TTGCCGAAGCCGCCGCAGAAGATGAGCAGGAGCAGGATCAGACAGCAGTTGTCGCCGCCGAAAAATCCGTTTCCGCACCCGTTATTGTTGGTTGTGCCGCATCCGCAGTTTGTTGCTGATAAATCACTCATATTCAGAGCCTCCCAAAATGGTAGTTATGCTTTATGATATGTGAACCGGGTTGTCTTTGTTTCCAAAGCATGTAAAAAAAATTAGACCGTACATGAAAAAAAACAGTTGAATTGATTTATAACGGAAGAATCAGAGAGCTTGCTAAGTGTGGATCAAAGTAGTATGATGGATTATATTGTGGTTCCACAAATCAACGTAGAGCTTCCGATTTATCATGGTACCTGTGAGACAGTTCTGCAGTCGGGGAGCGGACATCTGGCAGAGGAAAGAGAAGCGGGCGGGGAAAAAGCAGACCACAGGAAAGGCGAAGAGGAGAAAAAAGAAATGAGATTTATGAAAATCAAAAAATATGCGAAAAAACTCCTGTTTTTGACAGCCGTTTTGATCTGTGGGAACTGCACGGCAGTTATGGCAAAGGAAGCAGCGTCCATACAGGTTTTTTATCATGGAACCACGCAGGAGGAGACGGCTGCGGTTTTCCCGGAAGCGGAATTTGAGCTTTTTCTGGCGGGGACGGGAGCGGACGGCGAATGGACGCTTACGGAGCAGTTTGCGGGCTCCGGCGTATCCTTGCAGGACGATACCGCTTCCGGGCGGCAAAGGGCTGCGGACGCGCTGTATGAATATGCGCGGGAAAACGGTCTTGAGGGCGTCACGCAGGTGACGGATCAGAACGGACGCGCCGTTTTTTCCGATTTGGAGGACGGACTGTATCTGATTTCCCAGAAAGGGGATCTGACCTATGAAGAGGATGCGTTCCGCTCCATGCCGTTTTTGGTAAGCGTTCCGTTAAAAAGCAAAAATGACGCGCCCATTTATCAGGTAAAGGTGGAGCCAAAGAGCGGCTGGGTGGACGAAACGGAGCCCGACGAGGAGATTGTCGTGCCCGTAACGCCGCTTACTCCGGCTGTCCCTGCGGTTTCAGAAAACGATGCGCCGCCGGAGACGGCATCCGGGAAAAGCACGGGCGATGAAGCGCCGGTTTTGCCGCTTGTCGTGCTTTTGACCGTCAGCGCTGCTGTTCTTGCCTTTGTGGCAGTGCGCAGAAAACGGGCGGACGAAACGATGGATCAGACAGAATAATCATATCGGAATCTTATCGGCTGCTGCCGCTTTCTCGATGGAAAATCGGGAGGCGGCAGTATTTTTATTTGCACCCCTTTTTATCCCCTTTTTTAGATCCGTACATATTTTAAAAGAAAAAGGAATCATCGGCGATGAATCGTGTCAAAAGAGTGATCCACGCGACGCGGCAGGAGCTTAGGGGATACACCGGCGCAGGCGTGACGGCGGCGGTGCTGGATACCGGAATCGCGCTGCACCCGGATCTTTCCGGGCGGCTCGCAGGGTTTCGGGACTTCTGTCAGGGCAGGCGGCTTCCCTATGACGACAGCGGGCACGGAACCCATGTGACGGGCTGTCTGTGCGGGAACGGGAGCTGTTCCAACGGGATGTATGCAGGGATCGCGCCGGGCTGCCGGGTGCTTTCGTGCAAGGTGCTTGACCGGAACGGGGAGGGGGACGCGGGCAGCATGATCGAAGCCATCCGCTATGTGCTGGAAACGCGCCGCCTTTATCATACGCGGATCCTCAATATTTCCGTAGGAGTCGGGAAGATAGCGGACAAAAGGCTGGAAGAGGAGCTGTTTTCGTGGCTGTTGAAGGCGTGGGATACAGGAATTTTTGTGGCGGTGGCGGCGGGCAACGGCGGGCCTGCGCCGGACAGCATTTCCCCAATGGGGCTGCAGGGGCATCTGGTGTCGGTGGGCTGTCACGACGGCAGGCGGTTTCCGAAGGGAAAGGGCTGTCAGGAGTATTCCGGCAGGGGGCCAAAGAGCGGGCAGGTAAAAAAGCCCGACGTCGTCGCGCCGGGAACGCATATTATTTCGTGCAGCGCATGGTTTGTCAAAAACAGGTTCGGGGCGGTCAAAAACGCCTATACCGCAAAAAGCGGCACATCCATGGCGGTTCCGGCAGTCAGCGGAACGGCGGCGCTTTTGTGGGAAAAATACCCGCATCTGACAAACGAGCAGGTGCGGGAGCGGATTTTGCAGGGGGCGGAGGATCTGGGGGAGGCATGGGGAATGCAGGGCTGGGGGATGCTTCATGCAAGCAGAGCGTTAATGTAAGAAAAATTTTTCCGGAAAAGGGATTGACAAGCATTGGATAATTGTATACAATGATGCAAAAATACGAAGCAAAGGAGAAGGCGCATGAACAACACCTTTACAAACCGTCCAGTCACAATGAATGAAAGCAAGAATCTCCTTGAGATCGAAGAGCATATGTATATTCTCGACGATGTGAAGAAGCCCAATGTTTTCCGGAATATGTTTCCATATTCGGAAGTACCGAAGATCCCGTTCAACGACCGCACCGTGCCCCATGATATGCCGAAGGACATCTGGATCACGGATACGACCTTCCGGGACGGGCAGCAGTCCAGAGCGCCTTACTCCACGGAGCAGATCGTGACGATCTATGATTATCTGCACCGGCTTGGCGGCGAAAACGGCATGATCCGCGCCAGCGAATTTTTTCTTTACAGCAAAAAGGACCGGGACGCGGTCTATAAATGTATGGAGAGGGGCTACCGGTTCCCGGAGATCACAAGCTGGATCCGCGCCAGCAAGGAGGATTTTAAGCTGGTAAAAGAGATCGGCATGAAGGAAACAGGCATTCTGGTAAGCTGCTCCGATTATCATATTTTTATGAAGCTGAAAATGACCCGCCGCGAGGCGATGGAGCATTATCTGAGCGTGGTCAGGGACTGTCTGGAAGAGGGCATCAGCCCGAGATGCCATTTGGAGGACATCACGCGGGCGGATATTTACGGCTATGTGGTTCCGTTTTGCTTGGAGCTGATGAAGCTGATGAAGCAGTATCAGATCCCGGTCAAGATCCGCGCCTGTGACACGATGGGCTACGGGGTCAATTATCCCGGCGCGGTCATCCCCAGAAGCGTGCAGGGTATTATTTATGCGCTCCACACCCATGCGGGCGTGCCGCACGAGATGCTGGAATGGCACGGGCACAACGATTTTTACAAGGCGGTCGTCAATTCCTCGACCGCATGGCTCTACGGCTGCTGCGGCGTCAATACGTCTTTGTTTGGCATCGGGGAGCGCACGGGAAACACGCCGCTTGAGGCGATGGTATTTGAATACGCCCAGCTG
This sequence comes from uncultured Lachnospiraceae bacterium, assembly GCA_900550285.1. Classification (GTDB taxonomy): domain Bacteria; phylum Bacillota; class Clostridia; order Lachnospirales; family Lachnospiraceae; genus Gallintestinimicrobium. The sequence goes on from URRW01000054.1 coordinate 3,309, forward strand.
CGGGGCACGTTAAACGGGATGGATACCCGCGTGATCACGGAGCTGGCGGAGTATTATGAGAAGGAGATCGGCTATCACATCCCGTCCCGCACGCCCTTTGTCGGGAAGAATTTCAACGTGACGCGGGCGGGCATCCATGCGGACGGCCTTTTGAAAAACGAAGAGATCTACAATATTTTTGACACCGAGAAGTTTTTGAACCGTCCGGTTTTGTGCGCGGTGTCCAACACCTCCGGGCTTGCCGGCATCGCCCACTGGATCAACACCTATTTTGGGCTGCCGGAGGAAAAGAAGGTGGATAAGGGCTGCAGCCTCGTCCATGAGGTCAAAAGATGGGTGGACGAAGAATACGAAGGCGGGCGCGTTACGGTGCTGACCGACGAAGAGCTGTTAAAGGTCATCGACAGCGCCTGCAGAAAGCTGGGGATTTCATTATTATGACGCAATACGAAAAAAAAGAAGCGCGGGAGGAGATGCCCGACCGCTATTCCCTGCGGGGCAGGGTGTTCCATACGCTCCGGGAGGATATTTTAAGCGGCAGATACCGGGAAAATGAAGAGCTTCGGGAAATGGCGATCAGCGAAAAGCTGGGCGTTTCCCGGACGCCCGTGCGCGAGGCGCTGCGCCAGCTGGAGCTGGAAGGGCTTGTAAACATCATCCCCAACAAGGGGGCGTATGTGACCGGGATCACGGAAAAGGACGTGGCGGACATTTACGCCATGCGGGCGCTGTTGGAGGGACTGTGTGCGCGCTGGGCGGCGGAGCACATCGACGAAAAGCAGCTGGAAGCGCTGGAAGAAAATATTTATCTTTCGGAATTTCACGCCCATAAGCAGCATCCGCAGCAGCTGACCGAATTAGACGACGCGTTCCATGAGATTTTGTACGAGGCGTGCGGCAGTAAGATCCTGCGCCACCAGCTGCGGGATTTCCACGAGTATGTCAAGCAGATGCGCCGCCGCAGCCTTTCGGACAGCGAACGGGGCATGGAAGCGGTGGAGGAGCACAAACGCATCATGGAGGCGCTGCAGAACAGGGACGCAGACCGTGCGGAGGCGCAGGCAGCCTTGCATATGCAGAATGCTTATGATAATATGGTAAAAAACGGGGTTTCAGACGCCCGTGCAGAAAAGGAGAGAACCAATGGCTAAAATACAGATGACGACGCCGCTGGTGGAGATGGACGGGGACGAGATGACCCGGATTCTCTGGCAGATGATCAAAGATGAGCTGCTGCTGCCTTATATTGATTTAAAGACGGAATATTATGATCTGGGACTTGCGCACCGTGACGAGACGGACGATCAGGTGACGGTTGACAGCGCCAACGCCACGTTAAAATACGGCGTTGCGGTCAAGTGCGCTACGATCACGCCCAACGCGGCAAGGGTGGACGAGTATCATTTAAAGAAGATGTGGAAAAGCCCCAACGGCACGATCC
>URRW01000055.1 GCA_900550285.1 uncultured Lachnospiraceae bacterium
GAGGATTTTTTCGCGCCCAGATGCTGCGCCTTATAAATCTGGTTGTAGAAGCAGTACAGCATAAAGTCCAGAAGGTCGGGCACGACGGCTTCCGCCCCTTCGGATTCCAGAAGCTCTACAAGATGATTGTTCGCCATGGGGGCGAATTTGACGAGGATTTCCCCTACGATGCCGACCCGGGGCTTTTTCTCATCGGTAACGGCAACTGCGTCAAAGTCCGCGATGATCTGACGGCACAGCCTGCGGAATTTAAAGTATCCGGGCAGTTTTTTGGAGGAAAGGAACTCCTGGCAGACCGTTACCCATTTGCGGTGCAGGGCGTTGACCGACCCGGGCTCTTTTTCATAGGGGCGCATGCGGTAGACGCAGCGCATGAAAATATCCCCGAAAATCGCGCCGTATGCCGCACGGATAAGAAGCCCGGCGTTTAGCTGAAAGCCCGGATTGGATTCCAGCCCGCTCATATTGATGGAAACGACGGGGATGTGCTCCAATCCCGCCTTTTCCAGCGCGCGGCGGATAAAGCCGATATAATTGGTGGCACGACAGCCGCCCCCGGTCTGGGTAATGACGACGGCGACCTTGTGAAGATCGTATTTGCCGGACAGCAGGGCGTCCATGATCTGTCCCACCACGCAGAGGGAGGGATAGCAGGCGTCGTTGTTGACATATTTTAACCCGACGTCGACAGCATGGCGGTTGTCGTTGTCAAGCACTTCAAAATTGTAGCCGCAGGCGCGGAAGGCGGGCTGCAAAAGCTCGAAGTGGATGGGGGACATCTGCGGACAGAGGATGGTATAGTCTTTCCGCATTTCCTCCGTAAAAATGACGCGGTTTAAATTGGTCGGCCGGATCGTGCGCGCTTCCTGCTTCTTTTCGCGTACCCGTATTGCGGAGAGCAGGGAACGGATCCGGATCCGGGCAGCGCCCAGATTGCTGACCTCGTCGATCTTTAAGCAGGTATAGATTTTACCGGAGCCGGTTAAAATGTCGTTGACCTGATCGGTCGTTACCGCGTCCAGACCGCAGCCGAAGGAATTTAACTGGATCAGATCCAGATCGTCCCTTGTGCGGACAAAGCTTGCCGCCGCATACAGGCGGGAATGATACATCCACTGGTCGGAAACGATCAGCGGCCTGTCCGGATGCCCCAGATGGGAAACGGAATCCTCCGTCAAAACTGCCAGCCCGTAGGAGGTGATCAGCTCCGGGATGCCGTGGTTGATCTCCGGGTCCGCATGATAGGGACGGCCTGCCAAAACGATGCCGCGTTTGTGATTTTTCTCCATCCAGGAGAGCACCTCTTCGCCTTTTTTGCGCATATCCTCGCGGGCGGCAGCCATCTCGTCCCAGCCGGCAAGGGCGGCGGCGCGCACCTCTTCGGCTGGAATGTCCGGAAATTCCCGGATCAGGGCGTCGGTCGCCGTTTCCAGAGAGGTAAACGCCAGAAAGGGGTTGGAAAATTTTACGTCGCCCCTGCCGATCTCCTCTACGTTGTTTTTGATGTTTTCGGAGTAGGAGGTAACGATCGGGCAGTTATAGTGGTTGTTTGCCTCGGGCGTTTCGTTGCGCTCATAAAACAGCGCCGGATAAAAGATAAAGGGCACGCCCTGACGGATGAGCCAGGTCACATGGCCGTGCGCCAGCTTTGCCGGATAACATTCGGATTCGCTGGGGATCGATTCGATGCCGAGCGAATAAATGTTATGGTTGGAAGCGGGCGAAAGCACGACCTGATAGCCAAGCTTTGTAAAAAAAGTAAACCAGAACGGATAGTTTTCATACATATTTAAGACGCGCGGGATGCCGACGGGGCCTCTGGGCGCACGGTCGGCAGTCAGGGGCTCGTAGGAAAACAGCCGTTTTAATTTATAGTCGAACAGGTTCGGCGCCTGATCGGGATTTTTTGCCTTGCCCAGCCCGCGCTCACAGCGGTTGCCGGAAATATACTGCCTGCCGCCGGAAAAACGGTTGATCGTCAGACGGCAGTGGTTCGTGCAGCCTTTGCATTTTGCCATGCTCGTGTCAAATTCCAGCGCGTTGACAGCGTCGATGGAAAGCATGGAAGTCTGATAGCCGGGGGTATAATGCTCCCGTGCGATGAGCGCCGCACCGAATGCGCCCATGATCCCTGCGATGTCGGGACGGATCGCATTGCAGCCGGCGATTTTTTCAAAGCTTCTGAGAACCGCGTCGTTATAAAAGGTTCCGCCCTGTACGACGATCTGTTTTCCAAGCTCTGAGGCGTCGGAAACCTTGATGACCTTAAACAGGGCGTTTTTGATGACGGAATAGGCAAGGCCAGCGGAAATATCCGATACGGACGCGCCTTCCTTCTGCGCCTGCTTGACCTTGGAATTCATAAAAACAGTACAGCGGGTCCCAAGGTCGATGGGATGGGCGGCAAACAGCGCCGCCTTTGCAAAGTCCTGTACGCTGTAGTTTAAGGATTTTGCAAAGGTTTCGATAAAGGAGCCGCAGCCAGAGGAGCACGCCTCGTTTAACTGCACGCTGTCAACGGTCTGGTTTTTGATCTTGATGCACTTCATATCCTGACCGCCGATGTCCAAAATGCAGTCCACCTTCGGATCAAAAAACGCGGCGGCATAATAGTGCGCGACCGTTTCCACCTCCCCGTCGTCCAGCAGAAATGCGGCTTTCATGAGGGCTTCGCCGTAGCCTGTGGAGCAGGAGCGGACGATTTTCGCCCCTTTCGGAAGCCGGGAGTAGATGTCCTGAATCGCGCCGATGGCGGTTTTTAAGGGGCTTCCGTTGTTGTTTGCGTAAAAAGAATACAAAAGGGAGCCGTCCTCGCCCACAAGCGCAGCCTTCGTGGTCGTGGAGCCTGCGTCGATGCCCAGATAGCAGCTGCCGCTGTAGGTTTCCAGCGGAGCGGTTTTAACGCGGTGGCTGTCATGGCGGCTGCAAAATTCGTCATATTCCTCCTGCGAAGCAAACAGGGGCTCCATGCGCTCTACCTCGAAGTCCATTTTGATGCCGGAGGAAAGCTTCTCGATCATTTCCTCCATCGTAAAATGAACGTCCTCTTTGGCGTTTAGGGCAGAGCCGATGGCAGCGAATAAATGGGAGTTGTCCGTGTCGATCACATGCTCGTCATCCAGCTTTAGGGTGCGGATAAAGGCAGTCTTTAATTCGGATAAAAAGTGCAGCGGACCGCCTAAAAATGCCACATGCCCGCGGATCGGCTTGCCGCAGGCAAGGCCGCTGATCGTCTGGTTGACAACCGCCTGAAAAATGGAAGCGGACAGATCCTCCTTTGTCGCGCCGTCGTTGATGAGAGGCTGGATGTCGGATTTGGCAAATACGCCGCAGCGCGCCGCGATCGTGTATAAGGAATGATAATTTTTTGCGTATTCATTTAAGCCTGCTGCGTCCGTCTGGAGCAGGGACGCCATCTGGTCGATAAAGGAGCCTGTGCCGCCGGCGCAGATGCCGTTCATGCGCTGTTCCACATTCCCGTTTTCAAAATAGATGATCTTTGCGTCCTCGCCGCCCAGCTCGATGGCAACGTCTGTTTTGGGGGCAAGCTCCTGCAAAGAGGTGGAAACGGCGATGACCTCCTGCACGAAAGGGACGCCAAGGCAGTTTGCCAGCGTTAAGCCGCCGGAGCCGGTGATCATCGGATGCACGCAAAGACTGCCGAGCTTTTGGCATGCGTCCTTTAAAAGCCCGGAAAGCGTGCCCTGAATATCGGCAAAATGCCGCCTGTAATCGGAAAATAATATGTTGTGCGCCTCGTCTAAAACGGCGATTTTTACGGTGGTGGAACCGATGTCGATTCCTAAGGTATACTTCATCTGATCCATGGAATTATCACTTTCTTCCTATATTATATATTGTCATTTGTATTATTTTGAACGCAACCATTATACGACAGGATGTTGATTCTTTCAACAAAACTGCCTGTTAAGGAGTTGTTAAAATTTTGCAGTATTGAGAAATACGCTAAAGCAAATAAATACGCCAAATCTGCTTGAATAATGGGCAAACTCGGCGTGTTTATAAATATTCGTAAAAACGTATTCAAACCGGATCGTCAGTGACAATTCGTGACAAATCAATTTTTTCTGTTTCTTTCTGAAGGTCTTAGTGTGAAAGAAAGTAGAGGAAAACCATAAATCAGCGCATATATCCGGCTCAACGTAAGTTTGGTGTATTGTTTAGGGGAAAGGCATGAGAGACTTCCTTTCGGGAGAGGTACTATTTTTTATAACGGGAGATATGCCCCCTTGTACACTGAGGGTAGGCATTGAAAAAATAAAATAGGCAGATAACCGAAGTTACCTGCCTCATGAGCTTGAATGAAATAGGTGGGTGACAATCCACATCTCCTAACAATGGGCGACGGCCGCCTGTTCCGTCCTCAGATTTCATTCAAAAACATTTTATGTTTAATGTAATTTCATTATACATCAATTTTTGTTTATGTCAAGTTTTTTCAAGGTGCCTTTTTCTAAATAGCGCTCAGTGTTGCAGGTGCTTAAAAGATGCAAGGCCCGTCTTTAGGATTTAGCACTACGATTCTTTTGGGGTAAATCAATATCCTACAC
>URRW01000056.1 GCA_900550285.1 uncultured Lachnospiraceae bacterium
GGTTTCTCGTCGTCTGTGGCTTGTTAGACGTGATCGCGATCTTCTGCCCGATCAGATGGTTCATCAGCGTGGATTTTCCTACGTTCGGACGTCCCACAAGGGCGGCAAAGCCCGCTTTTTTCTGTTTGTTCTGCGTCATGTATCTTTTTCTTTTCCTTTCTGCTTTTCTCCGACCGCAGGATCAAGCGCCGAAGCAGCACAATAACTGCTGTGATGATAAGTCCGGCAGGCACAAGGAGCGGCAGTGCGATCACAAACTCAATCCCGAAATTTTTAAAAAATCTGCCAACCCGATCCATATTTTCCAGAAATCCTTCCGTGATCCGGTCCCACGCCCCCTTTTCCTCATAAGGTTCATAGTAAACCGTTTCCGAAACGGAAATCCGCACGGTGCTGTAATCGATCTGATTGTCATAAGTCCGCAGCTGGCTTTCCATACTCTCGATCTGGTAACGCACATCCGTCAGCTGCTGGTTGATCGCGATAATTTCCTCGATTGTCCCTGCCTGTTCCAGCATGGAAATCAGGCTTTCCTGTTCTGCCAGAAGCGCCTTTTTATGGCTCTCCAGATCCACATATTCCAGCGTCACATCGCGCACATTTTCGCTTTTAGACGTTACATTCGCCTTTGCTGACACGCCGTCCACAAATTCATCCAACCGTCCAGACGGGATCCGCGCCGTAATATCTGCGCTGCGCGAGCGGTAATCAGACGTATAGCTGCCGTTGTAAATATTGCTCTGTTCTATGTAGCCGCCATACGCTGCTGTCCTGTCGGCAACCATCGCAACAAATGCGTCGAACTCTGTAGTCTCCACGCTCATATCCACATCCCGGATCAGCTTTCTTTCCTGCTGCGCTGTTATCCCGCTGCTTTGCTGTTCCAGACCTCCGTCCGCCTCCAAAGCGCTGTCCGCCGCTGCTTCCCCAACCTCATAAAAACCGTTTTCTGCCTCTGCGGGCACTGCCGCCTCTGCGTAGCTGTCCCCGCCATACTCATTTTTCGGGGAAGAAGCGCCGCAGCCGCCTAAAAGCAGCGCAAACACGATCAGATAACCAAGCACCTGTTTTCCCTTTTTCATATGGAAACCTCCACGAGCTTACCGCTCAACCCTGATACAGCTGTTCCAATGTGAAAAATCTTTCCTTCTCTTCTTCGATCTTTTTCTCGTTTCCGACCACGCAGAAGCAGTCGTCTGCCAGAAACGCCCGGATATATGCCGCCAGCACGCGGATGTCCTCCGGCTCTGCGTCCAGCACCTCGTCCCGCTCCTTCTGCAGCTGCTCCTCCGTTTGGTTGGTCAGATAAATACTCAGGGAGCGGAGTCCCTTCGCCGCCGGATTCATAGGCGTATCCATCTCGCTGACCGTGCCGATCACCGCCTGCGTCATGGCGCGCTCATCGTCCGCAAACTGCTCCACCCAGTCTGCCGCCGCCTCATATGCCTCGACCGTCTTTGCCAGATTCGGGTCGCGGTAGGATACAAACCATGCGTCGCCGCTTTTGCCAAAGCTGCACATGCAGCCGTATGCGCCGCCCTTGACACGCACCTGATTCCACAGGTAATCGTTGCTTAAAATCCCCTTCAGGATCCGCAGCGCGCCGGTATAGGGCAGCCCGTGCTTTAAAAAGTTGCCCGCGCGGCACACATACTGCACCTGGGACGCCGATAAAAAGCCTTCGTTCCTGCGCACAGGCTCGATATGATACGGCATGCCTGCCGCCTCTTTTGCCGGCAGCTTCCCGATCAGCCCGTCTGCCAGCGCGCTGAACTGCTCATAAACAGCTTCATCCTGCGAAATAAAGTCCAGCAAAAGGTTTTCCCTGCAGAAGATCTGCCGGGAAAGCGCCGCCAGCTTTTTCGCCGTCTTTGCGCCCTCATTTTCCCAGTCTTTGCAGATTTTTTCCAGCAGGCGGTAAAAATCCATGCCGCTTAACACTTCCTGGATCGCCGCATTTTCCGAAAAATAGGATACCGCCCTGCCGCCGGCAACCACATGCCCAGCCGACATCATGGACGACTGCAGGCGGGATTTTAATTCTGCAAGGATCTCATAGAGCCTCTTTGTATCGGAATAATCCGACCGCAATACCATTTCCTCTGTCAGCGCCATCGCATCCGCAAGGTTTTTATCAAATGCCTTGCCCTTGACCTCAAAGGTGATCCGTCTGCGGGATAAGTCTTTTGCATCCGGATACAGGTTCGTCACGGGAACAATGCCTCCCGTCAAAAGATCCGTCTGCGTAAACAGCTCCTGATAGCTGTATTTTTCCGTATCCACCAGACCAAACGCCGCCTTTAAAATGCCGATATAGGGAAACAGCTCTGCCGAAACGTCCGTCACATCAAACAAAAGCCGGAAATAACCGATGCCGTTTGTGGGGATCGGATGATAGATCAGCTTTGTATCGCCCACCCTGCGCTCTTCCAGAATCACCGGCTCCACCTTCCTGCGGATGTCCTCTCTGGACAAAAGCGGGATCTTTGCCAGATCCTCCGGACGGTCGGGTTCTTCCTGAAACGCCTGCAGGTTCTTCGTCTGCTCCACGATGCTTTCCAGCTCTTTTTCCGGGAGGGATTCCTTATATGCCGCCAGACGCTCTGCCAGCTCTGCGTCCTTCTTTGCCGTCAGCCCTCTCTCGGGGGCAAGAACGAGAACGCTCCTGTGCGGATTGTGCAGCAGTTTTTCCGAGATCAGCTTTTCAAAATAGCGGGTATCTATCTTTTCGCGCAGCGCTGCATACGTATCCCCCGCCTCGATATGGATAAACGGCTTTGTCTCGTCATAAAGCCAGCTGTCCATTACCTGCAGCCCATACATCAGCCCCGCCGGATAAATGCCGAAATCCGCTTCCCGGTATTTAAACTCATAATAATTAAGCCCCGCCAGCAGACGTTTTTTATCCAGGCCGCCTTCGGACAGCTTTGCAAGCGTCTCTTCGATCACACGGAGAAACTCCTCCTTCTGGGATTCCTCCGCCCCCTTTGCCACGATGGAAAAATAAGGCTGGCGCGTCCCGTTGTCATAATCGCTGTATACGTCCTCACCGATGCCGGCATCCAGAAGCGCCTGCTTTAAAGGCGCCCCCTGTGAAGAACAAAGGGCGTAGTCCAGAATCTGGAACGCGATATATTCCTCCCTGTCAAGCACGTCTCCCGCCGCAATGCTGCAGGTCAGGTAAGTATTGTGCTCTACCGGCTCGCTTTCCGTGATGGAATAAGTCTTTCTTGCCTCCCTCGGCTCAGAAAAAGGCTTCTGCACGCCGATCTCAACATCTGCCTCGATCCTGTCGAAATGGGAAAGATAATGTTCATCCATCCATGTCAGGCGTTCTGCCATATCCATGTTGCCGTACAGATAGATATAGCTGTTTGCGGGATGATAATATTTGCTGTGGAACGCCAAAAACTGTTCGTAGGTCAGATCCGGGATCGCATCCGGGTCTCCGCCGGATTCGTTGGCATAAACGGTATCCGGGAACAGCCCTCTTACGATCTCGCGGTCCAGCACATCGTCCGGGGAAGAAAACGCCCCCTTCATTTCATTATATACGACGCCGTTGATCTTTAACTCGTCGCTCTTGTCCTCCATCTCATAATGCCAGCCCTCCTGATAAAAGATCCGGGGCTCCCTGTAAATGGCAGGATAAAAAACGGCGTCCATATATACGTGCATCAGATTCGCAAAATCCTTGTCGTTGCAGCTTGCCACCGGATACAGCGTTTTATCCGGATAGGTCATCGCATTTAAAAAGGTATTCATCGAGCCCTTTACCAGCTCGATAAACGGATCCTTTACCGGAAAATCCTTCGAGCCTTCCAGCACGGAGTGCTCCAAAATATGCGCCACGCCCGTGCTGTCTGCCGGGGGCGTCTTAAAGCCGATATAAAACACCTTGTTCTCGTCGTCGTTTGCAAGCAGCGCCACCCGCGCGCCGCTTTTTTTGTGGCGCAGAAGATAACCTTTTGAGCCAAGATCTGTGATATTGTCTTTCTTTATGATCTCATAAGCGGATAAATCCTCAATCCTCATCGTTTCCTCGCAATCTGCCGCATAGGCGGCATCTGGTTTCTGACGGAATCACACCGCAAAGGACAGCAGGGAAAGCTTTCCCAGATGCAGCTCCTCCACCACGATCTGGTCCATTTTCCCATGCAGCTCCCCATTATGGATGATGTCCGTTATTTTATACTCGCGGCTCTCATAGCGCCCCTTTTCCTCCGACCACACGCTCATCTTAAAGGACGCCTTCAGCTCCTTTAACGTCTGGTAAGACAAATCCTCTTCCTTCATAAAAAAGATGTGGTTTTCCATTGTCGTTTCCGGAGAAACCTCTTTCAAAAAATAGTGGCGCACGATCGCCTTCCACTTAAACGGCATCTCGTCCCCGGACACCATTTCCCCGTAAGTATAGCGCGCCCCGATATAAATATTCCCGAAATCCTGAAGCACA
>URRW01000057.1 GCA_900550285.1 uncultured Lachnospiraceae bacterium
GGTGTGCGAACAGTCCGTGGTGCGCCCCCGGGAGAGCAAAGAGCATATCCGCAGTGAAAAGATCGACCGCATCCTGACGGGAAAATACACGGCACTGCCTTGCTTTGCCGGGATCATGGGACTCGTGTTTTATCTGACCTTCGGCGTGATCGGAAAGTTTCTGGCAGATCTTCTGGATCTGGGGATCACGGCGCTGGGAGATCTGGCGGACCGGCAGATGGCGGCATGGAATGTCAATCCGGTTGTGCATTCGCTTGTGATTGACGGGATTTTTAACGGCGTGGGAAGCGTGCTGAGCTTTCTGCCGATCATCGTGACGCTGTTTTTCTTTTTGTCGATGCTGGAGGACAGCGGATATATGGCGAGGGTGGCGTTTGTAATGGATAAACTGCTGCGCAAGATCGGCTTATCGGGCAGGAGCATCGTGCCGATGCTGATCGGGTTTGGATGTACGGTTCCGGGCGTCATGGCAAGCCGGACGCTGCCGTCTGCGCGGGACCGGAAAATGACGATCCTTTTGACGCCCTTTATGAGCTGCTCTGCAAAGCTTCCGATCTACGCCTTTTTTGCGGCGGCATTTTTCCCCGAGCACGGGGCGCTTGTGATGATCGCGCTGTATTTCGGCGGCATGGCGGCAGGGATTTTGGCGGCGCTTCTTTTGCGGAAAACAATGTTTGGCGGAGAGGCTGTCCCGTTTGTGATGGAGCTTCCCAATTACCGGATGCCCGGCGCAAAAAATGTAGGACATCTGCTCTGGGATAAGGCGAAGGACTTTTTGCAGCGGGCGTTTACGGTGATCTTTGGAGCGACGCTGATCATCTGGTTTTTACAGACCTTCGATATGCACTTAAACATTGTGGCGGATTCCAAGGACAGCATACTGGCGATGGCGGCGGGGGTGATCGCGCCTGTCTTTACGCCGATGGGCTTTGGCGACTGGCGGATCTCGACGGCGCTGATTACCGGATTTATGGCAAAGGAGAGCGTGGTATCCACGCTGTCGGTGCTGTTTGGCTCCACGCAGGCGCTTACGGCTGTCCTTTCTCCGCTGTCTGCGGTAAGCCTTCTTGTATTCTGCCTTTTGTATACGCCGTGTGTGGCGGCAGTGGCTTCCATCAAAAGGGAGCTGGGCGCAAAATGGGCGGCAGGCGTCGTTGTTGGTCAGTGCGTGATCGCGTGGATTGCAGCGTGGGCGGTATATCTGGTTGGAAATATTTTCGTATAAACGATTGACAACCATTTTGACTTCGTTTAGAATAGAGCCGAGTTGAGAAGTTATCAACCCATAAAATCAGGCGGGATGTTTTCTGAAAAGAGGGCGTCCCGCCATCCCCCCCCTTTAAGTGCGACAGCCGCCGGTTTCCGGCGGTTTTTTTGCGTCCTGCTGATTTTTATGGGACAAAAAAACTTTTCCGTCCGCTTGTAACGGCTTTTCAAATCCGTTATACTGAAAGGAAAAGGATGTCTTTTCAGACAGGAAGGGAGGCTTTTATGAAGGGACAGATGATCATTACGATCGGAAGGAGCTTTGGCAGCAACGGCAGGGAGATCGGGGATCAGCTTGCGCGGTCCTTGGGGATCGGCTTTTATGACCGCAACCTGATCGACATGGCTGCCAAAAAGGCGGGCATCGAGAGAAGCGTGGCGGGAAATGCGGATGAAAAGCTGATCGGGCGTTTTCTGGAGCTGTCGCCGGGGCTGGATCTGATTCAGGAAAGCCGGAATGAAAAGATATACAGGGCGCAGGCGGAAGTGATCCGCTCGATCGTAAAAAGAGGGGAATCCTGCGTTTTTGTCGGAAGAGGGGCGGATTATGTGCTCCGCAACCGTCCGGAGGTATTGAAGGTATTTATTTATGCGCCGCTGGAAAGCAGGATCCGGACTGTCATGAAGCGCTACAGCTTCAGCGAGGACGAGGCACAGCGGGTAATCCGGCACATGGATAAGACGAGGCGCAATTATTATGAATATTTTACAGACCGCAACTGGGATCAGAAGGAAGGCAAGGATCTTTTGCTGGACAGCAGTGAATTCGGCGTCCGGGGCTGTGTGGAGCTGATCAAGGCTGCGGCGGAAATAAAAATGGAACGGGATTGGGACGTATGAAAAAAGAAACGCTGGAGCTGACTGGAAAATGCCGGATTTCCTGTTTTGAAGAGGAGATGCTGGAGGAGCGGATGGAAAAGGAGGCAGAGCTTTTTTTACAGAAGATCCGAAAAAGCGGCATAATGAAATTGTCCGGGGACAAGGGGCTGTATTATGAGCTGTATCCGCAGAAGGACGCAAAAGGGACGATCGTGATCAGTTATGGATTTACGGAATCCTGTTTGAAATATTATGAACTGATCTATTATTTTTACCGGGAGGGCTATCAGGCAGCGATCATGGACCACCGCGGGCACGGGCGTTCCATGCGGGAGGTAGAGGATATGACGGTTGTGCATATCGAGCTGTTTTCCCGTTATGTGAAGGATCTGCATCATTTTGTGGAGACGAAGGTAAAGCCGATGGCAAAGGAAGGCCCGCTCTATCTGTTTGCGCATTCAATGGGCGGCTGCATCGGGGCTTTTTATCTGGAGCAGTATCCGGATGATTTTAAAAGGGCGGTCCTGACGGCCCCGATGCTTGGCGTAAAGCTGGGAGGCTGTCCGGCGTGGGCGGCACGGGTGCTGTGCGACGTGGAGGTGCTTCGCGGAAAAGGGGACAAGCGGCTTTTTACGCAGTCGGCGTTTGACCCTGAGGAGCGCTTTGAGGAGTGTTCCGCAAGCTCTGAGGCGCGCCATGCCTGGTATATGAAAAAACGGCGGGAGGACGAACGCTATCAGACCTCGTCGGGCAGCTATTACTGGGGCAAGGAGGCGATCAATGCGGGGAAATTTGTCGTCAGCAGACGGCAGGCAGAGAAGGTAAAGGCTTCCGTGCTTTTGTTTCAGGCAGAACAGGACAAGCTTGTGAAGGCAGAGCCGCAGGAGCGGTTTATTTCACGAATCGCAGACGGCAGGCTTGTATTTGTGCCGGGAGTGCGCCATGAGATCTACCGGGCGCCTAATGAGGTGCTGCAGCCGTATCTGGAAGAAATTTTCCGTTTTTACGAAGGCGCGGGACAGCCGGTAACAAAGGAGGCGCAGGCACTTTTAACGGCGGGGATCGAAAACGCGCGGGAGCTTGGCGGCTATGAGGCGGCGGACGGGCGGCATGTGAAACGGGGGCTGTTGCTGCGCACGGCAAAGCTTTCGGATGCGCCCAAAGAGGAGCTGGCGGCGCTTAAGGATCTTTATCATCTGGGCACGGTGGTGGATTTTCGGACTTCTTCGGAGCGTGATGCAGCGCCGGATCCTGAGATTGAGGGCGTGAAAAATATCCATATAAAGGTGCTGGAGGAGGACATGGATTCGGCGGCAGGAGCAACGGTAGCGGGAATTTACGAAAAAGGGGATGAAAACCCGGCGTCCGTTCTTTTAAAAGTCGTAAGGAGCGGATTTGTTTCTGACCGGATGTATTCAGACATCGCCTTTTCTGCGGCGGCAGTGCAGGGATACCGCGCATTTTTCAGGATCCTGCTGGAAAACGGCGGGGAAAGGGCGGTTTTATGGCACTGCACCGGCGGTAAGGACCGGACGGGAGCGGCGGCGGTACTGCTGCTTTTGGCGCTGGGCGTAAACCGCGAGACGGCGCTGCGGGATTTTGAGCTGACCAATGAATTTTTCAGGGAGCAGATCGAATATATGGGAAGCTGCGCGGCAAAACTGACCGACGATCCGGAAGAAATCGCGTGCGTCCGGTATCTGACGGGGGTAAATCGGAGCTATATGGAGAAGCTTCTGGATGCGCTGGAAGAAAGATACGGCTCGGAAAAAGGGTATCTGACGGAAGGGCTGGGACTGAGCGAGGCAGAGTTAAAACAGCTTCGGGATATGTATCTGGAATAGGAGGTGCGGTGTCTGCCGGATAAGCTTTTGCTGATAAGAATGAAATGGGCTCTTTATATCTAATTTTCGATTATCCGCATAAACACGATACTTTCAAGTATTTTGAGGTATAGAAAACCATTTATTTTACCACGAATTTCCCACGATAGAATGAGCCTTGACATGACCTATAGAATAACACCCAAAAGACATCATTATACCCAAATGGTGTCTTTTTAAAAAGCAGTCAATCCTAAGAGTAACTGCTTTGGGTGTAGGGGTGTGAAATTGCAAAACTGTGGATTTATAAATCTTTTGTATTAGTTTGCACAATATTAAAAAATTCTTCTGGCTTTTCT
>URRW01000058.1 GCA_900550285.1 uncultured Lachnospiraceae bacterium
GTCGGCACATGCTTTTCCGTCAACAACATGCTGCGCGCGGAGTGCTACAAGCAGCGTATGGCAAAGGGCTTGAGCTTCCTTGAGTTTAACTACATGATCATGCAGAGCTACGACTTTTACATGCTGTTCCAGAAATACGGCTGCAACATGCAGTTCGGCGGCGACGACCAGTGGTCGAACATGCTGGGCGGCACGGAGCTGATCCGCAGGAAGCTGGGCAAGGACGCTTATGCGATGACGATCACTTTGCTGTTAAATTCCGAAGGAAAGAAGATGGGCAAGACCCAGAAGGGCGCGGTATGGCTTGATCCCAACAAGACTTCCCCGTTTGAGTTTTACCAGTACTGGAGAAACGTTTCCGACGCGGACGTTTTAAAATGCCTGAAAATGCTTACCTTTTTACCGATCGAGCAGATCCTCGAGATGGAAAAATGGGAGGGCAGCCAGTTAAATACGGCAAAAGAGATCCTGGCGCACGAGCTGACCGAGCTTGTTCACGGCAAGGAGGAAGCGGACAAGGCGGAAGCGGGCGCAAAGGCGCTGTTTGCAGGCGGGGCTGACGCGGAGATCCCCACGACCGAGCTGACGGAAGCTGATCTTTTAGATGGAAACATCGACATTTTAGGGCTGCTTGTAAAATCCGGGCTGTCCGCATCCCGTTCCGAGGCGCGCCGCAGCGTGGAACAGGGCGGCGTATCCGTGGACGGCGAGAAGATCACGGACGTGAAAAAGCTGTATGCGGGCGAGGCGCTTGTCGGCGACGGCATCACATTAAAGCGCGGCAAAAAGAGCTTTAAAAAAGTCGTAATGAAGTAAACGGTTTTCAACAATTTAAAACATGAAATCCCCTTCCGGTGCATATAGTGTAACAGCACAGACGGAAGGGGATTTTTTATGGAAAATCTGCAGAATGGAAATTTGGATACACAAAATCTTTACCGCGATATGCAGAAGCGGACAGGCGGAGAAATCTACATAGGAGTGGTGGGGCCGGTGCGAACCGGAAAATCAACGTTTATCAAGCGGTTCATGGACGCAGCGGTGCTTCCTTATATGAGCGATGAGGCGGGAAAGGTACGGGCGCAGGACGAACTTCCCCAGAGCGCGGGCGGAAAGACGGTCACGACGACGGAGCCGAAGTTTATTCCGCAGGAGGCGGCGTCTTTAAAGCTTGGCAGCGATGTAAATGTGCGCGTCCGGCTTGTGGACTGCGTGGGATTTATGGTAAACGGGGCGGCAGGGCATATGGAGGACGGGGCGGAACGCCTCGTAAAAACGCCGTGGTCTGAAAAGGAGATCCCGTTTACGCAGGCGGCGGAGCTGGGGACGCGGAAGGTGATCACGGACCATTCCACGATCGGTATTGTGGTGACGACGGACGGAAGCTTTGGGGATCTTGCGCGGGAAAGCTATCTGGATGCGGAGGAAAAGACGATCCAGGAGCTGAAAAAATTAAGAAAGCCGTTCTGCGTGCTCGTCAATTCCGCGCGCCCCTACAGCGTAGAGGCGGAAGATGCGGCAAGGCAGCTTCGGGAGCGGTATCAGGTGTGCGCGATGCCGGTCAACTGCGCCCAGCTGAAGGAAGAGGACATTCGCCATATTATGGAAGCGGTGCTCTATGAATTCCCGGTAACGATGGTGGAATTTTATATGCCGAAATGGGTGGAAATGCTTCCGGCGTCCCATCGGATGAAGGCAGACATGATCGAGCGGATCCGGGAGCTGATGGCTTCGATCCATACGATCCGGGACGTGGCAGAGCATCCGGTCAGCCTTTCCGGCGATTACATCCGCCGCTGTATGGTGGAAAGGATCAATATGGCGGACGGCTGTATCCGGGTCGTGTTGGATATGGATGATCAGTATTATTATGAAATGCTGAGCGAGATGGTGGGGGAAAAGATCGGCGGCGAGTATGAGCTGATGCAGACGTTAAAGGAGATGGCGGAGATGAAACGGGAATATTCCAGAGTTCTTTCCGCCATGCAGGCAGTCCGCTCCAAGGGCTATGGCGTGGTGCTTCCGGATCGGGAGGAGATCCGGCTGGAGCGTCCGGAGGTGATCCGGCACGGCAGCAAATACGGCGTGAAGATCAAGGCGGAAAGCCCGTCGTTGCATTTTATCCGGGCAAACGTGGTAACGGAGATCGCACCGATCGTGGGAACGGAGCAGCAGGCGCGGGATCTGATCGGCTATATTGATGAAAACGGGAAGGACGACGGGATCTGGGAGACGAATATTTTCGGGAAAACGGTAGAGCAGCTCGTCAACGACGGCATCAGCGCCAAAATTTCCATGATCGATGAGGAAAGCCAGACGAAGCTTCAGGATACGATGCAGAAGATCGTAAACGATTCCACAGGCGGGATGGTGTGCATCATTATTTAAAAAGGGACTAAAAAAACAGATCAAAAAAACAGTACGGCTGCAGCGATCTATGGGCTGCAGCCGTACTGTTTTTTTGCCGTATTGTTTTTGGCGGACAGGAATCCGTTTATTCTTCTTCGCCCTCTTCGCGGTAAGGCAGGTAGCGGGACGTGCCTACAAAGACGGTGCTCACCTCTTTGCCGTCCTGATAGGTAGTAAAGTAGGTGTCGGCAGAAAGCGCCCCAGTCTGCTTTGCCCAAAGCTTAAAGGAGCGTCCTGCAAGCTCCTGATTCCACACGACGACGTTTACGGTAAGCTGTTTGTTTGCCGTGTCGGTATAGATCACGACAGGCGCAGCATAGTCGTTGCGGAATTTTAAATCCTTCGACCCTGCGGCGATCGCCGCGTCCAGACCCTTTGGAAGGTAGGAGACGGGCATGCTGTGGGCTTTGCGTTCGGTTACGGTAAGCCCGGCGTTTTTGACCGCGTTGTAAACGGTAGAGGAAATCTGGCAGACGCCTCCGCCAAGCCCTGTGGTATGTACGCCGTTTGCATAAACGCCAGCCTCCTTGTAGCCGTTTTTACGGGTGCGGGGCAGGATCGTGTCGCTGACGGAAACGGTCTGTCCGGGCATGACGATCAGGTTGTTTAAGCGGGATGCGCCTACCTCGATGTTGCTGCTCCGGTTGGCGCTGCTTGTTTTAAAGCTGGTCGTGCAGCTTCCTGCCAGAACGAAATCCGAGCTTGTCACGACGCTGCCGTTTCCGGTCACCTGCGTTAACAGCGCGGGCGTGAGCTCCTGTGTGATGTCGCTGCATGCCCCGGTCAGGATCATGTTGCGGATCGTCTGTGCCAGCCAGTCGGGCATGGACGGAACTGCTTCGTAATGTGCCGCCGCCTCCTTTTTGATGTAGCTTCCGGCGCCGTTGTCAAATACGGGAGCTGCCGGAGCCTGCGTCAGCGCCGCCAGCTGGGCGTTGATCGCGGAAAAATAGGATGAAAACACATCCGTATTTAAAAAGGTGCAGTCGATCGCGCCGTTTGCGTTGGTGAGGCGCACGGGCATATCTCTGAACGCGTCCATCCCGGTTACCCATGTAGTTCCCTGATAGGAAATGGTAACCTTTTTGGTCAGCCAGGCGGGATCGATATAGCGGGAATCGCCAAATACGGTGTCCACGGCTGCGGCAGGCAGCGGCTGCGGCGTCCAGGCAGCGCGCGTCTGGATCGGGAAAGACAAAAGAAACAGCGCGCACAGTGCTGCAGACAGATAATGTACACATTTTTTCATAGGAATACCTCCTTGCGGACAGCTTTTGTGTCCGATGTACTATTCTATCATATAAAGACGCAAAAACCAACGGGATCGTTTTGAAAAAATTTTTAACATTCTTTTTTCAGATTTTTCTGCGCGGTGGACAGCATCAGCTTGATGCGGTTTAGCTGGTTTACCTCGCTTGCGCCCGGGTCGTAGTCGATGGCGACCACATTGGACGCAGGATAGCGGCGGCGCAGCTCTTTGATCACGCCTTTTCCGACCACATGGTTCGGCAGACAGCCAAAGGGCTGGGTGCAGACGATATTGTTTACGCCCTGATGGATCAGCTCCACCATTTCGCCGGTCAGAAACCATCCTTCCCCGGTCTGGTTTCCGATGGAAACGATCGGCTCCGCATAGGAAACCAGATCGTAAATGGAAGCGGGGGGCGCAAAGTGCCGGCTTTTTTGGAAAGCGGAAGCGGCGGCGCTGCGCACCCTGCCGATTGCCCAGATCGCCAGCCGCGCCGTGGAGG
>URRW01000059.1 GCA_900550285.1 uncultured Lachnospiraceae bacterium
CGCGGCAGCATATATTGAAGGTTTGCGCTCTCCACCTGAAGCTTCGCTTCCTTCGTCCGCGCCCTGCGGCTAAAAATCTCCAGAATCAGATTCGTCCTGTCCCACACCGCCGTGTCCAGCTCCTTTTGAAGGTTCCTCTGCTGGGACGGCGTCAGGGAATTGTCAAAGATCACACAGTCGGCGTCCGTCATGGCGACGAGGTTTCTGACCTCCCCCACCTTTCCCGTCCCGATATAAAAGGCGTTGTTCGCTGCGGGAAGATTCTGTGTCACGCGCGCCGCCGTTTCGATCTCACATGCCTCCGCCAGACTTTCCAGCTCCTCCATCGAGTGCATAAAGTCCGGATCGTCGTTTAAATTTACCCCTACCAATACTGCTTTCTGCATTTTTTAATCCTCTTTTGCAATGGGCATTGTCTCCCATTGTTTTTTCCTAGTATTACCGTTTTTTTCGTTTCCATTTCTGCGCAATCCCGATATACACAGGGATCAGAAGAAGCAGCGCTGTCATCCACGCAAAGGGCGTGGAAAAACAGATTGCCTTGTACCCGAACGCTTCAGATACCACCAGGGCGCACAGTACCCGGGCTGCCAGCTCGATCACGCAGGCTGCAAAGGGAGCCCATGTATTCCCGACGCTCTGGATGGCTGTCCGGTATACCATGAGCGCCCCCAAAAACAGATAAAACGGCACGATCACATACAAATAATCTCTGGCATACGCCATAATCTGAGCCGTCGGCTCCGCTACAAACATCGGAACCACATATCCCTGCCCTGCCAAAAGAAGCGCTCCCATTCCAAAGTTTAACAAAGTCAGCATTAAAAAACAATGCCATACTCCTTTTCGATCTTTCCTGCGCCGAAATTCTGCGCCACATATCCTGCGATGCCGATCCCCACCGCGTTATCCACAAGCACAGCCAGCTGATCCGCTTTTGCCGCCGTATACCCCGCGATTGCTTCCGTCCCGATCCGGTTGACCGCCGCCTGCATTGCCAGCTGTCCAATGCACATCACAGACATCTGAAAGCCCATCGGAAATCCAATTTTCAAATGCCGTTTTACAGCGTCAGGCTGAAACCTCCGCTCCTGCCTGTTCAGACGCATTACTTCAAATTTTTTGCCCGCATACCATATGCACAGAGCCGCCGATACCGCCTGCGATAAAACCGTCGCCCACGCCGCGCCCGCCACATCCATATTGCAGGGCACGATGAACACAATATCCAAAACCACGTTCAGCAGCGACGAAAAAACAAGAAAATACAGCGGCGTTTTGGAATCCCCCAGCGCGCGCAGCATATTGGAAATCATATTATAAAAAACCGCAGCTCCGTTGCCGATAAAAATAATGAACAGATACCGGTATGCCCTTTCATAAATGTCTCCCGGCGTGTTCATCATCCTCAATATACCATCCACAAGGCAACAGCACAGAATCGTGGAAAATACCGAAAATATCGTACAGATCCAATAGGAAGCGCCGACCGATTCTTTCATTTGACGTTCATCTCCCGCGCCGAACGCCTGTCCCAGCAAAATGCCAAAGCCTCCCGTCAGCCCCTGAATAAAACAGAGCACAAAGTACACGATCGTCGCCGTCGCGCCGACCGCCGCCAGCGCCTCCGCCCCCAGTGTCCTTCCTACGATTACCGTATCTGCCAGCGTATAAAACAGCTGGAATAAATTACCGCCAATGACCGGCAGTGAAAATTTGGCGATCACCTTCCACGGCGTTCCTTTCGTCAAATCCTTTGTCATTCCTTCACCCTCATACTTCCGAAATATTGTTTCCGCATTTTTTATGCGAACCATTCTATAGCAATCCTTTTGGTTTGTACAGTTTTTTCGGAATTTTTTTCGGGAAAAGCAGGCATACTATTTCCTGCAGACGCTGTAAAACAGCAGAACCATGATACATCTGTTTTCAGATGGGAACGGAGATTTTTATGAATAGTTCAGAAACAGGACATACATCCTTTCCACGCGCCGGGCAGATGTGCGGACAGCAGAGCATCCGCCTTTTGTCCCCGGTCTATATCCGTGCCAGCGCATCCGTCGCCGGGAAAAAAGAGGGCGAAGGCCCCCTTGGCAGCCTGTTCGACTTAACCGGCGACGACGATCTGTTTGGCTGCTCCACATGGGAGGACGCCGAAAGCAGCCTGCAGCGGGACGCCCTCCACCTTGCCATCCAAAATGCCGGGCTTCACTCCACGGACATCCGCTGCCTTTTTGCCGGCGACCTGCTCGGGCAAAGCATTGCCACAAGCTTTGGGCTGATGCAGTACGAACGCCCGCTTTTCGGTCTTTACGGCGCATGCTCCACCTGCGGGCTGTCGCTCAGCCTTGCTTCCATGGCTGTCGCAGGCGGCTTTGCAGACCGCGCCGCCTGCGTCACGAGCAGCCATTTTGCCAGCGCCGAAAAAGAATTCCGTTTTCCTCTGGGGTACGGAAACCAGCGCCCCCTTTCTGCCACATGGACCGTAACCGGAAGCGGCGCTTTTATCCTGGACGCCCAAAAAACGCCCAAAGCCAGAGCCGCCGTCACCGGGCTGACCCCCGGAAAAATCGTCGATTACGGACTGAAGGATTCCATGAACATGGGGGCCTGCATGGCTCCTGCCGCCGCGGATACGATCCTGCAGCATTTAAAGGATTTCGGGCGCAGCCCTTCCTATTATGACAGGATCATTACCGGGGATCTTGGAAAGATCGGACAGCGCGCGCTGATCGACCTTTTGCTGGACTCCAAAACGGACATCGCGCCTCAGCACATGGACTGCGGCATTGAGATCTTCGACTGCAAAAAGCAGGATACCCATTCCGGCGGAAGCGGCTGCGGTTGTTCGGCTTCGGTTCTTGCCGGATATATTCTTCCGAAAATCATTCGTGGAGAATGGAAAAAGGTTTTGTTTGTGCCGACGGGAGCGCTGATGTCGAAAGTGAGTTTCTATGAGGGAAGCAGTGTTCCGGGGATTGCTCAGGCGGTGATTCTGGAAGGTTTGGATAAGGAGGGAAACTGATGGAGTATATCAATGCATTTTGGGTGGGAGGTCTGATCTGTGCGCTGGTGCAGATCCTTTTGGACAGAACAAAGCTGATGCCGGGCAGGATTATGGTTCTTCTGGTATGTTCGGGGGCGCTTTTGAGTGCGGTAGGATTTTATCAGCCGCTGGTGGATTATGCCCATGGCGGAGCTACGGTACCGCTCATAGGATTTGGGCATCTGCTGTTTCAGGGAGTGAAGGAAGCAGTGGATAAGGAAGGGATTCTGGGGATTTTTACCGGAGGTTTTACCGCCAGTGCAGGAGGAATCAGCGCAGCTTTGATCTTCGGATATCTGGCAAGTGTTGTTTTTCAGCCTAAGATGAAAAAATAGAGGCGAGGGGAATCCTCACAAAAAATGGTTAGAATGCTTGCGGGGGATGGGAAGTATATAGTATAATAGGAAAATCAATGATAACCGTAAGAGAAAGGCAGGACAGATATGCTGCATGAGTATTCGAGAATGGAACTTCTGATCGGAGAAGAGGCGATGGAATTTT
>URRW01000060.1 GCA_900550285.1 uncultured Lachnospiraceae bacterium
CCTTCGCTTGCCGCGATCGCCGCCGCGATCACCGCTGCCAGCTCCTCATCCTGCACCGGCGCTGCCAAGGCAGGCTCTCCCGCCGGCAAAACGGCGGGCGCAGGCTGCGCCGTATTTTCTGTGCCGGGCGCCTTTTTCTTTTTTCTGGAAAACTTCTTTTCAAGTGCCGGGATGAATTTAAAGCAGCTGATGCAGCCGATCATGATGATCAGGACAGCGAATACCGTCCCCATTCCCATCACCGTATTGAGCGCCGCATTTGTCATCCGCTCCCCGAAGGAATATTCCACGTCTGCAAAAATCCCCGTGAGGTAGCCTTTTGCATCCACATTCAGGGTAACAACCGCATTGTGATCTGTACCGCTGACCGTCGCTTTGATCACTGCGCCGTCTTTATCCATTGTAACTTCATGACCTGTGACGCCTTTATATTCCCCAAGCTCCTTTAACGCGCTCTCCCAGCTTGCAAGCCCTGCGCTGTACATGGCGTCCTCAGCATACTGCTCCTGCATGCCGCTTGCCACGACCTGATTCATCCCGTCGATCATCTGGTTTGCCGCATCGATCAGAGCCTCTTCGTTAAACTTAGGGGTATCGGCTGTCTGTTCCGTTTCCGCTTTCCCGCATGCCGCCGCGCCAAAGATGCAGGTCACCATGCCTAATAGCAGCAAAAATTTTTTCATAATGAAACAGCTCCCTTTCCTAGACTGTGCCGTGCTTTCTTGCCGGACGCTCCTCCCGCTTTGTAAACAGCATCTCCAGCGCGCCGATCACATATTTTCTCGTATCCGCCGCCTCGATGATCTGATCCACATAGCCTCGCTGCGCCGCGCTTTCTGCGCTCGTCTGCAGCTTCTCATAGTCTGCCGCAAAGGCATCCTGCATCGCTGCATCCTGCCCGTCGCACATGATCTTTGCCGCGATCCTTGCGTCCATCATGCCGATCTGTGCCGTCGGCCACGCATATGTAATATCGGCTCCCAGAGCCTTTGAATTCATCACGTTATAGGCGCTGCCAAACGCCTTGCCGCAGATCACGTTTACCTTCGGCACCGAAGCGTTTGCAAATGCCGCCGTCAGCTTTGCCGCCGCCTTTGCGATGCGCTTTTCGGAGCACTCGCAGGCTGCATAGCCCTTCACGTTTGTGAGCGTCAGGACAGGGATCCCGAAAGCGTCGCAGAAATCCACAAACTCCGCCGCCTTCTCACAGCCCGCCGCCGAAAGGGCTTCGTCAAACTTCTCTGCGATGTTCCCCTCTTCGTCATATACCTCGCTGCGGTTTGCGACCGCGCCTACCGTATCTCCGTTGAGCCGTAAAAATCCGGTTACCATATCCTTTGCATAGCTGCCCTTTACCTCTACGAACCTGCCGTTGTCCGCAAGGATGGAAAGCGCCAGCGCCGTATCCCCCACACAGGAGATCAACTCCGGATTGACGCGGTTTAAATCGTCCGTGCATTCTTCATAGGAATCGTTGTCTTCGTTATTGGCGGGAAGCATTCCGATCAGCTCGCGGATGCCTGAAAGGATCTCTCCCTCTTCCCCGGTAAAATCAACCAGCCCGCTTTTTTCGCTCTGGAACGCCGCCGAAGAGGTGTCGCATTTCTCCGTATAATTGCCTGCGATGGCATTCGGGGAATTGACGAACAGCTTCGCGCCCTCTTTTTCCATAAAAGTAAAATCCGTCAGCCCCGGGATCAGCGCCAGCCCGCCGCCGCAGCTTCCAAACACCGCCGTGATCTGCGGGATCACGCCGGAAGCCAGCGCCTGGCTGCGGTAAATCTCGCCGAAACCATTTAACGCGTCCGTCGCCTCCTGAAGGCGGAGCCCCGCAGAATCGATCAGCCCGATCACCGGCGCGCCCGTCTTCATCGCCAGCTCATACAGCCGCACGATCTTGCGGGCATGCATCTCGCCGACGCTCCCTCCCAATACGGAAGCATCCTGACTGTACACATACACAAGGCTGCCATCGATGATCCCGTAACCGGTGATCACGCCGTCTGAAGGAGTTGGTGTCTGTTTCAGATTGAAATCCGTCGCTCTGGCAGTAACCTTCGCACCGATCTCAACGAAACTGTTTGGATCGAGTAAAGCGTTGATTCTTCGACTTGCTTGTGAAGTATTGCTCATTTTTAAGCCCTCCATCTTATATTGTCATACATATAGATCAATTCGATCTCTACTCCGACCGTCTGACCGGGGTACTTTTGTAGTATACCACGAAAATCGGAGCGCCGCCAGATACAAACTTGAAATATTTTACTTGAATTTTCGTCTTTTCTCCTATTATTTTATCGTTCTTTTACAGCAAAATCTTCTGGATTATCCTTGTTATACAGTAAAAATACGTAATTTCCGGCACATTTTCAGCCGTTGTTATCGGAAATTCCCGATAGGGCTTCCCGTTCACAAAATAGGATACCTTCCCTACCTGACTGCCCTTTATAACCGGTGCTTCCAGCTCCTTTGGCACATCCCATTCCACCGTTACTTCATCCTGCTGCGACAATAAAAGCGGTATCCTTTCCTCCGGATATTCCAGCCTTACAAAGGCCTCCTGCCCGTTTTTGACCGCCGCATCCGGCAGCGTTTTTTCCTCCTGAATCTCCCTGATTTCATAATGCTCCAGCCCGTGCTCATACAAAAGCCGCGCGTCGTGCCATTTCCAGCTTTTATGGTTCGGCCATCCGCATGCCAAAAGGGCGATCGCAAACTTTTTCCCGTCCCGTTCAAGCGCCCCCACATAGCAGTAGCCCGCCTTTCCCGTAAAGCCTGTTTTCCCGGACAGCGCCCCGTCCATCATCTGCAAAAAAGCGTTGTGGTTTGTGCAGGCGACCGTCCGGCTTCCCTCCTGCCAGCCGTCCTCCGTCTTTTTCCGGTCGCAGAAGGTATAAGAGGGCGCCTGTGTAATTTCGAGAAAAGCTTCCTTCTTTGGAGACTTTTCCACGCAGTAGCTCATGATCGCCGCAAGCTCCGCCGCTGTCGTATGGTGCTCATAGGAGCTGTTTTTCTCATTTTCGGACAGCTCTAGCGTCCCGTCCAGACCGTTTGGCGTCACAAAAAACGTGTTTTTACAGCCCAGCGCCCGCGCCTTCTTCGTCATTTCCGCCGTAAATGCCAGCACCGCCTTTTTACTTTCCTCTGCCGTGTGCGCTGCAATGTCCGCCGAAAGCCCTGCCATCCGGCTTCCGTAATATTCTGCGATGATCACCGCCGCATCGTTGTAGGATTCCAGCATCAGCGCGTGCAGAAGATCCCCGATCCGGTAC
>URRW01000061.1 GCA_900550285.1 uncultured Lachnospiraceae bacterium
ATTGCCTGACGGCAAACGCGCTCGGCGCGGGTGTGCGCCAAGGCGCACACTTTTTTGGAAATTTGTATCTGAATTGTATTTTTGGGAGTTGAAAGTCGGGGGCAGGAATAGTAGAATAAAAATAAAAAACGTGATAGGTCAGCCGGATCGGGAGAGGCCGGCGGCGAGGAGGAACGTTGTGGGAAAGACAAAAGAACATTTGCAGACAATGAGCGTCGAGATGAAGGAGCAGGGCAAACGGCTCGGGCTGGCAGTCTGCGGGGCGGCGATCTATTCAGCAGGGGTGAACCTGTTTGTTGTGCCGGCGGGGCTTTACAGCGGAGGCGTTATGGGATTTGCGCAGATCATCCGTACCCTGCTTGTATCGTATCTGCATATCCCGGTACAGTTTGACATTGCCGGACTGATCTATTACGCGGTGAATATCCCGGTGCTGCTTCTGAGCATGAAGGACATCGGAAAGCGCTTTTTTGCAAAGACGGTCTGCTGTCTGACGGCGGTAACGCTGTTTTTGTCGCTGATCCCGATCCCGACGGAGCCGCTTTTGCCGGACGATGTGCTTGGAAGCACGGTGATCGGCGCGCTGATGTGCGGGTTTGGCATGGGGACCGCTCTGCGCATGGGAGGCTCCTTGGGCGGCACGGACATTATCGCGCTGCTGCTTTTAAAATGGAAAAAGAATTTAAGCGTCGGCAAGGTAAACCTGATCGCAAACGGCATCCTGTATGGTATCTGCCTGTTCCTCTTTGACGTGGGGACGGTGATCTATTCCCTGATCTATGCGGCGGTAAGCGCGTTTGCGGTGGATCATGAGCATTCCCAGAATATCAATGTGGAGGTCAGGATCATTACGAAGAAGGACGACACCGAGCTGGAAAACGAGATTTTCCGGACGCTCAACAGAGGGATCACGAGGCTGGAGAGCACGGGCGCGTATACGAACGAGAAGTCGAATATGCTTTACATACTGATTTCCAAGTACGAGCTGCCGCGGCTGAAAGAGATCGTAAACAAGTACGATCCGCAGGCGTTCATCGTCCTGAACGAGGGCGTGACGGTTGTTGGCCATTATTTGAAAAAATTATCATAAGGTTTCAGCACATAAAAAATCCGGGCGGCTGCGATGGGCAGTTACCCGGATTTTTTGCGGAGAAAAATAAGTTTACTGTTCCTGGGAAGAACTCTTATCCTCCGTTTTTGGCTCGCACGTTAAGTGCATATCAAGTTTTTTGAACATCCCCTCGTCCACAGAGGAAAGAAGGACGGAGGAGTGCACCTCGCAGCCTTTTAAAAGCGGGATGGCAGCCAGCGCACGGGCTGCGTTTTCGTCGGTGGCTGCGCTGATGGAAAGCGCGATCAGGATCTCGTCCGTATGCAGACGGGGATTCTGGCTTCCGAGGTAGTCGGTTTTTAACGACTGGATCGGCCGGATGGCTTCCGGGGACACCAGATGCAGCTCATGGTCGATCCCTGCCAGTATTTTTAAGGAATTGAGCAGGCAGGCGGAGGAAGCGCCCAGCAGGGAGGTCGTCTTTCCGGTCACAAGAGTACCGTCCGGCAGCTCGATGGCAGCGGCGGGCGCTCCGGTTGCAGCCTCGCGCTCCATTGCGGCGGCGATGACGCGGCGGTCTGCGACGGTAATGCCCGCCTGCTTCATCAAAAGCTCAAGCTTGTACAGGACAGACGGCGTGGAATTGCCGCGCTTTAGATCGCAGAGGCAGTTATAGTAGCGGCGGATGATCTCCTGACAGGATGCCTCGCGGCATACTTCGTCGTTGATGATGCAGTTGCCCGCCATGTTCACGCCCATGTCGGTGGGGGATTTGTAGGGGCATTCCCCGAGGATTTCCTCAAAAATCGCGCTCAGGACGGGGAAGATCTCCACGTCGCGGTTGTAGTTGACGGTCGTGACGCCGTAGGCTTCCAGATGGAACGGGTCGATCATGTTGACGTCGTTTAAGTCTGCGGTCGCCGCTTCATACGCCAGATTGACGGGATGCTTTAAGGGCAGGTTCCAGATCGGGAACGTCTCAAATTTGGCATAGCCTGCGTTGACGCCGCGCAGATGCTCGTGATAGAGCTGGGAAAGGCAGGTCGCCATTTTGCCGCTTCCGGGGCCGGGCGCGGTAACGACCACAAGCGGGCGGCTTGTTTCGATATAATCATTTCTGCCGTAGCCCTTGGGGCTGACGATCTTTTCCACATTTGCGGGATAGCCTTCGATGATGTAGTGGACGTAACAGCGGATGCCGAGGGTTTCCAGTTTTTTGCGGAACAGGTCGGCAGCAGGCTGTCCGGCGTACTGGGTAATGACGACGCTGCCCACATACAGACCGATCTTGCGGAAGGCTTCCGTCAGGCGGAGCACTTCCAGGTCATAGGTCAGCCCGAGGTCGCGGCGGGTTTTGTTGGTTTCCAGCGCGCCTGCGGAGATGGCGATGACGATTTCTGCCTGATCCTTGAGCTGGAGCAGCATTTTGAGCTTGCTGTCAGGCTCGAAGCCGGGCAGGACTCTGGAAGCGTGATAGTCGTCGAAAAGCTTGCCTCCGAATTCCAGATAGAGCTTGTTGCCGAACATGGAGATCCGCTGGCGGATATGTTCGGACTGCATCTGCAGATACTTCTGATTATCAAATCCAATATTCATATAAATCTCCATTCCGCCGCCTTTGGCTGGCGGCACAAATAGTAATGAAA